>NZ_JAVBXD010000052.1 GCF_030756675.1 Bacillus multifaciens
AAAAAAGATGAGCCCTATTCAATTCAGGAATCATCTTCTTAAAACTGCCTAGGCTTTTTTTAAAATGTCCTTTACAAAGGGTACACTTTACTCCTATGCACGGCCAGATGCTCTCGCCCACCTAAAAAGAAAAAGGTTTTTAAACCATTTTTTCAATTTATGCTTATACAAATATCATTTACTAATCGGTGCATTCTCTACCTTTACATAATCCGTGCTTTCCACTTCGTCTTCGTCATCCAAGTCGACAACAGGTAAAGCAGTATGAACCGCCCAGTAATAGCTAATCAAGGAAACAATACTAACCGCTATCAAGTCTATTGAATTGGTTAAATACCCCTTTCCCTCGCCAAACATACCGAAGTATGACACAACCATTATGGCAATGTAATAAAAAACGAGCCATAATGATGATTTGATTTGCTGCGCAAAAGATACTTGTGAAGTTGGTACCCATTTTTTGCAACATAGGTAGATGACAAACATGATAACTTGTGAAGATAATAACCAAGAAAGTGTTTTCCAGCCAGACCAATAAACGATTAATGATGCAATAACAAATGAAAGTGGTCCAATGATGGACATTCCTTTTACCCAAAACGGACGATTTAGCTCAGGAGCCTGTTTTCGAAGCGCTGCCGCTGTAATCGGCGCGAGAGCATAACTTAATACAAGCGCTGCAGAAACAACATTAATTAACGCTTCCCATGAAGGAAATGGCAATGTCCAGAAAACAGAAAGGACAAATGTAAACCAGAGTGCAGGTCTTGGTATACCTGATTTGGCATCAACTTTAGAAAATACTTTAAATAATGTTCCGCTTTGAGCCCAGCCATAGACAACACGAGGAGTAGCTGACATATAAATATTCCCCGTTCCGCTCGGTGATATAATGGCATCAGAAACGATAAAGTAGACCATCCAGCCCAGTCCTAATAGAACGGAAATATCTTTAAATGGTAAACTAAATTCCTTACTAATTCCTGCCCATCCTTGGCTAAGCATTTCCGTTGGAATACTTCCAATAAAAGCAACTTGCAGGAGAACATAAACAATCAGTGAAGAGACTACAGACAAAATAAGAGCAATTGGTATCGTTCTTTGCGGATTTTTCACTTCACTTGCAACCGATACAATAGGTGTCAGTCCTAGATAAGCAAAAATAACACCACCGGCAGAGATCGCTGCCTGTACACCCGAAAATCCAAATGGCGCGAAACCAGCACTTGAAAAATTATCGCCATTTAAATACAGTAACAATACAATAATTGTTAGTGCCGGTACAAAAAATTTAAAGATAGTTATGATTAAATTCGACTTCGCAAATGTTTTTACACTCCAATAATTTAATAAAAAGAAAATGACGAGCAGTCCAAATTGCATAAGCCATCCGCTTATAGTCGGCAAAGTAGAATTTTCTTGCGTCAGACTCGGCCACCAAGCTGCTGCATATTGCCTAGCCGCTTCTACTTCAATTGCGATTAAACTTGAAAATGCAATAAGAGTAATGAATCCTAATAAATAGCCAAGTATCGGACCGTGAGAATATGCAGGATAGCGAACAATTCCTCCAGCTCGCGGAAGTGCTGCCCCAAGTTCGCAATATACAAGTCCTAATAAGAAAATAGCAATTCCACCAATGATCCATGAAATAATTCCAGCCGGACCTGCTATTCCGGCAACATGGCTAGCAGCAAACAACCAGCCCGATCCAAACATAGAACCAAAACCGATAAAGGCTAAATCTAGTAGTGATATTTCTCTTTTAAACTTTCCTTTGTTAGACATCCCCTAAACTCTCCCCTCTTGTTTTATTTTCTTAATTTTCAGTATTTTTAAAGAAGACTATTGCCTTTGTTTCATAATTTTCTAGAAGGACAATATAGATTTCCCTTAAAAGTTTAATAGAATACCTTAACTCACTTTCTCCCTTCGTTTGAAATATTGCATGTGGCAGGAAAAGGCACTGACCGCTTCTACGCAAGGCCAGATGCTCTTGCCCACCTAAAAAGAAAGGGTTTTTATGTCTGTTTTCAACCTTTATTTCAAGTTCACCCAAATGCTCTTCACTTCTGTATAGTTATCAAGTGCATAAGAGCCCATTTCGCGCCCAATACCTGATTGTTTATAACCACCGAACGGCGCTGCAGCGTCTTCTAAGTTATAATCATTAATCCATACTGTACCAGCTTTTAAGCGATTCGCTACTTGATGTGCAGTTTTAACATTTTCTGTCCATACACCTGCAGCTAGTCCAAATGGCGTGTTATTCGCTCTTTCGATCACTTCTTCCACCGTATCAAACGGAAGAACTGCAACTACTGGACCAAATATTTCTTCTTTCGCAATTGTCATATCATCTGTAACATCAGCAAAAATAGTTGGCTGAACGAAGTATCCTTTTTCAAACGCCTTCGTGCCGCCAGCTGCAATTCTTGCTCCTTCTTCTTTTCCTTTTTCGATATAACGTAACACGCGCTCTTGTTGCTTTTTCGAAACAAGCGGCCCCATTTCCGTACCTTTTTCCATCCCTGCACCAAGTTTTACATCGTTCGCACGTTTTGCTAATTCTTCCACCACTTTTTCATAATGCTTTCGATGGACGAACACGCGAGATCCTGCGCTGCAGTTTTGGCCATGATTGTACATAATACCGTTAAAAGCACCTGTAATTGCCTCTTCTATGTTTGCATCTTCTAAAATAATATTTGGTGATTTTCCTCCAAGCTCTAAAGTCACATGTTTAATTGTTTCAGCTGCTTGGCGCATAATATACTTACCAGTATCAGTCGAACCTGTAAAAGCGACTTTTTCAATATCATGATGATTCACAATTGCTGCCCCTGCTGTTTGACCAAATCCAGGAACAAAATTCACCACGCCGTCCGGGAAGCCAGCTTCTTTAAAAAGCTGTGCTGTATATAACAGAGATAACGGTGTTTGCTCAGCAGGTTTTAAGACGATTGTACATCCTGTTGCAAGTGCTGCCCCCATTTTCCACGCAGCCATTACTAACGGATAGTTCCACGGAATAATTTGGCCGACAACCCCAATTGGTTCATGGCGTGTATAGTTTAAATAGTCCTTTGAAATCGGTGTCGTTTGCCCAAGTATTTTCGTTGCCCAGCCAGCATAATAACGGTAATGCTCTACCGTTGCTGGAATATCGTCCTCTAATGCTACTTGATATGCTTTTCCATTATCAAGCGCTTCTAATTGCGCTAATTCTTCTTTATGCTCGTCAATTAAATCAGCCAACTTGTAAATTAAATGTGCTCTTTCGGCCGCGCTTAGTTCAGGCCACGCTCCTTTTTCAAAGGCTCTGCGCGCAGCCTTCACTGCTAAATCAACATCTTCTTCCCCTGCTTCACTCACGAAAGCAAGCACTTCTTCTGTTGCTGGATTATACGTTTCAAACTTTTTACCGCTTATAGCGGGTACAAATTTCCCATCGATAAAAAGTTCAATATTTCCTTCTAAAAAGGCTTTTACTCTCGGCTTTAATTCGATTTGTACAGTTAACATATTCCTCTCCCCTTTACATTTTATCCCGCTATTCGCGGGCAGTAATACTCCCACCTCAAAATTCAGCGAAAGCAAAGAAGTTAGGTAGGAAGATAAACTTCCCGTAAAAGCCCGATTGGTGAGGGCTAATAATCAGTGGGGGATGAAGAAAACCCCCACTGATTAAAGTTTCACTTTATATCCTGCTATTTGTGGTATGAGAAACCCAAAGAAAATCTGCAATTAACCATAAATGGGGGGTGACTCCCCCTTATGGATAGATTCTTCATTTCATACACGTTGTGCAGTTAAACTTGCTAAAATATCCTTAAGCTTTTGATCCTCCTCAGGTGTCAATCCTAAACGAGGATAGCGAGAAGGCCCTCCTGCCTGGCCATTTAATTCCATCGCGCGTTTCACGATTTGTACGTATTTTCCTGATCCTTCAAGGAATGTACAAAGTGGTAAAATACGATCATTAATTTCCCAAGCTTCTTTTAACTCACCGTTTTGGAAGTGATTGAACATTTGTGTAACAAGCTTTGGCACAATATTCCCTGCAACAGAAATCCAGCCTGTTGCTCCGACTAAATAAGACTCCATAACTAAATCTTCTGAACCGCAGAAAACTTCAATTTCCCCTTTACCGTGTCTAACAAGATCTCTCGCTTTGCGGATATCTCCACTTGATTCTTTGATGTGAGTCACTCTTTCACATTCTTTTCCGATTTTTAGCATTAATTCTGTACTCATATCAACACCTGATGTAAACGGATTGTTGTATAGCATAATCGGTACATTTACTGCATTTGACACCTCTTTAAAGTGGAAATAAATCTCCTCTTCTTTCGGTTTGCAATAGTAAGAATTAATGATGAGCGCACAATCTGCACCATGTGCTTCCGCCTGTTTCGTATATTCAATCGTTTCTTTCGTTGTCTCAGCTGCTGTTCCTACAATAACCGGAATGCGGCCGTTTACTTCTTTTAATACAGTTTCAACCATTTGGAACTTTTCTTCTTTTGATAAGCTTACAAACTCCCCAGTACTTCCGTTAATTACAATCCCTGCAACGCCTTGCTCGACGAAGTAGTTCACATTATTTTTCACACCGACCCAGTCAATCTCTTGCGCCTCATTCATTGGTGTAATTAATACTGGATAAGCTCCTCTAATTGTTGTCATTTTTATTTCCCCCTTAATATTTTTTACTATATAAATCCATTTTGAATTTCCGTTATTTTAGTAAAAACCCAACAGGTAACGGATCTGTCGGATCTAATACGAACATTTGCATCCCTGTAATAAAACCGCGGCTTTTTATAGTGAATTTGTATCCATCCTCTGTTTGTTTCGCCACTTGTACTGTCAAAGTACTACCGAAAATACTTTCATTTACAAATGGCGGTTCCATGTACAATCTTCCTTTAGAAAATAAACTTGTATAGCACGCCTTTGTCGATTCAAAGCCAGGAGAGCGAACGATATACTGGTCTTCACGGAACGTGATTGTTTTAATTCGCCCCTCTTTTACATGCGAATCATCCATTAAAATGATACCTCTCACTGGAAATTTCGACTCAAGAGCTTGATACATCCTTTGTCCCCATCTCTTCAATTCAGACAGTTCCTCAATCCGAATCTCTGCAGCAACATCGTCTTTTTCAAACACTGCATATAATTGATCGGCTTGTACGAGGGAGAACTGTGTATTGACATTCGAATGAGACAATGGAATGTTTGTTTCCACTACATGACACGGTTCACTTTCTATCACCACTGAAACTACTTCATCATCCTCCATCAAAGCGGTAACGGAAATCACACCTCTGAGCGTTTCGATTTTATATTCATTTGACGCTCTCGGCTGCAAATGACCACATTCCAATAAAGTTGTAATAACAGCAACAATACCGCCGTAATGAATCGGAACCGTTCCTTCATGATTTAAAAATAATACTGCGGCATCTGCTTCTTCGCTAATCGCCCTTACAACAAGACAGCCATTCAACCCAGCAAACCCGCGTGGTTCATTCAATAAAAGGTAGATTTCATCTGCAAATACATGCATAAACTGCTCATTTAACTGCTCCAAATTTTGATAATGAATAAATGGCACATCTTTAATAACACGAAACGCTTCTCCAGCTACGTGTACATCTGTCGTTGAATACGTCTTCTGAATTTTCATTTCACGTCCTCCGTTTCATGTTCCATTGGCGGAATGAGCAGAAAGCCTTCTTTCAGTGGATCTTCTTCGTGGTAGAAGAATCGGTGCATTCCCATTAACCAAGCGGACCCGGTAATTTGGGTTACAACAGCCTCAACTCCTTCCACATCCGTCGTTTCCAATACGCTGCCTCTAAATAAAGAGCCGACAATGCTTTCATGAACAAATTCTTCGCCAATTGAAATTTCTTGATTCGCATATAGGACAGCCAACTTCGCAGATGTACCCGTTCCGCACGGAGAACGGTCGATTCCCCCCGGAGGAACAATCACTGTATTTTTCACATCTGCTTTTTCATGGGTTGGTTCCGTGAAAAACTCCACATGAGTTAATCCTTTAATAAATGAATATTGCGGATGAACAATTTCAACTTGTTCATTAATGGTATTTCTAATGTTGATTGCTGTTTCAATTATGTGAGAAGCATTTTCTGGAATTAACTCCAATCCAACTGATTTCGCCTCAATGATTGCGTAGAAATTCCCTCCATACGCAATATCGGCATCTACACGCCCAATTCCCTCGACATCAACGGAAATGCTTTTTAAAAGAAACGCTGGAATATTGCAAAAAGATACTTCTTTTGCTTTTCCATTTTCTATTGCAATATCCACCTCAACGAGTCCAGCAGGCGTATCCAATTTTAAGGAAGTAACAGGCTCCTGAATGGGAATCAATCCAGACTCAACTAGAGCTGTACACACACCAATCGTGTCATGTCCACACATCGGTAAATATCCACCTGTCTCTATGTAAATCACGCCAATATCTGCTTTTGGATGGCAAGGATCCGTCAATAAAGCACCCGACATAACATCATGACCACGCGGTTCATTCATTAATAATTTACGAATCCAATCATATTCCTTTTTCATATGGAGCATTTTTTCTGACATTGTTTCCCCAACTAGTTTTGGAAGTCCGCTAATTAATGTTCTTGTCGGATTCCCGCCCGTATGTGTATCAATTGTTGTAAAGACTCTATGTGCCCTCATCTGCTCAACATCCTTTCTGTAAATCGGTTAAAGCTAAGCGGATCAACAGGAATAGACGTTTCTTTTTCGTTAATGAGTTCTTCTATTATTTTCCCTGTTACTGCTGCGAGGCTAATGCCATCCCCTTCATGGCCCGCCGCAATATAATAATTTGGAATTGTATCCACGCGTGAAACGATTGGCAAATGATCTTCTGTCCATGGACGCAATCCTGCATATGAACGAATTACCATCATATCTGCCATTTTCGGATAAAATCGGATTGCCCGGTTCGCAATGCATTTAATGACTTCATTGTTTACCGCCGTATGAAAGCCAACAAACTCTCTGCTGCTACCAATTAAAAAGTTTTGACTTTCCGTTGGTTCAAAAACAAGAGCGACTCCATATTTCTCAGTTAGTGGATCAACAATGCGCTTTCCACCAAACTTAGAAATTAAGTAGCCAAACTCCATTACTTTCCGAGATCCTACATGCTGCTGCCTCGAAGCAACGATAATATGCCCTTTTCTCGGTTCAATTGGTATTGACAGATCAAGCATCTTTCCTATTCTAGGTGCCCAGACTCCTGCCGCATTGACGACATGATCCGCAGTAAAAACTCCGTTTGTCGTTTCTACAATAAATGAACCACTTTCTTCTTTTTTCATTTGCTTTACTTCTGTATGTTTGAAAGCTTTAGCTCCCATTTTTTTTGCTTCCTCCAAAAGGGAAAAAGCTAAAAGATAAGGGTTCACTGTGGAATCAGTGGCGCATTCTAGCCCCCCTAATAAATCATCTGCAAAAAAGGGAGACTCCTGCCGAATATCCTGCCGGTCAAGCATTCGAAATGGTAAACCAGCGGCTTTTTGACGATCTACCCATTTTTGTGCCGCTTCCATCTCCTCATCTGATTCACAAACGAGGATGCTTCCCGGAGCACGATATTCAAATGAATGCTCTAATTCTCTACTTAGTTCATCCACTAAATTTTGACTAAACAACGACATCTGACTATCAAAACCTGGGTCTTTATCAATCGCCAAAATATTGCCGTCACACCTTGAAGACGTGCCACTAACAAATTCTCCTTTTTCAATTATCGTTACGTCTCTTCCGTATTTAGAAGCATAATAAGCAATCGAACAACCAATAATTCCCCCGCCAATGACTAACACGTCACAATGTTTCACATGACATTCCTCCTCTCGATGAAATGGCTTCATTACTTAAAATGCAATTCGTGTGCCAATTAACGTAAAACTTTCAAAATGGATCATTATTTCTTCCTGAGCTGATGGAAGTTTTACTTTCCTCCGATTGGACGGGCTAACCATCAGTGAGAGATGTTTCACTTTATCCCGCTTTAACGGGCAGTAAGACCCCACCTCAAGACGGAAAGAAAAGCGTGAAAGGTAAGTATGGGGTAACTGCCCGTAAAAGCCCGATTGGTTCAACTAACCATCAATGGGGGATGAAAAAACTCCCCCATTGATGGAAGTTTCACTTTATCACAAAACATTTTAAATTTTTTGTAAATAAGTGTATAATTTCCTTTACAGTGTTAATTTTTTTTTACAGTATGGGAGGGGATTATTATGTTTTCATTGCCGTCAGTAAAAGAAATAATAAAACAATATTTAATAGATACATCATTCAATAAACAGCAGATCGAACAGAAAAACGGGGAATTTTATTATCGTTCAACACCAAAAACGTCTGAGCTTCCATGCAAAGTCGTATACGAGGATGATTCATTATTCACCTTGCTTCAGGCGTTTAGTCATCATTCCACAGCTATTATTCTTGATACAAACAAACATCCAGTAGGCTGTATAACAGCTGCTCAAATCATTCATTTTCTTCATAACTCTTACAATCAATTAAAAGCCTTTTATGAAACTGTTATTCAAACAACGGATTCTTCTGTCACGGTCATTGATAATAACGAGCGTGTTTGTACATGGACAGAAGGAGCAGAAAAAATATTCTCAGTCAAACGGCAAGATATAATCGGCCGACCAATTACGGATTTCTTTGATTATAAAAATCTAGAAATCTTGCAATCTCTACATAAAGGAAGACGCATTATAGGACAGCACCATCAGCCTCAGTCTGATTTATTTGTCTTAATTAATTCTAATCCGGTTTATTTTAACGATCAGATTATCGGTGCGGTCGTTTCAGAAACAGATATTACAAATCAAGTTGTACTGAATGAAAAATTATTTAATATGTCCAATGAAGTACACCGTCTTGAACAAGAAGTAGCAAAATATAAAGATTCATCCGATCCTTTTCATTCCATTAAAGGAAAAAGTGCTGCCCTGCAAAGAACAGTAGATTTAGCCAAAAAAGTATGTTCTGTAAAATCTACTGTTCTCATATTAGGCGAAAGTGGTGTCGGAAAAGAGGTATTTGCCAAAGCGATTCATGAAGCAAGCGAGGAACCGAAAGCCCCTTTTATTTCGATTAACTGCGGTGCGATACCGGCATCTTTATTTGAAAGTGAGCTATTCGGATATGAACGGGGCGCCTTCTCTGGCGCTGACAGTAAAGGAAAAAAAGGAAAAATTGAACTCGCAAAAGGTGGGACATTGTTTCTTGATGAAATAGGTGAAATGCCTCTCGAAATGCAAGTAAAACTTCTGCGCGTGCTGCAGGAGCGGAAATATTACCGGGTTGGCGGAGAAAAGGAAATCAACATCGACTTCCGTATCATCGCTGCCACAAATCGTGATTTACAAGAATTAATGAAACAAGGACAGTTCCGCGAAGATTTATATTACCGGTTAAATGTAGTTAGTTTGCATATTCCTCCTTTAAGAGAACGGCAAGAAGATATTATTGAATTAACTCATCATTTTTTACATGATTTTTCTTCGAGTTATCAGCGGCCAATTCATGAATTCCCGCCAGAAGTTATGCATGAACTGCTTCGTTATGATTGGCCTGGTAATATTCGCGAACTGCGGAATAGCATAGAGCGGCTTATCGTATTCGCAACAGATGGTGTAATAAAACGAGAGTATTTACCCTTCCATACAAAGAATATTAGCTTTGATAGTGCAGTTCAGTCTGTAAATCATATCCTTCTAGAAAATGATTGCACCATCTTACCACTGCAAGAAGAAATGGATCAACACGAGAAAATGGTAATTGAAAAAGCATTACATATTTTAGATGGAAATAAATTAGAGTGTGCAAAACAACTTGGTATTACAAGAGCAACTTTATACAATCGCTTAAAGCGGCTTGGCTTAAATTAATCATCTTCCTCCTCTATATTGGCACATTTTTTGCATAATATTTTAATGAACAACTATGGAGGAGGAATTCAAATGGGGAACAAAGATAGCATTGTAATTTGCCGTTGTGAAGAAGTTACTTACGGACAACTTCATGAAACAGCAAATCAACATAAATGCACGGCAAGAGAATTAAAATTAAGAACAAGAGCAGGAATGGGTTTTTGTGGCGGCCGCACTTGTAGAGTTGCATTAGATAACATTATTGAAAGCGTCATTCCTAATATATCACCTAGTGAAATTCCTTTAAAATATCAGCCGCCAATTCGGCCAGTAACATTTGGAACAGTAGGTGAAAAACAATGACTAGAATTATGAATCACCCCATATTAGGGAATTTAAATGATAGAGAACGCATTTCTTTTCAATTTGATGGAATTGAATATGAAGCGTATGAAAATGAAACGATTGCCGCTGCTCTTTTAGCAAATGGAGTAAGAAAACTACGCGTTCACGAAGATACCGGAACACCTAGAGGAATTTATTGCAATATTGGCCACTGCTTAGAATGCCGTGTAACTGTCAATCAAAAGCCAAATGTAAGAGCTTGCTTAACAGTCGTCCAACAAGATATGGTCATTGAAAGCGGGAAACAGCATCCGAATATCGTAAGAAGGATGGTGGAAAAGCGATGATTGATGTAATTGTAATTGGAGCAGGTCCAGCCGGATTAGCAGGTGCTATTGCTGCGGCGGAATTTGGTCTCAAAGTGACCGTTATTGATGAATTTATAAAGCCAGGCGGCAGATTACTCGGACAACTTCATCAGGAGCCTTCTGGTGAGTGGTGGAATGGAATTGAAGAATCGAAACGCCTTTATCAAAAAGCAGAGCAATTAGCGGTCGATATTCGTTGCGGCGTATCTGTTTACAACTTAATGAAAGAACATAACCTATGGAATGTGCATACGAGTATCGGTACGCTAGAAGCACCATTTGTACTAGTAGCTACCGGAGCCGCTGAGTATCCTATCCCGCTGCCAGGCTGGACCCTTCCTGGTGTCATGTCAATCGGCGCAGCGCAAGTCATGACAAATGTTCACCGCGTCCAAGTCGGCCAAAAAGGAGTCATTATCGGAGCGAATATTTTATCATTTGCGATTTTAAATGAATTACAACTAGCTGGGATAACAGTTGATCAGATTGTCCTTCCGGAAAAAAATGCTCTTAGTAAACAAGCTGGTGACCCGGAAGCGGTCATGAAATCACTCTTACATGCATCACATCTCGCTCCATCTCCGCTGTTACGCATGGGAAGTCGTTTCATGAAAAGTGACTGGATGAGAAAAATTGGCTTAAACTTTTATCCGAAAAACGGCATGAAAGTAAATGGTACGCCCCTCCAACTTCGAAAAGCAGCACTTGAAATTATCGGTAAAGATCAAGTGGAAGGGGTACGTATCGCTGATATTGATGCAAACGGCAATATTATTCAGGGATCTGAAAAGATTTACAATGCAGACTTCGTTTGCATTGCAGGCGGCTTATATCCGCTAGCAGAGCTTGCTGCTGTTGCCGGATGCCCGTTTCAATACATTCCTGAACTTGGCGGCCACGTCCCTCACCATTCAGAGGCGATGAAAACTCCTCTCGATGGGCTATTTGTCGCTGGTAATATTACTGGCATCGAAAGCGGAAAAATCGCCATGGCCCAAGGAACAACAGCAGGAGTATCAATTGCAAAACATGCTGGAAAGGGACTTGGCACAATTGATCAGAAACTACAACAAGCAGTGCAAAATGTACGAACTGTTCGTAAACAAGCTGCGATTCAATTCAATCCTGAAATTGATAATGGCAGAAGCAAAATGTACGAACTTTGGGATCGTCTCTATTCAAATAACAAGGCTTCTAAAAAAATTGTGTAATACAATAAGAAATCCCGCCAGCCTTTGTTCTGACGGGATTTCTTATTTATGCTTCTATAGTTACGCTGCAGTTACTGAAGAATGTTTTAACTTTCGCTTATTCTTTTTCCTGTTCCACCACATATATGTACCAGTGAACATTAAGATTGATGGTGTAAGAGCAGCAATAACATATAAAATTTGGGTAAATACACCACCAAACGTTCCTGTATGTAGTGGTTTAAGCCATGTCTGATACGTCAGTCCATCATCCACCTTTGGATCTTGTTTAACCAACACTTTCCCGCTATACTGGTCAACCCAGATTTTCACATTCCCATTTCCTGGATCGTACGGACGACTCAAACGAATCTCCACAGCACCCTCTACTTTTCCTTTTTTCGCTTTCGCTGGCATCCTTACTTGCGTAATAGTCCCTTGAGGAACCGCCTTTTCAGCTTCACTTAATAAGGAATCAAGAGGGAGTTTTCCTCCTGAAAGAGGCTTAGAGATAAGTTTCTCCTTCGGTGGCACTACACTTGTTTTTGCTCCTACCCACCCGAAAATTGTCTTATCATATGTGAAAAATGCACCTGTTAATGAAATCACTAATAAAAATGGCATAGCAATAATTCCAATGACTTTATGTATATCATACTGTTTTACATATGTATTCTTACTGCGCCGTATAACAAAACCACGTGCCCATTTTTTAATTCCAGGCCACCATAAATACAATCCAGATAAACTAATAAAAAAGAAAATAAAGCCAATAATACCGACAATTTCTTTACCGTTAAAATCTTTCAGAAGTAAATGATAATGAATTTCTTTGACTTGATTAAAAAACGCTTTTTCCCCTAAATCTCCATTTATGTTACCAGTCCCTGGATCAACATATACAGATTTCGTCCCTTTTCCTTCTTTCAAATTAAACAAATAAATACCTTGAGAGCGTGGATCATCTGGCGTATACACACGCTGAATTTCTCCCTTTGGGTATGCGCTTGCTACCGTTTGCAAAGCTTTCTGATATGTAACCGATTCTCCCTTAGTTATTTTGTATAACTCTGGATAAATCATACGATTTAATTCGTTGTCAAAGACAAGCAAACTCCCAGTCAATCCAATTAGCACAATAAATATCCCCGCTATCATGCTAAGGTATAAATGAACCTTTCTAACCAAACTACGAACCTTCATAAAAGTCCCCCTTAATGAAATGAAAAATCAAATCAATATTAAAGATAATGATTCTCATTGTCAATGTTTCAGAGGGAAATATTCATAAGGAATATTTTAGCAAACGAAAAAAGCTGTTTGAAATATATTTTTGTAAATCATAATTTAATCGAGAAGGGGAATCTAAAATGCCCCCGACATCTTCAATATAAAAAGACTAAGCAGCCATCGATATTCAAGATTCGATGAATACTTAGTCTTTTCCCTATAAGTTGTATGCAGAAATATATACTTTGTTTTATTATTTCCAAATAAAATATACGCTCTAATCTAAATGTACGGTGCAATTATATAATTCTGAATCCCAGCCATTCTCTAATTTAATAAGTTTTGTTAAAGACGTATTTTTCGGGGATTCCGCCATATGTAAATGAGGCACTAATTCTTTTAGAAGGTGTCTAATAAATGCGCCATGACTAACAATTAATATATTCTTGTTTTCATGTTTAATTGCCACTTCTTCAATGACCGAAAGCCCTCTTTCTATCACACGATCAGCACTTTCAATCCCTAAATCTAGCTCTCTCCAATTTTTGCCCCATTTTAATATTCGCTCTTCTTCCGTTGTCCCTTCAATCTGTCCTCCGCCTGCTTCACGAAGTCTAGGTTCCAAATAAAGGGGGATATTCGGAAGTTTTTCTCCAATAATCTCAGCAGTTTGCTTTGCTCTTAGTAGATCACTAGCATATATGAAATCCCAATTCTCTTTACACAAACGCTCTGCTAGTTTATACGCATCTAATATTCCAGCTTGATCAAGGGAAATATCTGAACTCCCCTGTGCTCTTCCTTCTTTATTCCACGGTGTACTCCCGTGACGAATTATTCCTATTTTAGTCATTTGAAAACCTCCCGATTATGAAAAATGAACTTAGTTCGAAGTATCATTCCTCTTTCTAAGCTCATCTCGTATATCTTTTAAATACACATTTCGTTCTCTCATTCTCTTTAATACAATTAATACAGCACATACTACAAAGGCTACCGCTGCAGAGTAGAAAACAAATCCTAATATTGAAAAAATACTATATAAAGCCTTCCCAGATTCCATATCTCCGGCCCCCTATTTTAAATAAATGGAGTAACCCATACTTTATACATCATTTTATTCGCAAGCCAAACGGTATCCGTATGAACATGAAATCGTTGAACACTTGCCAAACGAAAAGCCAAAACATATGCAACTTTCTCATCCGGAGTTGTATATCCATCAAAAACTCCTGCATACATATCATTACTGATGGAACATCCCCATTCTTCTGCTTCCCAAAGCGTGTCAAAAATCATATGATCTTGACGGCAATCCGGTTCATGCCAACGAATGCCCATATAGAACCCTCCGATGAATACTGATATTTTATTGCTTAAAAGATTTCTTCCCTTTACTTTTCTCATATCGATAATGAAAATAATAGAGAAGTACAATTGCTAAAGCCCCTACTCCAATTGACATGTATAAAGGCCATCTCCATCGGACATAGCCTCTTATACAAACCATAAGCACCGTGAGCATTTCAATGCAAAATAATACTTTTATATTTTTCACTGGTTACTCCTTATATTTAATTTTCTATTCTTACATAAGGGTTTTCTTGCAAAAGCAGCTCCATGAACTTTTCTTTCTCTTTTGGCATTGTAATCATGTGTACTTCAAAATTATCACCGTACGTAATTTCTAAATTTCTCTTACTGTTCCCAACAAACCGGATCGCTCGAATGCTTGCAAGCGGAATTTTCTTCTTCGTGAGCCAACGCCCTGTTACGAGCTCACCATTAACGATTTTATGTTGAAACACAAACATTTCAGAAATAGACATACTATTGAAAGCTAGAAATAATATTCCTACTACAAGTCCTGTTAGCAACCCTTTTCCATTCAGCGTAAATGATAAAATAGGAGAGAATGCAACAAGTAGTAGCGTAATTACAGTAAGTAATATTATAATTGGATTCTTTTTCACGTGAAATTCCATTCCCATCACCTCTTATCCACATTATACCATTTATTGTTGGTAAATTCAGAAAAAAAGAAGCGCCCTTCTATACGCTTCTTTCCTTCCATTCTCTCGCTAACATGCTATACACCGCAATGTCATGAAAATGATCATATAACCACTCTCCATCACGCATCATTCCATCTAAATGAAAGCCGAGTCGTTCCGGAATGGCACGGCTCTTTACATTTTTTTCTCCGCAATGAATTTCAACTTTATTTAATTGTAATGCTTCAAAAGCATAACGAAGTACAACCTCTACACAGCGCGTCATAATACCTTTTCCGCTTGCTTCTTCTGCAAGATAGTAGCCAAGACTTGCCGCTTTCTTTCCCCAATTCACTGGATGAATACCAACCATTCCAACGAGCTTTCCTTTATAGCGTATACCTGCTTGAAAACCATTTCCATCTGCGAATTGATGTAGCCACATCGGAAAGATTTCATTATATGCTTCCGCTGTTTTCGTACGATCGACCCATGGAAGCCATTCTCGTAAATGTTCTCGATTGCTATCTACTAATTCGTACAGCTCATCTTTATGATGCTTTTCTAGCAATTGTAATTCGATTTCTTCATCGACTCTTAGTGTAAACATTTCTCGCTCTCCTTTTTTCTAATTATTCTAACATTTTTGTTAGAAATTGTTAATAAAAATTAAAGATTTACACTTTATTTTTCATCATCGTCCTCCAAGTGCTTTTCTCCTAAAAAATCATGATAAATCTCTAATTTTTGTTCTGTAAGTTGAATTACCCGTTCTAATTGTTCCTTTTGAACTTCTATCTTTTTTAAATGATTATTTAAAATGGAAATGCGTTTTTTTATTTTCGAAGGCACTCCTTCTTTTCTTTGCTTAATTTCTTCTAAAATACAACCGTCACTCGCAAACTCCGCAATTTCCTCTAATGACATTCCCGTTTGTTTTAAAGAATATAGAAATTGTAAAAACTGAACATCTCCATCTGTATACTGCCGAATACCGCTATTTCGTTTTGGTGGCGGCACTAATCCTAATTTTTCATAATAACGGAGTGTATGAATGCTCATTCCTGTTAACTCTGCAACTTTACCAATTGTATACATCATATTTCCTCCTTAATTTCCATAATTTCATCTTACAACCTAGAGTTTACTCTAGGTCAATAATAAAAAAGGTTGTTCTAAAAAATTCATTTTTAGAACAACCTTTTTTATTATTCATATGTGAGTTCAATAAGTACATGCACCTATCAAAACTATAATAACCGTTGCACCTCTTCTACGCTTAACCTATGAATTTTGAAATATCTTCTAAAAGCATTCCGTTTTTATGCATACCTCGGACTAACTCTTTTCTTTCTTCTTCTCTACCTTCTTCGCGAGCATGAGCGAGCTTAGCCTGTTCATCCAGCAATAGCTTTTCACGAGCTTCGTAGGCAAGACGGAAGGACGAATCATGACTCATATTCTCCCATTTATCAATTGCTTTTCGTAAAATAGGATCTTGGTTCATCGCAATTTCCTCCAATGTTTGTGTTAAATATTCATCTTCATGTGCGGATAGTAATAACATCCAGCGAACAAATGCAGCTTCCCAAGGGTTGATTTTCTCTTCTTTCCACTGTTTGACGAGCTTTGGAACTTCTATAAAGTGAATTTCTATATCGCTTGTCAACATCTTCGGTTTTTGGGTGTTCCACAACTGTCCGGTTATATGAAAATCTTCATATGCTGGAAATAATACAAAATCTAGTAAATTAATCGTAATGGTTTTTCGAAGAGCACGATAAGACATACCTTCTTTCATTTGAGAAGTATATAACTTTGACCAATAAAAAAGACGCGTATCTCTACACGTCTTTTCATTTCCTTACTTCTTCTCCGCTACCTGTACTTCCTTTACATAAGCAGCTTCAAATTTTTGAATATCACCAGCGCCCATAAAAATAAGTACGCCGTTTTTATGTTTCTTTAACACTTCTGTCGTCATAACTGTAACCAGCTCTGCACCATCAATGCGTTGCTGCAGGTCTTGAATTGTTAATTCTCCGCTATTTTCACGCGCAGAACCGAAAATATCACATAAATATACTTGATCCGCCTTACGTAAGCTTTCTGCAAATTCATCTAAGAATTTTTGTGTTCTAGAGAATGTATGCGGCTGAAATACTGCTACGATTTCACGTTCTGGGTGTTTTTGACGAGCCGCTTCAATTGTCACAGTAATTTCCGTTGGGTGATGTGCGTAATCGTCAATAATTACTTGTTCACCTACTACCTTTTCGTTGAAACGACGCTTTACACCGCCAAATGTTGTTAACTGCTGTTTCACAACTTCAACATCAATGTTTTCATAATGACAAAGAGCAATAACTGCCAATGCATTTAGCACGCTATGATTGCCGTAACCTGTAATATCGAACGTCCCATAATACGTATTACGAACAAAGACATCAAATCCAGTACCATCTGTTCTTTTTTGAATGTTACGTGCCTGGAAATCATTATCTTCGCCAAATCCATAGAAAATAACTGGTACTTTCGCATGAATCTTTTGAAGTTCTTCATCATCACCGCACGCAATAATACCTTTCTTCACTTGCAGCGCCATCTCTTGGAACGCACTAAATACATCATTAATGTCTGCAAAATAATCAGGGTGATCAAAATCAATATTTGTCATAATTGCGTAATCTGGATGATAAGACAAGAAATGACGGCGATATTCACACGCTTCAAATACAAAATACTTACTATCCTCTACTCCAAGTCCTGTTCCATCACCAATTAAACAAGATGTAGGGCTCGCCCCTTGCATCACGTGAGATAACAAACCTGTCGTTGATGTTTTTCCGTGAGCACCCGTTACAGCGACACTCGTATACTTACTCATAAAATCACCTAAAAAGTGATGGTAACGATAAATAGGTAAATTTAATTCTTTTGCATATTCAATTTCCTCATGCGTATCAGGAAATGCATTTCCTGCAATAATCACTTGTCCTTCTTCAACATTCTTCTTATCAAAAGGTAGGATAGAAATCCCACGCTTTTCCAACGCTGTTTGCGTAAAAAAACGTTTGTCTACATCAGAACCTTGAACAGTATGCTTCATATCATGTAAAATTTGCGCTAAAGCACTCATCCCTGTCCCTTTAATTCCTACAAAATGGTAAACTGTCATCTTAAAGAACCTCCAACATTTCGAACTATTCCAACGGTCTATCTATAAGACAGTATATGTTTTTCTTCTTATTTTGGTAATCATCTCGAATTTCTTATAATCACGTCTAAGCTTCCGTATAAGTCCATAACAAACTTATTATAGCAAAAAACAATCCGTTATACTATGATAACAGAAAAACTGATAGGGTCAATTCCCTACCAGTTTATCCATTTATTCAGCTATTTAAAACTAATTATTCCTCACTTAATATTCAGAGAGAAACAAAGAAGATTAGCAAGTGGAAGAGTCCCCACTTTATCCCGCATTAACGGGCAGTAATACTCCCACCTCAAAATTCAGCAAAGGCAAAGAAGTTAGGTGGGAGATAAACTGCCCGTAAAAGCCCGATTGGTGAGGGCTAATAATCAGTGGGGGATGAAGAAAACCCCCACTGATTAAAGTTTCACTTTATTCCGCATCTTCTCTTGCTTGTAATTGAACTCGTTCTAAACGCGGGTTTGGACGATATTTACGTCCTGCTTTCGCTTCTGGTTTTCCGTTTAATTCTACGTTATCACCTGTGAAACCAATGTTCATTTTTAATAGGCTGCTGCCGACACCATAAATATCAACTGGAACATTTTGATCTTCAAACTCACGAATTCGTTTTTCATCAAAGCCGCCGCTTACTACGATATTCACGTGCTGGAATCCTTCGTCATCTAATGCTTTACGAAGTGCAAAGATGAGGGATGGATTCACACCGCGCGGATCAAATGTACCAAGTACTTCTGGATGACGAATGAAGTATTGATCAATCATCGTACGCGATGTATCTACACGTACTCCTTTTAGTTCTGATCCGAACTCACGAGCAACACGAAGTGCATCTGTAATGACATCGTTATTGTAATCGATTAGTACGACTAGTTCATCTTCTGGAAACTTTTTATGATATGCTTTTGCCGCTTCTACAACATCACCATTAAACATTTGAATTAAAGCGTGAGGCATTGTTCCCATTCCGCTTTTGCCCCACCATTCATTCATCGCGTGCGTTGCTTGCGCGCTCATACCGCCAATATAAGCAGCATAGCCATCACCGGCTTGTTGTGTATAATGATCATCACGGTCACCCATGAAAATAACAGGCTTCTCTTTTTGACCGCTGCGCGCAGCTTGGACAACATTATACACATTTGTTGCCACAGAAGTGCGTCGTCCTAAAATGCCATCAATAACACCTTCTAAATAGCCAAAATACTCATATGGTCCGCGAATCGTTAATACCGTTTCAAACGGACTTACTTTATCCCCATCTTTTAAAGTATGAATTTCAAGCTCTTCAGGATGCTCCGCAAATGTTTGTAATAAAGCAAGCACTTCATCTGTTCCGCATAATACAGCATGTTCTTTTTGGAAAAATTGCATTGTCACAACGCTTTCCGCTCGAAATTCTTTAATAATATCACGAGTTTTTAAGAAATAAACCGCTGAAAACCATCCTTCACCAACGCGCTCATCAAACTTGAACGTCTTATTTGTCAGTCGCTTTATTTCACCTTGTAATTTTAGTTCGATTTCTTTCATGTCGCTATACTCCCTACTTTACTATCCAACGTTTTCTCTTAGTATACAGCAAAACCTTTTCTTATACATGTATATCCTGCATCGCAGCAAATTCATCTTCTGTAATAAGGACATCTCTTGGTTTTGTTCCGCGTGCTTCCGAAATAATCCCTTGTGCTTCCATTTCTTCAATAAGACGAGCGGCACGGTTATAACCAATACGGAATCTTCTCTGTACAGAAGACGTGGACGCTCCCCCTTGTTCTACAACAAATTGACATGCCTCAAAGAACAGCTCATCCTCGGATTCTTGTTGTTCTGTTTTTGCCAATAAGTCTTCTTGCTGGAATAAATAATTTGGCTTCATTTGACGCTTCGCATGCGCAACAGACTTTTCAATTTCCTCATCCGAAACGTATACTCCTTGCACTCGAACTGGTTTTGATGTTCCATTCTCTAAAAATAACATATCACCGCGCCCAAGTAATTTCTCAGCTCCGCCAATATCAATGATTGTACGAGAGTCTACTTGCGATGACACTGTAAATGCAATTCGCGTTGGAATATTTGATTTAATTAATCCTGTAATTACATCTACAGATGGACGCTGCGTTGCAACTAATAAATGAATTCCACAAGCTCTTGCTTTTTGAGCAATGCGGCAAATTGCTTCCTCTACATCACCTGGTGCAACCATCATTAAATCAGCTAACTCATCAATCACAATGACGATATACGGCAACGTTTCACCTGGAATTTCTCGCTCACTCATAATTGTATTATAACGTGGTAAATCACGCGCACCCGCATGCGCAAACAATTCATAACGGCGTTCCATTTCATCTACTGCCCATTTTAAAGCTGCCGTTGCTGCTTTTACATCCGTAATAACCGGTGCAACAAGGTGCGGTACAGAATTATAAGGCGCAAGTTCCACCATCTTCGGATCAATTAACATTAGCTTTACTTCATGCGGCTTCGCTTTATATAAAATACTTGTTAAAATCGCATTAATACATACGCTTTTTCCTGATCCTGTCGATCCGGCAATTAAACCATGCGGCATTTTTCGAATATCCGTAACAATCGGTGTTCCTGAAATATCAAGACCAAGTGCGACTGTAAGAGGTGATTCACTTTTCGTAAACACTGGGCTTCGTAAAATTTCTCGAAGGAATACGGCTTTACTTTCTTTATTTGGCACTTCAATTCCAACCGCATTTTTCCCCGGAATTGGCGCTTCAATTCGAATATCACGAGCCGCTAAGTTCAGTTTAATATCATCACTTAAGTTCGTAATTTTGTTTACTTTCACACCAGGCTCTGGCTGCACTTCAAAACGAGTAACAGCTGGTCCTTGCGTCACATTCACAACCTTTGCTCCAATATGAAAATTATGGAATGTCGTATTTAACAGCTCTTTTTGTTCCTCTAACCACTCAGCGTCATTTGTCGCGGAGTGACTTGGAATATTTAAAAGTGTTAATGGCGGAAACTCGTATGTTGGCGGCGCTTGTAAAACATTACGAACGTCTTGCACTGTTTCTACAACAACTCGGTGCGTCATTTCTTCTTGCACTGGCTGCTTTTCTACCGGCTGCTCAATATGTTGTTTTGGCTCAGGCCCTGTATGAGCAGGTTGCGTCGCCATTGCTACACGACGTTTTTCTTCTAACATCTGTTTATCTTGCTTCAACATCACTACATTAAACGGAACGAAACGTTTCTTCTCACGTTTTGGCTCTTCAATCACCTTTTCTTTTTGCTCCGCTTTCACTTCCGGCTGTTTCGTAGCTTGCGTTTCTTCTTCCATTAGTACATTTGCAAAACTTTGTACAGCTTGCTGTGTTTGCTCATCAGCTTGAACAAATTCTTCCGTTTGTTCTTGTGTGAAACTTTCTGCTTCTGATACTTCATCAAATTCTGCGGCAACCAACTCTTCTATGTCTAATGACTCATCCTCTGCTTCAGGTATTTCCTCTTGAATAACAGACTCTTCAACGATTGAAGGCTCTTCTTGCATATCGGAGTCTTCCATTGTTGAAGATGTTTCTACCACTAGTTCAAAGTCTTTACCTTCTACAGGTAATTCTTCTCTCTCAGCAAATTCCTCTGTCTCTAGATGTTCTTTGGCAGTAGCAAATTCTGCTTCTTCTTCGATTGCTTCACCTTCTAGCAATTCTTCTGTAGTAGGTTCTTCTGCTCCCAATGTCGCTTCGTTCATAGCTGGTTCTTCTGTTGTTTCAGCCATTATTTCTTCTTCTACTGACTCTTCCATCTCCGCAGGTTCCTCTGCTTCCAATGTCGCTTCGTTCATAGCTGGTTCTTCTGTTGCTTCAGCCAGCATTTCTTCTTCTACTGACTCTTCCATCTCCGCAGGTTCTTCTGCTTCCAATGTCGCTTCGTTCATAACTGGTTCTTCTGTTGCTTCAGCCAGCATTTCTTCTTCTACTGACTCTTCCATCTCCGCAGGTTCTTCTGCTTCCAATGTCGCTTCGTTCATAACTGGTTCTTCTGTTGCTTCGGCCAGCACTTCTTCTACTGACTCTTCCATCTCCGCAAATTCCTCTGCTTCCAATGTTACTTCTTCCATAACTGGTTCTTCTGTTATTTCAGCCAGCACTTCTTCTACTGACTCTTCTATCTCCGCAGGTTCTTCTGCTTCCAATGTCGCTTCGTTCATAACTGGTTCTTCTGTTGCTTCAGCCAGCACTTCTTCTGCTGACTCTTCCATTTCCGCAGGTTCAACTTCTGTTAATCCATCTTGCGGTACATCCGAACTTATATAGCCATTTTTCTCTAACCACGCATCAACAACTGATTTTCCTTCCATTGATATTTCAATATCTTCTCGTTGTTGTTGCTTACTTTCCTCATTTTCTTTTTGTCTTGCTTCTGGACGATTGTATCCAAAAATGGGTGAAACCATTTCTGTTGGGCGGAACGGTCTTCGATTACTTTCAACTTTAGAAGTAGGTCTTACCTTCTCAGTACTTGGTTCTATATATGTTTCTTGCACTTCTTCTACTCGTCTTGATCGGCGCCGTTCTCTAATCGGACTTTCTTGTATAGCGGGCTTTTCTCGATGAGATGATTCCTGCGTGCTCTCGTCAAATCTACTATCAGGAATTAACGGGAAACGAAAATTACCACCCGAATATGGTTTGGACGCTTGCAGCTCATCTTCTCGTTTATGAGAGTAGTAGTTTACACGAGGAATCTGAGAAGTAACCTTTTTCTCTGCAGGTGTTTCTATTTCTCTTAATGCTGTCGCTTCATTTTCTTCCTCTTTTTTAAAAAGCTTTTTCATCCAATCTAACATGCTTACCACTCTTTCTACTAAATAGTAACACCCTTTATTGTATCAGCATTCAGCAAAAAGTGCAGATGAAATTGCTTTCATTTCATTTACAGAAAAATAAAAAATATTATTAAATAAAAACGGCTCCATCTAAGATGGAGCTAAAAAAAATCACCCTTTACTAACTCGATAACTCTCAACACTATCCGCCACACTTTGCAGTAAAGAACGTAAATAATTCACGTCTGATAGTTTTCTGTCTTCTTCTGGATTTGACATAAACCCTAGTTCTAATAAAACCCCCGGTACCTCAGCCCAGTTAAACCCAGACAAATCATCACGAAATTTAATCCCGTTTACTTGTACGTTACCGTTTTCCTTTACTTTATTCACAATGAACTCAGAAGCATTTAAACTCTCTTGATAAATGTTTTTTGTAAAAGTATTTTCTTTTGACGGCGTTAACACGGCAAAACCCTTTTCTGCTGCACTTTCCGAACCATCTGCATGAATTCGTAAAAACAAATTCGCATGGTGCTCATTTGCAATTGCCGCTCGTTCTTTATTACTCATATTCACATCATGTGTCGTTCTTGTCATGACCACTTCAATGCTTTTTGCTTCTAACATCTCTTTTAATAGAACAGCTGCTTCTAAATTTAGTTCATACTCTCGCTTTTTCGTTACAACTCCTGTTGTTCCATCTGTTACTTTATATTTTTGTTTCGTTGCCCCTGGGCCAATTGGCTCTAATTCCAAATTCGCTTTTCGTTGGTGACCTGGATCAATACATACAATAAATTTTGGTTTTTCCCTGGCAGGAGCAGGTACTGGCTCTTCTTTCACTTGCTCTGCTTTCGGTTCATTGTTTTGTATAGGACTTTCAACATGAGGAGGTTTCTTTTCCTCTTGCTTAGGTGGTGTTTTGGCAGTTTCCTTTGCGCATCCGATCATACAAAGTGCCACTATCATCATTACAGAAACATTTTTTATGTACTTCATATTATCTCCCTATCTATGAAAAGAATTTCTTATGTGCTCCATGATTTCATCTATATGATTCGCAATACAAATAGGGTCCCAAGTACTCATCCCCCGCTCTGCAGTATACACATGTAAATTCTGTATATCTACAAAAATAGGATTACCAATGTCCGTATCATATCCAATCGCGAACCAGCTTTCTTGCCAATTCCCTTCTTTTTCTCCTATTAATGAATTTCCTTTCTTATCATACCGATAACCAATTTGTCCACCTTCAAATTCTTGTTTATGAAATAGGTAAATTTCTAACGATTGCAATTCAATGTCATGAATACGAGAAGTTTGAATGAGTTGAAACAGTTCGTAAACTTTTGGATGTTGCATCATGTGATATACCTCTTTTCATATTTTTCTAGATTTTACCTAATATGATTTAGAAATACAATTCTTTTCCGGGAGAAAACAAAATGTTTGTGTATCGTAGTTGTGATCGGAGTGTCAACCTTTGTCGAAGAGTCTTTATTCCATGTCGAAGCGCTGATATATTCCGAAAAGTGGTCGATATATTTGAAAAAGCGCTGATATATTGATGATGTATAAAAGTATGTGTAAGCATTTTTCTGGACAAAAAAAATAAGACAAAGTACTCTCAGGTTTGTCCAGAACCTATAAATGAGAGG
>NZ_JAVBXD010000053.1 GCF_030756675.1 Bacillus multifaciens
GGTTTAATGTAGCACCAAGTCCTGCACGTTTTTCAGCAACTTTTGCTAGAGCATCATCAACAGCCTTAACAGCTTTTAAAGCTTCATCTGTAGCATCGATTTTAACTGTATCTTTTTTAACGAGTAATTTCTCTGCATTAGATTGATCTAATTTAACTGTGATTTGTTGAGCAGCTTGGTCACTATCAAGTGTTTCGATAGCGATATTTTGGCCGTCAGCATTTAATAATTTTTTACCGTTGAATTCAGTATTATCAGCAACGTAATCGATTTGATCTTGTAGAGATTTAAACTCATTGTCTAGAGCTTTTTGGTTGTCAGCGTTGTTTACACCGTTTGCAGATTGAACAGCAAGATCACGCATACGAGTTAAGATGTTAGAGATAGAACCTAAAGCAGATTCAGCAGTACGGATTAAAGACATACCGTCTTGTGTATTTTGAGTAGCTTTTGCTAGACCGCTTTCACGAGCACGCATACGAGTAGCGATTGCTAAACCAGCTGCATCGTCAGCTGCACTGTTAATACGTTTACCGCTTGATAAACGGTTCATAGCAGTGTTCATTTTCTCTTGACTTTGACGCATGTACTCTTGCGTACGCATACTGTTGATGTTAGTATTAATTCTCATAATTAAGAACCCCCAAATTTTTTTATTTTTTAATTGATCTATAAATCCTTTAATTAGGATATGCGAATCAATCACAAACTTATTGTAATCTGTATTTTGTAATACGTCAACACTTTATCTTGATAAATAAATATAAAAATATAACACTCATAGTGATTGGAAACGATTTATCCTTTATATATCAAGGATTTTGAGAAAATAAAGGATGAACAACTCCCCATATTTTTGTGTAATGTAAGTGGTGGGATTAATAAAAAAATGAAAAAGAGTGGATTTCCTAAGTTAATATAGGAGAAAAATTGTATAAATCCAATTTGATTTTTCAACATTTCAGTGCTATGCAGAATAAACCGTAAATGTTGTTTTGTACGTTTACAAAATCTTCAGGCTTAATGTTTTGAAACATGTGTTTTCGTTATTTCATTTATGTGCTTCGAAAAAATGTTTATTATAGAAACACTAGTGTTGCATGAATAGAGATTGAAAATTCGAATTGTTAATCTCCACGGTTCAAAAGCAAAAAAGGAGACATCCCGATAAAGGTGGATCTATCAATTTGGTTTTTATTTACAATTAGACTAGAGTGACATCGACATTTCTCTTGTTACGGTACAACTTTTCCTTGGATTTTGCGTTTACTCTTCGTTTTAAGCTGTGCGAGAACATGAAGGCAATAAACGATGAGCGCAATGAATACTTGATTATGAATCGCCCATTTACTGTGACCGTAGAACTTTTTAATGTGTAAATGTTGTTTGATCCATTTGAAAAACAACTCAATTGCCCACCGTGATTTGTACATATTTGAGATTTCTTCGGGGTCTAAATCGAAACGGTTCGTCAATAAATGAAGCATATTCCCTTTTGAATCTACGACTTTCAGTAAGCGGAAATAGTTTTCCACCCGTTTTTGTGGCGTACCGATAAGTATCATTTGATCCGATAATACGGAGGAATCTTTTGGTATTTTAAAGTCACAAATCTCTCGTATCACCGCATTTTTTCGTAGTCTAGAAAGGAAGAAATAGTCGTCATCTGTCATGCGATCAAACCGTTCGTAATCCAAGTAACCACGATCAAACACGTACATGCATGATTTGTCGTCTACCATCACTTCAAGCTGACCACGATCATGTTCCTTCGCATTTGTGATCACAGCTTTTTCTGGATATGACTCGCCTTTTTCCATGAACACAAGGCGTAAGTAGAGCTTCACACCAGCTTTCGTTTTCCTAAATTCCGCCCATTTATGATGTGTTAAATTGAGCGGTAACGTGCTCGAATCAATAATCTTTAAAGGCATATTCATTTTTGAATAACTCGTTTTTTGATGAATTTGAGTGACTAAATCCAGAAATAACTGTTGAAATACATCAGGATTCATTCTGCTTAATCAGCGTGATAACTGTGAAACACTAATCAAATCTAACTGTGTTCCACTCTGAAGTTGGTCATCAAATAAACAATCGCTCAGTGCGTGCAAACTTTCCGTTTCATGTAGTTGCGTAAAAAGTAGTAATTTAAGAAACGAATCTGTCGTTAATTTTTTCGTATAGCGGTCTAATTTCATTGTTTTCACGTTTTTTTCAAATTAATGAAAGATTTATTGGTGAAAACCATTGCCCAAATGAAGTTTTTCGTGTAATCTTGTCCATGAGTTTGGTCCTTTTTATTGGATTTGGACAGGTTACCACCTGGCTTTATTCATTATAAAGGACTTTTTCTATGCACAAAATAAAATCATTGAATCTTTTGGGTATTTTCGGAAATTGGAATGTTTTAATGCAACACTAGTGAAATAGAAATAGAAATATATGTAATTTATTTTTATTTCTATAATATAATCTTATTTGAATTACATACTATATAAAAAAGTTATTTGAAGTTTTTATATATAAGTCGCTGTTATGCACAATACAATATGATCTACACTCGCTTTCTCCTTTTGTTTTAAACCTGGCATGTGGCAGAAAAAGGCCCTGACCGCTCCTATACATAGCCAGATGCTCTCATCGATCTAAAAAGTAAGTTTTTTTAGATGTGTTTTCAATTTGTATTTATAAATAAGTGTAAAATATATCCACCCACTACCTATTTTTGTAAAAAAATAAGTTAATCTTATTAATTATCCGTATTTTTTTTTAAGATTATTGCAAAGTTTTATAAAAAACTCTAATATTAAGTTATCTCTATTTAATAAAAAGGTGATATTATGATAATTGGAAATGTGGTGAAAGAAGTTCTTTCTTATAGAAAAGGACAGCTAGAGAAAAAGCTAAGTAGTCCAAAAGCTTTTATGAGTAGTTCATTTGGAGTAGCACTTCAAAATGAAACTGCAAAGGAAGTGAAGATGGATAAGAAGCTTTCTCAAGTAAGAGAGAGTCGAAATGTAGCAACTGAGATGGATGTGAAAAATGCGGAACCTTTGCAAGTTGCTCAGCAGGAGTTTTCACGTCGTTTTTCTGATGTAACAAACACGGATATGGATACGTGGGAGTTAACCCAAAAATATAATATTCAAAACATACGATCTAAGAATGAAGGAAAGTATGCGGATATTATTCAAAAGGCAAGTAATACATATGGTATTCCAAAAACGTTAATTCAGAAAATGATCGAAGTAGAATCAGATTATAATCCAAACACAGTCTCTTCAGCAGGCGCAATGGGGTTAATGCAGCTTATGCCAGATAATGTGAAGGAACAGGGTGTGAAAAATCCATTTTCACCTGCTGAAAGCATCGAAGGTGGTGTGAAGGAATTAACGGGATATTTAAAAAAATATAATGGGGATCTCGTATTGGCACTTGCAGCTTATAATGCAGGACCAGGAAATGTGAAAAAGTATGGGGGGGTACCACCGTTTCAAGAAACAGAAAAATATATTAAAAAAATATTAAACGTTGATGTTTCCAAGTAAAGTTTCTTATATAAAATAGAAATTTTGTAAACACGATATGGGAGTTGCTAGAAATGAAATTACATGATGATATTCCATTAACAATTCATTTTGAAATTGGAAAGACAAAAAAGAAAATTGATGATCTGCTTCACATTACAAAAGGAACATTGTATCGCCTTGAACATTCCAAGAAAAATACAGTGCGTATTATGTTAGAAAATGAAGAGATTGGAACCGGCAAAATTTTGACAAAAAGCGGAAGAATGTATGTTGAAGTTGTCGAGTTGAAGAAATAAGAAAGGGGATTTTCATGAGCGGTGATAAATTAAGTCAAGAGCAAATTGACGCGCTGTTAAAGGCGATGAATGATGGGGCAGAAATGCCAGATTTTGCACAAGAAGCAGAGAAAAAAGAAAAGTTTCAAGAATATGATTTTAATAGACCAGAAAAATTCGGTGTAGAGCATTTGCGGAGTTTACAAACGATTGCGACGAACTTTGGAAAACAGACGGCTCAAGCGCTTGCAGCCCGAATACGTATTCCAATGGAGCTTGATCCATCGACAGTGGAGCAAGTTCCATTTACGAGTGAGTATGTAGAGAAAATGCCGAAAGATTATTATTTATATTGTGTTGTTGATCTAGGTTTACCAAACCTTGGTGAGATTGTTATTGAAATGGATTTAGCTTTCATCATTTATATCCATGAGTGTTGGCTTGGCGGAGAACCGAAACGTGATTTTACACTTCGCAGACCGTTAACATCGTTTGAATTTATAACATTGGATAATGTATTTTCTATTCTTTGTGATAATTTGAAACGATCGTTTGAAAGTATAATTGATATACAACCGCACCTTGTGGCAACAGAAACAGATCCAAATGTTCTTAAAATTACAACGGCAAGTGATATTATTTCGCTGTTAAATGTGGATATGAAAACGGATTATTGGAATACAACAGTACGATTAGGCATTCCGTTTTTATCTGTTGAAGAGATTATGGATAAGTTAACGTCAGAGAATATTGTTGAACACTCTTCTGATAAACGAAAAACATATTCTACAGAAGTGGAAACAGAAGTGCAAAAAGTTCGTAAACCGATACATATCGCGATTGGTGAAGAGAAGATGACAATCGGCAACCTAGAGCAGTTTGAGGAAGGCGATATTATCCCATTACATACAAAAGTAACAGATCAATTACGTGGGTATGTTGATGGGAAACATAAGTTTAATTGTTTTATCGGAAAAGATGGGCAGCGTAAAGCATTTTTATTTAAAAGCTTTGTAGAGTAAGAGAGGGAGAGTAGGATATGAAGCATGAAGTATCTTCTGTTATGTTAGTAGATTTAGATGAAGTTGTAAAAGAGTATAATGAGCAATCAAAAGCTCATATTGAAACAGTTTCAGATATTTCTATTGAACTTGGCGTGCGACTTGGCAAGAAAAGTGTAACACTAGCTGACGTGAAAAGACTGAAGGTTGGTGATATTTTAGAGGTAGAAAAAAACTTAGGGCATAAAGTCGATGTATATTTAAGTGATGAAAAAGTGGGAATTGGCGAAGCAATTGTGATGGATGGAAATTTTGGAATTATCATTTCTGAAATTCAAGCCGATAAGAAAAAAGCGATATTAGCTGCGGCGAATGAGAATGAATAGAGGAGGTGTCATATGAGCTATATGACAACCTTAGTGCAAGTTGTATTATTATTTGGTGCTCTCGGGTATGGTGCCTATTATATGATGAAAAAGACGAGAAAACATCAGTTTTATAAGCAAGGGGAAAATGGTTTGATTCAAGTGAAAGATGGCTTGTATGTCAACCATCAAACGAGTGCATTCTTATTTGAAGTAGATGGTAAGCAAGTATTTACTGTTATAGGTAATAACGGCAGTCATTCCATCCAGTTGTCAGGAAATCAGTTTCATAAAGTATTAGAAGAGGCAATAAAAGAGGAAAAAATTCAGCAGAAAAAAGTAGAGGATGCATCATGAAAATAAAAAAAATTAGATCTTCTATTAGTGTTATTTTTGCATTTTCTATTGTTTTTTGCATTATTTTTGCAAATGCAGCGTACGCAGAACCAAATGGATTTATTCATTTTGAAAATGGAAAAGAGTTTACGAATAATTCGAGTGTACAACTTTTTCTACTTGTAACGCTATTATCGCTATCTTCATCTATTGTGCTTTTGTTTACGCACTTTACATATTTTATGATTGTTCTTGGGATTACACGTCAAGGACTCGGTGTTATGAATTTACCACCTAACCAGGTGCTGGTTGGATTAGCTCTGTTTTTATCGTTATTTACGATGCAGCCTGTTCTTGGACATTTAAAAAGCGATGTCTGGGATCCGATGACGAAAGATAAGATTACAGTGAGTCAAGCGGCAGCGAAGACAGAACCAATTATGAAAGATTATATGGCAAAGCATACGTATAAACATGATTTGAAAATGATGTTAAAAGTTCGAAATGAAGAGTTGCCAAAAGATGTGAAGGATATTTCTTTATTTACTCTCGTTCCGTCTTTTACATTGACTCAAATTCAAAAAGGCTTATTAACAGGGATGTTCATTTATTTAGCGTTTGTTTTTATTGATTTAATCGTTAGTACATTACTAATGTATCTCGGTATGATGATGGTGCCGCCGATGATTTTAAGTTTACCATTTAAAATACTCGTTTTTGTATATTTAGGTGGATATACAAAAATCGTCGATATTATGTTTAAAACGGTTGCTTAAGAGCCGATTAGAGAAGATTTGTTTGTACAATACGTGATAGGAGTCATATTTGCATGAATATATCACCAATAACAGAAATATTTCAAACTTTTTTTTATAAAGGCTTTGAAGTTTTACTTCCGATTGCGGGAGTAAGTATGATTGTTGTTATCATTCTTGCGGTATTAATGGCAATGATGCAAATACAAGAACAGACGCTTACGTTTTTACCTAAGATGGCAAGTATTGTTCTTGTTATTATCATACTTGGTCCATGGATGTTTCAAGAAATTACAACATTAATTTTAGATTTATTTGACAAAATTCCGACGTTGCTGCGTTCGTATTGAAAAAGGGTGACGGAAAATGAATATGGATTTATGGGTTGCAACGTTTTTTGCGTTTTGCCGTATTACGTCATTTTTGTATTTTTTGCCTTTTTTTTCAGGACGATCCATGCCAGCAATGGTGAAAATTACATTTGGGCTCGGATTATCGGTTACAGTCGCTGACAAAGTGAATATTTCTCATATTGAGACGATCTGGGATATTGTCGGTTATGCGGGTACACAAATTGTAATTGGATTAACACTTTCAAAAATTGTCGAGTTTTTATGGAACATTCCCAAAATGGCGGGACATATTTTAGATTTTGATATAGGTTTATCGCAAGCGAGTTTGTTTGATGTGAATGCTGGTTCGCAGTCCACATTGATTTCGACAATGTTTGATATATTCTTTACGATTATTTTTGTTGCTCTTGGCGGAATGGATTATTTTATTGCGACAATTTTGAAGTCGTTTCAATATACGGAAGCAATTTCACAACTATTAACGAGGAGTTTTTTAGATAGTTTATTAGCAACGTTATTATTTGCAATTACGTCTGCAGTAGAAATTGCACTTCCGCTTATGGGCTGTTTATTCATTATAAACTTCGTATTAATTTTAATTGCAAAAAATGCACCGCAACTTAATATTTTTGCGAATGCATACGTTTTAAAAATTACGTGCGGCATTTTATTTATTGCAATGAGTGTACCGATGTTTGGATATGTGTTTAAAAATTTGACAAGCGAATTACTCGATGAATATACGAAACTATTTGACTTTTTGTTAACGAAATAGAGGGACGGTTATGGCAAAAGATAATAAAACAGAAAAAGCCACCCCGCAGAAGATTAAAAAAGCACGCGAAGAAGGGAACATTGCCAAGAGTAAAGATTTAAATAACTTGTTTTCGGTGCTTGTTTTAGCAACAGTTATTTATTTTTTCGGTAATCGTTTGGGGTATGATATTGCCAATTCTGTTGCAGTGCTATTTGATCAAATTGGAAAAAAAGCTGATACAACCGAGTACTTCTATTTAATGGGTATGCTTCTATTAAAAATATCAATACCTATTCTTGTGCTCGTTTATGCGTTTCATATGATGAATTATATGATACAAGTACGTTTTTTATTTTCAGCAAAAATTATTAAACCGAAAGCATCTCGTATTAATCCGAAAAGCTATTTTACGAGATTGTTTAGTAGAAGAAGTATCGTTGATATTTTGAAGTCTTTATTTTATATGATTCTTCTTGGCTATGTCGCATATGTCATAGTTAAGCGGAATTTAGAAAAACTTGTGAGCATGATTGGGTTTAATTGGAGTGCGTCACTTGTTGAAATTATGAAGCAAATCAAATATATATTTTTAGCCATTTTGATTATTCTTGTTGTTGTTTCTATTATTGATTTCATTTATCAGAAATGGGAGCATGCACAAGATTTAAAAATGAAAAAAGAAGAAGTGAAAAAAGAGCATAAAGATAACGAGGGAGATCCAGAAGTAAAAGGAAAGCGGAAAAGCTTTATGCATGCGATTTTGCAGGGAGCGATTGCAAAAAAGATGGACGGTGCAACCTTTATTGTGAATAACCCAACTCACATTTCTGTTGCTCTTCGTTACAATAAGCTAGTTGATGCAGCACCGATTGTTGTAGCAAAAGGTGAAGAGGAGCTGGCATTATTTATGCGAACGTTAGCGCGTGAACAAGATATACCAATGGTGGAAAATCGTCCACTAGCACGTTCGTTATATTATCAAGTTGAGGAAAATGAAACGATTCCCGAAGATTTATATGTTGCTGTTATTGAAGTTATGCGCTATTTAATTCAAACGAAACAAATTGAAGTATAGGGCGCGTTTGGAGGAGATTTTGTTTGTTTAAGATAGATTCAGCTAAAACTTATTTTTCTATCTTTTTAGCAGTGTCGTTTATTGTAGCACTTTTAATTCCATTGCCGCCATTTATACTTGATGTCATTATCGTCTTTTTACTTGGGATGGCAGTGCTCGTATATATGCGAGCAACAAGTATTAAAGAGTGGGATGAGTTAAAGTCATTCCCAACGTTATTGTTGTTAATTGGGATTTTCCGTGTTTCGATTAACGTTTCGACGACGCGGGCCATTTTAACGAATGGGAATGCTGGTCATGTTATTGAAGAATTCGGTCAGTTTGTTATTGGCGGAAACTTATTAATTGGTATTGTTATTTTTATCGTACTGATTATCTTCCAATTTATTGTTGCGAATGGTTCTTCTCGTACAGCAGAAGTTGCGGCACGTTTTACACTTGATTCTTTGCCAGGGAAACAGATGTCAATTGATGCGGATTTAAATCAGCGCATTATTACAGACACAGAAGCAAAGGACAAGCGTAAGAAATTAAATATGGAAACAGAGTTTTACGGTGCAATGGACGGTGCCGGGAAATTTGTAAAAGGCGACGTTATATTTAGTATCGTTATCTTATTCGTGAATATTATTTTTGGTTTAATTGTTGGGATGATGCAGCAAGGAATGGGATTCCAAGAAGCTGCCTATCATTTTACAAAATTAACAATTGGCGATGGAATCGTGAACCAAATTGGTTCGCTATTATTAGCTATTTCGACAGGGATTATTGTTACACGTGTATTTGATGGTTCAGACGATACGGTGAACGAAGGTATTTATAAAGAGTTAATGGCCCATGACGTTGTTGTATATGCACTTGGAGGCTTATTTATTGCAATGGGTGTATTTTCACCGCTACCACTTATCCCGTTCCTAATTGTGGGCGGGGGAATTATTTTCTTAGGATACACCAATAAGCAGCGTTTGAAGAAAGAAAAAGAAGAAGAGCTGCAAAAAGAATTAGAGATGATTCAAAGTGATGAAGATCAAATGAAGAAAGTAGAAGATTCATTTGGTGTCTTTACGGATAAATATCCAATTATTGTTGAACTTGGTCTTGATTTAGCGGCACTTGTGAAACAAAAGATTAACGGGGAAACAGCGCGAGATAAAGTTGTATTAATGCGAAAATCAATTATTACAGATTTAGGTATTAATGTCCCTGGAATTAACTTCAAAGATAATACGAGCTTCAGACCACGCGGGCGGTATGTGATTCGTATTAAAGGAGCAAAGGTAGCAGAAGGTGTTTTAAAATCAGGTTATTTATTAGCACTGAAAACACCAAATGTTATGGCTGATTTAGATGCTGAACCAGCAAAAGATCCAATCTTTGGAGAAGATGGTTACTGGATTTTAGAGCATGTTGTCCAAGATGCACAAATGAAAGGCTATCAAGTATTAGAACCGCTAAGTATTTTAATTACGCATTTAGATGTAGTGATTCGTCGTAATGTGCATGAGCTGCTGCAACGTCAGCATGTAAAAGATTTGATTCAATCTTTAGAAAACGATCATGGCGTATTATTGGAAGAAATTAAGAAGAAGGAAATCGATTTATCTCTTATCCAGAATGTCGTGAAGCAACTGTTAAAAGAAGGTATTTCCATTCGAGATTTACCAACCATTATGGAAGGTATTATTGACGGAAAAGAGATTTATCAAAATCAGGCAGACGGTGTTACTGCTTTTGTACGGGAATGTATTTCAAAAGTAATTTGTGAACATGCGAAAAACTATGATGGGAAAATTTATGCAGCCCTATTTTCAGATGCAATTGAACTTGATGCTGACGTCGTAAATAACTCGTATCAAGGATATCTATTGAACTGGGATTTAGAGCAAGAAACACGTGTTATTGATCAAATTCAAAACATTTTTAAACAGTCTCGTTTAATGGGACGAGATCCAGTTTTATTAACCCGTCGTAAAGATTTCCGCTTCGGTATCGTAAGGTTACTTGACCGTTATCAAATAGAAGCGAAGGTACTATGCATAAGTGAATTGGCACCTGAAATTACGGTAGACCAAATTGCATATATTGAGTAAGGCAGAGGTGAGAGAATATGGAAAGTGCAGCAAAGAATGAAAGCATGAAGCGAATTCAAGCGTATTCTAAAAACGAATTGTATCATAAACTTTTTGAAGAGCACGGAAATGACTATTACTATGTTGTAGCTGAAACAGCAAAGCGAAAGATGCCGTTCTTTTGGAAAAAGCAATATGAAATGATTGTGAAATTTCCTGAAAAAAATGAAGAAAAACAAGAACAAGTTACTACAGAAGTAAAAGAAGAACAATCACAAGAGACGATTCAGATGCAGAAGATACAATCGATTTTACATGACCTTGAGAATAAAACGCATAATATTCCGTATAAGCCAAAGCCATTTGCTCAAAGTGAAGAGTGGGTGGAGAAGAAGCAAAAATTACTACAAGTGTTTAACAAGGGACTTGTTGTAATGAAAACTGTAGAAAAACAAGAAGAAAAAGTAGAGGTAACTACTCATGTTGCAAATCGAGCAGTACAAGAAACTGAGCAAGGTACATCGGTGCCGTTTATTATAAAAAAAGTACTGCGTACACTTGAGCAAAATGAAGTGGAAGAACATTTCTTAGCAGTATATGAAAAGAAACTGCGAGCAAAGTTTGAACACACTTCGTTGATTACAGAAGAAGAAGTGTTGCAGTTTATTTTTGAAGATATGAGTGAATATTTTCATACAGAAAATGTGTTTGAGAAGGAAGTACAAACGATTGCGTTAATCGGACCGACAGGTGTTGGAAAGACGACAACACTTGCAAAGATTGCTTGGCAGTTATATGAGCAAAATAAAACGGTTGGATTTATTACAACAGATCATTCACGGGTTGGAACGGTTCAGCAACTGCAAGAGAATGTAAAAGTAATTGGGGCAGAAGTTTTGGCAGTGCGTGATGCAGCAGGAATATCGCAAGCACTTTCCTATTTTAAAGAGGAAGCACCAGTCGACTATATTTTAATCGATACAGCTGGTAGAAATTATCGTACGTTAGACTCTGTACAAAGTATGGTTGAAATAATGAAACAAGTTCAACCAGATTATATTTGCTTAACGTTATCAGCTTCAATGAAAAGTAAAGATATGGTCGAGATTATTACAAACTTCAAAGATGTGCGTATCGATGGGTTTATATTTACGAAATTTGATGAAACAGCAAGTAGTGGTGAGCTACTAAAGATTCCGGCTGTTTCATCTGCACCAATTGTCCTTACAACAGATGGACAAAATGTTACACAACACTTGCATATTGCAACAGCTGAACATTTAGCAAAACAAATGTTATATATATCATAATAGAGAGTGAGGTGAAGAATAAGGTTTTTGCCTTATTCATTACAGTATGAATGGTTTATATGTTGGTTCTATGGGGATGATGAACTATATGCAGCACATAAATGTGCATGCAAATAACATCGCTAATGCCCAAACAGTAGGATTTAAAGCAGATCAAATGACATCAAGAGTTTTTGATACACATGAAACGTACCGTCAAGTAAATAGAAGTGAAACTGCAATTGGAACAGTTGATTATGCAGTTGTACCAGCTGCCACACATGTAAATTTAACTCAAGGTCCAGTACAAATTACCAATAGTGCTACTGATTTTGCTTTAGAAGATGGAAATACAGGTGCGGCTTCTTTCTTTGTCGTTTCAAAAAATAATGAAACGTTTATGACAAAAGATGGTCATTTTACTGTAAATGCAGATCGCTACTTACAAACAACATCTGGTGCATATGTATTGGATAGTAATAATAATCGTATTCGTATTCCAGAAGGTGCGAAACTTTCTGTGAAAGCAGATGGAATTCTTTATAATGAAGAAACGCGCCGAACTATTGGACGTTTACAAACAAAGTCAGTTGATGCTAATTTGAAAGCGCGTCTTGTAAAACATGAAGATAAAAGCTTTACAATAGATGGAACGAACATCGCTGATTTACCAAATGGAACGTCAGTTGTTCGCAACTACATGTTAGAAAACTCTAACGTTGATATGGCGAAAGAATTGGTAGATGTTATGACAAATCAAAGGATGGTTCAATCATCACAACGTGTGATGACAACATTTGATAAAGTGTATGATAAAGAATCGAATGAATTATTAAGATAAAGAAATGCCCCCAAAGGGCATTTCTTTTTTATGTTAAAATGTAACTACGCAGTTACTTTATGAAAAAAGGACAGAAAAGCATTTTTTTAAATGGGCGAGAGGGACTGGCGATGCATAAGAGGGGTCAGGTCCTTTTCCTGCCACGTGCAAGGTTTGAAAACAAAAGTAGCCAATCAGTGCAGGCTCCTGCCCGGTTTGCATGACAGCAGTCTATATGTCCAAAAATGAATTTATAAGTAATAGAGAGACACACCTCCACTAGAATCATACCCTTTTCTAAATTTCTAAAAGGTATAGCTGAGTAGTTACGTTAAAATAAGGAAGAGGAGAGTGGGGGAAATGGAATTAGACATTGAAAGAGTTGTATTTATTGGTCGTACGTTTGAAGAGTACTGTGATATGTTTCAATTACAAGATAAGGACATACAAAATAAGAAAATACTAGATTGCCCAGCTGGGGCATATTCCAATTGCAATATTAGCTGCATTGTTAGCGCAAACTTTATTTATGCATGAAACGGTGAAAGTAGATTATATAGTAGCAGCTATTCCGACGTTTCTTGTTGCGATTTTTACACGGAGTTTGCTTGGAGCTGTATTAACTGGAGTTATTGTGGTGTTTTTGTTACGCTTATTTCTTTCAATTTCATGATTAGAACAAGAATTGGCTAGAGAAAATATTTCATAATGTAAGTTTCATAGTTTAGAAAAAGGAGTATCTCAAATTGTATCGAACTTTGTAGTATAACGATTACTGAGGGAGGATGCCATGTTCATTTTAACAATTGCTGTTGTTGCGTTTACAATGTTGTTATTTTTTATTATTGGGCTTACAACATATAGAATGCTTGTTCAAAAAGTGACACCTCAAATTTACTATACACCGTTTGATTCAATTACTGCACAATCGCATGTAGATAAAGAAAGAAATGCAGATAATAAGAAATAAATAGAAGATATATGAACTTCAGAAAACATAGGGAAAACCGCTACGTCTAGAATTAATTTCACAAGAATATGGGCGTAGCGGTTTATTTATGTTCGAATGCAACGCTTTAATTGATGGTTTAGCATTGTAAGCATTATTTTCCCCATCATTTTCAGCAAGTGAAGTATATGAACAGGTATTTATACTTATTCAAAAACTTACAGAAGGGAAGAAAGTGGATTGAAAGAAAAATTCTCTTTAACAATACTGTTTTCTGTTAGTATTTGGATAGGAGCATCAGCATTTTTTTTCTTATTTGGTAAGTTTGTATTAGTAAGTATTACATCTTCAATGTTTATCACCAGGTTAATTCTTTTGGAGATTGGAACAGCAATTATGTTATATGGCATTATGTTGCTATATAAAAGATTAGACCCATCACGGTATTCCGTAATCAAGTTGGGGATTTTCGGGACGTCAATTGGATTATTTCTAGATATATTTATTATATATTATTCCTCTTATATCTTCTCAGCACTGTCATCACAGCAAATCCTATCATTTGTAGTTTGGCTGCTTCTTGCATACGTTCTTTATTTATTGCTTCCTATTTGGATTGAAAGAAGAGATTTAAACATAATAGAGAAGTAGGTCCTACTTCTCTATTATGTTTTGAAGAAAAGAGTGTATCATCTCATACCCTTGGCTCGCAGTTTCCGCGTTGTACGCTGTAGAAAATGGATCAAGAAAGCCATGTTCTCCGTTAAGTTGTTTTATTTTTAAAAATGGATGACCTTTACTTTGTAAACTTTCAATCAAAGCAGAAACTGAAAAACTAGTTTCGTTTGCTGGGAATAATAAAAACGCCGGGCATTTCGGTACAATATTTGTGTAATCACGAATACGTGAACCATAGCATCCAATTACAAAATCAATTCTAGAATCTTCACTACATAACCAAGCAATTGTTGCACCAACGCTAAATCCGAGAACTCCTACATACGTATAGTTATTTCGTAGTTCAGTGAGCATATCTTCAATTTGTTGTTTTCCCTGTTGAAATCCAACGTTTTTCATAAAATATAAATATGCTTCTGATTCCTCATCGTAATGAAAAGAAGTAGAGCGATATAATAAATTTGGACAAACCACGTCTATAGTAGAAGATGAAAATGTACAAATGACATGCTTCATATGTTGGTTGATTCCGTATATTTCATGTAGAAGAAGAAGAGCAGTTTTCTTTTTCATCTAAAATCGGCAAGGATACCCCTACTTCAATCGTGTGCAGGGCGTAGCCCAACGATAAGTGGGGGAGGAATTGCCGTCAGATACGGTATGGTACGTTAAAAATCGTAAGATTTTGTACCATATTAAGTATCTGAAACTTCCACCTTGCCTCCTCCTTCCTCCTATTTAGGTTATTTATTTTTACTAAAATTTCGTTATAATATATTTAGTGAAAGGTGGTGAGGATAATATCTACAATTACTGCGAAAATACAAATCTATGTTTCTGGCAATCAAGATGAAAGCCTAAAGATAACAACTAACGCTTATCGTAAGGCTTGTAATTGGTTATCAAAACATATCTTTGAAACAAAAAATCTAAATCAAGTAAACTTGAATAACTTGTATTATTTTAACTTACGAAATCGGTTTGGACTAAAAAGTCAAATGGCTCAATCTGTTATGAAAACAGTGATTGCTCGATACAAGTCAGCTAAATCAAATGGACATGAATGGTCTTTAATTGAATTTAAACTTCCAGAATATGACCTTGTTTGGAATCGTGACTACTCATTAACTCAGAGCCAATTTAGTGTAAATACACTTGATGGTCGTCTTAGATTGAATTATGAACGCAAGGCTATGAAAAAATACTTTAACAATACTTGGAAGTTTGGTACTGCTAAACTCGTACACAAACATAAAAAATGGTTCTTACACATTCCAATGACAAAAGAATTTTCTGAATTAGATTACGTAGATGTAAACAATATTGTCGGTATTGATTTAGGAATCAACTTTCTTGCTACTACTTATGATAGTCAGGGTAAAACTACTTTCTACAACGGAAATGTTGTTAAGCATAAGCATGGTAAGTTTAAAGCTACTCGTAAACAGTTGCAAATGCGACAAACACCGTCTGCTCGTAAAAAACTAAAACAAATTGCTTCAAGAGAAAACCGTTATGTAACTGACGTAAACCATCAAATTACAAAGGCACTCGTTGATAAATACCCTAGAGGTACTATGTTTGTTTTAGAGGACTTAACAGGTGTTCGTTCCGCAACTGAAAAAGTACGAGTGAAAGACCGCTATGTTTCTGTTTCTTGGGCTTTCTACCAGTTCCGTCAGATGTTGGAATATAAAGCGGAAATGAACGGACAGAAGGTAATTGTCGTAGACCCAAAATATACTTCTCAAACCTGCCCTAAATGTGGGCATATCAAGAAAACAAACCGTAATAAGAAATTACACACATTCTGTTGTAAAAACTGCCAATACACGTCAAATGATGACCGTATTGGTGCTATGAATCTACACCGTAAAGGGATTGAACATATTGGTGTAGTTACTACAGGAGTATAGCTCTTGTAGTAAGGGCGAAGTCAACCGTCCCTATGTTCCACCACACTAAGGTAGGAGAGCGTTGCTCGTTCGCACTACTGGGTAGGAATAAGCGTAGTTGCTCTCTATGAGGATAGAAGCACTGTCGAACTCCGACAGACGCAAGCCCCCACTTCAAACGACCCGTAAGGGTGTTAAGTGGCGGGTTGTTGACTACGGACGCTTTCAACATCGATAAAACCAGGTTGCTTGGCGGCTAGCTTTACCATTTCATCTGCTACGATTTCGTAATCGTAGCAGATGATAGTTGAGAGGTGAAAATGACAGCATAGTATGGGGCCTTGTTCATTGTGCTTCCTCCTTACTATAAATTTTTTCTTTTTAGTTTATCACGAAATCTGAATAGTGTGTCATTTTTTAAAAGCAAACAGAAATTTCATTTATCGTAATGAATGTAATAGTAAACAATAAAAAGACGTTTAATTTTTCGACAACTTTTCCTAGCCCTGCCTCCTAGGCTCTGCTTTTCTTTATAAGTCACTGCTTTGCAGAATACGCCATGGCCGCTATCTGCTTTCTTAAACCTTGCATGTGGTAGAAAAAGGACCTGACCGCTTCTACGCATGGCCAGACGCTCTCGCCCACCTAAAAAGAAAAGGGTTTTTAGGTAAGTTTTTAAATTGGATATATAAGGGTCTTCTCGCTTATGTGTTTATGGCTTACATAAGAACTCCCACTTCAAAATAAAATGAAGTGGGAGTTTTTATATTTCCTCTAAGCTATTAATGGGAACGGTGAGTTCACGATTTGGGTTTGTTGCCTCGTATATGCGTGCAGTTTCATTTGTTTCATCGACATGTTGAATCATAACAGACATGCCTTGAAATGTTACATTTGTTTGTTCCATTGATTCTGAAATTTCTTTTGCTCTTTGAATGTTCATTTTCAAACTCCTCTCTATATCCGATTGGTAAATCATCAAGAAGGAAGTTTTCTTGTACTGTTATTTTCCCTTAAAACAAGGAATAATATACCAATTAGTAGAGAGTTTAAAGTTTTTGAATCATTTGTAATGTTTCTTCAGTGAAAGAAGAGAAAATTGGAGCATGATAATCTTGCATTGCAATGTGTGCTTGTTTTGCTTCATACAGTGCTTGTTCTTTATCTTCTAGGTGCATATAGCATAATGCACGAAAAGAGCCTGCTGTAGTCAGTAACGCTTGGTCTATTGGATGATGCGTATAATCAGGAATTGTTACTTGTTGCAGAGCTTGTAAAGCTTCGTGATAACGCTCTAAACCATATAATGCTTTTCCTTTTTCAAGATAATAAAAGCCGTTTTTTCCGGATTCTAGATTAGTTAATAGCTCTTTTCCGTATGTTTCAGTGTGAGAAAGCGCTACTTTATATTGTTTCGTGATCGTGTTATGAAAATAAGCTTGTAACAGATGGAGGGTGGTTAATGACAAATTATTTTCTGTAAAGATAGCAAATTGCTTTGATTTCTCTAAATTGTGTAAATACCCTTCTATATCTTTAACCAATATAGCTTGAAAAGATAAAATACGATAAAATTGATCCATTTTATAGTACACTTGATTTTTTTTAGAAAAATTAAGTGTTTGTAAAAGGGTATCTTTACATCCCTCATAATTCCCAAGGGCTAATAAAATAACAGCTTCATAAAAATAAAGCTCAATTTGCATGATTAAATCGATTTCTAAAAGTTTTTCTTTATATTCGTCACGAATAGAATGAATCAATTGTAGGCACTCATTATATTTTTTATGTCGAAACAATGAGTAGTAGGAGATAAGCTTTGTTTCTGTACTTTCCCGATATAAAGCGTACTTTTCAAAAATGATGATTGCTTTTTCGATATATATATGTACATCGTAGTTTCCCGTATAAGTTGCTACTTTTGCATATTGTTTATATAACCGTGCAACGTTTAATGTAGAAGGCAATACATCGTGCACAATAGGATGAAGGGTTTCGTATACATCTTTAAAACGCATATCTTGTATATATTGTTCCATCTTTTGTACAAGAGCAGCAAGTTCATTCGCGTCTTCCTCTAATAAAAAGCTTGCATCGCAGCCGAGTTTGTCAGCAAGATAATGCAATGTTTTCATAGAAGGAGTTGCCTTACCATTTTCAATTTGACTGAGCATGCTTTTTGTTAATTCTGTCCCAGCAAGTTCAGATTGAGTAAGTTTCTTTTCTTTTCGTAATGTCCGAATTTTTTCTCCGAGAGTAGTCATGGAACTCCTCCTTTTATATAAAAGTTAAATATAATTAAACTTTTTATTGTCAAATTCTGAAAATTAATTATATAATAAGTTTAACACAATTTAACTTTTAAGGGGAGAATGATTGTATGGAGGGTGTATTAGAAAATCGAGATGATACACGATTAAAAATTGCGACGCGAAATATTGTTTTGATGATGATTGGGAAATTATCATCAATGCTTGGGGCAAATATTTATACGTTTGCAATGGGATTATACGTTTTAAAAACGACAGGATCTGGCATGGGATTTGCCATTACACTTGTTTGTGGTTCCGTTCCACGTTTAATTTGCGGACCAATTGCCGGAGCAGCAGCAGACCGAATTAACCGAAAGAAGCTTGCTGTTGGAGCAGATATATTAAGCGCTCTTATTATGTTCACCATGTTTTTACTTTCAAATTCATTTGGACTATCATTGATTTTCATCTATGTCTCCGCAGCACTGTTATCAATATGTGCAAGTTTTTTCTCTATTGCTTTAACATCTTCAATTCCATCTCTAGTTGATACAACACGTATCCAAAAAGCAAATTCATTAAACCAAACAGCTACATCGCTCTCAACCATTTTAGGACCGGTTATTGGTGGTCTTGTATACGGCTTATTTTCTATAAAGTTCTTTTTCTTACTAAATGGTATTACATTTGCTTTAGCGGCGATGGTAGAAGTATTTATGGTCTTTGATTTGTATAAAGCAAATAAAAAAGAAGGGAAAGGTCATTTTTTAACGAGTATAAAAGAGGGTTTTATATATGTGAAAGAGCAAAGTGATATATTTTCGATGGTAAAACTTTCATTTTGGCTGAATTTCTTTTTTTGTGCAGTTAACGTTTCACTACCATATATAATCGTTCAAAAATTATCACTTTCCTCTCAGCAATTTGGAGTCATTGAAGGAATGTTTGCGGTTGGGATGCTAATTGCTTCTATTATTTTATCGATTCGAGCGGAAGCAACAAATAAGTTTCGGACAATTCGCAGGAATCTTTTCATGTTAGCAGGATTATTGTTTTGTATTGCATTACCAATGTTTCTTCCATTATCTAAAACAATGATTTTCATATATTATATTACCCTTATGATCCTTTTTGGGGTGAATCTCATTACGATTAACGTTCCATTGCAAGTATTTGTCCAAAAAACGACGGCACCAGAATATTTAGGACGTGTATTCGGATTAATTGAAACGATTGCAACTGCAATTGTCCCTCTTGGAACACTTTTGTATGGAGTGCTTTTAGACTATATACCAGCATCCACTGTAATATTAATATCTACGTTTGGACTGTTTGTTGTTGTATTCTTTGGAACGAAGCAATGGAAGGAAATAAAGCAACAAGAGGGAGTATCTATGTCATAAAAATTAGCAGTCATTGTTACAAAAATATGAACTTCCTACATTTGGAGAAAAAAAGGAGTATACTAGTAGCATAATCCAATTACAAGGAAGTGTCGTAATGAATACGGTTAGTGTTGTATATGGAGTTATTCTTTCTTCTCTTTTTGTTTCTTTCACTATAGGTGTAACACGTTATATTCGGAAATGGAAAAAAGGGATTGCAAAGCTAAACCATATTGAAGAAGAAGTAAGTGATTTCATGTTACATCACGGGAAATAATATTTATAAAATCTATTATTTGTAGTATTATTAATTACATAATTTTATTATGTAAACAAAAGAGGCATGGTGTTTGAATAAAACACCATGCTTTTTGCTAAGTAAAGTATGATATTAATTAATTATTAAACTTAGATAAATACAGATAAAAAATGATAAATAAAGTAAAAGGGGATAAGGGAATGACTACTATTTATTTTGTACGGCATGCGCATTCTACATATACACCTGATGAGAGGGAAAGACCGTTATCTGAGAAAGGTTGGCAAGATGCAGAAAGAGTGACAGAAGTATTGAAAAATGAACCGATAGATGTTGTCATTGCTAGTCCATATAAGAGAGCCATTCAAACGGTAGAAGGGGTTGCTAAACATTTTCAATTATCAATTGGGTTAGAGGAAGATATAAGAGAGCGTTTACTAAGTTTGCAGCCTGTTCAAGATTTTGAGCAAGCTATTACAAAAGTATGGGAAGATCCTTCGTTTCATTTAGAAGGTGGAGAATCGAATGTTATTGCTCAGGAGCGCGGGGTTTCTTGTATCATGAAAATTTTGGAGAAATATAAAGGAAAAAATATAGTTATCGGAACGCATGGAAATATAATGGTTCTAATTATGAATTATTTCGATTCCAAATATGATTTTTTATTTTGGAAGGGATTACAAATGCCTGATATATATAAACTGACATTTGTAGACAATCAGTTTGTTCAAGCGGATCAACTTTGGAAAGAAGACTTTGTAAAGAATGTATAAAGATTGCCGAAAAGGGCAGGAGATGAAACAGCGGTTATAGAAATAAATCGCTGGAATACAAAAAGCTGTTAATAAAAGGAGGCTGTTTATATGTTCGAGAAAAACAATCGATTTTCATCCATGCCAGGAGAAGTTGTAGAAGTTCATAATGTGTATGAGATTTTACCACCTGACGGAACGATTATTGGTATGGCAACACCTGAAGAAATGGAAATTGCTGCAGAACTAGAACTAAAGCATTATGCCTTTTCACGTTTAATGGAAGCGAATATTCAATTAGACGGTGCCTCCTATAAAGAGATGCTAGAAGAATTTGAAGAATATGAAAGAAAGTCTATGGCTTTCTGGCGGGCATTGCATGAAAGGTTATCTGTGCCATGGGCGTGGGTATTACGCGTTGATGTCGCAAACGGCCCTATTCATGTAAGTACTGGAAACTTGTTTTATGATGTAGAAGAGTTAGAAGAAGACTTTGAATAAAAAGAAGAGGAAAGCAGTGGTATATTGCTTTCCTCTTCTTTTTACAAGTTATGTAGCTTTTTTATTTCTTCTATTAGAATATCAGGTCGATCTACCTCAATGGAGTGTCCTGATTTAGCAGCAACAACAAGTTGGCTTTGTTTTGAAAGTGTAGTTTGTTCATGAATCAGTTCTTGCCATGCAGTTTCTAAGACTACTGCTTCTTCAGAAGGAATACCATCTTGAATAGCTTGTTGAATAGAATGATGGGCATCTCTTCCAATAATTATTAATGGTATGTTAGGGAATAGTTGCATACTCTTCATCTTTTGAGCACAATCTTTCCAATGAATGATTTCTGAAGAAACGGCTTTATAAAGGGCTGGAGAGATTGAAAAAGTTAGCAATAGCTTTTGTATTTCAATCGGTAATGTCGTTTGTGCGGTTGTTAGTTTTGGTAATACTTCTTGATGTAATTGAGCAGTGTTTAAATCGGCATAGTATAAACATTTTTCAATCCATTTTTCATCTGAATCTGTCTCATCTAATGTAGGTAAGTCGAGTTCATCTAAGCGGTGCAGATTCATAGATGTTGAATCTACGAGAACAAGTGTAGAAACGTGTTCAGGATAGAGCATCGTAAAATGTTGTGCGCATAAACCGCCATAAGAATGTCCAACTAAAATAATCGGTTCTTGAATGTGTAAAACATGTAACAATTCTCGTAATTCAAACGCGGTTTGCTCGGTTGTCCGTTCTTTTTCATGTAATTCACTAGTCCCATATCCAGGTCGATGAAACAAAATAACTTTGTAGTATGGAGACAGTTCATTTGCAACTTTAATCCAATTATAAAAGGAGCAAAACATACCAGTTTGAATGACAACAGTTTGTTTACCTTGTCCTGTAATTCGTACTTCAACTTTTTTTCCGAAAACATCTACATGTGTAATCAAAAAACGCCTCCTTAAGTTTGAAAAAGTCTTTGACAAGCTAATACTATTCCCCATACTCCTATACCGAATAGAATAGAAGTGCTAAGTGAAAATGAGTTGCGAAGCCCTAAATAAACGATGAATAATAACAAGGCCGATGCAGGAAACCCATATAACACGCCAAGTGCAAAATCACTTAATTTTTCCCGAGAACCTCCTTCAACAGAAATCCAGAATAAACTGAGCAAGCTAATTAACGGAAGTGCAGCAATGAAGCCGCCAAGTGTACTAAAGTGCTTGGCAATCTCCGTAACACCCCCAATAATAAGTGCAGAGACGATTACTTTAATGAGAAAAGACATCGTATGCCTCCTTTGCTAATAATTCGAATGCAGATTGAATTAGTTTTTTTTCTTCTTCAGATAATTTCTGTTCGATTTGTTTTAGTTTCGCCTCATCGAGCAGTGTGTGTGAAGCTAATGCCTGCTGCCCTTTTTCTGTTAGTTTTACAATTACAACTCGTTCATCTTGTTGACTACGTTCTTTTATAACAAACTCTTTTTGAATTAATCGTTTAATATGCTCAGAAGCTGTGTTATGTGAGAGTTGAAGTTTTGCTGCGATCGTACTAATGGTTTGTGCTTCTTGTCGAGAAATCATTTGTAAAATACGAATGGCTTGGTGAGTTAAATTTTCTTCATATTCATAACGCAGATAAAAATAAATTGTTTCCCAATGTTTATTGATTAGCATAATTACAACTCCTTTTTTTATATCGTACAATACGACATAATCGTTTGTAAAGATATATATAAATACAAATTGAAAAAATGACTTAAAAACCCTTTTCTTTTTAGATAGGCAAGAGCATTTAGCCATGTAGAGAAGCGGTCATGTTTTGTTCTGCACGGCAGTGACTTAGATGTTAAAAAATCAAAGTGGATATATATAGTTTGAGATGTAAAATTTTTCTTTGAAAAAGTATCTTTTTTTTAGTAGATAATATAAGCTTATCTTATAATCACAATGAAACGAGGGATGGGGATGAAGGCTGTACATACCTTTAAATGGATTGGTAATGAGAAAGCGTATTTAAATGAAATTCATGTTGAAAAGCTCGGTCCTCTTTCTATCGGATTATATGGCGGGAATACAAATGAAGAAGCTGTACTGGCTTGGTGTGATCCACAAGGAACATGGGAATTTGCAATGATTTTTGATGCAGAGCATACAATTGAAAGAGCAAAATTTATTATAGATATAATTTGTGAAAGAAAAGAGAAATTACTACAATTATTTTCATACCCCAATCATTTAGTTTTTCATCATACGCATATGTATTTATTATCACTATTTACAGATGAAACATTTGTTGAAGAAAGTGAGAAGGTGCAAGGAACAACAGATTGTCTCATTTGTCTTCGGAAAGACAAGTTTGTGTATTGGTTGTCAGTAGGAGAATGCTTCCTTTATTTATTTCAACCAGAGTCAGGGCAATGCAAACAGGGCCGTTTAAATGAACAGCAGTTTTATGAGCGAATTGGTAGGCGAAATGTTTTTGCAGCAGCAACGCCTTGTTTTACATCTGGTGTTCGTGAATTACAGAAAGGAACCAATCATCTTGTGGTAGTAACAAATGGAATTATTGCATGTGGCGAACGAATTTTTAAAGATGAGCAGTTCTTAAACCAATCGTTGCTTAATGCTGAATCTATAATAGAAAAGATAAATGTTTGGAGAGAACCAAAAAGTGCTGCAATTATAGGTTGGACCGTGGATGTAAATTGTCCAATTGAGAATGATTAAAGCAAATTGGATAAAAGATAGGTCATTTACAAAACGTAGAAGAAAATACATTCTTCTGCGTTTTTTTACGCTTAGATTGTTAATGATATGTTAGTGCTCAAAATAAAATATGAATCTTTTTTATTTACCATCATACATATATATAATGTGGCCACAAAACGTTCGTGCAGTATATTGTCGAAAGGAGTTTGGAAAAAGAATGAGTTATGGGCTTCGTTATGCTGTAGAGAAAAGGAAGAAACTATTGATTGAGAAATTAATTGACGTAGGGATATATAAAGTATTAAATAAGCAGTTGTACGAATTAACTTTAGATGAATTGGAAAAAGAATATGAGGATCTTTTAAAATATGAAGGAGTGCAAGCCTCTCTATATACTATATAAATATAAGTTGAAAAAACACATAAAAACCTCTTTCTTTTCTGTGAAAATAATTTGATTCAGGGCACAATTTAGCTTTTTAATAATACATCTAGATCTTCTTTTTGTGTGTGAAACACGCAAAAAG
>NZ_JAVBXD010000054.1 GCF_030756675.1 Bacillus multifaciens
CCCTAAGAGAAAAAAACATATAACTAAATACTGGATAGACCTAAGTACTAAGTCTCATTAATTTACACAGACTTCTTGACAGAACCGATATATCGGCGGAAGTAGTACATTTATCGGCGATATTTATGATATATCGGCGCTTCGACACGATTTAAAGATCCTTCGACACGGTTCGGCACAAACCGAATAGTCCATCCGCTGCAACTCGAATCCTTACTCCCAAGCTAGCATACCACCGTTCATATTGATGACTTGGAAACCATAGCTTTCTAAAAATTGAGCTGCTCGTGAGCTTCTTCCGCCAGAACGACATACAATCACGTACTCTTTCTGTTTATCTAGCTCATGCATCCGAAACTCTATTAAACGAAGCGGAATATGAAGCGCTTCTGGAATTTTCCCTTCGGCAATTTCCTCTACCTCACGTACATCAATAATGTTTACCACTTCATGATTCATCAGTTTTCGTTTTAATTCTTTCGCAGTCATTTCTTTCATTGTCCTGCATCCTCCTTAACTCCAAGCGTTCATACCACCTGAAACATTGATAATATGTTTAAATCCCATCTTCTTCAAAACTTTTGCTGCTTGTTTACTTCTCATTCCACTCTGACAAATGACAATTACTTCTTTATTTTTATCTAAGCTATTTGCTTGTTGTATGAGTTCATTTAATGGCATATTTCGAAAACCTGGAATATGGTTGCCTCTAAATTCACCTCGTGTACGAACATCAATCAATTGCTTATTCTTTTTCTTCATTTCGTCTTTTAGTTCTTTCCCGCTTATATTTTTTACTCCCTTAACAGGTAACAAACGAGAAAGGATAAACAAGGCAATTAATGCAATAATAGCGATGTTCAATGCTACATTCATTTTATATACCTCCAATAGTATGTTTCATAGTAAAATCCTCATGTTATTCACACATACCCATAAGGGTATGTGTGAACCGTTTTTAAAATCTGCCAAAAAAATTGACAGATTATCTGCTTTTAACTAGTAATTGTACAGCCTCTTTAATAACATCTTCATTCGACGTATCGCCTTTTTCAAATTGTTCGCGAAGGCATTTTTCTAAGTTCGTTCCGACAATTAATCCAATCGTACGATCCATCGCAGAGCGTGATGCCGTCAATTGTGTGATTACTTCTTTGCAATCTTTTCCCTCTTCCATCATGCGAAGAACACCGCGAATTTGTCCTTCAATTCGCTTTAAACGATTTTTCATATCTTGACCGTATTCCAATGGATAAGCACCTCCATACTTTCACTTGCTTTCTGTTAAATATTATACCATGCGTTGTATTTTGTAATCACGTCCTATCAAAATTGACAGGACGTGATTCCTATTCATGCGCAACACAGTTTGGTAAAACCGCCCTATACAGTTTAAAACCACCATCAACATTCTTTACTTCATACCCGTTTTCCATTAAAATACGGGCCGCTACATACCCTCTCATGCCCAGTTGACACGTAATATAAATTTCTTGATCTTTTGGTATCTCATGTAATCTGTCACGCAAGTCATCCAAAGGAATATTTACAGATCCTTTTATAATTCCTTGTTTTAATTCATTCGGTTCCCGTACATCGATTAAATATCCGCCTTTTTCAACGATCTCATCAATTTCATGCCACTGCACTGTATCAACAAGTCCTTCAATAATATTGCTTGCAGCATACCCCACCATGTTCACAGGATCTTTCGCAGAAGAATACGGCGGAGCGTAAGATAATTCTAAATCAGGTAAATCCATCACCTTCAATTTCGCTTTCATTGCTGTTGCAAGCACATCGATACGTTTGTCTACCCCATCACGTCCTACAGCCTGTGCTCCGTAAATTTCTCCTGTTTCTTTATTAAAAATAAGCTTTAATAAAATTGGATACGCATTTGGGTAATACCCTGCATGAGAATTTGCTTGGACGTGAACGACCTCATACGGAAAATCTAAACGCTGTAATACTTTTTCATTCACGCCTGTTGAAGCAACTGTTAATTCAAATACTTTTGCGATAGATGTTCCCATTGTTCCTTTATATATCGAATCTGCGTGACCATGAATAATATCCGCTAATAGACGGCCTTGACGATTTGCCGGCCATGCAAGTGGAATCATCGTTTCTGTTTTTGTAACAAAGTCTTTTACTTCAATTGCATCTCCAATTGCATAAATAGATGGGTCGGAAGTTTGCAATCTTTCGTTTACTTTAATCGTATTTCGAACTCCTAGTTCCAGTCCCGCCTCTTTTGCTAAGCTACTTTCAGGCTGCACACCGATAGAAAGAATGATCATATCTGTATGAATCTTTGTACCGCTTTTCAGACGAATAACTGCTCCGTCTTCTTCAAAAGCCTCTACCCCATCTTCTAAAATGAGCTGAACACCATGTTTTGTCATCTGCTCGTGTACATATGCAGCCATTTCGTAATCAATCGGCGGCATGACTTGATTGTTCATTTCTACAAGTGTTACATCAAGGCCTCGTTCTCTCAAGTTTTCCGCCATTTCAACACCGATAAAGCCACCACCAATTACGGCCGCACGGTGCGGTTTATTTTCATCTATATATCCTTTTATACGATCTGTATCTGGTACATTACGTAATGTAAATAACGCCTTCGCTGTTTCAATTCCTGGAATTGGCGGGACGATCGGCTTAGAACCTGGCGAAAGAATTAAAACATCATACGATTCTTCGTAAGTTTCATTTGTAACTACATTTTTCACCACAATTGTTTTTTCTTCTTTATTGATATTTATTACTTCACTTAAAATGCGAATATCTAAGTTAAAGCGCTTCGACATTTTCTCTACTGTTTGCACTAAGAGCTTTTGCCTTTCTTGAATCACTCCGCCAATGTAATATGGCAGTCCGCAGTTTGCAAACGAAATATATTCACCACGCTCAAACATAATAATCTCATCATCTTCACTTAAACGACGTAAACGTGCTGCAACTGATGCACCGCCAGCAACTCCGCCAACTACAAGAATTTTTCTACTCATTCTTTTCTCCTCCTTACTTATACCCGTATAGGTATATAATAATTATAAAAAAACAATAGCGCAACATTTTAAACTTACTCTCTCCATTTGTTCACAAAACGAAACAAATAATCATTCTTTAATTTTTGTAATATTCTGTTCATATTCCGTTCATATTTTTATTTTAAAATCTTCCTGAACATACGAAGAGGAGGTTATAGATGTGATTCATAAACTTGCTCGCTTCATCAGTAGTCCAAAGGGTGCCAAAATCGTGTTAATCGCTTGGATTCTTGCTATTGGCGTTTTAAGTTTCATCGCACCATCCGCCAAAAAGTATGCAACAAGCAGTGGTGAAGGAAGTATTCATGAAGATACGCCGTCTGCTGTAGCACAACAAATACTAGACGAACAATTTCCATCCAAAGATGGAACAGTCGCCCTACTTGTTTTTCATGGAAAATCCGCAATCACTGTGACCGATCGTGCCAAGATCTCAGAAATTAGCAAATGGCTTTCCTCAGATGATAAACCGAAACATGTCGCAAGTTCCTTACCATTTCACCAACTCCCAAAAACCACACAAGATAAAATGTTCTCCAAAGATAACACAACTATTCTGTTAAATGTTGCCCTAACAAAAGATTTAGAATCAGATCAAATTTATGACATATTACAGCAAATTCGAAGCCACATAAAACAAATGGATATCGGAGACTTAAAGCTTGAAATTACGGGCCCAGCTGGAATTGCAGCGGATACGATTACGCTGTTCAAAAATGCTGACTTCGTATTAATGTTTGCAACAATCGGATTAATTCTCATTATATTAATCATTATTTATCGCTCCCCTTTGCTTGCTGTCATTCCCTTAATTATTTCCGGTATCGTATATGCAGTAGTCGATCGCATTTTAGGATTGGCAGGTCAAAACGGATGGTTCGTCGTTGAGAAACAAGCTCTTTCCATTATGATGATTCTACTCTTTGCTGTTTTGACGGATTATTGTTTATTCATATTAGCTCGTTATAAAGAAGAGTTAAAAAAGACGAGTTCGCAATACGATGCCATGCAAGCCGCGTTAACTCAAGTAATGGAACCGATCCTATTTAGCGGTGGAACCGTTCTGGTCGCGATGCTGACATTGTTCTTTGCTGTTTTTAATGCATATCATAACTTTGCCCCAGTATTTTCAGTGGCCATGGTGTTCATTCTGCTTGGAGGCATTACACTTATTCCCGCTTTATTTGCACTTATAGGCCGAAAAGCATTTTGGCCGTTCATTCCAAAAGTAGCCGAAAAAGAAGAGAAGCTGAGCGGCTTCTGGACAAATGTCGGCACTTTTGTAAAGAAAAAGCCTTCCATCACAGCAAGTATACTGCTCATTATGCTCATTCTTGCTTCGCTGAACGTTGGCTCTATGAAATATTCGTTTAATTTAATGAAGTCATTTCCAAATGACATTTCATCGCGGCAAGGGTTTGAGATTTTAGAAGAAAACTTTCCACCAGGACAATTAGCACCTGTCACTGTCATTTTGAAATCAGATAAAGAAATTGTCTTAGACCAACCCTTTCTTGATAAATTAGCTTCATTATCAAATGCAATGAAAAAACAAGATGGAATAAACACCGTCACACCGGAAATCACTTCCGCATTAGCGAATACGAACTTGCCAAAAAATTTCTTATCGGAAGAAAAACATGCCATCAAACTGCAATTAACTTTACAAGACAACCCTTACGACAAAGCAGCCTTAAATACAATCAAAACACTCCGAGAAAACAGTAACAGTTTATTAACGAAGAGCGGCTTTGATTCCCAGCAATATTCCTTGCATTATAGCGGGCAAACCCCGCAGCAATTAGATGTACAATCTTTAAACGAAAAAGATACGATTGTGACGTTCTCGCTCATTTCCCTGTTCATTCTCATTATGCTGACATACCAATCACGCTCGATCATCATCGCGCTAACAATGATGATCACAATGTTACTTTCTTATTCAGCAACGCTAGGGCTAGGTTGGATGATCTTTCATTATATTTTAGGCTACGACTCAATTAGTTATCGTCTACCTGTCTACACCTTTGTGTTTCTCATTGCATTAGGAGTCGACTATAATATTATGCTCGTATCCCGAATCAAAGAAGAGGCGCAAAAATATGAATGGAAAGAAGCTGTAGCACGCGGGGTTGCTTTAACGGGGGGCGTCATTTCATCAGCCGGCATTATACTCGCAGCTACATTCGGCGTGCTCATTACCCAACCACTTCAAGAACTCTTTCTGTTCGGCTTAACAATGACAATGGGGATTTTAATCGATACATTTCTTGTTCGCGGTATGCTGCTCCCTTCGATTTTGATTTTTTTCAAACCGCGGCGTTCCAAGCATATCTCTTCCCTTCCAACAGATTTAAAATAATTGTTCAAAATGAAAAGTGTGCGACCTGGCACACTTTTCGTTTTCATAAAGTCAATACTGCCCGAAACAGAAATGTAAACGGAAGCGGATTAGGTCTTTCGATCGTAAAAAAGTCGTTGATTTCCACGGCGGAGCAATAACTGTCGATAGTGAACTTGGAAAAGGCACGATATTTTCTATTTACCTTCCGAAACAGGAAGTGGCAAAATAACCTGCACAATATACAGAAATCAAAAAGAAGATAATGCTCTATATAATAGAGAGTTATCTTCTTTTTCTCTTTTAATGGCCTTTTTCAATGCCCTGACCGTTTCTATATAAGTCCATGTTAATTTTCCAACAGATAAGTCGTTGCTATGAATCATAAAAAGTGATGTGCTACTTGTTTGCTCGCTTTGTTTTAACATTGCCTGTGGCAAAAAAAGGGCCCTGACCGCTCTAGGCATGGCCAAACGCTCTCGCCCATCTAAAAAAGCGGTTTTTATGTTGGATTTTCAATTTGTATTTATATATAAACTATAAACTCGTCTTTTGTAACTTTCTGTTCATATTCCGTTCATATTTCTTCTTTATGATAAGAGCATAGAACGAAACAAGGAGGAACGAACCTAATGTTTTTAGCACTTAAAGAATTAAAACAATCGAAATTACGTTACGGATTAATCGGTACAATCATGATGTTATTATCATTTCTTGTACTTATCATATCAGGTCTAGCAAATGGTTTATCTCATGATAATGCCTCTTCTATTATTGAAATGAAAGCAAACAAATTTATCTTATCAGATGATGCAGATGGTAAATTGTTACGATCTCAAATTAAGAAAGATGATGTCGATAAAGTATTAGCACAAGTTGATGAAAAAGATGCAGTTCCAATGCACATTAAAGTATCAACATTTGAAAAAGAAGGCACTTCAAATAAAGTTGATGTTGCTATTTTCTCAAGTAAACAAGATTCATTCATTGCTCCAAAAGTAATTGAAGGAAAAAATAGTACGCTAGCGGACAATGAAGTTGTCGCTGATGAATCAATTAAAGAAAAAGGAATTAAACTTGACGATGTACTAGTAGATCCTATTTCTAAAAAAGCTTTCAAAGTTGTCGGATTCTCGCAAAATCAAATGTTTAGTCATACACCTGTTATCCACATGAATGAAAATGTATGGGACGCTATTGCACTGCCAAATCAAAAAGATTACAGTGTAATTGCTCTAAATACTGATAAAAAAATCGATAACGCAAAAGTTGTTGATAAAAAAGAAGTATTACAAAGTATTCCAGGTTATAAAGAAGAGCAAGGAACATTAACAATGATTATCGCGTTTTTACTTGTCATTTCAGCATTGTTAATCGGCGTTTTCTTCTATGTCATTACATTACAAAAAACACATCAATTAGGTGTATTAAAAGCGATCGGAACGAAAAACTCATATTTAGCAAATACATTAGTTGTACAATCTATATTCTTATCGGGCGTTGCTCTTATTATCGGCATTGGCTTAATCTTTGCGGTAGAAGCTATTTTACCAGCTAGTATGCCGTTCTTATTAACAACAACAACAATCATGCAGTATGCAGGTATCTTTATCTTAATTAGCATATTCGGTACACTTATTTCTCTATATCAAGTATTAAAAGTAGATGCATTAGAAGCAATCGGAGGTGGCATGTAATGGTAACGGAAGTAAAATGGGATAACCCAGCGTCATTATTAAAGCTTGATCAAGTAAGCAAAACATACGGCGAAGGAGAGACAGAAGTAACTGCTCTCCATCCCATTACATTAGATGTAAAAGAGGGCGAATTTATCGGTATTGTTGGTCCATCTGGTTCAGGAAAAAGTACATTGCTTTCCATTGCAGGTGCCCTTCTCTCTCCTTCAAAAGGAAACATTTATATTGCTGATCAAAACGTAACAAATTTATCAGAAAAAGAAATGACAGATATTCGCTTACGAAAAATCGGATTTATCTTCCAATTTGCAAACCTTGTACCTTTCTTAACGGTAAAAGAACAACTTCTGTATATCGCTAAGTTAAAAGGAGAAGATAAAAAAGAAGCAAGTCAGTTAGCAGAGCAATTACTGAAAACATTTGGATTAGGACATCGCATGAATCATTATCCAAATCAACTTTCAGGCGGAGAAAAACAACGTGTAGCGATTGCTCGTGCGTTCATGAATGATCCAGACTTAATTTTAGCTGACGAACCGACTGCGAGTCTTGATTCAAAACGCGCTAGAGAAGTCGTTGAATTAATGAAGCAAGAAGTGAAGAAAAATAAAAAAGCAGCGATTATGATTACACACGATGAAAAAATGCTTGATGTATGCGATCGAATTTTAACACTTCGCGATGGAAAATTATTACGAGCAAACGAAGTGTAAATCACAGTAATCTAAAAAACTTTCTTATTCCCATTTCCACAGTGAATAAGAAAGTTTTTTCTTTATTCACAAGTACCTCTTCATTTTTCGTTTACAACATAATACAATTTAAATATAATAATTACGCCAATTTTAGTATGTAATATTGCGTTCATATTCTATTCATAATTCTCATGTAACATTCTTTATATAAAGAACATGACTGTTAGAAAGGAATGATGAACGTGTTAGCATCTGCGATTATATGTATTACAGCTGCACTCATTTTTTATACAATTGGCGTATGGAGTGAAAAATTCCAAAAGACATTAAAACCTTGGCATGTCGTTATTTTTTGGCTCGGACTTGTATGTGATACACTCGGAACGACATTAATGGAAAAGATGGCAGAAGCAGGATCCCTGTTCAGTTTCCACGGAATCACAGGCTTAGCAGCAATTTTACTCATGTTATTCCATGCTGTTTGGGCAACAATTGTGTTAATCAAAAAAGATACAAAAATGATGACAACATTCCACAAGCTAAGTATTATCGTCTGGTTCATTTGGCTAATCCCATATATTTCTGGCCTTATTTACGGAATGACAAGCAACTAATAATCGAAGCCTACTATCCAAAAATAAACATTGCTAATGCTACCTAGGAGGTATATGATGAAAAAGTTATATAATGCAGCATTCACTTATTTAATTATCGGTCTATTATCCGGTGTATTCGCGAGAGAATATTCAAAAGCGCAAGGAATTCAAGGTACTACATCGCTATACAAGTTGCACACACATGTGCTAGTTCTTGGATTTTTATTCTTCTTAATCGCTTTAGCTCTATCAAAATTATTTGCAGTCCATGAGGCAAAAAGCTTTAACATGTGGTTCATCGTCTATAATGTAGGATTAGTTTTAACAGTTGGTTCAATGGCGACCCGCGGACTTCTTCAACTCAATGGAGCTGATTTTAAAGGATTAAGTCATATTGCCGGAATGTCTCATACGATCCTTGGTGCCGGTCTCGTTTGGTTTATGATTCTATTAAAAAAATCGTTCAAAGGATAAAAGGAGGTCAAACATGAACTTAGCTGTTCTATCGAGTATTGTTGCTCTTTGTATGGCTGTTGGAATGATGTTCCTTCGCTTAAAATCAGCAAAGAAACCTGTAACACTTAAAAAAATTATCCTCCCGCCTATTTTTATGAGTACGGGAGCATGTATGTACTTCTTACCAGAATTTCGCTTAACATCATCTGAAATTCTCGAAGCAGTTATCGTTGGTTTATTTTTCTCGATTTTTCTTATTAAAACATCAAAATTTGAAATACGCGGAACAGACATCTATTTAATACCTTCTAAAGCATTCATCTTTATTTTAGTCGGTTTACTAGCTGTCCGCCTCGGTATGAAAGAATATTTAAGTCAATCAATTGATTTAGGACAATTAAGCGGTATGTTCTTCTTACTTGCCTTTGCGATGATCGTCTCTTGGAGAATTGGCATGTACCGTTCGTTTATGAGATTACAAAAAGAAATGAACTTTGCAACTAAGAGTGTTTAATCATATCAAAAAGCCCAATACAAAATATTGGGCTTTTTTTATGGTTAAAAACCTTTCTTTTTTGAGTGGGTGAGAGCATCTGGTCGTGTATAGGAGCGACTTATATCAATCTCAAAAATTAGAAGTCTGTTTTTCTTCCACTACGTCATACTCTACTTTCTGTACTTTTGAAGTACTTGATTTTTCAAATGCATTTTGCAATCCTACTAACATCAAATTAGCCGCAACGACTGTTAAAGAGAAAAAAACAATTGGAACGAGTGCAATCCACGGATGAATAGAAAGCATATGAAACTTATCCCCAATTAATCCAGACCATTCAAATGATAACGTCCGCGGAGGTTCTTTTGCGGGACTGTGATCAATAACTGTTCCGCCAAAGAACATCTTCAATACTCCTAAATGTGCCAACACGAGAAGAACTTTATTGAATTGCTGAACTAATAAGATGACTAAAGTAGAACGAAGCTGCGGGAATATATGTTTACGTAAAATGTGAAACTTTGATCCGCCTAATATAGAGGCAGCTTCCACAAACTCTGTTGTGAATAGTTTTTTCACTTCATTTGCTACATAAAATGACGCTGTCGGAAGCGCAAGAATAGTAAGAATAAACATTTCAAAAAGAGCACGTTGATAAAATGGCTGCTGAAATCCATCTATCGGCATCGACATCACATTTACTAGTAAGAAGTACGCAATAATCGTGAGCGGCATAATCGTAAAACTATCAAAAAACGATTCAATCTTACTGCTCCATCTTTTCAGAAACGTACCGATTCCGACGCCAAACACAATTGCAAATCCGACCTGCAGCATTGCAATACAAGCCGATAAACCAATGGTGAACTTTGCACCTTGGATAATGACATGAAGTAAATCATATCCATGTATATCAGTACCTAGCAAAAAATGAGTAGATGGAGGGAATGGCGGCGCTCCCATCAAGTTCCCGTTCTCATAAAGGGCCGTCACTTGCCTAATTTGCCCATCATTGAAAATCGTATTCGCAATACTAGCAAGTAACAGTATGACTAAAAACAAAAAACTGAACAGAAACTGCTTTTCCCTTACAAGATGTTTGATCACCTACACTCCCTCCCCTCTCATAACAGCAGGTACAAATAGATCATACGCTTTGTAAATAATGAAAAATGGGATATAAAGCAATAAAAGCGTCACAACAAACACTTCCGGAAATGGATATTTCAAAACAAAAGACACAATACCAAGAACATTAAACAAATATTCAACCATCAACAGATTAGAAAACATAAACCATACAATCGTCTTGGAATAATGAAACATCGAAAACAACACATTGCGGAGCACATGATGACGAAATATGTGATAGAAATTCAAACCTTTCGCACGAGCATAAGCAATATAATCTTTTTGCAACTCTGCTTCTACCTGCAGCAAGAAAATACGAGTTAACATAATCGTTGGGGGAATACTTAAACAAACAACAGGCATCAAAATGGACTTCTCCTGCCATGTCGTAGCGATATTAAACACCATAATATCCGTTTTTTGAAATAACCAAAGCACCACAATTTGAAAACACATAATAATGAACAAATCAGGTATTGATTCTAATATAACTAACACAAACTTCATTCTTTTCACTTTTTCATAGAAAAAGCGAATAATCAGATAGGTAAAACAAAAAGCACACAAAACCGAAATAACAAGTGCCAGCATAAATAACCCTAAAGACTGCCAATAAAATTCAAGAATTTGTGGAAATATCGGCCGTAAACCTTTCCCATACGTCAAATGAGAAAAGTCTAATAGCTTTTTACATAAGTCACCAAGAGCTTTGAAATAGTTATTTATATCAATTTCCATCCCTTTAAACAAACTCGGTAGTGAACTTAAACAAAGAATACCCGCTATAGCTAGAATGAGTTGAATGATCGCTGTGGATATCTTTTGGATTGTGATTGTTTTCATACTCCCCTCCCCTTTCATTTTCTGCTTCTACAAAAACACATAATATTCAATCATTTTAATCTATATTTCCCCTTTATTACTTAATAAGCTTTTTAATATAGTATTACTTATACGAAGATACTCATTGGACAATGAAGGATCCCTTTTTTCATAATAAAAAGCAATCTTCTCTGCATATTCTGAAGCTAATTTTAATCGCTTCCCCTTTCTCGTAATAGGTAAACCATACTCAATTAAATAGCCAATTAATGACTCCTCTTTCCTTTCCAATAATTCCTATATAAAATTTTATCATTTTTTACAGAATATTCAATAAAATATAGAATTCCATAAAAAAGAAGATACTGTTAACCGTTCACATTAATAGTACCTTCTCTTCTTTTTCCATACTAATCACACACCTTATGCAAAGTAATACTATCAGGATGTCCAAGATTTATAAAAAAGAAGTTCCTTTTTTCTGAAAAATGTATATAAATTCAAGATAAATAATAAATACCCAAGAAAGATTTTATATTTTCTTCATTTATTCCTTTCCATCTACATTAATCATTTATTATAACAGCTTTCACGTCTAAAATAAGATGTTCCAACAAAGGAAAATATAAGTATCTTTATAATGATTTTCCAATGTATTCAATGTGTTAAGCAAAGGCACACTGTGTTATTTTTGCTTCTCTACTAACTAATACAGCTTCAAACAATGGACACAATTGCTACATGCCAACTGTAATTTATTATCTATTCAAGATTCTGTTTATTCAATCTTTCTAAAAACAAAAAAATATTAAATTCATAAATATACAAGTTATAATGAGGGCGTCGAGAGATAATCTATTACCTCCAGAGAAAATATCAAACCTGGTTCTGGTGCAAAAATTCTAAAGACCTTGCAAGTAATCTTCTAAAATTGGACATACTGATACGATTACTTTACATAAGGTGTGTAATCAGAATGAAAATTTATTCAACATGGAAATGAAAACGTTATCGACCGGAACATATTTTGAATTGATCATTCTAATAACTTAGATTCAACTGCAATTAAAAATAAGAAATTATGGGGGTGCTTATATGAACATGAATGTAGCATCTATTAAAGAAAAAAAGGTTGTTAAATACAAAAGTTGTTTTGATGTGATTGGGCCGGTAATGATAGGTCCTTCAAGTTCACATACTGCAGGGGCTTTAGCTATTGGAGCCGTTGCCAATAAATTATTTCAAGGTCTTCCCAAAAAAGTCGTGGTAAGGTATTATGAATCATTTGCTGAAACCCATAAAGGACACGGAACTGATTTTGCAATTATTGCTGGAATATTAGGATTTGCTACCGATGACAGCAGAGTGCCAGATGCTATTAAAATAGCAGAATCTAAAGGCATTGACATTACCTTTATTGAAAAAGCAGGTGATAGTCCTGCTGGTCATCCAAATACAGCAGATGTATATGTAGAGGATGAAAGTCGAAGTATTAGAACGATAGGTATTTCGGTCGGCGGTGGATTAATTGAAGTCAAACATGTTGAAATTGACGGATTTAGCTTAGATCTGCAGGGGCCACTGCCAGTTATTATTGCAATTTCCGAAAAAGCTGACTTTGAATTTGTCTTACGTAGAATCTTTAAACAATATGATGTGGAAATTAACGACTTTCATAGTTTAGAAGAAAACGGAAAATATTTATGTGCATTCGCTTTGGATTCGCTATTGCCTGGTAATGCTCAGAAGGAACTTAGAAGTTTAAGCAATCTAGCTAATATCATTATTCTTTAGTACATTAAGGGGTGAAAAAATATGTATATGTCTATAAAAGAAATTGTGGATGCAGCTAATAAAAGTAAAAAGCCAATTTATGAATTAGCAATCGAACAGGAAATCGAACAAACTAAAACTTCTTATGAAGAAGTTTGGAGTAAAATGGAAAGAAATTTAACAACTATGGAAAATGCCATACATAAAAGTATCGAAGGCGACGGGGTATTTTCTCCAACTGGTTTAACCGGAGGCGATGCTGTTAAAATAAAAAAATATCGAGAAAATGGAAAAACCCTTTCTGGAGATTTGATGGTGTTAGGGATTCAAAATGCTATCGGTGTTAATGAAGTAAATGCTGCATTAGGAGCTATTTGTGCAACTCCAACAGCAGGTGCGAGTGGGACGATCCCGGGAGTCCTATTTAGTATTAAAGATACGTTGCAGTTAAGTCATGAAGATATGATCCATTTTCTATTCACTTCAGCGTTATTTGGAACGATAGTCGCAAATAACGCTTGTATTGCTGGAGCGTACGGAGGATGTCAGGCTGAAGTAGGTAGTGCCTCAGCAATGGCAGCTGCAGCAGCGGTAGAAGCTGGCGGAGGAACACCGCAGCAATCTTCTGAAGCTTTCTCAACCGCATTACAAAATTTACTCGGTTTAGTTTGTGATCCGGTCGCTGGTTTGGTAGAAATTCCTTGTGTAAAGAGAAACGCCATTGGAATGGCAAATGCTTTAGCAGCAGCGGACATCGCATTAGCCGGCGTAAACAATATCATCAATGCTGACGAAGTTATTGAAGCGATGTATAGAGTTGGAAGACAGATGCCCCGCGAATTAAGAGAGACAGGTTTAGGCGGAATTGCGGCCACACCTACAGGGATTGCCATTAAAAATAAAATTTTTGGAGAGAAACAATTAAAGCAATAAACAGTTATTAAAAATATTGTGAAATAGTTAACAATTCTATTCTCTATTGTTCTCCTAAGAGAGACATTATCACTAAAATATACTACTATACAATTAAAATGTTTTGTGAACGCTAACAAATCCATTAGGTTGATGTGATCAACTTAGAAGAAGGACGCACGATGCGGCGCACCTTGTAAGCGATTCATTTTTCAAGAATGGTCTATATTCCTAAACCTTAAAAAGAGACGTAAGAATAGGACACAAGGAGGAATTATTATATGAATGGGAATACTGCAAAAAAAGTAGAATTTCAAGCTGAAAATACTGCAGTAAAAAATGAGAAATATCTAGACCCTAAAAAGTGGCATAAACAGGATACTACCTGGGCATTGAGCCTTTTTGGAACAGCAATTGGAGCAGGAGTACTCTTTTTACCTATTAATGCAGGTTCAGGTGGTTTATTATCATTACTGTTAATTACCATACTTGCATATCCTGTTATGTATTACTCACATAGGGCGCTCGCTAAAATGATATACGCTTCAAATTCTGCTGATGAGGGGATTACAGGTACAATAAGAGAGTATTTCGGAAATAAGGCAAGTATCATTTTTAACATAGTATATTTCGTCTCAATTTATACGATCGTGCTGATGTATTCAGTTGCACTTACAAATACTGCAAGTAGTTTTATCGTGCATCAATTGCACATGCCGGAGCCTCCAAGGGCCATTTTATCGCTTGTATTAGTACTCGGTCTTATCGCTATACTAAATTTTGGTCAAGATATCACTGTAAAGATAATGAGCATGCTAGTATATCCTTTCATAGCTTCTCTACTTTTTATCGCAGTATCTTTAATTCCAAAGTGGAATACGTCAATGCTTAGTTTTTCAAGCGCTGCGACTGATTCAACAGGAATGGGGTATTTCGGAACGATATTGATGATACTACCAATCATCGTATTCTCGTTTAATCATTCTCCAATGATTTCGTCATTTGTTATAAAACAGAGATCTACTTATGGAATAGAAGCTACTGATGCCAAATGTGCTCAAATACAAAAAGTTTGTTATATCATGACATTCGTTGTTGTTATGTTCTTCGTTTGGAGCAGTACCTTGAGTTTAACTCCAAGTGATCTTGCAATGGCAAAAAAAGAGAACTTGTCAATCCTATCATATCTTGCGAATGAGCTTAATTCGCCTGTAATCACGATCGCAGCTCCAATCATTGCTTTTATGGCCATAACAAAGTCCTTCCTTGGCCATTATATAGGCGCATATGAAGTAATGCGTGACATGATTATCAAGTCTAGTAAAAAACGCGGGAAGAATATTGGAGAAAAAACAGTTAAGACAACGATCCTTACTTTTGTCGTATTAACTTGCTGGTATGTTGCTTATGCAAATCCAAGTATTCTTGGAATCATCGATGCCCTTAGCGGTCCGTTAGTTGCTGCTATCTTATGTCTATTACCAATGTATGCAATCCATAAAGTACCAGTACTAGCTAAATACAAAGGGAAAGCAAGCAATGTATTTGTCATTATTATAGGCATACTTACTGTCCTAGCAAGTATTAAGTCATTATTCTAATTCACTATTGTTGGTTCTGGTGCAAATAATCCTTAACGTGGGTTTTATGTTTAGTACGTTGACTGTACCCCATTGCCATCATGCTAAGGTAAACAAACACCCTAAAACGAGAAAATTCACATCTTCAAATTGAAAATGTGCAAAATTCTTGTTTTAGGGTTTTATAAATTTCTTAGGTTGATGGGCATGTAGCGGTACCCCTAATAGTATCAGTATGACTAAGATTAAAAAATTCATTGCACAACGTTAGTTTTTTGCACCAGAACCACAAAAAGAATATGTGATATTTTGATATTTTAAAATATCGAAATATCAAAATATATAGTTTTAATTTAGTTTCTGTCGTGATATGATGTTTTTAATTCTAATACACGACATAGTTTGACAAGTTTCGTAAATAGGAATGGATAAAGGGAGGGATATCAATTATGAAACGCTATAAAGTATTAAGTGCGACAGCTTTAGCTACGATGCTAATAACAGGAACATGCTCATCTACATTAGCATTTGCTGCTGAAAACGAAACTACCACGCAACAAGTACAAGCATCACCTGCATTTTCTGCAAACTTTATTGCACAAACACAAAATCTAAATATGGTACCAATGAATAATCTAGATAAAGCTGTTCAAGCTGCCTTGTTAGGACCTGAAATTAAAAAATTAAAAGTATTTGATCATGAATTTAATGTAAAACCAGCCTATATTTCTAAAAAGGGCAATCAAACCATTGTAAATGGACAAATTTCTCATCATTTGGGTTATCGTTTAGATGATCAAGTGTATTATCGATTTGTAAAAGAAAATGGAGAAATCAAGAATTTAGAGATTAAAATTGATCGCGGCGGATGGACAAAAATCGCCGCACCGATAGGTGGCATCATTGCTAAATATTTAGGCTCTTCGATTACGCCTGATCAGTTATCACAAATTGGACAACAATTAGGAGCTCTAATAGATGGAAAATGGGAATATGCGGATGACGCTATTGTTGCAGCAATTGGTTTATATGTAGAATAAAAAGTATATACAAACTGTTCTCATTTCATATCCAACAAAAAGGTGATTCTATACGTAATGTAAGAATCACCTTTTTGTGCTGCAATTTCATTTTGAAGTTGCGTTTGACTTGAATCATGTTTTTTTAAGTAGCTAAGAAATTCATTGTTCCCCAAAACAAAAAAATGACCTAAATTCTCATAAATAACGCTTGTAGTGATATAAAATTTTCGTTTTAGGATACTTCAAAACATTAGCTTGATGGACATGTAAAGTGCCCCATTTAGTCAAACCTTATTCCCTCTTCTTAATTAGGTAAATTTACCAGTATCATTTCTCTATAATTCATGTTATATTATTTTGTCTATTAAAATATCTATTATTGTATATTGTAAGATACTTTTTTAAAAATGGAGACTTCGTTCATGAAAAAATTTTTTAGCAATAAAACCAATATTCTATACCTATCCTTTAAAAAAAAGAGTTCAAAAAATGACTTGTAATTCAAAGAATCTCATAAAACCAAAAAAAATAATTAAAAATTCTAATATTGAATTCATTAGAATTATAAGCATGATTTTCATAATTTTCCATCATTATAGTGTTCATAGTGGCTGGGTTTTTAGCGATGTTTATTCTAAAAGACAATATTTCATAGAAACCCTGGGCTCTTTTGGAAAAATAGGGGTCATATTATTTGTCATGATATCAGGATATTTTTTAAAACAATCTACATTTAAAATAAAAAAACTCATATCTATGTGGGGATTAACATTTTTCTATTCTATTTCTATTTATTTAATATTCCTACTAACAAATAAAATTAATCTTACTCATGAAATTTGGAAATTTATTTTTCCACTTTCCTTTTCAATTTATTGGTTTGTTACAATTTATACATTTATTTACATACTAACACCTATATTTAAAAAAATACTGCTACAATTTAAACAAAAACAAATTTTAATATTTTTATTTCTTTTTGTTTTTGTTTGTAGACTTCCAGTAGTCATAGGATTATTAACTTCAAACCCAGATGCATTTTCTCTAGATAATCAATTTCTTTTTATAATCTTTATTACTGCAGGCTATTTAATTAGGGAATATGAGTATAAGATCACTGCTTCCTATAATAAATATCCATATTTATTATTAATAATTACCACCCTTCTTATACTGATTGGCCCTTATCTTATTAGATACATTAATTATAAATTTAATTTATCAATTTATTCAAATTTTTTCGTGGAATTAAACAGTATAAATGCACTACTGTTTTCTGTTAGTTTATTCATTATTTTGTCTAGATTAAACTTTAAAAGTAGAATAGTAAATTCTATAGGGGCTTGCACGTTTGGTGTTTACTTAATTCACGATAATCCTTTCATACGAAAGTTCATATGGATAGACTTATTTCATGACGCTGAACACCTCTATGGAAAATATATAATAATAAGCTCGATGGTCGAACCAGTAATAATCTTTTTAATATGCGTTGCAATAGAATTACTACGTAAAAAAATTTTAACCAAAGTAAATTTCTTCATACATTCAAAAGCAAAAAAGATACGATAAGTCCATCTAATAAGGTGGGCTTATTTTTATTATTAACATTATGGTATTCTACCTATAAAAATGACAGAGGTATTTACATGGATGTGTAGCTGTACCCCTACTTTGCCCCTGATTACAGCAACGCTGATATTGGGCCTATAAACAAAGAGCTTGGATTATTTCCAAGCTCTTAATCTTAATCTATAAACTGCTTCATTATAAAAGTTTTAAGAATTATATAGCTCCAAAACTTTCTCCACTACAAGCTCAGCAGTATTCTCTTTTGGAGGCATCCATATATTTGTAACCGGTCCATAGACCACAGGATTCAATTCTACTTCATACCCTCCGTAAGTATATTCTTCTTTTGTAGGTAGATATCCAAGATAACCATTTGTGTAGCCACCAAAAAAGGCAAGTTCATTATTCAGTTGTTCTTTAATCTCTAAAGCTGTTTCTGAAAATGGTTCCATTGGTATTCCAGAAAACAAACCTTCATTGATTTGAAGTAACTGAATTTCTAAATCAATTGTTAACTGTCTTATATTTTGTTTGTATTTATCTAACATAATCGTAAGCCATTCGTCAGTATTTACGCCCCAATGTGTTTCAGCTAATTGCGCCATCCTTTTTATTCCGTCAGGTTCAGGAATATCCTTTAACTTCATTGGTAATGTGCTTGAAATAGTTTTCAACTTTGAAATTGAGTTGTACGTAATAGTTGGCAGCATCGTTAAGACATTTCCACTTACGATGTAAGCCATTTGTTTTAATGCTTCCATTGAACCACGATATTTTGCATTTATATCTCCCGCAGCCCCCTGAACAATTGTTACAGGACAGTTAAGTGTTTGTTCGAGAATTTCCCTTGTTAAGCCTGGGTAATCGGCTGATAATCTATCACTATCTCCCTTTAAAACATTTGGATGAGCCGTACAAAATACAATGATTCCAGTTAAATCTTTTGTTTGGTCGTTTCTGATTGCTAGAACACCGATCCGTTTATCCACAATGCCATTTACATCAACACCCATTTTCGCTTTTCCATCAGGTGTTTTTTCTCTTCGATTTACCCCTATTTCACCTAATGTGACGTTCCAACCAACTTCAGATGGTTGCATATTGTCATTTGCAATAACTGCAGCTCTTACTACATTATTAATTAATATCGTTTTATAAGACTTTATTAATTTATTATCACCGACTGTTTCGGGGCCAGAATGCGTATGAGTATAAACAACCATTATGTTTTCTAATGGAACATTTAACTCATTTGCGATTTGTTCCCGAATTGCTGTTGTATCTTCTATTAACATCCCTATGTTATCAATGCTGATGAATACAGTCTTTGTTTGATTGCTTTCAAACACATATGCGATTGCATAAATGTGTTCATCAATATTACGGACCCCTGTTTCTCTATGGTATCCAATAAAGTCGATACCTAAGGGTGGTGTAATATCTACCTTATATATTCCCACTTTACTCATTTGAATCTCTCCAGTTATCTGTGGCATTTGTTATTTCATTCAATTAAACTGTGCTGTGATTATATAAGAAATTAGTTTCCTTATATATCCTAACACAAAATTAAGAATTTTCATTCCATCACTTTCTAACAACGTAAAAGCCGCTGATTCCAGCGGCCCTCACACATACTTCCGATGCACCATCTTCCCATCATACGAAAACACAACATTCTTATTCTCCACTATCGACTCCATATGCACCGTTCTTCCCCATAACTGATAAATGTACGGCAGCACTTTCTCTAAATATTTCAAATCAAGTTCAATACCTTCATAGCAATGCTTAATGTACAATTCTCCGTTCTTTAAATGATCTCCATCTTCAACAACTAAATATGGGAATCCACCGTTTGTTCTCATATTCACTAACTGATCTCGAACATTTTCCCAATCTTTATCAACGACTTTATAATCTTTTCCTTGGCGCTGGAATAAGTACATATCTTCGCGCATGACAAGTTCTTTGTTTAAGTAGTTTCTAAGGAATGATACATCCCATTCAATTTCCCGCACTTCAAACATTTTCTCTCTTCCTGAATTCGGCTTTACACCTTGGCGTATCATTTCTTCTGTCGGATTGTTGTAGCGTTCTTCAATGTCTTAAAACATTTTAATGCCGAGATAGTACGGGTTAATACTTGTTTTTGACGGCTGCACAACCCCTGCGTTTAGCTTTGCAAATTCGATTGCTTCATCTGAGCTTAAGTCCATTTCACGGAGGATGCGTTGATGCCAATACGAAGCCCAGCCTTCGTTCTGCTAAGGTGCTTAGAAATTTATTTATTTTTAACTATAAAAGATTGCTCATTACAAATTATCATAATTCCAGAAATGGTTACCAATATTTTAAAAAACAAATCCGTACTATGGGTAAAATAAAATCATGGCATTTTAATTAACGGGTTCGGTTCAGAGGGAGGAAATATTAAATAGCAATACAATTGGAGGTAAAAATCGCAAATGATTTGGTACCTCCAATTGTATTGTTATATCAAGGTTTCTTTCGCTTTAGCCTTGGAATTAGCATATAAATTCGTACCCCATTTAGCAGAAGTACATAAATTTATGTACTTCTGCTAATTTTTGTGCTAAATACAGCGCTAATTGGATGGACAGTATTTAGCTAACAGGATGTGATTTGATAAAGAATAATAAGTTGGGAACAATATTAGAAAAGGTAAATAAGAGGTGACCTTATTGGTTAAACATTATTTTATCTTATTTGGATTTTTATTATCTGTTATTACTCCTTTCCAAACAGTTAGAACAGAAAAGGTTTCAAAATGGGAAGATTGGTATGTAACAACAGAGAATATCGTTTTAGATATTGTGTTTCCAGCCATTGATAAAAGGGTAATAAAAGAATATGGAGGAAAAGAATCTTCTGGTTTTGGTTGGCATTGGGAAAGAATAGTCGGCATCAATTATAATAACAATCATTCTTATGATGTTGCCGTAAGAATCCAAGTTCCTTCTGATAATAAACCATTTAGCTATGCGAAGGACTTAGTGAAAGTCAGAGTGTATCCATCCTGTGACAGCCCTAAAATTGGTTGCAAACACGATTTCAAAGTAGAAATATTAGATTACAAACATTTGTCCCAATAAGAAATTTCAAAAAATATACGATACCTATATGTATGTTAAAAGGGTAGCTAAATCGCTACCCTTTTGGTTTACTATTTGTTTTACTTTTTGCTGTTTTCTCCCTATCAACCGAAGCCGTTACATTTTAATATCCACACTAACAAAATTGATATATAATACCTTAGCAGTTTCTGAATCAACAGTTATTAATAAAGAATCAGACATTTGATTAAACAATTTTAGTGTTTCCAACTCTTTTAAATTGTCTTTCAACTCCCATCCTATTGGTAAAATGGTAAAAGACTTTTCTGTTATACAAAATGTATTTTTAATAAACCAGATAACGTGAAGTAAATCCGAATCTATGATTGTCGAGGGTTCTACATATTCTTTTAATACTTCATATTGTACTTGTTGTCGTTTACCTATATTAATATATCTATCCTCTAATGATTCTTTCTCGCCTAAAAAATATAGTTCTTTTATAATAGGATGAATTAGATTGTTTTTAAGCATATCCTTAAATCTATTTCTTGAAACATCCTTTAACTCTTGAAACTGAATACGCTCTAATCGTTTATTGATATATATTTTCTGAATTTTATTGAAGTGGATTGCAATTTCATTTACGACAATTCCTTCTATTTTTTGATTTGTGATAGGTATAGCAGTTAATACTGTTGGTATTTCGTATAATATATGATTTGCTATAAATAACTGTGCAATTATAGATATATTGTCACTAACTCTTTCTAAGCACACATTCTGTATGTTAATTTCATTATCTATTCCATCATCCATTACAAATGACTCATTTCCTAATGGATAATCAGATTTTTTTTTTACCCAATTCATTTCCTTATTCCCCTTTCATGAATAAAAACGATGCATGTAAACACCATACATCGTTTTTATTACCTAATATTAATTATCTAACGGTAAAGGTTCTAGATGCAACATTATTAACGTTATATGCTCCTTTTAAACCATATACTGTTCCCCATAATTCAGAGTAATATGTACCAGCACCGACATACATTTCTACTTGGCTATATACTGTACTAGATACACTTCCATGGAATATAGTCTCTCTTTTACTGTCTACAGATATACCACCAGGCATATAAATATAGACTGTAGTAGCTACTTTACTAATTTTATCATTAACTAGTGAATATTTAGTATTACAATGTGCAATTCCATGTCCTCCGTCTGTACAAGTAACTGTAGCAGTTCCATATGAACTAGCTGCAGCAGAAACATCCAAATCTTTATTTTGGGAAGCTGGAACCAAATCATATACAGTAGTAACAGACTTAGAGACCTGGTTTCTATTTTCGGAAACACTATTATTTTCTTCTGCAAAAACACTAGATGTAGGAAGAATACCAACTAAAACAAAAAATACAGAAAGTACAACAGCTATAACCTTTTTCATAAAATCCCCTCCCAATTTTATTGATATACAAGTGATAACACCAAAAGTAAACAAATTTTGCAAAATTAAGAAAAATACAGGTTCATCCCCCGACTTATGGTGATGAACCATTTTTATACAAAAAGTTTTTTAACCTTTCTCTTTCACATTACTAATGAGCATAATTTTCTCGGGAAAATTATGTATTTGCAGGTAAAAATTTAATATGAGCCACCACTAATTTTTTAAAAAATATAACAAAATTTGCAAAAAAATTACAACAAGCAAATATATTAAAAAAAGTCGTTGGTTTCCCAACGACCATCACACATACTTCCGATGCACCATCTTCCCATCATACGAAAACACAACATTCTTATTCTCCACTATCGACTCCATATGCACCGTTCTTCCCCATAACTGATAAATGTATGGCAACACTTTCTCTAAATATTTTAAATCAAGTTCAATTCCTTCATAGCAATGCTTAATGTACAATTCTCCGTTCTTTAAATGATCTCCATCTTCAACAACTAAATATGGGAATCCACCGTTTGTTCTCATATTCA
>NZ_JAVBXD010000055.1 GCF_030756675.1 Bacillus multifaciens
CATCATTACTATTCAGTATAGAAAGGTTTTAGGTGTGATAAACCCATTTTCATGTAAGGGATGTGAGTGCAAAATCATGGATGTTTTTAGGGAGGATGAGAGCATCTGGCCATGCATAGAAGCGGTTAGTGCCCTTTCCTGCCACATGCGGAGGTAAAACAAAGGGAGCAAGCAAGTAGCGGTCATTGTGTAATGCCGGAAAATTCGAATGGATATATAGTTTATGTAGTATTTTATTTTTTTGAAGAATTTTGATTGATGGAAGCGTTTAGCTGCCAGAAGGAGATAATGAAAACTTTATTTATCCCGCTATTCGCGGGCAGTAAAACTCCCACCTCAAAATTCGGCGAAAGCATTATCCAGCTCCAGCGGCTAGAATCTCCGGCCGTTTCGCCCCCTCGGACGAGGCAAAAAGCGCCTCTCTGTCAGGGGCGTGGGCGTCCTGCGATTCTGGCGAGCCGCTTCCGCTTTTTTAAAGAAGTTAGGTGGGAGATAAACTGCCCGTAAAAGCCCGATTGGTGAGGGCTAATAATCAGTGGGGGATGAAGAAAACCCCCACTGATTAAAGTTTCACTTTATGACTTCCCCTTTCACAGCGTTATGCAGAGAAAGGGGAAGTTGTTTATGAGACAGTCGTGAAGGGAGGGATAGGATCATGTAGTCGATCCCAAGGTTGGCACATTTCTAGTTCCATTAATAAGCATTGATCTAAAGATTGTTCTATTTCTTCTTTATTCATGTCAATACCGATAAAGACTAACTCTGTAATTCGATCCCCGTATATGTCATCCCATCGCTTTAAAATGTCAGGGTCTTCTGCGATGAGTTGCTGTTGTTCTTCTTTTGAAGTAGCTGCAACCCACTCACCAGCTCCTTGAATGATAATCGATGAACCAGCTTGAGAGAGAAGTCCGATGATATGATTGCGAGAAGCAAGCCAAAAGAAACCTTTTGCTCTGACAACTTCAAGTGGCCAGTTTTCAAGCCACTTCATCAACCTTTCCGGATGGAACGGGCGTTTTCGACGGTATACAAATGATGAAATATTATACTCGTCTGTCTCCGGTGTGTGCTCACTATTTAATTCTTTTATCCACCCAGCTGATTGACTTGCTTTATCGTAGTTAAATAGATTGGTATTTAAAATAGCTTGTAGTGGTACTTGTGAATAAGTTGCTTCAATAATATGAGCTTCTGGGTTTAACTTTTGTAATAGTTTGTGAAGTTCTGTGATATCATCCTGCTCTAACATATCGATTTTGTTTAAAATAATTACATTTGCAAATTCAATTTGATCGATGAGCAAATCAATCACTTCGCGTGTATCTGTCTCATCAATTGCTTCTTGGCGATCTAATAAACTTTCACCGGAAGCATAATCATCCCAAAAGCGATTCGCATCAACGACAGTGACCATTGTATCTAAACGACATGCATTTGATAAGTTGATTGCTAATTCTTCGTCTTCATATGTGAATGTTTGGGCAACTGGAATTGGCTCACTAATACCTGAAGATTCGATAACGATATAATCAATATCTCCAGATTCAACGAGACGGTTCACTTCTACAATTAAATCTTCACGTAATGTACAGCAAATACATCCATTTTGAATTTCAACAAGTTTTTCTGCTGTTCTAGAAAATCCACCTTGTTTGACAAGTGCAGCATCAATGTTAACTTCGCTCATGTCATTTACAATAACGGCGACTTTTAGTCCATCGTGATTTGTAAGTATATGATTTAATAATGTTGTTTTACCAGATCCTAAATACCCACTTAATACTGTAACCGGAATTTTTTTCATAGAATAATCCACCTTTTAAATCGTAATCATTACGTTTTATTTCTTGTTATATCGTAAACGATACAAAAGAGAATTTCAATAGTAAATCGTAATTATTCCGATTTATAAATGAGATGTAATGAATATAATACGAAGGGGATGAGTTATGGAGAGAGTTTACAGGATATTTCTGGAATGATAAACTTGAGTAACCTGTAATAATGGATTGCAAAGTATGATGATTCTTTTATTTTGGATTACATATAATGGGGGTAACTGCCAATAACATATACCTATTTTAAAATTTGTTTTTTTGCCTATTTAAAATGGCGTACAAATTATGATAGGAGTGTAATAATGATTGAATTAAATACTGAAAGATTAAGACTAATTCCTCTGAGTGCAGAAAATTTGAAATTACTAATTGATAATCCGAAGAAAATGGAACTAAGGTTATCTATAAGTGAATCAAATAGATTTCTTAGCCTAGAGCTTAAACAAGTTATGGAAACAAGGCTTTCAAAGCTGTTAATTGATAAGGAGAATTATATATGGTATACCAATTGGTTAATTGTGTCAAAAGATAAAAACTGTAATGTTGGGGGAATAATGTTAAAAGGTCTTCCAAATGAAAATGGTGAAGTAGTAATTGGTTACTATACTCTTCCTGAATATCAAGGAAATGGCTATATGACGGAAACTGTTAATAATATGAAAAACTGGTTGTTAAATCAGGCGGGTGTTATGTACGTTATTGCTGATACTGATAAAGATAATATTCCATCGCACAAGGTATTAGAAAAATTAGGAGCGGAAATGTATAAAGAAACAGATGAATTATACTTTTGGAGATTTGTCCGAAATCAGTTCCCTGAAAAAAATAACTAAGAGTCATCATTTTATAGTGATAGCTCTTAGTTAAGGCATCAGTACAATGTTGATTAATAGAATGACCAAATCTTGTTCAATTAACGAGTGTCTCAGTTGAACAAAAAATAATTGAATTTTTTTTATAAAAGAGTAATACATTAAAATATTTTAAGAGCGTGTTTTGATTAAATATTTTTCAAAATACGCTCTTTCTTTTTGTTCATTTATCAAGGTTATTAGTATTGATTTGTACAAACATTATTTAAAGGCAATAACAACATAATGGAGGAGCTTTGCATAGTATTTCCACTAGTAAAAGTAAATAAACTAGAAAAAATAGAGGATCTGAAGCAACCGTATGTATATGAGCAATTAACTCCATAGAGAAAAAGATAAGCTCGAAATTAAGCTCATCTTAATTTATGGATAAAATGAAAGGTTCTTCACAATTAACTTAACAGTATATCCGTATAAATCCCTACTACGCAGAGTAAAACATGTTCTGTTCTCGCATTTTCCCTTTATTTTAAACCTCGCCTGTGGCAGGAAAAGGCACTGACCGCTTCTATGCACGCCAGATGCTCTCGTCCTCCCCTAAAAAGAAAAGGTTTTTTATGTCGTTTTTTAACTTGTATATACATTTCAGTTACATAATGGATTTTTAACTTTTACATAAAAATAAGCATGAGCTTCTCCCATCATACGCATAAGAGTTAAAGCTTTATAATCTACTTTAGCTGCAAAAAAGACGGCATAGTCAGATATTGCATGCTCTTTGTAGTTAGCATCTTCTTGTAAATCTATAAAAATATTGTGTAAGACTCGTTTTACTATATTCCATAGCAGCTGTTCATCTAATTCATAGAACTGACTTATATGCAAAAATAATTCTCCAAAGTGATTTTGCATGACAGAGTAAAATACTTTATTACGCATACTTTTTTCATCATCTACTAGAATTCTTGATTTATGATGAAACATGTTTAGATCAAATCCTGCATTTTGTAAACGGTTACGATGAACACGAATACCTTCCCAATCACGCACGAGTAATCGATCCGGTGTACCATCTTTTTTAAAGACAGGGACTGTATTTTGCAGGTGACCTTCTAGACCAATGCCGTATTTCACCATGAGCGGAATAAAACCGGTAAGGGCATTTGTTACATATTTCTCAATAAACATAACAACTGCATCGTGTAATGGTAGGTTATGGTTATCTTTATATAGTTCAATTAGTTCTACTATAACTGGTATATTTGTACCGTGTACGGAAGCGACAAGGGCAGATCCGACAATAGCCCATTCATCATGATTTACATAAGCATGAATATTATCGCGAATGACGCAAGCAAGATTTTCACTACGTAATGTCTGGAATTCTTCGTCTACGTCATTTGGATGAAGAAAATGAGCGCCAGCTCGCTCCATAATAGGAACAAAACGAGTATCGTCAATCATTTTATCTTGCGTAACAATTTGTTTTAAAATAGTGCTCATAACGGGTCCGTTATGAATTGTTTGTTCTGATAATGTTCGTACTTCCCCAGTTAAATGAATATTTGTTGTTAGTTTATAATGTGGTCTAATCGTATCATGCTTTGCAGGGAAAATCGTGCGAAATGACATACCCGCTAAATATTTTGCTTTATAATCCAATAAAATAATCATTTGTTTCTCAAGCTCAGTATTATAAATTTCACGTAACGTATGAATAGCTTGCCATGGATGAATTGGTAATAGGATATAGTCGTCTAGTTTATCACCAAGTTTCAGTTCGGCTTCTACTTGAAGTGCAGGTTCAAAAGAAAATAATACCGCATTCCAATTTTGGTCTTCCATAAAAGCTGAGCTTATGTGATCTCGATGTACAGCTACAAAGCAGAGTGGAATCGTATTCTTAAATTCTGCCGAATAAGCCAATGTTTCTTCCGGACTTAAGCCCTTTCTCATTTTGGCACCAGGATGACAAGGATGACCTTCTATAACGAGCTGTTCGAAAAAAGCATAGGAATCGCGTGCCTGAGAAGCAGCTTGTAGCGCCTTCGTATTCTCAGTTTGTTTATGAAATGTATAAGCAAGAGCTAAATTAGCAGCACTATTTGTAACATCGTCTTTAAACATCTGAAAATAGGAAGGAGGTCCCTGCCAATCTTCTTGCATTAGCAATGCTAATGCCTCATTCGGATGCGTAATTTCTTTTTCAGTAGAAGGTGATACAAAAATATACGGTCCGCTGATAACTGGTCGTTCAAAAGCATATATGTGCCTAATAGGTATAAGCAGGTATGCTTTTTGTTTCTTAAAATATAGTCCTTGTATCATTGAAAACTCGTTAAATTTATGAATATGAGTATTTATATAATCTAGTAAATAGGCTGGGCAACACTCTTCTGAAATTGAAACAAACATCTCTTTTTGTTTGCGAAACAAAATCCCAGTCTCCGTCATGTTACATATATTTTCACGTATGAAGGAAGAGAGTAAGCGTTCAAGTATACCAGCTCGTCCTTTTTGAATCATTTGTTGATAGGTTTCATGTAGTGGTGCGTGATGTTGTTGTAAAAAAGAAAGCAAGTTTTGTTCCTCTAATTCTAATGTCTGAATTGTATTGAGTTGCATAGAAACCACCTTTCTCAAGTTTTTTATCTTTACAGATAAAAAAGAATATTTTATATTATTTTACAGAGATAATGATAATCAATATCAATTATAAAGAGCGTATGTAAAAATGCAACAAAAAAATTCGGGGTGGTTTTATGCGCAAACTATTTTTTAGTAGTTCATTTTTCTTATTTATGGGGAATTGGCTTGGGATGACTGCAATTAATTGGTATGTCTATGACTTGTATCATAGTGCCACGTATTTAGGATGGATCAACTTTGTACGGCTGATTCCTATTGCATTGTTTAGTGTATATGCAGGGAAGCTTTGTGATCTATATCCACGTATTAAGTTAATGAAGTCCTATTCATTCTGGGGGCTAGTAGTTACAACAGTGCTTGCCATTTATGTTGTGTTTATTACTCCTTCTTTTTTTATTTTTCTTCTTTTCTCATTTGTAAGAGGGGTAATTAGTGCATTGGAAACACCAAATCGAAATACGCTTCTCTCAGATATTGATACGAACCAGCAAATTAGTAAATTGATATCTATGAACTCATTTGTGATGAATGTTTGCCGCTCAACAGGGCCAGCTGTTGCTGGTTTTTTGATTGCAGGAGGACATATTGAGCTGACATTTATGATGCAGGCAATTTGTTCACTTATTGCATTCATTCTCGTATTACCAATGAAAGATCGAGAAATGAAAAAACGAAAGGAAAAGAAAAAAGCAAGTTGGGAACAGATTGTTCAATATTTTTCCCATGATCATATGGGGAGAAATATTTTTATGACATCAATGATCACAATGGCGTTTGGCTTTTCGTATACATCTGTATTGCCTGTACTTGTTTCGCATCAATTTACTGGAAAAGCGGAAATATTCGGCATTGCGATGTCTGCGGCAGCAATTGGGGCCATTATAGCAACGATTATTCTTCCTAGAATACTAGAGTATATTTCAGAAATTAAGATTTATTACATGAGTTTACTTTTGTTTTCTATTAGTATAACTCTCCTAGTTATTGGTAATACATTTATGTTTTTTATACTACTATTCTCTATCGGGCTTTTTGGACAGTTGTTACGCTCTAGTAACCGTGTCTATTTTCAAAATAATGTTCGTGAAGAAGAACGAGGTCTCATGCTTAGTGTTGTATTAATGGACCGAGGGATGATTCCGCTCGGTTCGATTGTAGTAAGTTATGCAATTGAATATGTAGGTATTTCCGAAACATTTGTAATGATGGGGATTTTATGTATGATTCCATTTGCATTTCAATATATAAAAGTGAAGAAAGAAAATAGGAAGGTGAAGAATGTTGTCCATTCAAAGTAAACAATTTAATCAAGTACAAGCAGAATATCGTATTTTAAATCGTTTTTGTAATGCGCTAATTCGGGAAAAAAATTTATTAGAAAATTGCGCTGTGCTAAAGCATGCGCATGGTATTGAAATTATAGATAGTATGAATGAAGCGGAATTATTACTAGAAGTGCAACAAGAAGGGGCATTTGAGCGATACGAATTTACTTTCCCACTTCGTTTTAAAGTAAGAGGGCATGTTAGATGGATTGATTCATTACAAATGTTTTTTGAGGAGGTAGCACCATTCTTCAAGCTTCATGTTTCAGATGCTTTGCAGAAAGAACTACTGAACAGCGTTGAGAACTTAGCGCTGGCTTATGAGGCATGGGAACAAAAACAAGAATGGGTAAAACAGCAGCTTGAAACAAACATGATGTTTTTTGCAAAATACAAACCAAATAATCTATACCAATTTTTCGAAGAATTAAAAAGATGTACGTCATTTGATGAATTATTATATACAGAGTCGTTAGTGATTGAAGGACATCCACTGCACCCTTCAACAAAAACGAAACTTGGTTTATCGGAAGAAGAAGTAAAGTGCTATGCACCTGAATTTGAACAAATTGTTCAGTTATATGTATTGCTTGTTCATAAAGATGTAATAGCAGTTACAGGAGAGCCTTTTGGAAAAACATTATTATATGAAAGTATGCCAGACTTATATGAAACAGCATATGAAACACTAATAAATCAACGAAAACAAATGGAGGATTATTATCCATTTCTTGTTCATCCATGGCAATATGAACATGTGCTAACGAAGGAGTATGAGGCGGATTTAGAGGAAGGACGTATTATTCCAATTCCGTACCAACTTTCATCCCGGGCGACGCTTTCATTTCGAACGATGAATTTACTAGAACTGCCGTATCATGTCAAGCTTCCGGTACGTGCGCAAGCTACGAGTGCGGTCAGAACAGTATCACCAGAAATAACTGTAAACGGACCGGTTCTTTCTTCGTTGTTTGATACGATTTACGCAAATGAGAAAGAGTTATCACAGTCAGTAGTAGTTGTTCGTGAACGAGTTGGCGCTACTTTTACGAAAAATGGTGATGTTGATTTAGGGCGTAATCTCGCATTTATTTTACGAGAAAGCCCACATGTATATAAGCAAGAAGGAGAATTACTATGGGTTGGAGCTAGTTTAACCGCAAGTAATCCGTTAAAAGAAGATGAACCAGTTATTGTAGATATAATGCGCACATATTTTGAAACTGAAATGATTGGTAAAAAAGAGGTATTTCATTATGTTGCTCATTATACTGAGAAAGTTATGATTCCTTTACTACAGCTTGTTTTACAATATGGAATTGCACTAGAAGGGCATATGCAAAACTCTATTATTGTTACAAAGGGCGGAGCGATTCAACGAATTTTTGTGCGTGATTTAGGAGGCGTACGAATTCATAAGAAGACATTAGCGAAGGTAGTAGATATTGCGAGCCTGAAAGAAGCAGTTGTATTTACAGATGATAGAAATGAAGTTTATAACAAGTTTATTCATTCCGTATTGCAAAACCACTTTGGAGATGTGTTATTTACGTTAGCTCGTGTGATAGACGACGTGCAGGAAAAAGAATTATGGAGAATTGTTGCTGCGATCGTGAAAGAGTATATGGTAGATGCAACAGAAGAGCAAAAGGCAGCCATATTCGCAGATCAAATTGAAACAAAAGCATTGTTCTCAATGAGAATAGAAGATCAAGCGAAATCTTATTTGTATACAAAGTTTCAAAATCCACTTTGTATATAAATCCAGTAACTACTCAGTCACTCTATGAAAAAAGGCAGAAAAGCATTATTTTAAATGGTCGAGAGGGACTGGCTATGTATAGTAGCGGTCAGTGCCTTTTCCTGCCACATGCAAGGATTAAAACAACTAGTACAGGTCTTGTTTTATTCTAAATAAAAGCGACATATATGTTGAAAAATGAAAATGTATTTATGTAGTAGGAGGAATGAACAGGATGCCTATTATGAAAGTCAACCTTTCAAAATTGAAGCATAATGCTATGATGATGAAGCAATTATGTGAGCGTTCAAATATGATATGTTTTCCGGTGACAAAAGGGGTCGGCGCTGCGAAAGAGGTCATTGAAACGCTTCAAGAGGCAAAGTATACAAGATTTGCTGATTCTAGATTACAGCATCTTAATCACATTCGTTCGATAGTTGGAAAAGAAGCTGAGCTTTTATTGATTCGTACGCCAGCTTTGTCGGAAGTAGAAGAAACGGTTCTTTGTGCGGATATTAGTTTGAATTCTGAACTAAGTATTATAGAAGCGTTAGGAAGAGCGGCGAGAACATATGGAAAAGTACATCGTGTCATTTTAATGGTTGATTTAGGTGATCTTCGCGAAGGAATGATGCCGCATCAAGTGGTAGAAGCAGCGCAAAGAGTATCGAATATACAGGGAATTCTACTAGATGGTATTGGCGCAAACTTTACTTGCTTTAGCGGTGTGATTCCAACTGAGAGCTCTTTGCAAGAATTAACGCAATTAGCAAAGTTAGTAGAAAAGGAAATAGGAACACAGCTTCGACTTATCTCAGGAGGGAATTCAAGTTCGTTACCACTTATTATGCAAAAAAAACATATTGGACGTGTCAATTCTTTACGAATTGGAGAAGCTATTTTTCTAGGAAAAGAGACGGCATATGGGAAACGTATTCCCTTTATGTATCAAGATGTATTTTCAATTGAAGCAGAAATCATTGAAATAAAAAGAAAACCGTCTATGCCAAGGGGAATCATTGGAAGAGATGCATTTGGTCAAGTTCCGTTTTTTGAAGATAAAGGAGAGCGACTACGAGCAATCGTTGCAATAGGAAGACAGGACCTTGATATTAGTGGTTTACGAGCTTCTGATAAAAATATTGAAATTCTTGGTGGAAGTAGTGACCATTTAATTATTGATATAACGGATAGTACACCGCATAGGATAGGGGACAAAATGACATTTGTTCCAGCGTATAGTGCATTGCAAAGCGGCATGGTTTCTTCACTTGTACGAAAACAATACGTGTATGATGAGGTGCTGCAAAAAGCGCTTATTTTATAAAGTTCAACTAACCATCAGTGCGGCTACTTACTGCCCATGAATCATTCCAAAAAATATTTTTTTTGGAAAAATGATAGACAATTTCTAAAATTATGCTATCATATTAAATGAAAATGATTATCAATATTGCTTGTATGGGGGACTACATAATGAACAAGAAAAAAATGAGTACTTTACTTGTAGCGATGTCATTAGCGGTGGGAGCGCTTGCTGGCTGCAGTGGAGGAGCAAAAGAAACAGCTAAAAAAGAAGATAAGGCAGAAGCGAAAAATCAAGCAGAATCAGTGAAAATTAAACATGAGTGGGGAGAAACAGAGTTAAAAGAAACACCAAAAAATATTGTAACTCTTGACTTTTCATTTATCGATACATTAGTAGATTTAGGTGTTACACCAGTTGCGAATGCTGGAGTAGGGAAAACGAAAATTCCAGAATATTTACAGGATAAAGCATCGAAAGTCAAAGATGTTGGGGAGCGAAAAGCACCAAACTTAGAAGTGATTTCATCTGTGAAACCAGATTTAATTATTGCAAGTAAAGATCGTCACAATATGATTCAAAAAGAATTAAAAGACATTGCTCCAACAATTGCATTCGATGATAACAGCTATGAAGAAGTAATGAAAAATATGGATACCATTGCTAAAGCAGTTGGAAAAGAAGAACAAGCGAAAAAGATTCGCACAAACTTACAAGATAAAATTTCAAAAGCAAAAGAGAAAGTAAAAGGAACTCCAACAGTACTCGTTATTGGTGCCTTTGATGATGAGTTTTCTGTATGGATTAAAGATTCTTTTATTGGTTCTTTATTGACAGATGTTGGCGTGAAGTACGCATATGAAGGGAAAAAAGAAAAAACAGAAGGTAAAGCAGAAATTGCAAAAATTACGATGGAACGTCTAAATGAAATCAATCCTGACTATATCTTCTTATATGGAGAAAATGTAGAGAAGTTTAAAAATAATCCACTATACAATAACTTAAAAGCAGTGAAAGAGAAACATGTAATTGATGTCGACCGTAATCTTTGGGCACGTGGGCGCGGACCAATTGCAGCAGATAAAATTTTAGATGAGGCACTTCCAGCATTAACAGGTCAGTCTTCTAAATAAGGAGTTGGAGACTTTGTGTCATACACAAACTAGAAGCAGACGGGCGTTACACCCGTATGCTTCTTCTACTTTGCAATTTATTTTCTTTTTTCTACTATTAGTAATGGTTGGAGCTCTCTCCGCATTATTTCGTGTAAAAGGATTATCATTTCATAACATATCGGAAGTATTTGTAACGGATACAAAAAATTTAATTTACTATACAGTTTGGCAAGTACGTGTACCGCGTGTCGTGCTAGGAGCTTTACTTGGCGGGGCATTAGCTGTTGCCGGGTGTCTATTACAAGGGATTACGCGAAATCCGTTATCTGATCCGGAAAATATGGGAATAAATCAAGGGGCTTCTTGTTTTGTTGTCATTGCCCTTTTGCTATTTGGAGAGAAGGATACGAGTTTCGTTATTTTACTAGCAGCATTTCTAGGGGCAGCTGCAGGCGGAAGTGTGATTTATTCATTAGCATTTCGCGGTGAATATACTCCTTCACGTCTTGTGCTTGCTGGCATTGCGATGAGTCTATTCCTTGGATCATTAACGACAGGAGCGATTTTGTTATACGAAACACAACTAACAGAGATTTTATATTGGATGGCCGGAAAGTTATCAGGGGCAAACTGGCAAGATATAAAAATGATGTTAGTTTCGGCAGTTCCGGTTATGATTCTTGTTTTTTTTCTAGCAAATCAATTAAATATTTTATCTCTTGGTGAAGAAACAGCACGTGGACTTGGTGTAAATGTACTTTGGATTCGGAGATTATTTGCGTTTTTAATTGTTATTCTTGTCGGTAGTGCAGTTGCGGTAGCTGGACCGATTGGTTTTATAGGACTCATAGTTCCGCATATTGCAAGAAAACTAGTTGGTCAAGATTATCGAATTATTTTACCATTTTCAGCATTGCTCGGTGCTAATCTTCTTGTCATAGCAGATTTTGCGGCGCAATGGGTATCATATCCAGCAGATACACCTGTTGGCGTTATTACAGCACTTTTAGGTACACCATTCTTCATTTATTTAATGAGAAGGAAGAGAGGTGCTGTGAAATGAAGAAGTTTGGCCGGTTTACAATGGTTATCATAGTAGGTCTTTTATTGTTAATTGCAGTTTCTCTACTAAGCTTGCGGCTTGGCGCTGTACCAACACCACTTGCTGACATTATAGAAGGGTTGATGACAGGAGAAGGTGTTGTATTAAAATATCGGTTACCTCGTCTAATCATCGCGATTTTAGTTGGAATTAACATGGCATTATCAGGGTCTATTTTACAAAGTGTTACGCGAAATCCACTTGCAGCACCTGATATTATTGGGGTTTCTGCTGGTGGAGGATTAGCGGCTGTTATTATGCTTCTTATGTTTCCGAGTGTACCGGCAATTATGCTCCCTGTTGCCGCATTTGTCGGGGCAATGATTGCGAGTTTACTTGTGTATGTATTATCGTATCAAAGAGGAGGAGTAAAGCCGGAACGTCTTGCACTATGCGGCGTTGCTATTTCGACGGGCTTACAGGCTCTTATTACATTTATTATTGTGAAATTTGCAGTTGATTCCTCACAAGCTCTTGTCTGGCTAAAGGGAAGTTTATATGCAAGATCTTGGGAACATGTTGATATGTTATGGCCATGGACGATAATGGGAGCGCTTATTACATTTGCAAGTTATAAGCAAATGAATCTGTTATTATTAAATGAAGAAACAGTAAAAGGGTTAGGTATGCGTATTAATGCTGTTCGTCTTGTTCTAATCGGCGTAGCCGTTGCCTTAGCTGCAAGTTCAGTAGCGGTAGCAGGGACAATTAGTTTCGTAGGGCTTGTTATTCCACATGCGGCACGTCTGCTTGTTGGTTCAGACAGTAGATTGTTCTTACCAGTTTCAGCATTACTTGGTGCATTACTCGTTACGGGTGCAGATATGGTGGGAAGAATTATTATTCCACCAATTGAAATACCGGCTGGTATTATTACAGCACTTATTGGTGCACCATATTTTATATATTTACTTGTAATTAGAAAAGGAACATAGTCTTCTAAAATAACAAATAAGGAGTGAACAAGATGACTAGTTTACATACAGAACAGTTGGAGCTTACGTACGGAAATCAAACGATTATTAATCATCTTGATTTATATATTCCAGAAGGGAAAATTACGGCACTAGTTGGCCGAAATGGATGCGGGAAGTCAACGATTTTAAAATCGTTAGCACGGCTACTGCAACCAACTAAGGGTCACGTATATTTAGATGGTAAAGAAATTCATACGATGCCAACAAAAGAAGTATCAAAAAAATTGGCAATTTTACCACAATCACCGACAGCACCTGAAGGATTAACGGTGGAAGGTCTCGTTTGGCATGGTCGTTATCCGCATCAACGTTTGCTTGGAAAACGAACAGAGAAAGACCATGAAATGGTAAACTGGGCGCTTGAAGTAACTGGAATGAATCAATTTACAGATCGTACATTAGAAGAACTGTCAGGTGGACAGCGTCAGCGCGTTTGGATTGCGATGGCACTTGCGCAAGATACGGAGTTATTATTATTAGATGAACCGACAACGTATTTAGATATGGCCCACCAATTAGAAGTATTAGAGTTATTGAAAAAATTAAATGAAGAAGAAAATCGAACGGTTGTTATGGTTGTACATGATTTAAATCATGCAGCTAAATATGCGCATCACATTGTTGCGATTAAAGATGGAGATAAAGTGATGGAAGGGGCACCGAATGAGATTTTAAATGATGAATTGTTTGAAACAGTGTTTGGTGTGAAAGCGCGTGTTGTATATGATCCAGTTGCGATGACGTATATGTGTACACCATATGCGTTACTTTCAGAGAAAAAAGAAAAGCGAGAAGAAAGAATTGTTGGGTAAAAAAACTGTTGGGAAAAGATTCTCAGCAGTTTTTTTATGGGAATTTTGCCTACTATTTGTGGTAGTAAGATTGCATTTCAAAAATAAGAGAGAAGTGAAGAAGAGGTGCAAATAATAAAGTTATTTCATTTAAAAATGTTCCTCAAAACTGGGGTGTACGACAAAATAAAAAGAAGCCATTTTGAAAAAAGTATTTATCAAGGCCTAAATTAAAAAAAATAAATAAATTTAAGGACATTACATATTTTATATGACTAATATGTAATGTCCTTTCTTATTCCACAATCGCGCCCGTTTGTTGAAGATTAATTTTCATTATGCTTTTTGTGCCGAGTCCAATGCTTTTTTTAATTCGTCCGGTTTTTGAGTGCCGATTACCACTGTGTTATATTTCAACTTTAACTCTATACCTTTCTTTCCATTCATGTTATAGGCTTTTTCACCCTTAAGGTTAAAACGAATTCCCCATCCTCCAAATCGTTTTAGTGGACTGTAAGTAATGCTTTCATAGTGACGTATATTTTTGAAAAGGTACTGCTTATATTGAAAATGAAAAGGAACAAAACGAACATAAAGACCTTTTTCACGGACCTCAATGATCAGTTTCAATACCCCAAGTATTAATACAGGAAAGGCAATCCCAAAAAACAACCACAAAACAATTAATACACCATTGGGAGCTGGTTTATCTCCAAACGGGGTATCAAGGATAATTTGTTGAATGAATTCATACCACATCAGTGTTGCGATCCCCAATATGAGTATCCATACCCAAATTTGTTGCGGTCGCTCAACCTCACGAAAGATAACGTGTTCTTTTTGTTCCATTAATGATTGTCACCTCCTATTAACCGTCTCTTCACTTTTTTGCAATCTTTCTGCAACCTCTCTAACTGTGAGTAAATCTCTCATCAATGAGTTCCACCTTCTTTATCATTTTTTTACAACAACAATGTAGTGGTATCGGAAAATGTTGTTGTTGTATTAGAGGTCTATAAGAGTCTTACAAAGAAGTCTGTTTAACGAATATACGTTCCTGTATATATTATACATAATATAACGAAAATTAAAAATATATTTAAAATTTATAGTATGTAAAAAATAAGAGGATATATGCTCTTATTTTTTACATACTATCCTCTTATTAGTTTAGTCTATTTAAAAGCTTAGTCAAAATGGCTTTTATGTTTGAATGTAGATTTTTTGTTTCATGGAAAAATTGATTATTTCTTTTGTTGTTAACTAGATGCTTTAAGAAATACTATACTGTTATTTTTAACTTAGTATTTTATTTAGCGCTGTAGTTGCTTTGGGCCATCCAACATAAAAAGCCATATGTGTTATCAAAGCAATAATTTCTTTTTCGTTAATTCCATTCTTTTTAGCTAACTGTAGATGAAATGGTAGCTGCTCCGTACTGCCAATACTAATTAGAGCGGAAAGGGTAATTAAACTTCTTTCTTTTGATGTTAATGTCGGATCTCTCCATACTTTTTCAAATAATATGTTTTCACCGTAATCAACAAAATCGGGAGCAATCTCTCTCATTTCCTTTGGTATATTGGAGTCGATACGATCATTCATTATTCTTTTTCCTCCTTCATAGTAACCATTTGTACTTTTCCTTGACCAAATGACCAGTTTTCAGCAGATGTCTCATTTAATGTAATAAAAATATTAGTTGTAGGGATGTTTAAATGATTATAAAAAGCTTCCGCGATTGATTGATATAAATCTTTTTTTTGATTTATTGTTCTTCCTAATCCACATGTAATAGAAACATGTATCATTTTATCTGTTCTTTTTTTTTCGCCCTCTAAGAGATAATATGGATCATAAAAAAATTGATTAGATGGATAGGGTAAAAACATTTGAAAGTAATCATTCTCGGGAATATTAAAATGTTTAATTAGTGAATGATGAATACTATTGCTAATCTTTTTTAATTCCTCTTTATTCAATTGCCCATCTGGATAATAAACATTAATAAACGGCATATATTGCACTTCCTTTCTTATAATTTTATTTTACATATGTGTTCTTGATTTATATAATTGAAAATAAACGATGATATTATCAATAAAATCGATGGAGATTAGGTGTGAGAATGGAAATAAAAGAGTTAAATACATTTAAAAAAATTATAGAAGAAGGAACTTTTTCACTCGCAGCTAAAAAATTAAACTATGCACAGTCAACTGTAACAACACATATAAAAAAACTAGAAAATGAACTCGGTTTTCTTCTATTTGAACGAGGGTGGGATGCTCGATTAACAGATGAAGGTATATTATTTGCTGAGGAAGTAGATAACTTGTTAATGCATTGGGAGTACTCAATATCTCAAGCGCAGCGTATAAGTAATGAGGAGAAGGGGAATTTAAGAATTGGATTATTGGAGTCAATTGCAGAAAAAGTAATTCCCTTTATATTAAAATATTTAGACGATGAGAAGCCATACATACATTGTGATTTTGTCGTGGGAAATACAGCACTTTTATCAGAAATGATTGATCAAAATAAGATTGATTTTGCTGTTTGCGGAAACAACAAAAATATTTCTAATGTGAATTTCACTCCACTATGCAAAGAACAAATCGAATTTATAGTAAGTAATCCAGATCATCCAGTATTATCAAAAGAATCAGTTAAAATATCTGATATTATTAATTACCCCATTTTGATTGGAGAAAATAGTTGTTATTATTATCAATCTGTGAATGCTTATTTATCAGAGAATAATTTATCTTTTAAAAGGGTCTATAATTGTAGTGCTCTACACCTTATTCCACAAATGGTTTTTGGAGATGCAATAGGCATCATCCCTAAAGGAACTATTTTAAAACAAAATTCAATAACTTTTAAAGTTAAGGGGTTTGATCCTAAAATGCCTATAGGATTATTAATTTCTTCTAAAAAAAGAAACTATTTAAATCAAACAAAGCAGCAACTTATGAATTTGATTGAATCGTTGTTGTTATAAATGATTAATTATTTGGTTAAATGCATCATACAAACTTTTGAAAGTTGAGAATATAAAAAGAAACTATTTTTATCAATTTTAAAATAGTTTCTTTTTGATAAATTAGATTGAATATTAATGAAATAAGGAAAATTGATGTATTTTTTCAAATTAGCATTGCGAAATACAAGCGGTACTTTTACAATAAAAAAGGTCGTGTATTTATTATACTAAAAAAACAAATCGGAATAATGTGAATATTTATGTTTTATCTAGTTATATTTATGTAAAAGTAACTAAACGACATGCCTCATGTTATTGCTTCATAAGGAGAGAAGAAATTTGAAAAGTGTAAGGTTACCATCGATGATTGAAATCATCATTCTTTTACTGTTATTTTTAGGCGTTGTCTTTTCATTTCAGACAACTTTTGATTTACCGATTCAACTTGCGTTATTTATTTCATGGTTTCTTGTCATCGCGCTTGGATTAAGACTTGGGTTTCGTTATCAAGAATTACAAGATGCGATTACAAAAGGAATTTCGAATGGACTTGAAGCAATTTTAATATTAGTAGCGGTTGGTTCTCTTATTGGAACTTGGATTGCTGGTGGTGTTGTGCCAACACTTATTTATTATGGTTTAGAATTTATTCACCCAAGCATCTTTCTATTAGCGACATTAATTATTTGTTCTATTACATCGATTGCAACAGGCACTTCTTGGGGAACAGTAGGTACAGCTGGTATTGCAATGATGGCAATTGGGGAAGGACTTGGATTACCACTTCCTCTTGTAGCTGGTGCAGTTCTGTCTGGTGCGTATTTCGGAGACAAATTGTCACCATTATCTGATAGCACTGTACTTGCAGCTTCTATGGCGAAAGTAGATGTTATTGCGCACGTACGTGCGATGTTATATTTAGATGTTCCAGCTTATATTATTACGGGTATTATGTTTACAGTTGCAGGCTGGATATATGGCGGGAAGAATGTAGATTTAGAAAAAGTAGATTTTCTAAAGGCATCGTTACTAAAGCAGTTTGATATTCACATTTGGATGCTCGTTCCAGCGGTCGTTGTCATTATACTATTAGCGATGAAACGTCCATCTATGCCGACAATTGCAATGGGAGCTCTTCTTGGTGCTATCTGGGCAGCTGTATTTCAAGGCATGCCTTTTGGAGAAGCAATCGGCACAGCTTACAAAGGGTTTTCTATTGATTCTGGCATCGATTTCATTGATAAGTTATTAAATCGCGGCGGAATTGAAGGAATGCTCGGTTCAGTTGCGGTTATTATTTTCGGACTTGGTTTTGGTGGTTTACTAGAAAAACTTGGCGTTTTGAAAGTTATTGTTTCAAAGTTTGAGAAAAAATTAACATCTGCAGGTAATGTAACACTTTCAACTTTAATTGTTGCATTTTTAGCAAACGTATTTGGCTGTGCTATGTATGTATCGTTAATTTTAACGCCAAAAATTATGGAAGAAAGCTATGATAAATTAAAATTAGATCGCCGTATTTTAGCTCGTAACTCAGAAGTCGGTGGAACGCTCACGTCAGGGATGGTTCCATGGTCTGATAACGGTATTTTTATGGCAGGTATTCTAGGCGTTTCGACGCTATCTTACGTTCCGTTTATGTGGCTGAGTTTTGTATCACTAGCGCTCGCTGTTATTTACGGATATACAGGTAAATTTATTTGGTATGTAGATGATGTAGAAAAAGAAAAGCAAGTATCTTAGTATGAAAAAATCATCCTTTCGCTTATAGCGGGGATGATTTTTTGTTTTTTATTATATTTATATTGAGTGGGAATATTTGTTATTATTTGTGTTTTCGGTAAAATAAAAATAGAAGACATTTAATTCTAAGGGGATGAAAACATGAACTACAGAATTGAAAAAGATACATTAGGAGAAATGAAAGTTCCAGCTGATAAATTATGGGCAGCACAAACACAACGTAGTAAGGAGAACTTTCCGATTGGAACAGAGCGCATGCCGCTTGAAATTGTTCGGGCATTTGCAATTTTAAAGAAAAGTGCAGCGATTAGTAATCAAAAGTTAGGGAAGCTAGCAGATGAAAAGGCAAATGCAATTGTAGAGGCGGTTGATGAAATTTTATTGGGAAAATGGGATGATCATTTTCCGCTTGTTGTTTGGCAAACCGGAAGTGGGACACAATCTAATATGAATGTGAATGAAGTGATTGCAAATCGTGGAAATCAAATTTTAAGAGAAAAAGGACTAGATCTACATATTCATCCGAACGATGATGTGAATATGTCTCAAAGCTCAAATGATACATTTCCAACAGCACTTCATATTGCGTGTGTGATAGCTGTAGAAGAACAAGTCTTACCAGCGGTAGCTAAATTAAAAGAAACGTTACAAGAAAAAGTAAACGAGTTCTCTCATATTATTAAAATTGGTCGTACTCATTTGCAAGATGCAACGCCGTTAACGTTAGGACAAGAAGTGAGCGGCTGGCATCGTATGCTTGAAAAGACAGAGCGAATGATTAGAGAAAGCAGTACATATATGAAAGAGCTCGCAATTGGTGGTACTGCGGTTGGAACAGGGATTAATGCCCATCCAAAATTTGGTGATATGGTTGCAGAAGAAATTAGTAATTTTACAGGAAAACAATTTGTATCGGCGCCAAATAAATTTCATGCGTTAACAAGCCATGATGAAGCTGTTTATACGCACGGGGCGTTAAAAGCGTTAGCAGCGGATGTAATGAAAATTGCAAACGATGTCCGCTGGCTTGCAAGTGGACCGCGCAGTGGCCTTGGAGAAATTACGATTCCAGCAAATGAGCCAGGTAGCTCTATTATGCCAGGAAAAGTAAATCCAACGCAAAGTGAAGCTTTAACGATGGTCGCAGCGCAAGTTATGGGAAATGATGCAACGATTGGCTTTGCGGCAAGTCAAGGAAACTTTGAGCTAAACGTCTTTAAACCGGTCATTGCTTATAATTTCTTACAGTCTGCTAGATTATTAGCGGATGCGATTGTTTCATTTAACGATAACTGTATAGTAGGTATCGAAGCAAATGAAGAAATCATCGGACAACATTTAAATAACTCGTTAATGCTTGTAACAGCATTAAATCCGCATATTGGTTATGAAAATGCAGCAAAGATTGCCAAGCATGCACATAAAGAGGGATTAACATTAAAAGAAGCAGCACTGCAATCAGGTTTATTAACAGAGGAACAATTTGATGAAATTGTAGATCCGAAGAAAATGATTGAACCGAAGGAATGAAAGATTATATTAAAGATAGGATTCTTATACTGTAAACCTAAGTATTGAGAATATCTAATCTTACAGTATTAATGAAAAATGTATAATATTATAGTTTATATAAGTATTGGTACATCACAGGCATAAAGTGGTGTACCATTTTTTTATGAATTAGACCTCTTCATGACCTCATATGTAACAACAACGATTCCATAAAACACCACTTTTCAATCACATATGCTTTTGTTACACTCCGGAACATAGGTTCTGTAATGGATTTTATATATAGATGTCTTTATGAAGGAATACACGGTGAAAGAAGTTGCCTCACTTTTAAAAAAGCATGAAGAAACGATAAAACGATGGCTACGTGCCTATAAGTTTCCGAATGCGTTTTGTAAAACGGACAAATAAAAGCGATAAAACTGTTAAATTGTTTCTTGCGGCTTTTTACGTAGGAATCTACACAGCAAACCGCGAATTATATATGCAAGATTTTATGCAGATTACAGAAACAGCTACTGCCATCAAACACAGTCGCGGCGCGGTAGTATGAAATCTTGCATACAGTGAAGCCATTGAGAGAACGGCAGATCCTTGCCCCACAAGGGCTGCGACGCAAACGTCACTGTCGATAATGAGACGTTATGTTAACCGAACATGTATAGGATATACAATCCAAAAAACACCGCACATCACTTTTCGGAAATGGTATAATAAGGAAAAGGGCGGAGTGAAAAGCTAATGGAAGACTCTATGTTTGCGTTTCGAGTTATTTTTAATGCACTAACATCATTCTTTTCCAACGGGGTCTGGGTTGTTTTGTTCTTCTTCTTGTTAAATAAAACATATGAAAACAAAACGTTCAGAACAACATCGAATATTATTACTGTTGTTGTCTTGATATTTTATTTGTTTTATTGCATTCGGAATAGCATGTAATACCTTTCTTTGAATAAAAGAGGTTTACTTTACTTCCAATCACGATAATTATGTGAACACTAAAGTCCTCCAGGTTGTTTAACCGGAGGACTTTTAATAGTCTTCTAAATACATTGAATCCCGATAATGTGGCGTTATGTTAACTGAATGTGAATACGATATTCAGTTAACATTCTATATATCATATACTAAAGGTAAAATGAAAAAGCCTTGGAGATGACGACATTGAAAAAATTTATTGTTAGCTATTTAGCCTGTTTGATGTTTTTCTCACTTTTTATCAATATTTCAGTATATATAAAAGAACCTAGTACGACGGAGACATGGGGTCCGATTTGGTTATCAATCATTATAATTATCATATTTGGAAGTATTCCTGCTCTTATAGGTTGTGTAGTAGGAGAATTTTTTTATAGGAAAATAAAAAGAAGTGATGAATTAAGAGTTGGAACCCCTTTATTTCTGTTGGTAGGAGTTCTCTATTCCTATTTCACCCATATAGGAAGCTCTAGAGGATATATGATACTAGACTTCGCGTTAATCGGTATTCCTATTACTTTATCATCTTTAGTATTTTATTTTATAAGACGGATCTAATTAACTTCCAATAACAAGAATTATGTAAATGAGCTGTCTATATGGGCGACTTATTGTATTTTTTCTTAGCATGTTTTTTTCAAAAATGCTAACGGTACCCCTTTATGGTATAATAACTATAAATTCAGTGGAGTTCTTCTCTGATTCACCTCCGCAATGACATAAATAAAAAGAACAGGCACATATTTAGCGGAGTTCTTACTCGTTCACCTACGCAATCATACAAACGAAAAGAACGAAAAGAACGATGATAAATTGCAACAAAGACAGGAGCTGTTTTTCGGAGTACGCTCGGCTAAAATAAAAAACCGATACTGGATAGGAGTAGTTTTTCGGAGTACACTCGGCTAAATAAAAAACCGATAATGAATTATAAAATTAGAGTAGCCTTACTTAGTAGGCACGAAAAAATTGGTGTAGCTCTACCGTAGTGAGCACGAAAAAATTGGTGTAGCCTTACCGTAGTAGGCACGAAAAAATAAAAAAAGAACCTGGACTAATTAAAATGTACCCTATAGAATAGACACTTTAAAAAAAGTCTGTTCTATAGGGTATTTCTTGTATAATAAGAGAAAAATTCGAATCGGAGAAATTTCAAAATGACGAAAAAATTATTTACAGAAAAAGAAGTTCAAGCTTTATCGAGGAATCCATACGTAAAATCAGTGAGTGAGAAAGGAATTACTTATACGGACGGATTTAAACGTATTTTTATTGAAGAAAATGAAAAAGGAAAGTTACCTCAAGACATTTTTGAAGAATGTGGTTTTGATATAGATGTAATTGGAATAAAGCGTGTTATGTCAGCAGGAAGCAGATGGCGTGCCGCCTATAGAGAAAATGGTGTATTTGGTTTACGGGATACACGTAAAGAAAACTCTGGGAGATCTCTTGAGAGAGAGCTTACAATAGAAGAAAAATATGCACGTTTAGAAGCTGAAAGAAACTTACTAAAAGCTGAAAACGAACTGTTAAAAAAGATCAAACTTATGGAAGGGAGGATGAAAAAGGAATAACGTTACCACCTAGTCAAAAATACCTATTGATTCGTTCTGTCATCGTAAAGTATAACCTAAGAAACATGGTG
>NZ_JAVBXD010000056.1 GCF_030756675.1 Bacillus multifaciens
ATCGCTCCTTTGCATCTTTTTTATCAGTGTTGACAGATAAAAAGATGTTCAGACACAAAAACAGGCTGTGGAGAAGGCTTTCTCCACAGCCTGAGAAAAAGCGGAGAGATTTCTCCGCTTTTTTTAATGCTCTTCTAATGCAGTGATGTCTACCTGTACTGTTTCTTGTGGCGCTTTTATATCGTGTACATTCGCAAGCCCACTTGTCTCATCACAGCTTTCAATCCAAACAGGCATACCGTGATATGTAACGTCAATTCTACTTGATGATGATAAAATTTGTTTTACTCGCTTTAGATCCATCATTGTTCCCTCCTATTCTTTTTTATATTGCCGTGTCTGGATGAATTCTATCCCCGCTTCTCTATGCTTTTACTTCGCATGTGGCAGGAAAAAGCCCTGACCGCTTCTATGCATGGCCAAATCCACTCGCCCCTCAAAAAACAAAAGGGTTTTTATGGTATTTTTCAATTTGCATTTATATAGTAATAAAAAATAAGTATGTACAAGTACATACCTATTTTTCGTAATTTTTCAATTTTAAGAAAATAATGTCTTTAAAATTTTATTTACTTTCTCATTGTGCACTTCATAATACACTTCTAAACCACGTCTTTCAAAACGGACGACTTTATTTTGCTTTAATTTTGTTAAATGCTGTGATACTGTAGATTGTGGAATTTCTAATACTTCCTGCAATTGTGTTACATTACAAACGCCGCGCTGCATTAGTTCCACGACAAGACGAAGACGAAGCGGATGAGCTAATGCACGTAACATTTGTACATCTTCTTCTGATATACGACAATCAAATTGATTTTGATACATACTTTCCCCTCATTTTTTCTATTTATTTTATATTTATACATGTGTTATTTTTATATTTCTTATTCACTATTCCATTCTATATTCAATTACTTCCTATTAATAAAAACCACATTCCTCCTTTATATAGAGAGAAAACTCTCTTTTGATGTCTGAATATTATACTATACGGCTAAGACAAAAAGCAAAGTATCTACAAAGCAGTTCCTTGCCTTCGAAAATAATTTTCTCAACCTTTTTGTTATATTTTTTGTATATCACTTTTACTATTTGGTATTCCCTGATCATTCTCCTGCTTCTTCATAAATATCTTTACAAATCATGAAAAAATATGGTTCATCACCAAAAGATAGGGGGAACATATAGATTTCCACTCCACTCTCCGTTTCGTGTATTAAAATGATTCATTTTCAAAAAATCAATCCCATATTACGGTGATAAACCAAGAATATATAAAGAACATATAGCATATCCTACCCGTATACACTCTTCGCTGTGCAGTAGCAATAGTTATTCCAATTTCTTCATAAAATGTAGCGGAATTATTACAGTTAACAATCCCGCGGAATTATTATCCTTTTCCACGTTGACAATGGTGCTTAAGGGGACTATACTAAAAATGTAAGTTGATTGTGAATGATTTCACAAATAAATGTGAAAAAACTCACAAATTATATATAGGAGATGTCAAACTTATGAATACATGGACACAAATTTATGACCCATTACACAACATTTGGCTATCAGCACTTGTAGCCGCAATACCAATTTTATTTTTCGTATTATGTTTAACAGTCTTTAAAATGAAAGGATACGTATCTGGATTTTATAGTGTTATTTTAGCTATCATTCTTTCTATTTTCGTCTATAAAATGCCAGCAACTATGGCTGTATCCTCCGCTGCCTTCGGGGTAGCCGCTGGATTTTATCCAATTTGTACAATTGTTATCGCAGCCATTTTCCTTTACAAACTAACTGTAAAAACTGAACAATTTAACGTGATTCGCGATAGTATTTCTAGCATTACAAGCGATCCTCGTCTTCAAGTATTATTGATTGCTTATTCTTTTGGTGCTTTCTTAGAAGGTGCAGCAGGTTTTGGTGTACCAGTTGCTATTACAGCAGCATTACTTGTAGGTATGGGATTTGATCCATTAAAAGCAGCAGGTATCTGTTTAGTTGCTAACATTGCCGGCGGTGCGATGGGTGCAATGGGTATTCCAGTTACAGTACCAGCTCAATTAACACAACTTGACGCATTAACTGTTGGTCGTCATGTAGTTGGAATTTTACCATTTATTAGTTTCGTCTTACCATTCTTACTTGTTGCAATCGTTGATGGTTTCAAAGGAATTAAAGAAACTTGGCAAGGTATTGTTGTAAGCGGCGGTTCTTTCGCTATTACTCAGTTCGTTGTAACATATTTCCTTGGTGCAGAACTAACTGATATTTTCGCAGCTGTAGTCAGCATGATTGCATTAGCATTATTCTTACGTGTATGGCAACCAAAATCTTCAACAAAAGAGAAAGCAACTAAACAAGAAAAACATAGTTATACAATGAAACAAATTTTATACGCTTGGTCACCATTTGTATTCTTAACTGCATTTGTAACAATTTTCAACTTAAAAGCAGTAAAAACCTTATTCCTTCCAAATGGTGCATTAAGTAACTTAGTATTGAATATTCAAGTACCTGGCCTGCACAATCACGTGATTAAAACAGCGCCAATCGTTAAAGCAAATACACCGTTTCCAGCAATCTTTAAGTTAGATGTATTCTCATCTACAACTACTGCGATTGTACTTGCAATTATCGTATCTTTACTTGTATTCCGTGTAAGCGGTAAGTTAATAAAAGAATTAACTATTGAAACATTAAAAGAGTTAAAAACACCAATTTATACAATCTGTAGCGTAATTGCATTAGCATACGTAACAAACTACTCTGGTATGTCTTCAACTCTTGGATTAGCTTTATCATCTACTGGTGATGCATTCCCTATTCTTTCTCCAATCTTAGGTTGGATTGGCGTATTCTTAACTGGTTCTGTAGTATCCAGCGGCTCTCTATTTGCACCTCTTCAAGCTGTTACAGCCGCTCAATTAGATATTGTCCCTTCTACTCTCGTTGCCTTAAACGTAGTAGGCGGTACAATGGCAAAAATGGTATCACCACAATCAGTCGCTGTAGCTTGTGCGGCAGTTGGAATCGTTGGTAAAGAATCAGAGCTATTTAAAATGACACTGAAATATAGCCTAGTCTTCTTATTAATTATTAGCTTACTTCAACTTAACGCAGTGTTTAATATTTTCTAATATAAAAGGCTGATGACTCGTTCATCAGCCTTTTTCTTTCGTTTCCATTTTTTTAATCTCTACTCGCTTAATTTGATGAGTGTCTTTTTCAAGAATAGTAAATGTCCATTCCCCAACAACAGTCATATCTCCCTCTGCCATTGGCTCTCCTTGCATCATTAACCATCCCCCAATTGTATCTACATCCTGTTCATTCAAATGTAAGCCAAACAAATCATTAATTTCACTGACTAACACTTTTCCATTAACGATTTTACAATCGTCACTAATATGCTGAACAGGTGGATGTTCATCTTCATCATATTCATCACGAATTTCTCCCACAATCTCTTCTAAAATATCTTCAAGTGTAACAAGTCCTGCTGTTCCACCGTATTCATCATATAAAATGGCCAGTGGAATCCGTTTTTTTTGCATACTTAACAGCAGATCATGTATAGGAATGTTTTCCATTACTTCAATAACCGGCCTTGTATATGCCATAATTGGTTTTGCTTCTTGTTTTTCTCCATCCATATAGCGGATAAAGAAATCTTTCACATTTACCATTCCAAGCACTTCATCTTTATCTTCCCCGAATACTGGATATCTTGTATATTTTTCTTGCCGAATTATTTCAATATGGGTTTCAAATAAATCTTCCGCATATAATCCAACGATTTCTGTCCGCGGCACCATAATCTCTTTCGCAAGACGATTGTCAAATTCAAAAATATTATTTACATATTTAAACTCTGCTTGATTAATTTCTCCGCTTTCATAACTCTCTGATAAGATGAGGCGGAGCTCCTCCTCTGAATGCGCTACTTCATGTTCAGAAGCAGGTTTTAATCCAAATAAACTTGTTACAAAACGAGCTGCGTGATTTAATGTCCAAATAAATGGATACATAATGCGATAAAAATACATCAGTGGTTTTGAAAACAGCAGGCTGACTTGCTCTGCTTTTTGAATTGCAAATGTTTTTGGTGCCAATTCCCCAACTACAACATGTAAAAACGTAATAACTGCAAATGCAATAATAAAAGATACGGTATTCGCAATTGGAGGAGAGATATGAAATGTAATCAAAACAGGCTCTAATACATGTTTTACAGTTGGTTCACCTAACCACCCCAGTCCTAGTGCTGTAATGGTAATCCCAAACTGGCATGCTGACAAATACTCATCTAAATTAGAAGTCACTTTTTTCGCCGCTATTGCTCCCCGTTTTTTTTCTCCGACAAGTTGATCAATGCGACTACTACGTACTTTCACAATCGCAAATTCAATTGCAACAAAAAAGCCCGTTAACGCAATTAAAGCTGCAACTAGTATTAAATTTCCTATTTCCAAATATCGCCCTTAGCTGTAGGCAGCTAAAGTTACACCTCCCGTAAGATAAGTTTAGCTTTCTTTATTTTTCTCTCATTTCCTTACAAGAAAACCTGTATAAATTTCACAATTTTTTTCCTGTAAAAGCCCTCATTAATCATAAGAAGAGAATGAAAAAACTCCCACTAATGGGAGTTTTATTTCTCATATAATTCAAGAGGCAAACCATCTGGATCTTGAAAAAATACAAAACGTTTTCCAGTTATCTCATCAATTCGAATGGTTTCCATTTGTATACCGTGCTGCTGCAAATGCACCACAGCTTCTTCTATAGATGAAACAGAAAACGCTAAGTGTCTTAGTCCTGCTGCTTCAGGAAAGCTTGTACGCTTCGGAGGAGTTGGAAATGAAAATAATTCAATTTGATATGTATTCCCAACACACAAATCTAACTTATATGACTGTCTTTCTTCTCGATATACTTCACGTAAAACTTGAAAACCAAGTACTTCTGTATAGAATTTTTTTGATACTTCGTAATTGGAACAAATAATGGCAACGTGGTGAACGTTAGTAATATTCATCTTACATTTTCCTTTCTTGTATATTCTCCTTCGAAATGAAAAACCTATATATATCCACTTTGATCTTTTAACATCTAAGTTGCTGTTATGTAAAACAAAAAGTGATATGTGCTCGTTTGCTCCCTTTGTTTTCACATTGCCCGTGGCAGAGAAAGGCCCTGACCGCTCCAAGCATGGCCAGCCACTCTCGCCCATCTAAAAAAAGTGGTTTTTATATTGATTTTTCAAGTTGTATTTTATATATAAAAGCGCAGATAAGGAGAATCATTATGAAATTTTCCACATTTTGTCTCGGACTCATTGTTATTTTGTTCCTTGCTTTTATAGTAAGTACTAAGAGAAAACGTATTAAGTTCAAACCAATCATTCTTATGCTTATTGTACAATTAATTTCACCGTTTCTACTATTAAATACACAGTTTGGTCTGATCCTCATTACAGCCGTTTCAAAATTGTTTAATGAGTTATTAAAATTTTACCATTCATCATTCGCTGGATTGGGTTTTCTCTTAGTAAAATAAACGACCTCGGCAAATTAGAATCCTTTACGCAGCAACAATAGTCAACATTCTATCTGCGACTATTGTTAGCATTATGATTTGAATTAGGAAAAATTTAAATCTTTTTTTTCATTTATTTTTTGTATACAATTATTCTTAAACAGATGCCTTATCATAATAAAAGCATCTGTTTTTTGTACAAATAACAAAAAATACAATGTATATTCATAAAACGATATGTTTCATATATTTCATTTTCATGTCAATTAAAATTTAATAGTGAAAACTCATATTATTTATGTAAAATAGAAAGTGTGTCTTTTTTAAGATTATCAGAAAATATCTGAATTGATTGTTTAAAGGAGAAATAATTCAATGAAACCTGATTTAGAAACGATAAATAGAGCATCGCAAAAACGCTCTAAGAAAAAGCGTGTATTATGGTTTGTTCTCGTTCCTTTATTCCTTTTGATTATTGGAGGGGGCAGCTATTGCTTCCATATATATAATAAAGCACAGGCTGTTGCCAATGACGCTTACTCAGAATTAGGACGCGGCGATAAATCGGACAAACGCGAAAAAGCAGTAAAACCGATGACTGATAATATTTCGGTCTTAATTATGGGTGTCGATGAAAGTGATACACGAGCAAAAGAATACGGAACTGCAACTCGTACAGATGCATTGTTACTTGCAACGATTAATAAAAACGATAAATCTGTGAAACTATTAAGCATTCCTCGTGATTCTCGCGTATATATTCCATCAAAAAAGAAAGAAGATAAAATTACACACGCCCACGTATTTGGTGGCGTTGATAGCACAATTAATACAGTAGAACGCTTTTTAGATGTTCCTGTTGATTATTACGTAAAATTTAACTTTAAATCATTTATAAAAATTGTTGATTCTCTTGGCGGTATTGACGTAGACGTACCAGTTTCATTTACTGAACAAGACAGTAAAGACCAACCAGGTGCTATTCACCTTGAAAAAGGTCACCAACACTTAAATGGTGAACAGGCGCTTGCACTAGCAAGAACGCGTCATATTGATAGCGACTATATGCGCGGTCAACGTCAACAACTTGTTTTAGAAGCAGTTGCTAAAAAAGCATTATCTGTAAATTCAATTAGTAAACTTGGCGACTTACTTGACTCAGTCGATCATGATTTAAAAACAAACTTAACTTTCGACGATATGATGGCCATTACGAAAAACTCAATGGACTCTGGTTTAAAGATTGATAAATTACAAGTAAAAGGCGAAGACAAATACATTGATGGTATATACTATTACGTTCCTGACGAAAAGAGCGTTCATGATATTACGAAGGAACTACAAAACCATCTTGGTGTTACAGGTAAATTAGATCATAAGAAATTATAAGAAAAACAGCTGTTGTAATACAACAGCTGTTTTTCTTTTGTCTTTGAGGATCTCACTGCCCACGAATAGCGGGATAAACATGAAATTTCTGCATAAACATTCTAATTACAGGAAATTATATTACGAAAATGTAACGTTTTTTATCAAAATATTACACATGTAATAAAATAAATAGTATACTAATGTATAAGATTTATTGCTTTAATCATTTATACGTTAGAAATCATACTTATCTTAAAAATTTCTTTTCGGAGGGAAATGAATGAAATTACGCAATTTAATTATTGGTTCTGCGATTGCAGGTGGAATCATTCTTTGTATTGGTGGTGTTAGTGCTTATCAATATGTTTCCAAATTAAATCATCAATTAGATACATACGTTTTACCTCACACAACAATCGAAGGTATTTCCATAGACGGCAAAACGAAAGAGGATGTTCAAAAGATCATTCAACAAAAAGTTGATGAGCTAAATAAAAAATCTGTGAACTATGCCCTGCAGGATGACAAACATACATATACTTGGCAGGAATTAGGGGTTGAATATCACGGTACGGATGTTACAGATAAAATTTTCAAAGAACAAAAAGGCAATATTTCTAATCGTTATAAAATGCAAAAACAAGCTGAAACAGGCGAGTTAAAACGTGACTATAAGCTAGAGCCTTCTATAAACACCGCAAAATATGATGCGTTTATTAAGGAAAAATATAATGATTCCTTAGTAGAGCCTGTTAATGCCGACTTATCTATCTCTGGAACAACCATTAATATTAGTGAAAGTAAAGATGGCGAAAAAGTTGATAAAGAGAAGTTAAAGGCTCTCACAACAGAAGCCATTACAACAAATAAGCAAGATATCCAAATTCCAATTACAGCTGTGAAACCAGAACGCTCAACAGAAGATGTAAAAAATATGGGGATTCAAGAAGTAATCGCTGAATACTCTACTCCTTTGGCTGGACGAAACTCAAGTCAAACATTTAATGTACAACGCGCTGTGAATACATTAACAGGAGTATTTGTTGCACCCGATGAAACATTTAGTTTTAACGGTCGCGTTGGTATAACGGATGCTGCACATGGCTATAAATCGGCAGCTGTATATGTAAACGGAAAAGTAGAACAAAGTGCTGGGGGCGGTGTTTGCCAAGTAAGCAGCACATTATATGGTGCCATATTACGAGCTGACTTAGGAATTGTCGCGCGAAGTAACCACTCTTTACCGGTTCATTACTTACCTCTTGGTCAAGATGCAGCGGTTGCTGACTACGGTCCTGATTTGAAATTCAAAAATAATACGGGGAAATATGTTTATATTCAAGCATTTACGAATGGCAGTAGTGTAACCACTCGTATTTTCGGTACAAATACAGGGAAAGATGTAGAGGTTTCTTCAAAAGTAATCAGTGAAACTGATAAAAGCATTGTGGCTGTAACCTATAAAAAAGTAACCCAAAATGGTGAAGTCGTTTCCAACGGTCAAATTTCAAAAAGCACATACAAAAAGGCGTCCTAATTCACGCCTTTTTGTTTTGTAATATAGAAACAAAATTATCGATATGCCCTTTTACTTCTTCTATCGTCCACATACGATTTCCATATTGTTCAACTTCTTGCTGTACTTTCTCCCAATCTGCTCTTTGCTCTATTTGAACAAATTCTTGTAATAATTTCTCTTGTGTTTCTTGCTCTTCCTGCTCTTTAAATTGTTGCATAAGATAAGCCATTTCTTCTTCATATATACTTAATGTACAGTACGCTCTAAGAAAATATTGAAATGTTGAATACATAAATTCCCCGCCTTTCTTATTTCTCAGAAGGATAAGAAGTAACAATTTTAAAACCGAGCTGGCTCCCTTTATCTTTCTGCAAAACAGTCACTGTATTCCGAAGTCCATCTTTGACACGCATATCCTTTTTTAATACTGTTTTTCCAACTGCAAAGTTATGCTTCGTATTCAATACAAGACGGTTTTCCTTCGATTCTTTCAACCATTTTTCAATTTCTTTTTCATGCTGTTTTATCGTATCTTTTACCGCCTTTGTTGCCGTTTCCTTATCATAATATGTACTTGCAGCAGATACATTATCTGTACGTAATCGTTCTTTCAACTGTTCATCTGTTTTCCCAACGTGACGTTCTATCGTATGACCATTTTTCGGTGGTCCTTCCATTTCATCTAAAATTTTGTCACTAACATTTACAACTGATGCCGCCTGATTATCTTTCGGCTTCGCTTGACTTGAACATCCACTTAATACAAGTATCATCATAAGCATTACGCTTATAACAACATTCCATAACTTTTTCATCGTATCACCTCTTTCATGATTATTGTATTATCTTTAGAAAAAGTCAATTCTATCGTATACCTCCTGGTCATTCTTTCTATGAAAAATATTACTTATTCTGCAAATAAATCTATGATCTTCCACAATTCTATTGTTTTAGTATAAAAACTATGATGTAATGCTATATGAATTCATTTTGATTTTCCGACATATAGATTGCTGCTATGCAGAAAAAAGGAGCTTCCACTCGCTTTCTCCCTTTGTTTTCACTTCGCATGTGGCAGGAAAAGGCACTGACCGCTTCTATGCATGGACAGATGCTCTCGCCCACCTAAAAAAAAAGGGTATTTCGTTTTTTAACTTAGATTTATATAAAAAAGCAAAGGAAAACTAATTCATATGGCAGAAACGATTCATTCTTTTCTTATAGAGCATCAAACAATGGCAATTCCACTTAGCATCTTATTCAATATCCTTATTAGCCTAGCCGCTATTATCCCTAGTGTATTTTTGACTGCGATTAACATTTCATTATTTGGAGTAACAACAGGAACGCTCATCTCCATTGCTGGCGAAGCATTAGGAGCGATTATCTCCTTTTATTTATATCGGCTTGGTTTTCAAAAGGCTGCTCAAAAAAGTATAGATAATCATCCAAAAGTAAGGAAACTTCTTTATGTACAAGGAAAAGAAGCATTCTTTCTCGTTTTATCATTTCGCCTCATTCCCTTTATTCCATCTGGCATTGTAACACTATTTGCAGCCCTTGGAACGATGTCTATATTAACCTTTAGTATCGCTAGTACTCTTGGAAAAATACCGGCGTTACTGATTGAAGTATATTCCACCTATCAAGTTATGAACGGAACAAATGAAGCAAAGTGGATTATTACAATTTCCGGTTGTGCTGGTTTGTTTTATTTGTGGAAAACATGGAAGAAAAAATGAAAAAAGGAGCATTATGCTCCTTTTTCACTATATAAAGGGGAGTGATACCTAATTCACACCAACTGCATCATATGATTGCTTCACAGCTGTTACTTCAGCAGAATTTGCACCATATAAATCAGCAGCTGCTTGTACTAAACCAGCACGTGCTTGACTAAATGTTGTCGATTGCGTGAAATATAGTGTATTTGCACGATAGTAGATTGCTCCTACTTTATCTTTGCCAATACCATTCACTGTTACACCATAATGCGTACCGCCATTTGCTAATAAGTAGGCAGCTTTATTGATAATGCTGCTATTCGTATGAACACCGCCATTATCACTTGTTCCTGTATAACGTTTAGAATAATGATCTGGATCACCATATTTTGTTGGATCGCTCATCGAACGAAGAGCATCCCCAGCTGTGCCAGGCGTATAAATGTCTTCTCCAATTTCCCAATCTGGATTACGGTTATCATAGTATTCTACTAATGTTCCAAAAATATCAGAGATTGCCTCATTTAATGCGCCAGACTCATTTTGATAAATAAGATTAGAACTTCTCTCTGTCACAGCATGTGTTAACTCATGCCCAATTACATCTAAACCACCAGATAACGGAGCAAATGTGTATCCATCTCCATCTCCATATACCATTTGTGTACCGTTCCAGAAAGCATTATTGTAACCGCTCTTATAATGAACTGTTGATTTTAACGCCGCACCAGCGTTGTCATAAGAGTTTCGATTAAACGTATTTTTATAGTAATCATATGTTACACCCGCATAATAATGTGCATCCACTGCAGCAGCATCGCGACTAGCAGTAAAGATATTATCTGTATCTACCCATAACGTTCCTGGAAGAGTCGTACGATTTTTCCCATCATATGTGTAAATGGTTGCACCGCGTGTATTATCTTGTAAATAATAGCTAGATCCAGATAATGTTGTATTAATAGACTTTGTATCTCCTAATACGCCTATACCTGTTCCAACTTTATTTGTTCCTGTTACAGGTTTAACAGGTGCCTTATTATCCACATTCGCATTATGAATTGTATTGTATTTATTCAATACCTTCCCATTATCTGCTTCAATGAAATAATAATAGTTTCCTGGCTCTGGATCTAAGAAATTTAATTTTACAACATATGCGTATGTTGCTTCCTCACCATTTTGATATACATATAAATCTGCTGACGGCTCTACATCATATTTTGGATTCAGCCCCAAATCTTTTTGTGCAGCTGCAATTGCTTGTTTTCCGTCAATTTTATTTTTATTTTTCAGCTTCTCTTTCTTATCTAAATCAGGAGCAACTGTTCCTGATACAACTTTTAATGCACCATCTTTTCCAATGTGAGCTAGTTGAGTAGATGCCCATACAGGCACACCTTCATACATTTGTTGCATGCGTACAACCGTTGTTTCCCCTACAGGATCTTTTACAACTTGTTCCACTTTAAAAGATTCTTCTGCACTTTTTTCCCCTAATTTATAATCCTTTTTTGCAGAATTTAAGTAGTCAAACACAACAGATTCTGCTTTTTTCCCAGATGAACCTGTTAAATCACCCGATACAAACTCTGGAGACTGTACCGTCTCATTGTATTTCTTTGTAGAAAGTACATTCTTTGAATCTGCAAAGGCAGAGCTTGTCCCCCCAAACGCAGTCACTGCCATTCCAGTTGCTAACACAAACGCTAAACTCTTTTTCTTCATCTTCTCTTCCCCCTAACAATTTTTTAAGAAAGTAGATTTATAGTATCATTAAGTTTCCACTATTAAAATACTGAAAATTAAAATAATTTCTTTCTCAAGTTTTGACGAATTTTGCAAAACAATTATTTAGAACCCCCTTTTCAGCAGGCTAAAGGTGCTTACAGTTACTCCATGCAATTTACATACTCATATTCACTTGGTCCTCATGCGAGATACTACGATAATCTGAATATTTTAATATTTTATTTCTCAAGTTTTGATGAACAATTTAAAAACAAAAATAAAAAAGCTGCCTCGAAAAGCCGTTTTATAACGGCATTTCGAGGCAGCCTCATTAAAAAAATTACCTTATACATTTACTGTTTCAACGGTGTCACCAGCTTGTCCATAAATATCTGGTTTATTCGCGTATTGAGGATTATCTATAACAACTAATGCCACCATTGTTAAAATCATACCAATTACCACTTTTTTCATCCTTATCCCCCCAATATAGTCTCGAGCACTTCAATTGCTAACTTATAATAATGATTGCTTTCTTTAAATCGCAAAGAATTCTCGAAATACTTAGCGAGTTCTATATATACTTTCTTTAATTCTTTTTTATTTCCTGTATTTTTGAAAAAAGGGATTGCTTCTGTTTCTAAAAATACTTTATATTCACTTGGTTCTGTAAAGTGCTTATAACGAAGCATAAGAAGTAAGTACAATTCTGTATTCCCTCTTTCATCTTTCTTAGCAGAAATAATCCCCTTATCAATCCACTCTTTTGCTTCTTCTAACTGTTCAAGGTGAATACATTGTAACGCCATCTCATACAACGTATCAACATAGTTTACAGCGTCTTCTTTTTGATATTCTAAACTTTTTGTATAATATTTTTTAGCTTCCTCATACTTTTTCTTTCTATAATGTACATTGCCAATATTACTTAATACCATTGCCCTCAATACATCTTTTTCAGAAAAAGAATCCGCTTCACGCAGTATACTCTCATAAATTTTTAGTGCTTCATCATACTGCCCTTTCTCACTATAGCTTAACGCAATGATGATTTGACAATTAATTACATTTCGAAATTTATATTCATTTCGAAATCCTTCCATGGCAATATTAGCAAAATGAAGTGCCATATGTGGAACTTCTAAATGAGTATATGCAACCGCTAAATTATAATAAATTCCAGTTTCATAATAATCTTGTTCTTTTGCCATTAACTCTGTCTGAACTAAAAATTGTAATCCCTCTTGCCATTTATGTTGTAGGCAATAGCATAAAGCCTGACTATACTGATATAACAGTTGCTGAAATGGAGAATATTTTTTATAAACTTTTTTTAGCTTCTCCAACTCCTCTTTAAGAGCTGGGATATTTCTCTTCATAATTAAATATCGTGTATATAATAATTTATAATAATTCACAATTTCAAAATCGACAATTTGTTGCATTTCTGCTTCTAGTTCTGTATATAACTCTTCAACTTTATATTTATCTAATTGAACTAGTGCCGTTAACCACTCCTCTAACTTTTCTTTCACCTCAGCTTCAATATCTCTTAAATCCGACACTGCGATCTCGAGTCTCGTACATAATAACTGCAATATTTCTTCTGAGGCTTCAATTTTTCCATTTTCAATTTTACTTAAATATGAGACGGAACAAATGCCTTGACAGAGTTCTTCTTGTGTCATTTTTTGTTGGAGTCGTTTATAAAAAATTTGCTTACCCATTTTTTCTAGATTTTGTTGCATAGTTCCCTCCTCCATTCTAAGTTATACCCTAGTACTTTAATAATACATAAATTTTACAAAAATATAAATTGATAAATAAAAAGATTCCGAATGATTTTTTATTTTTGTTTTTTACATTTATAATATGGATAATTTTTTAGCAACAAACTGCAAAAAAGAGGTATACTATAACCAAAATATGGAGGTGTTTACGTTATGGTACATTATGAAGACGATAGCTACGCCTTACACACAGACTTATATCAAATTAATATGGCTTATACATATTGGAAAGATCATATCCATAACCGCCGCGCAGTATTCGATTTATACTTTCGCAAGCTGCCTTTTGAAAATGGCTATGCTATTTTTGCCGGGCTTGAAAAGATTATCGAGTATGTGAAGAACTTTCAGTTTACAGAAAGTGATATTGCTTATTTAAAAGATCTGCAATTTGAAGAAGGCTTTTTAGACTACTTACAAAACATGAAGTTTACTGGCTCCATTCGCAGTATGCAAGAAGGCGAGGTTGTCTTTCATAACGAGCCTCTTTTACGTATAGACGCACCACTTGGTGAAGCACAAATTATTGAAACCGCCCTTTTAAATATTGTGAACTACCAAACATTAATTGCTACAAAAGCTGCGCGGATGAAGCATGCTGCTGGTGATGATGAACTTCTTGAATTCGGAACACGCCGCGCTCATGAGTTTGATGCAGCACTTTGGGGAACGCGAGCAGCATTCATCGGCGGCTTTTCTTCAACAAGTAACGTTCGAGCTGGAAAACGGTTTGGCATTCCTGTTGCTGGTACGCATGCTCATTCCTTTGTCCAAGCGTATCGCGATGAATATGTAGCCTTCAAAAAATATGCAGAAACACATGAAAAATGCGTTTTTCTCGTTGATACATACGACACATTAAAATCCGGTGTACCAAATGCGATCCGCGTCGCAAAAGAATTTGGTGACCGCATTAACTTTTATGGCATCCGCCTCGATAGTGGAGATATGGCGTACTTATCAAAAGAAGCGCGGAAAATGTTAGATGCTGCTGGATTTACCGATACAAAAATTATCGCTTCAAGCGACTTAGATGAATACACGATTTTACATTTAAAATCACAAGGGGCAAAAATTGACGTATGGGGTGTTGGAACAAAACTGATTACGTCATTTGAACAGCCGGCACTCGGTGCTGTTTATAAATTAGTTTGTATTGAAGATGAAAATGGTAAACTGAACGACACAATTAAAATTTCGTCCAATCCTGAAAAAATTACAACCCCAGGATTAAAGCGTATCTATCGCATTATCAATCGGATTAACCAGCATGCAGAAGGCGATTATATTGCCTTAGAAACCGAAGTACCGCAGGAAGAAGAGCGCCTAAAAATGTTCCATCCTGTTCATACGTATATTAGTAAATTTGTTACGAACTTTGAAGCAAAAGAGCTGCATCATGATATATTTGTGGACGGACAGCTTACTTACGAATCACCTGACATCCTTCATATTCAGCAGCATGCAGAGAGCAGCTTATCCTTCTTATGGGAAGAGTATAAACGGACGCTTAATCCAGAAGAGTATCCTGTCGATTTAAGCCAAGCATGTTGGGATCATAAAATGAATTATATTCAAACAGTGCGAGAACAAATTGCAAATTCTATGAAAAAATAAGGAGAGAAGCCCTCGCTTCTCTCCTTTTACAAATCTTTTACTCGCAGCACTCGCATCGCATTTAACACTGCCAGCAAAGTTACCCCAACATCTGAGAAAACTGCTTCCCACATCGTTGCAATGCCAAATGCCCCGAATAAAAGCACAACTCCTTTTATCCCTAAGGCGAAAATAATGTTTTGCCATACAATACTACGCGTGCGTTTTGCAATTTGAATAGCTGCTCCTATTTTCGAAGGTTCATCTGTCATGATGACAATGTCAGCTGCTTCAATTGCTGCGTCTGACCCTAAACCACCCATCGCAATCCCAACATCAGCTCTTGCTAATACAGGTGTATCGTTAATACCGTCCCCAACGAACGCAATTTTTTCTTTCGGATGTTTTGTCGCATCAATTTTTTCAATTTCTTCTACTTTTTGCTGCGGCAACAGCTCTGCATGGACTTCGTCGATTCCAAGCTCTTTTCCAACTGCTTCTCCGACTGATTTTGCATCGCCCGTTAACATAACGGTTCTTTTCACACCAAGTTGTTTTAACAATTGAATTGCTTTTTTCGCATCTTCTTTAATTTCATCAGAAATAACAATGTATCCGGCATACATGCCATCTACAGCTACGTGTACAAGTGTTCCAACCGTTTGCGGTTGCTCGAATGGAATATTTTCTTTTCTCATTAACTTTGCGTTTCCAGCAAAGATTTCTTTTCCGTTCACTTTCACAATTGTACCATGACCAGAAATTTCTTTATAATCTTCAATCATCTGTTCATTGACTACTTTTCCATATGCAGATCGAATGGACTGTGCGATTGGATGATTCGAATATACTTCTGCAAATGCTGCATACTCTAACAATTCTTCTTTCGTCACAAATCCGCTTGGCTGCATATCTGTTACTTTAAAAACACCTTTTGTTAACGTACCTGTTTTATCAAATACGATATGTTTTACATCATTTAATGCTTCTAAATAGTTACTGCCCTTTATTAAAATTCCGTTCTTAGATGCTGCGCCAATACCGCCGAAGAACCCAAGTGGAATGGAAACAACCAATGCACAAGGACAAGAAATAACAAGAAAGACGAGCGCTCTATAAATCCAATCTGAGAACGTTGCCCCCTCGATAATAAGCGGTGGAACAAAAGCTAGTACTGCAGCTGTAACGACGACAGCTGGCGTATAATAACGAGCAAACTTCGTAATAAAGTTTTCTGTCGGTGCTTTACGACTACTTGCGTTTTGCACTAAATCAAGAATTTTTGAAACAGTAGATTCACCGTATTCTTTCGTCACTTCGATTGTTAAGACACCATTTTGATTCACAAAACCGCTTAATACATCGCTGCCGACTTCTACTTCACGAGGTACAGATTCTCCTGTTAACGCCGATGTATCTACCATCGAGGTGCCTTCTATTACTTTACCGTCTAACGGTACTTTTTCACCTGGTTTGACGATAATGAAATCACCAATTTGCACATCTTCTGGCGATACTTGTTTCGATTCATTTCCTACCTTTAAGTTTGCATAATCAGGTCTAATGTCCATTAATGAACTAATTGACTTACGGGAACGATTTACCGCAATGCTTTGGAACAGTTCACCTACTTGATAAAAGAGCATTACCGCGACAGCTTCTGAATAGTTTTGAGTCCCAAAAGCACCAAGCGTTGCAATCGCCATTAAGAAATTTTCATCAAACACTTGCCCCCGTATAATATTCTTTACAGCACGTAAAACAATATCTCCGCCTATAATCATATAAGCAATCACGAAAAGTGGAATTGTGACCATTTGCGGTAATGAAGCTAGTGCAGCAATAGCAGTTAAAATCGCCCCAATCGATAACCGCCAAATCATTTTTTTCGTATTCGCTTCTCCGTGATCATGACTATGCTGATGCTCTGTTTGCTCTTTCTCGCGCACTACGTTCACTTCGGGTTCTAATTTCTGCACGACTTCTTTTATATGTGCAACAGTTGTTTCTAACTCTTGTTTATTTGCGATTTCTACTCTTAATTTTTTAGAAACAAAATCAACAGATGCCGATGTAACTGCAGGCATTTCGCCTACTTTTGTTTCAATTTTCATCGCGCAGTTTGCACAGTCCAAACCTTCTAATATAAAAGTTTCTTTGGCCACTTTCGTTTTTTGTTCTTCTCTCACATGAATATGCGGTTCTAATTTATTAACAAGTTGCGTTGCTTCCTTGACAACATGTTCTTCGTTTTGTTTCGCTGTTTCTACCGTCATCGTTTTCGTGACGAAGTTAACCGAACACGACGATACATCCTCTAATTCTCCTACACCTTTTTCAATCTTCATCGCACAGTTTGCGCAGTCTAATCCGTCTAACACAAGTTTTCGTTTTACCAATGCTTCCCCCATTTTTCTCCCTCCTTGTGCTGCTTCTATTTTTCCTCATTTACGTGCTCAAATGCTTGCTCGAAAATATGAATAACGTGGTGATCTGCAAGTGAATAGTACACTACTTTTCCCTCTTTACGATTTTTAACAAGCTTTGCTTGCTTTAATACACGTAATTGATGGGAAATAGACGACTGCGTCATTCCGAGTAAATATGCTAAATCGCATACGCACATTTCCGCTTCGAACAAAGCATGTAAAATACGTGCGCGCGTACGGTCTCCTAATACTTTAAATAACTCCGCTACTTGACTTAAGCTATCATCCTGTGGAATCGTTTGTTGTACTTTTTCAACAACCTCTTGATGAATGACATTTTGTAAACACGTTTCTTCATTTGTTTCTACTTTTTGTTCAGTCACAATAGCTCACCTCTTTACTTGAACATATGAATAACTGTTCATATATGTTATACCTTTATTATATGAATGATCGCTCATATGTGTCAATCATTTCTGGTTTTATTTTTTGAAAATTTCATAAGAAAAGGTTCATCATCAAAAGACGGGGGAACATATAAGATGTACACTCCACTCCGAGTGGACGCTTTCCGCGGGCGAGAGCGAGCCTCCTCGGCAAGCCTGCGGGATCTCACTTTCCTCGCTATTCCCGCAGGAGTCGCCACTCACAGTGAAGTGTATGAAAAATGATTCATTTCAAAAAACAACCCCATGTTACAGTGATGAACCTAAAAAAGAACCCTTAATTTATACTAAAGGGTTCTCTTTGTACGTTTGATATGTCAAACAGCGTCGAAGGGTCTTTATCCCGTGTCGAAGCGCCGATATAATCTAAAAAATGGTCGATATATTATAACGCCACGTAAGAAGAAGCTGACTCAAAAGGCATCTATATCCCTTTTGAATCAGCTCCTTTATCATTTTATATGTTGATGTTCTCTCCCAAAGGAAAACCCGTTAGATTCGTACATTTTTTTCTTTTATTTAGACTTAACCGCATCGACAATCAATGAAACAAAACCAAGCTGACCACCTTGATTGCGATGATCAAAACGTTTGGAGCGGTAAATAAGGCCGTCTTTTTCATTCCAGTCATTATGATGAAATTCTCCGTTTTCATCACAGTACTCTAGTAACTTCACTTCAAAGCCAGCTTCTTCAAACATTGAAGTCATCGTTTTATAGTTATGGACAATTTTGTGGCTCGCTGCTGGATGATCTAATGGACCTGGTCCGCCGACTTGTACGCCTGCTTGATAATCTTCATCTGGAAAAAATGCATCTGGTACCGCACAGCGAAGATGGCCGCCTGGCTGTAAGAATTCATAACAAACTTTTGCTGCTTCTCTTCCTTCTTCATATGTTAAATGCTCCCACACATGCTCTGCCAAGATTGCAGCGATAGAATTTGGAGCAAATTGTTTCGTCCAATCTTCCCTTTTCAGTAAATTTAGTTCATTTTCTTGTGTATGTAACCACCCTGGATTATTGTTATATCCTTCTGCACCAACTACAACTTTTACTTCTTCTTTTACAGTCATTCTTTCTCCCACCTCTCGACATACAAGTTTCTACAAAGTTTCCTAAAATTCCTTTAAAAACCAAAAAAGCCTTATGCGCTCCCCAACGCATAAGGCTTTATCCCTTTAATTTGCTTGTTTTAAATGATCTTCTGAACTTTTATCTTGTTGCAGGTGACTATGCTTCTTAGAGTATACGAAGTATACGATAACTCCTAGTACAAGCCAAGCACCGAAGTATAACCATGTTGTAAGTGGTAAGTTAAACATTAAGAACAGACAACATGCGATTGAAATAATTGGCAATACTGGCACAAGCGGTACCATAAAGCCACGTTGTAATTTCGGATGTGTTTTACGAAGGATCAGTACAGAAACACCTACCATCGCAAACGTTAATAATGCTCCAATATTCGCTAAATTCGACAATTCTTTTAAATCGATAAATCCGGCAATTAAAGCACTTCCGATACCTGTTAACCATGTTGAAAATACCGGAGCTTCAGTTTTTTTATTAATTTTCGCAAATGATTTTGGAAGTAAACCATCACGGCTCATCGCAAAGAATACACGTGTTGTCGCGTAAATGTAAGCGAAAATTACAGCCATGATACCAATTACTGCACCAATGGCAATTACACCTGCTACTTTATCTTGCCCAACAACTTCTAATACGTAAGACATCGCTTCTGGTACATTTAATTCTTTGTATGACACCATTCCTGTCATAACAAGGCAAACTGCAATATAAATTACTGTACAAACAGCAAGTGATGCAATAATACCGATTGGTAAATCACGCTGTGGATTTTTTACTTCTTCAGCTGAAGTTGCTAGCGCATCAAATCCTAAGAAAGCAAAGAATACTGCAGCTCCTCCGGCAAAAATCCCATTGATACCATACGGTGCAAATGGCGTCCAGTTTTCTGGTTTTACATAGAACACACCAACTGCAATAAACAATACAACAATACTAATTTTAATTAATACCATTGCATTATTTACACGTTTACTTTCTTTCGTACCGCGAGATAGTAACCATGTTAACACTAGCGTAATGCCAACCGCTGGAAGATTCACAATTCCGCCTTGAGATGGAATTGTTAACAATTGTTTCGGAATCTCTATTCCTAATCCACTTACTAAGTTATTAAAGTAACCCGTCCAACCGCCAGCTACCGCTGCCGTTGTTAACACATAAACTGACAATAATGTCCATCCCATTAAATGCGCAATAAATTCTCCAATTGTTGCATATGCATACGTATATACACTACCCGATACAGGCAGTGCTGTGGCAACTTCTGCATAACATAATGCTGCAAAGCCACAAACAATTGCTGCAATCATAAACGAGAAAATAACAGCTGGACCAGCATCTCTTGCTGCTACTAATCCAGTTAATACAAGTACTCCTGTACCGATAATTGCTCCAATGCCTAACATTGTTAAGTCAAATGCCCCTAATGTTTTTGTCAAAGTTTTACTTTGACTTTGACTTAACAATTGTGTCACGGATTTCTTTTTGAATAAGTTGGCCACGACTCTTGCCCCCTTCTAAATTAAGAAGAGCTAAGAGACACTTCTCTTAGCTCTCATCTTGTTGTATGAAAATATTGTTCGATATTTAGATTAGCAAGATACTGCTTCTGCTTCTAATAATTCTTTTGCTGCTTTATATTCTACGCCGTGTGCTTCTGCAACTGCCTCGAATGTTACATAGCCTTCTAATGCGTTAATACCTTTTAATAATGCAGTGTTTTCTAAGCAAGCTTTTTTGTAGCCTTTGTTTGCGATTTGTACTGCATATGGTACTGTAACATTTGTTAATGCAAGTGTAGATGTACGTGGAACCGCACCAGGCATGTTCGCAACTGCATAGTGAACTACGCCGTGTTTTTCATAAGTTGGGTTGTCATGAGTTGTAATACGATCAGTTGTTTCGAAAATACCACCTTGGTCGATTGCGATATCAACTACAACAGAACCTGGCTCCATAGACTTGATCATTTCTTCTGTTACAAGTTTCGGTGCTTTTGCTCCTGGAATTAATACTGCACCAATTACAAGATCAGACTCTTTTACAGCCTGTGCAATATTGTAAGGATTAGACATTAAAGTTGTCACTTGGTTACCGAAAATATCATCTAATTGGCGAAGACGATCTGCGCTTAAGTCGATAACTGTTACGTCAGCACCTAAACCAACTGCAATTTTTGCAGCATTTGTACCAGCTTGTCCACCACCGATAATTGTTACTTTACCGCGCTTAACGCCTGGAACACCTGCAAGTAAGATACCTTTTCCACCTTTATTTTTCTCAAGGAATTGTGCACCAAGTTGTGCTGCCATACGACCTGCAACTTCACTCATAGGCGCTAATAATGGTAGAGAACGGTTTTCTAATTGAACTGTTTCGTAAGCGATTGCTACTACTTTGTTGTCAATTAACGCTTTTGTTAATTCTGGTTCTGGAGCTAAGTGTAAGTATGTGAATAGAACTAAACCTTCACGGAAATATTTATATTCGCTTGCAATTGGCTCTTTAACTTTCATTACCATTTCCATAGACCAAGCTTCTTCAGCTGTTTCTACGATTTTTGCTCCTGCTTCTACATATTGCTCATCAGTAAAACCTGATCCTAATCCTGCACCCTTTTGAATGAATACTTCGTGATTGTTACGAATTAAATGTACAACACCAGCTGGTGTCATAGCTACACGGTTTTCGTTGTTTTTAATTTCTGTTGGTACCCCAATACGCATTATAAAATGCCCCCTTATAATTAACAGAAAAAAGTAATTCTTTTTTCTTTTTTTAATAATGAATAACTTATGAATTTATTCTAGCATAACTTTCCATGTATGAAAACGCTATCATACAAAAAAATAAAAGTTTTTATATTTTAAATAGTGTAAATAATAAAAACTATTTTTACCAAAATCTATATTTCCATACTCTTTTCTGTCATTCTGTATTTATTATTTTCAGAAAACTTTTTAATAAATAAATGTTATGCAGACTGCAACACCACCTGTACTCGCTTTTTCCCTTTGTTTTAAAACATCGCATGTGGCAGGAAGAGGCCCTGACCGCTTCTATGCACGGTCAGATGCTCTCGTCCTCCTCTAAAAAGACAGCGGTTTTTATGTCGGTTTTTTAATTTGGATATATATAGATAGACCATTCCATTTTAATC
>NZ_JAVBXD010000057.1 GCF_030756675.1 Bacillus multifaciens
CACAAAATTTTATTAATTTCATAATACTGTTCTTTTTTATACTAGTTTTCAACAATACAAACAATTCCCGTTATCCAGTAGCGAACTTTTTCCCTTTGGACACCAGCGTGGCTGCGTTTAGGGGCAAAGTAGATTGTTTTGTAACAAAAACGAACATTTATGTTACAAACATTCTCTAAAAACACTTATTGACAAATAATGTATTGCTATAACCTAGTTTTACATGTATCTCGGCTGAACTCCTAATTGGTTTTTATTTTAGTAAAGGTAATTTTTCACCAGTAAAGATATTTTTTCCTTAGTAAAGATATTTTTTCCCTCAACACAAATTTTGTCGAAAGGGAAAAAAGTCCGCTACTGGCAAACCGCATAAGAACGGGATTCCTTGAATTAGTTGCACACTTTTTTACCTTTTTTGTTAACATTTTCACAAAAATAATTATATACTTGCTCTTATTTTACAGCTATATAATGTTTACAACACAGCTATTCGTTAAATAAGAATTTAATGTAAAATTGAAATAACCCGGATTCGCCCCATGCCCATCAACTTAAGAAAATAAATTAAATCCCAAAAATAAAATATGAGTCCAATGCCTCGGCATTGGACTCATTTCTCTAAACTTAATGGTTATATGCATGGAGATATATTTTTCAGACAACAACAGTACTCGAATAATATAGTGAAGCAAGTATCGCTTTATAATACACTAGTACTTTAAATGTTAATTTATTTTTGTTATTCCCTCATTTTTTCTGCAATGGCAAGATTACGTAAATAATCTAATAAAGGGCGCACTTCCTGTGGAGCTGTTATATCGGTAAATAAGAAGGACTTTTTCTTTTTATCATCTTCTATCCTAAGCTCGTAAAGAAAAGCATCCGCTCCTTGGATAGTAGCAACCTCTCCTTGACTTAATTCGAGGCTGAAAAGATTAGATTGCTCAATTAAATCTAATAATTCTTTCGTTTTTTCCTTTGGTAATTCATCCGTATCTGTCTGAAAGGTTAAGTCAAAGTTAGCAATTCCTCCTGAACAGCTAAATTGGATATACATGTTAATTATTGAGCCTCCACTTCATGATAAAGCCCCCAATTAATAAGGTAGTCCAACAGCTTTAAAAGCAGATTCTACAGTTTTGGCTGCTGTTTTAGGAACTTCTCCGCTATCAACAAGTTTTTGTGCTGCTTTGATAACAATTTGGACGAATTGATTAAAATTTGTTGTTGCAAATAAGCTTTGAATTGCAGTATACCATATCAAGGCTGCTTTATCTGTTCCAATTTCCATGGATACAAGATAAAACACCTTATTTGGTATACCACTATTAATATGAACACCGTGGTGATCGCGATCTCCTTGATAATAGTTTTTCATATGATCGGGTTGCATATCCTTACCCATTAGTTTGTTGTCAAATGCAGTACCGGGTGCTTTCATTGAACGAAGGGCTTGTCCTTTTAGTGTTGGCCCCATTATATCAGCACCAATTAGCCAATCTGCATCTTGTGCTGTTTGCTTTAAATAAGCTTGTTTAATTGCAATACCAAATACATCCGAAATATGTTCATTCAAGGCTCCGGACTGACCTTCATACTCTAATCCGTTAATGAACTGCGTAATACCATGTGTAAGTTCGTGCCCAATGACATCGAGTGAATTTGCAAAACTGGTAAAAATAATTCCATCACCATCACCAAACACCATTTCATCACCATCCCAATAGGCGTTTTGGAAATTGTGGCCATAGTGGACGTTCAGAATGAGATCCAAACCATTGTCGTCAATAGAATTACGATGGAACACATTCTTGAAATAATCACGCACAATTCCAGCATAATCATACGCATGGTCGACCACGGTATCTCCACTTGATCTGTCTCCTTCTTTCCTAACCTCATTAACCCGAAGTTCTGTTCCTCCTTTACAATCGTATACATGGCGAGCAGATTCACCTCGTGGTCCTGTTCCTGCATCAGTTAAGGCAACAACACCATTAATATCATATTCCTTCAAGATTCTGCGTTTTCGAATATGCCGACTTTTTGCTAAGCTGATTCGTGCAGCTTCTACTTCGTTTTGAGCTAAATTCTCTAAAATATAATTAGGTACAATAAAACACTGGCAATTTTTATGCGAACAACGTTTTGTATGCAAATTTACCACCCTTTCATGATAATAAATGACCTCCCCATTAACCTGTTCTTATTGCATCAGATTTAAACATTTTATTGAATAAATTCATTAGGGATGTAGATATATGTTCATTAACTAAAAAGATTTTAATACTCTCAAATACAAAAACGTCATTCTTTCTAAACAAGCTAGATTAGAAAGAATGACGTTTTTGTATTTTGTTTTTTTAGTTGATAGATATGTACGTATGGTGAGCCCTATAAGGAGTTTTTATCATTTTCAATAAGCTGTTTATTCATAAATATATTTTTCCATCACGAAACTTTACTCCTTAACATTAAAAATGGGTAAAATGCAGAGAAAGTTAATATATATTAATTTTTTTAGGAATAATAAATTGGGTAAAAACCCATTATTAGGAGGTAAAGCTATGCCTGTAAAAAATTACGGTGTATTAAAAGGTATTGCAATTGAAAAAAATGAAGAAAGAGAAGATAAAGAATCTCCTCATTATCAAATTCTTATGATAGGCGAAGACAATATAAAATATAGAATTGCTGTTAATGCAAAATCTATTTCAGGACAACCCGAACTCTTATATTTAGTCGATGAAAAATTCAATGCATCAGCAATTACAATTCTTCCTACAATGGATGATGGCTATACGTCAATTAATGAAAATAATAAGGAAATTGCATTAGATTATATACGTAGCCATTTATTCGATCCCTCAAAAATGAAAACATTACCTGCCGATCTCGAAGGTGAAAACAATGATTTAAACGATTTACTTAATAAATATATCCCGAAAGCTATAAAGGAAGAAGCAACAATATATATTTACGGATCAAAGTTTGGTCCTGAAAAAAAAGAAGATAAAGTTTTTCATTTTCAACCAACAAATGGTATGCATAATGTTCATATGAACCAAGGAAATGAAGATAAACCAGGAGATAAAAAAGATTTTTCAGGTGATAACGGAATATACCATGATGGAGGAATTTTAATTCAATATAAAGATAATCATTGGGTTGGTATCTTTTTAGCTTTTCAATCTCAGTCATGGTGTACAGATAACCGAGGCTATCCAACAGAAATTTGCGATCATACACAAGCTAATACTAAAAATTAATTATTCTAACTACAAAAAGTCAAGTATAATCACTTGACTTTTTGTAGTTTATTCAACATAAACTTTTGTTTAAAAGGTAGCATCGGGGCTGGATTGGAGTTAATTCAATTGCAAAAAATTAAAATACCTGAGGCCACCATAGATACCCATCAAGTTAAAAAATTGTGATCGAATAGACCACAATTTAGCATTTTATCCTCCTCTTTTCTCCTAAATGTAAAGGGTGCGTGTGTAAGTATCAGCTGTAGCCGTAAAAGACTTCATCGCACGACGATTTGTCCCACCCGACTCGTCCCAACACCGAGAGAATGCCTCATCAGGGAGGTAGGTGTGGTAAGCATCTCCTTCCCATACGTACTGATAACCTTTGTCGTGGGCGAAATAGTAAAATGTTCTATTCTTAGTTGGCCCGGTAAACACGGTTACCGTTGATCTAGGATTAATTTTCCACCAGCCTTCTTTTCTCCATTTGCTACCAACACAACTTTGATCCTCGAAGGCGATGGCTACCCACAAGTCTCTTCCAGTGTCGTTCTCAAATATAAGTGGCATTATTGTTACTCCTCTCCGTTTTGTCTTGGCGATGTGTTACAGAGTTAGGGACAGAAACATGTACATCACTTAAACCCTGATGATGCCCAGATGTGCCCTTATCTCTATCTCCACCATAGGTATAACTTGAAGATACTGATCCTGTAGGGATTCGGTTTATATCATAAGTAGATGCTATATACAAAGGGTTTGTTTTATAATGCTGATATGGAATCTCATATCCATAAGGTAAATTCAGATTAGGTCCAGATGAATGTACATAATATGAACGATGCATAGAAAATCTCTCCTTTTTTAAGTTGGTATTTATTTACATCATATTTAACTGTCTATGTTTTAGATGATTGTCTATGTATAATTAGAGAAATCGCCTAACAACAAGACGTCAAACCAATCAAATAAGGATCCATCTTTTTGTTGTGTTTAAAAAACGACCTTTCCATTTCCGGAATCTACATTATCTTGGATTTTATGTCAAAATATTAGCAAGGCTCCATACCCCGAGGGATTCTTCGACGTTGCATCTCCAAGTTCTTCACATCTTCCATGGTCTTCACCTATATACACCAGGTTCGACTTCCCTTCGTCTTATCGCTAGGTTGCTTTTGACGAGGCGGCAAGGTTCACTTTATGTTACGGTCTGCTGATTCGCTCGCACTTCTACTAGAAGTTACTTTGTCACAGGGCTTCAACCTTAGGATTTCTCCACCAGTTGCCTGTCAGCTACTAGGCGACTTGGTTCTTACCTAGACTGGACTTTCACCAGTAAGCAGTGCCAAGCTTAGCTGGGCACGCTATATAAAAAAAGCATGGCATAAGATTGCCATGCTTTTCCTTCCATTAAAATACTTCTCTTACATTATTATTTTCCTATTATAATAACGCAAGATTTTATTAATTTCGTGATACTGTTCTTTTTTATACTAGTTTTCAACAATACAAACAATTCCCGTTATCCAGTAGCGAACTTTTTTCCCTTTGGACATTTATTGTCAAAAGGGAAAAAAGTCCGCTACTGACAAATCGCATAAGAGCGGGATTTCTTGAGTTAGTTGCACACTTTTTTATCTTTTTTGTTAAAAATTTCACAAAAATAATTAAATACCCTCTTTCACTAGTGTCGCATAAATAAGTTCTGAAATTTCCGTTTTCTTACTGTCTCTTTTTAGAAGAAAAACGAAAACACGCAAACAGAGGTAGTAAACATCCATTTTTTTACTATAACCTACGACTTGTACGACAACGACTTGAAAACCTTTATGGAACGCTATTCCCCCGAATTTTCCGGATCCACCTGTGTGCTGGTTTCCATAAAGACGCTTTCAAATAGCGACTAATTTGTAAATACGTTTTCTTACTATTTATGTAAAGCTGCGCCAGCACATTTAAACAGTACCCAATCATCGCGATATACACTTGGTTGTGTACAGCTTGCTCGCTATGACCGTAAAATTTCTTGATGTTTAAATGTTGCTTCATCCATTTGAAGAAGAGTTGTCGGGTAAAGAACTGGCGCGGTATCGGTTATGACCCGTTTCCAGCTCCTCCCCATAAGAACTGCTCGTGAGGTTTTCCCTCAAGCAGCTCACCCCATAAACTTCATCAAAGGGTTATGAGACCTATCAAATGGCAGACACTTTCATCGGTATCCCTCTGCACTTTTGAGGGAATGGACTTTCCAGCCCCAGTACACCATAGAGATATTCATTACTCCATCTCTGCCATCCGATGCTACGCTTTCGTTGCCGTTTCCTTCTCGTCAGCAATGTGCGGATTTTCATCTCCGTATAGTCACGCACTTCGCTAAATGCTCCGCTGGAGTTTCCAACCCGAAAGTAGTTCACCCATCCTGTTAGTACGGCATTGATTTGTTTTACTAAGTCTTGTGCTGGTTTGGCTCCTGCGTTTTGAATGAGTTCGCGAATTTTTGCTTTCACTGCCGTACGGGCTTTCTTCTTTGGGGTCATGCATATGAAGTGTCGGGTTTTATTTCGGTTCAGTACTCGCCTGAAATCAAATCCCAGAAAGGCAAAAGACTCTCCCTGTAAGACATCGACCATCCGAGTTTTCTCAAGATTCAGTTCAACTCCCAAAGGCTCCAGTTTTTCCTGCAGTCGTCGCAGTGCCAGTTCAGCCCACCCTCGTTTACTGGAGGCCACTGAAAAAGTCCTCATAGTTCAAAAAGTGAAAGCTTCCTCGATGAAATGGTTGATTTTTCTTTTGTGCTAGAGGAATTAAAGGATAAATATTGTCTCGATAACGGTCGCAATGCAGTGCCTCCTGTTCGTATGTTCAAATATTTATTGTTAAAATCTATTTTTGATTTATCTGATGTAGATGTTGTTGAACGCTCAAAATATGACATGTCTTTTAAATATTTCTTAGATATGGCACCAGAAGATATGGTGATCGATCCTAGTTCATTAACGAAGTTTCGCAAGCTTCGTCTAAAAGATGTTGGATTACTTGACATGCTTATCCAAAAAAACAGTGGAAATCGCATTAGAAAAGGACTTGATTCAAAGTAAATCTATTATTGTTGACGCTACGCATACAAAAGCACGATTCAATCAAAAATCGCCAAGAGAATTTTTAATGGAGAAATCAAAACTACTCCGTAAAGCGGTTTATCAAATCAATGAAGGAATGAAAGAAAAATATAAGTGAAAATCAAAGAGATACCTATTACTTTAATATAGAAAAATGTAAACGATGCCCTTTCAAAGAAGGATGTTATAAAGAAGGTGCAAAATCAAAATCGTATTCAGTCACTATCTACTCAACAGAACATAGTAAACAAAAAAATTTTCAAGAAAGTGAGCTGTTCAAAGAAAAATCAAAAGAACGCTATAAAATTGAAGCTAAAAATAGTGAACTCAAACATAGGCACGGGTATGATACGGCATCTTCCTCGGGTCTCATTGGCATGCAAATGCAAGGAGCGATGGCAATATTCGCTGTTAACTTAAAACGAATTATGACCTTATTAAAAGGAAAACAGTAACAAAAGTCGCCTTTTTTGTTTTACATATGTTTTATGAGATGAAAAACGGAAGTTTTTCAGTGGCCTCTAAGAAAAAAGGGTCCATAACCTACTGTATACAGATGATGGACTTCTTTCTGTTTTCAACATATTGATAAAATGCATGTTATTTTTTCAAAGCGATCACTTTTTCAGTGCCTTCGTATTCTACCGGAGCCATTTTTTTAGTGTCCACTGATAGCGATTATTGTTATAATCCCCCATATAGTCCTTTATGACGAGCTGAAGGGATTCAAATGTTTGACAAACTTTATAATCTAATTCATCTTTCATATGTCCAAAAAAGGATTCCATTGGGGCATTGTCTAAACAATTTCCTCTACGTGACATAGAGTGTCTGATGCCCATTTCTCTTACACGTCGCTGAAATTCAGGATGTGTGTAATGGATGCCTTGATCTGAATGTAGAAGAGCCTCAGGATGAATGGCATCTCCTAACCTCTCTTTCAATTTATCTAATGTTTGATAGACGATATCCATTTGTAAAGAGGAAGAGAAATGATAGGCTAAAATCTCTCGTGTCGTACTGTCTTTTACGCACAATAAATAAGCTTTCTTCCCTTTCCCATAAAATAAATATGTGATATCGGTTAACATACCTTTTTCTGGCTCTTCTTGATTGAATTGACGTTGTAAAAGATTCGGACATGTTTTGTGTTCTTGTGTCGCTTTTGTGATGTGTTTATAAGGGTTTGCATGACGAACTCTTGTCATGAGATTGTACTTACACATAATACGATAAATACGCTTGAGATTCATACGAATCCCCTTTGTCTTTTCCAACACCATTTTGATGAAACGGGCACCACATTTTTTCTCTTTTCGATTAAAAATTTCTTGGATCCATTCATAATCTTTTTCATCATTTCGTTCCTTTTCCAGGTGCTTGTCTGTTTGATGAAGCCATGCCATAATATCCACTTCGACTTACACCAGCTAGTTCGCAAAAATAACGCACCAGACGCGGGAACTTGAAGCGACGAATCGTTTGTTAAATCAATGTATATTTTTCACGTGGTGTTAACGTTTCTTCTGTAACGCCTGCCTTTCGAGTTCGTCTAACTTTTTAAGAATGCAAGTTCCGCTTCTAGGAATGCAATACGTGCTTCTGCTTTCTTAAGCTTCTCATCAGACGATAGCGATTTTGTGGAAGGACGTCCCGTACTCTCTTTTCCGCGACGCTCTGTATAAAACCCTTCTTCGTCAAATTGTTCATATGTCTTTCTCCAACGCTTTAAACATTGATGTGGCTTCTTTTCACCGATGACGTCTAAATCGAATTCATTTTCTAAAAAGATTTGATTTGGACCTTTCCCTTTTTGATTTTCTCTCACAGCTCTTATCTTAAAATCTGGACAATAACTAATCGAACGTTCTGATACTTTCATAACATTTTTATTCTTCTCTAATTGTTTCATTTGGATTTCATTAAAAATAATTTTACTCATTTTCCGTACCTCACTTCTATCGTTGTCTCCATTATAACGAGGGTTGCTTATAAAAATACACAAAAACCCCGAATCATGGACTTTTTTTAAGTGTCCACGATTCGGGGTACAGTTCAAGGCCAAATAAAAAACACCTCTTATATCGTATTTAATTAGAGACGAATATATGGAGGTGTTTTTGTTTATGGGCATTTCAAAATATTAGTTTGGTTTTTATGAATTTACATCGAGAGAGGCAATCTATTTCATTCATCTATATCGCTTTATACAAATAAATTTTCCAAGCGGATGTCTTTGTTGTAAACACTTTCTCAAGGGATAAATTGTTTTCTACTGCATTTTCAATAGGGACAGCAGAAAACATGTATCGACCACCCATTTTTTTAAAATGCTCTATATTTAGTTGTAAATTTTCCAAGCGTTTTTTCGAGTTTTTCTTAAACATATAGTGTTTTCCAAGTTCATCAGTGAAAATATAACAGCGGCCACCCCACTCGTCAAAATACGTACGAATCGTTTTATTTTTCCCTAATTCCTTCTCGATTATTTTTCGAAATTCATATTTATATGATAGCGGATAAAAATTGTTATATGTATCAAGTGTATAGAATCCGTTGTACTGAGCGATAGCAGGATGTAAACCAATACTAGCGACACGGTACTGCTTCAAAGGTAAACCGATATACTCTTTTATATCCTGAAATTGTTTTTCTGCAAAAAATTCCTTTACTGAAGGTTTACTTTGAAAAATAATTTCCTCATTAAAAAAGCTTAACAAAATAATTTGAGCTATCACAAAACCTGTCACAGCGTGTCTCCATATTTTCCCCTGTAACCATAAAACTTTTAATCCAAGAGCAAATAAAACATAAATAACTAGCGGGCGCAAAAAATGATAACGTGCAAAATTAAACGTATCCAAAATGTGAAAACGTTTTGTTAATGGAAGCCAACCTTTATAAAACCAAAAAGCATACCAAATTGACAATGCTATGTTAAACCAGAACAAAAAAACAAAGACTTTTTCTTGCTTCCATCGCCTCTTGGAAATGATAAAATACAACGCAATAAGTATGACAGGTAAAATAACAAATGTATGGACTGTCATGACATGGTTGTGTCCTAAAAGAAAATTTTTCACTGTAAGACGGAGAGACCGCCATAACGATAATCTTGCATGAAAATATTCATCTCTGCTGTTAGGTGCAGTGGATAAGAAGAAGGAAGATACTAAGCGATATTCTACAATCATGTAAATGAGTGTCATATAAACAATTGAAAAAAGAAAACGAAAGTTCCATTCTTTCTTTATTACTACGTCCACTAACCAAAGAATCCCCATCCCGCTTAAAAAGAAGAAAAAACCTAAAACAATACTCGAATATAGAGGAATAAGAGTGAGTACGAAATAGTTCTTCCACGACCTTTCCCCTTTTCGAATATTTAAAAATGACCAAAGTGCAAGAGGCATTCCGAGAGTACTAAGCATTCCTGACGGCCAAAAAGGAGTAAGAGCAAAAGCCAATGAAACTCCAACCGAAATGACCATCCATTCCTCTCTAGGTAAAAAATGATGTTTTAAAAGAAGATACATCCCTATAAAAGCAACCACTCTTGTAATCGTCTGACTTAATGCATACGCAATCATATTTGGAAAAAAAGCATACAACCAAACAATACCACTAAATTCCGTGCTAAATGCGTTTCTTGATAATTGATTGTTTATCACTTGTGGAATTGTAGCATCAATCGGACCTATTATCTCCCCGCTCCTTGCCAAAACCTTATACCAGGACAAATTGGAATCAAGATTATCATGAACGCGAATATGCGCATTTTCTCCAAGAATAAATAAAGGAGACAAATAAAGAATGAGTATAATTGCTGCAAAAACAAGTAACTTTTTTTCTTGGTTGTTCTGGATTGAAAACATTCACTACACCTCAAGGAATTCTTAAAAAGTTTACTTATAAAATTTCCAAAACGAAAGAAATTATCCCCCTAGTAATCAAGTTGCTATCAATTTTTCTACCTATGAAATATATTAATGCCATTGATATCGTAGTTAGAATAACATTCACAATAGGTGGAATCATATAACTTGTTCCAAATATTTTGAAGAAAACACTTAAAAATAATGAGTATCCGAAAATATGTGGAAATAATGCTACATACCGACTCTTAATTTGGAAATTTGCACTTAAAGCTTCCGCTGTATTATAGAAAGTTGCATAATCGACAAGTGGTTCAATTTTGTACAAACAAATCCATGGTACTTTCACTACAAAACAAGTAAGTAGTAATATAATGAAACATTTCTTTTCATTTAACTTTTCAAAATATAAAGAACCTTTTCTTAACATAAAGGTTCCTAACGTACATAAAACTAGAAAACCCAATAATAAAATCATATAATTATCTTTTTTTATATCTGTAAAATAAGTAAATATTAATACCGCAGCAAAAATCCCATAGAGAGCATATATAAAACGTGTTAAAAAATTAGAAAATCCTTTTAAAAGTGTAAACAACCTTGCCACTCCTTTATTTGTCTTCAGTTCCGATGTCATACAATTAGCCACTGCATATACTTGACTTAAATAATAAATCGTAAAGTAATCATCGATTTATACAAAAAACTTAAGATGGGCATTTTACATATATTTACTATATTTTTTTATAAAAATGAGGATACTACATTATGAAGAAATTTTTAAAGTTTAGCTTAATAGAAGTATTAAATACGCTTATCACAATTATTAGCTACATATTGCTCATTAAAATTGGTGTGAATTACCTTATCGCTAACTGCTTTGCTTATTTAATTGGTGTTGCTAACAGTTATTATTGGAACAAAAATTGGGTTTTTGAATCGAAAAATAAAGATTTATCATTATTTTTTAAATTCCTAACTGTAAATTTAATTGGATTAACTTTTAATACAATTAGCCTGTTCATATTAGTTGATAAACTTTTCATAAATAAGTTTATCTCACAAATTTTTTCTATCGGTGTTGGTATGATTATGAACTTTTCCTTAATAAACTTTGGACATTCAACAAACAAAACCATTTCCAATAAATTAATATATATTGCTGTTACAAGGAGGATAAAAACTTGGAGAAACTTATTTCAATCATCGTTCCTATGTATTTTGAAGAAGACGTAGCACAAGAGTGTTATAATCGCTTAAAGTCTGTTACGCTACAAAATAATATTAATTATGAATTTGTCTTTGTAAATGATGGTAGTACCGATCGGACAATGGAAATTTTAAAAGGTATTTCAGCCGAAGATCCTCGTGCTAAAATCGTAAACTTTGCTCGTAATTTTGGACATCAAATAGCTGTAACAGCAGGAATTGATGTTGCCAAAGGTGATGCTATCGTAATCATTGATGCTGATTTACAGGATCCACCTGAAGTTATCCCAGAACTTATTGCAAAATGGGAAGAAGGTTATGAGGTTGTTTATGCGAAAAGAAAAAAGCGTAACGGTGAAACTTGGTTTAAACTTGTTACAGCTAAATATTTCTACCGCTTCTTAAATTACATGTCTGATATCGATATTCCTAAAGACACAGGTGACTTCCGCCTTATCGATCGTAAAGTAGCAGATGTATTCAAACAAATGACAGAACGAAATCGTTTCGTACGTGGAATGATGTCTTGGATTGGATTCCGCCAAACACATATTGAATACGAAAGAGATGAACGTTTTGCGGGTGAAACGAAGTATCCATTAAAGAAAATGATTAAATTTTCTTCAGACGGTATTATCGCATTTTCTACAAAGCCACTAAGAATGGTTATGACTTTAGGTTTAATCTCTGTATTAATTTCTATTGCAGTTTTAATATACTCAGTTATCGTTAAAATTATTGAACAAGACATCCAAACTGGATGGGCTTCTCTTATGGTTGCCATCACATTCTTCAGCGGTATGCAACTGCTAGGTCTTGGTATTGTTGGTCAATATATCGCTCGTATTTATGACGAAAGTAAGAACCGACCAATGTATGTTGTAAAAGAGACTGTGAATATAGAAGAAGATGATGTAACTTTATACAATAAGGAAAAAACAAATATATCTTCAATATAATAAAAAGGAGTGTAGCATGTGTATCTCACTGCCACACTCCTTTTTATCATTTAGATTAAATGAAGAATTCTATCTAGCATTTGAGCCACTTACTATTCAGAGTACTGCCAAGCCCCATTTTGAGCAAAATAATGAAATTGCCCATCAATTATATCCCAACCTGTATACATGTAATAACAATGAGGATTTAAGTAGTACCATGAACTTTCTTCTTTTAACCAGCCATTTTTACTTTGTATAGCTTGTTGTACAGTATTGCTATTCTCAGCTTGTACATTTCTTTCCCCATAAAAAGAAGCTGACACTAATAAACTAGCAGCTATGCAAATTGATAGTATTCTTTTTTCATACGACAAAATTCCTCTCCGTAATATATCATTCCTTACTTTAACAATAAGAATGGATTTTTCTATGTTTTCAAAAAAAATAATAATAATTCTCTTTATTCTATATTTTAATAAAAGCATTCTTTTTTATCCAAAGTTCACTACAATAGATGCAATAATAACGGTTCTGGTGCAAATATATGAAGTAAAGTCCCGAAAATGCGGATTTACAACGTTAAGCTCATTTCTCAATATAAAATCCCTTGTTTAACAACGTTAAGATATTTGAAACAAGTTATATTAGACATTATGAAGTCTTTATTATTAGGGATAAAAGGATAAAAAGTACACTGTACACTTATGGAAAATGTTTGTGGTAATCATTTTTGGTAACATCGTAATCTATTTAAATTAAGCACCTTAATAAAGGCTAAATCAATTACAAAAATTATGGTTTTTGGTAAAGAGATTATAATTGTTTTTTATGAATTTGGAAAAAATTTCAGATGTGGCGGTTCATTCACCGAACCTTTCATGTATTCCTATAAAGTACTTTCTTCAAATGAAACATAAAAAGTCTCAAAAACCTTATGTTTTTTGAGACTGAATAGGTGCGTCGCTTACATTGTACCTTCTTTTGACATCAAAAATAAAAAGTACTCCATTAAACAGAAGCACTTAAAAAGTTTCTGAGAGTAAACGAAATAAGTAAAATTCTCTTTTTCATTGTCACCCCTTATGTTTGAACAGATTTTTCTGTGCTAACAGATCGTTGTTTCTTCATGAACATAAGTAACATAAATACAGTTATTATCGAACGATAAATATGAAATGACACTGTTAATTCACACCTAGATGCAAAACCTTTCCCTTGAAATACAGGCGTAATTTCAAGCTCTGGTATATCAATAATATGCATATATTCTCCAACAACTCCGACAACCATTCCTTTTGCTGACCACGCAAATCCTGTTACGATTCCAGTACTAGCTGCATCCCCTGTTCCAATTTGTGAATGCCATCTCCATTGATTGATTTTAACTTTTTTCAGATTTTTTTTAATTACAGAATGAATCTCTTGCAACTTTTTTACTATCTCTCCAATGCTATCGAGCTGTGCCATTACTTTATTTTCAATACCGCCTTCTTCTTCTGCTTTTTCAATTTTTTGTCCAGTCTTTTTTTTCTGTTTTTCCATTCTTTCTAACACATCAAACGTATATTTAATGTTCCATATTTTCACTTGTAGTAAACACTGTTTTTCCATTTCAGAATATAAAAAAGTAACTTTCAAGGATATTTTCAAAAACAATATAAACAAAATAAGCAATAGAACAATCCCAATTCCGATTACAAGCCACTTCATGCCTATCATCCTTTCATTCCATATCCATTATCGACATGTTCAAGGAATATTATACGAATTCAGAAAATTGCGCATCAGTGTATTCTTCTAATCGAAGAAAGTTGTGTGGCGTTCTATATAAAAATTTTTTTGTTGTACAATCAAGATACTTAGGTAAATAGCATGGTTAAAATGATAATTGTTACAAAGAACAAAAAACTGCACGAGTTTTGAACTACTGCCATAAACAAAAACACCTCCATATATTCGTCTCTAATTAAATACGATATAAGAGGTGTTTTTGGTTTGGCCTATTCTATTGGATCACTTTTTATATTTATGAAGTAACAGTAGGCTAATAATAATACTTATATTATTCTGTTATTGATTATTATTTTCTTGAATTTGTTCCGAAGGTTCTTCAGTTGGATCTGGCTCATCCTCATCAACGCCATTGCAACCACACAGAAAACCTACAGATAAAATAGTAGACATAAGAGCAAGTAAATATTTTCTTTTCTTCACGTGATTATTGCTCCTTTCAGGTAAATATTTATGCTATTATCATCTACTTAAAAAAAAAGAATATGCTGAAGTTTTTTCAGCATTTTTTTCCTGTATATCAAATTAGAATCAAATCCAATTATTAAAAAACTGGAATCACTTAGATATCTGTAAGTTTAATGTAAAATATGAAATAAGGTTAACAGCCCTAATTACCCTGTATACGAAATTGTGTTTTTTCAAATACTTGAAGCAAAACACCTTTCAATAGGAGTGAAAAAAGTGATAAGAAACAAAAGTACAGTGATTCACCCATTTTTATTATTGGTTGTTACCGCAGTTTTTATATGGTCTGTTATTAATCCTGCAAGATACTCAACATGGGCAGCGGAGGCTATTCCAGCCGTTCTCAGTCTAATCATTATAATTGCAACGTACAATAAGTTTCGCCTCACCACTCTCTCCTATATGATTATTGCAATATTAGCCATTATAATGTTTGTCGGCGGTCATTACACATACTCAAAGGTTCCTCTTTTTAATTGGATAAAAGATATTTTTGATTTAAATCGAAATCACTACGATCGATTTGGACATTTGATAAAAGGCTTGTTTACAATTGTGATAAGAGAAATATTATTGCGGAAAACTCAACTAACCAAAGGTCCTTGGTTAGTTACGATTAGTATAAGCATTTCGCTTGCTGTTGCTGCATTATACGAAATCATCGAATGGTTAGCTTTTAAAATAGCAAAGGGAGGAAAAGCAGTAAAAGACTTTTTAGGCATGCAAGGCGATATATGGGATGCACAATGGGATATGTCACTTGCCTTAGTGGGTTCGATTCTTGCGTTACTCACCCTTTCAGCATTACATAACCGGATGTTAAAAAAGAATTAATAAAAGAGTAAATGTAGAGGAATCTGTGTAGCATTGTCATGTATTGATGCAAACAGAAGATAGTAATTTCATAAACGGAATTATAGAAGAAATAAATGAGCAGTAACGATGCTAGTACCAGAGGAAATGGAAGTGTAAGAGCAGGACGAAGCACTCCCATTCCAAACTTTTTTAAGATTATTTTTATATCTTTACTATTATCTTTAAAATCTTTTCCCCCGCCCTAACAGGCAGTAAACCCTCACCTAAATGTTCAGAGGAATCAAAGAAGAAAGATGAGGGTCACTGCTCCTATTTGTGGTGAATGCCAACAGGGGCGAATCCCCACTGTTGACAGTTTCACTTTATTCACGAGACATCTACTTTTTTACTGGTAAAGAAAAAGTTTCTTCTCTATTCATCTCAGTATGGATAAAAACAAACTGCTTAATCATTTCATTTAACCCTTTCGCTGCTTTTGTAGGAATTTGGTGCTTTACGTTATCAATGAATTTTAATTCATTACATAGCAATTCTCCATGGAGTAGTTTCGCGTGAGCATAAAATGATTTATCTTTCTTACCATAAACCAACAAAACCGGAACCTCAATGTTTCTAAGCTGATTGGTACAGTTATAGTGCAAACTATAACGATAATACTGCTCGATATTTTGGGCATTTCCTTTTCGAGCTTCTTTAAACATTTTTCTGAACAATTTATGGGTATTTGAATTGCCCCATGAAATAGACAATGCTAAAAATGAAACTGCCCCTGTTTTCGCTAGCTTCACGCCTAGTGAAATCTTATTCTTTAGATATCCATCCCTCACTTCTGACATTCCTCCGATTAGAATCCCTCCTAATGCCCTTTCCGCGCAAGTTAACAAAAATTCTAATGCGATAGAGCTACCGGTTGAATATCCGCATATGAATGCTTTTTCGACTTTCAAATGATCCAATAAACGTCTAATATCTTCGGCAATCAGTGGATAGGTTATCGGTTGTTTTGAATACTGACTCCTTCCATGTCCTCTAATATCAAAAGCAATCACTTTAAACTTTTGGGATAATCCCTCTATTTGGTATTCAAAATTCACACAAGTAAGTACAGGAGGATGAATAAAAACAATAGGAACCCCTTTTCCCTTAACGGTATAATACAGACTACTACCGTCCACATTCAACATTGGCATGTATGTAATCACCTCAACAATCTGAAATCATTCCTAACTTTTCTCTAAAGAAAAAAGTAACTTTCAAAAAATGATGCATAATAAAAAATTGATGTGAGTATCTAAGCATTATCTATTCGTTATTACTTCCTTTATAATTTGTGAAGGCTCTTTCGTAATAAGCTGTCGATGATATTCTGTTATACGTTCCTGATAACATTGGACCTGATTTTTGTTTTGAAAAAAGGAATATATTTGCTCCTCAAGTGTCTCTTTTTCATCTTTCCATTTATTTAAATAGAAAATCACACCTAACTTTTTTAGTTGTTGTAAATTAATTTCCTCTTGCCCTGGTAGTACATGATAAATAAAAATAGGTTTTCTTTTAAATAAACTTTCACTTATTGTTACTCCTCCAGGTTTAGTAACGATTGCATCTATTTGATCGTAGAGTTGGTTCATTTTTTCCCTACATGTAATATATTTTAAAGGTGTTATGTTATCTCGCTGTAATTGTTGAAGTTTTTGATATAAATTGTCATTTTTCCCGCATAACACATAAAAGTGAATTTTTGTTTTCGTTCCTATTTTGTGAATTAAATCTGCTATTGCTCCAACCCCTAAACTTCCACCGGTAATTAAAACTGACAATGCAGAAGAAGAAAAGTTTACTATATGCTCTTTTTGTTTTTTTATTTTTTTATGAATAGGAATTCCTGTTATAAAAATTTGTTCATTACTTATTCCTTTGTTTTTTAAAAACTCCTTCATATGATGAGACGGTACAAAATGAAAATCAATATTTTTAATGCCCCAACAACTATGAATGAAATAATCTGTATATACATTTATAACTGGTGTTTTCAGTTCATCTTTTTCTTTCAAATAATTTAATATGTATGAAGGCAAAGCATGAGTGCAAATGATCAGATCCGGTTGTTTATCTCTTATTAATCTTCTCATGAATGGTACAAACAGAAGTTCATATAATCGATAACGTTTGTTCTCTTCGACATTTTTGTAGACAGAGTTTTGGTATATCCAATTATAAAAATTAGGGAATACTTTAATCCATTTTAAATAAACATTTGAAACCAATGCTTCTATTTTTCCGTAACTATACGAGAGAATATCCACTTGATCACATTTTATATTGAATTGATCCTTTTGTATTCCTTCCATTAATGCATGTGCAACTTGGTGATGGCCTGATGGAATCTGTAAAAATGGCAAAAACAAGATGGTCTTTTGTGTTGAATTTTGTTTCATAAATCACCTCTTGAGGTACACTTGACGATGTGTTTTTTTATTAGCTTTTGTTATTATGTGGCACTTCTCCTTTTCTATTCTGGCAACCATTTAGAATAAATTACATACAAAATGAAAAGATTTTTCATGTATAATTTTTATAAAAGGAGTGATGTAATGAAAATTTTATTATTATCCATTTTATTTATTATTCTTTTCTATCTATTCAAAAAAGCTCACAAAAACACGACTGATGTTGTGACGAATAGAGTTCAAATAAATCAAAAGCACATTCACGAACATGATCCAAAATTAAACATTCTACACCTTTCAGATATGCATCTCGAAAATATTTCTATTTCCCCAGCTCAGCTTTATGAAAAACTAAAAGATGAATCAATTGATTTGATTGCGCTTACTGGAGATTTCCTTGACCGTAAACGTACAATCCCTAAGCTTGCTCCATATTTAGAGGCATTAAATCAATTACAGGCAAAGTATGGCATATACGGTGTTTTCGGTAACCATGATTATGTATTACATGAAAAGGACTTACAAAAATTAAAAGAAACACTTGAACAATATAACTGTAAAGTACTGCAAAATGAAAATCATGTCATTTATGTTCAAGGTAAACGTGTAAATATTATTGGTGTTGATGATTTTAGTACGAAACGTAGTGATTTAACAGCTTCTTATAGAGGGATTAAACAGGGCACGAATGTAGTATTAACCCATGATCCAAATATTGTACTTCATATGAATGAATATCATTTTGACTATTTACTAGCTGGCCATTTTCATGGTGGTCAAATTTGTTATCCAAAAGCTTATCACCTTGCGAAAATGGGTAAACTTGCAAGAATGAACGTTATAAAAGGACTTCATTTGCAAGATGGAAAACCTTTTTATATTAGTGAAGGACTAGGTCAAACAGGAGTAAATATTCGAGTTGGAAGTAGACCAGAAATTACATTGCATCAACTATCAATATCAACAGTTACAATTGAAGAACAACACGCAGTATAAACTATAAAAGCTGTTAACGGACCTCGTTAACAGCTTTTATAGTTATACTTCAATCATTATGAATGTAGAATAAAAAATCTTATAATCTTTTCAACAAAAGTAATTAACATTTTCTTTTAGCAATTACATCTTGAGATTCACAATTATATATTTGTAATAATTTTTCCTTAGACATAAATAAATATTTTGGTGTGGAAGATATATTGTTCTTTATCATTTTGAAAATCGAATCTTCATTAGATAATAAACATATTGGTAAAAATGCCAACCATTTAAACCATTTATAAAAAGGATTAGAAATAGCAACAAATTCAAAACCTAATCGGTCAGCTCCTCTGTTTAACATTGAAATCCCAATTATCCCTTTAATCTCATCTGCCCTGGAATGATTTTGAATATATGATTCAAGACTAGGCAAGGATTTTTTAACATGTTGATAAATAAATTTCCCTTTTGTAATGTCATTTTTAACGGACTTCATTTCATTGATTAAACGAACATTATGTAAATGAATTTTAACCAAGATATCATTCTTATTGATCTGTGTACCATCAGAAAGAATAACATGTTTCCCCTTGTAACGAGTCAGTCTTACACGTAAAATATTTTCTTTGTGAGTTTCGTTATGAATATAAGTTAAGCGAGTGAATTTATAATATATTGGATCAAGAAAATTCCAAACCAATAATACATAACTTTTCATTTTGTTTTCATTTCCCTTTTTGAATTTTTGATAACACTATTTTGCATATTTTAATAAATAATATTTAGGAAATCTTAGGGTTTTCAGTAAAAAAAATCAAAAAGGATTAGTATAAGTTGGCATCATAAATTTCTATAAAATATTGCAACATAAATTATGTGAAATTGAACTTAGTGTTTCTTTTTCCTAATTATTTTTTACAGGGGGCAAAAAATGAATATTCTTAACTTCTTGATATCATTATTCAATTCTGGAAGAAGGACTCAGCAAGTGTTTAAATTATTTAGAAATAGACGAAATAATAGAGGATGGATTTGGGTTTCTTTACTAGGCTTAGGAACAGTTTTTGGTGTAGTAGCAACGCGTAATTCAAATATGATGAGACCTATCCAACGTATGTTCCAAGGTGTTCAAAATACAACAAGAACATTCGTTCCATCCAAAGTAAATTTGGCAAATATGGAGTTTGCCAATGAAATTACGCCTAACAACCAAAAGAAACAAGGGAATCAAAACTAATAACTATCGCGAATAATAAAAAACTCGTCTTTTAGTCACGAGTTTTTTATTATTCTTAATGACTCTATAGCTGTATCGAATCAGGTTTTCCATTTTATTGTGCAACTTCACTTCGTTTTTAAGAACCATCTAACATGGCTTATTCTGTACGATTCGTTTAGTATTTTTTAAATCTTAGTCAATGTATTCATTCTATAAATATACCTAAAATTTGGAAATTATACTTTTGGTAGAAAATAGCTATTATAAATAGTGAATTCATGATTATAAGGAGGAATTTAATTATGACAGTAATTACTAAGCTCAAACAAACTATTTCTGGATTAAAAAGTGCTCAAGCAAGTTTAGAAGGATTTGTTCTTGATACTGACAATCAGCAAGCAAAACAACTGTATCAAAATGCAGCTCAGCAAGCACAGACAATTATTGATTCTTTAGAACCACGTGTTCAGGAGGTTCAACAAGAGGAGCCTCAGTATAATCAATAAACTGCAGTAATCTTCAGATCTTTGGCAGAGGCCGGATCATGGCTAGATTTATATATCTAGAAAGTATTTATACTTTTTAGGCTAATTGAAAAGAGATGATTTAATTGCATCCTTTTTCTTTAGGTAACAAATCAACAAATAACAAATTTTTCATATCTTATATAACAGTGAGCAAACCCCAATTTCTTTTTGTTAACTATTATTAACATCCAAAATGCCGACTTGTTCCACATTTAAATGAACCAGATACCTTATTATATAGAAGTTTTTTACTTATAGCGCTTGCTTTTCACAAAGCACTTTTATAAAGTGCTTTGTCAGGCTGTGGAGAAAGCCTTCTCCACAGCCTGTTTTTGTGTCTGAACATCTTTTTATCTGTCAACACTGATAAAAAAGATGCAAAGGAGCGATG
>NZ_JAVBXD010000058.1 GCF_030756675.1 Bacillus multifaciens
TCTATGAAAAAAAATATGCCTTATGCGTTACATCATGTTGGAGTAACGGTGCTGAATGATAAAATTTATGCTGTAGGTGGAGGACAGAATTCAGCTAGATATAATTATTTACAAGAATTTGATCCTAATACTAATACTTGGACTAATAAAGCAGGTATGAAGGTTGCACGAAATACCTTAAGTGTATCTGTATTGAATGGAAAAATATACGCCATAGGTGGATCGGCTACGGGGGAAATTGTAAAAACTGTCGAGACATACGATCCAACTACGAATACTTGGTCGCAAATAGCAGATTTAAATAAAGCAAGATGGGGTTCTATCTCAGTTACGATGGATAATCAAATTTATGTAATTGGCGGAGGTGCCTTCCAAGGTAAAACAACACCTGTCAACAGTATAGAAGTATACTCTGTTCTCCCGAATGTACCGACCAATCTTTCAGGGAGATCTGGTGATAGAAAAAATATTTTGACTTGGACATCCGTTAATAATGCAACAAGTTATAATGTGAAACGTTCTACTAATAAAGGAGGACCATACACAACTATTGCAACGAACGTTACAGAGACTTCTTATACAGATTTAGATGTAGAGAATGGAAAAACTTATTTTTATACCGTCTCAGCTAAAAATACAGCTGGTGAAGGTGAAAACTCAAATGAAATTAGCCTGACGCTTTTTGAAGGAAGAGTAGGTGCTGGGATAGCAGAGATAAATGGGAAGTTTTATGTGATTGGTGGAGCTTCAGGTTCAACTGTATCTAATGTAGTACAAGAATACGATCCAAAAACTAATAAATGGTCAAATAAAGCAAATATGCCAACAGCACGTACTGATTTAGGTGTAGCGGTAGTGGACAATAAAATTTATGCTATTGGTGGTTATCGTGGAAATGCATTTACATATGGAGGGGCTACCAATACTGTAGAGGTATACGATCCTACAACGGACTCTTGGTCAACTACAACGTCTATGCCTGTTGCCCTTTCAGGTGGAGGAACAGTAGCGTGTAATAATAAAATATATGTAGTTGGTGGCTTAAACGGACAGTTGCAAGCAATAAGTACAGTGCAAGAATATGATCCAGCGACTCATACATGGTCTATGAAAAAAAATATGCCTTATGCGTTACATCATGTTGGAGTAACGGTGCTGAATGATAAAATTTATGCTGTAGGTGGAGGGCAGAATTCGGCTAGATATAATTATCTACAAGAATATGATCCTAATACTAATACTTGGACTAATAAAGCAGGTATGAAGGTTGCACGAGATGCCTTAAGTGTATCTGTATTGAATGGAAAAATATATGCAATAGGTGGATCAGCTGTAGGGGGAATTGTAAAAATTGTCGAGACATACGATCCAACTACGAATACTTGGTCGCAAATAGCAGATTTAAATAAAGCGAGATGGGGCTCAATTTCAGTTACGATGGATAATCAAATTTATGTAATTGGTGGAGGTGCCTTCCAAGGTAAAACAACACCTGTCAACAGTATAGAGGTTTATTCTGAAACAGATTCTCCGACTTGGAAGTTCGTTGGTGATGAAGGGGTTGTAAAGTAAGAATTCTATCAACTTAGGAGAACCATACATGTGGCCGCCACGTTTCTCGAATTAAGAGATTTAAATACCATTAAACATAATCAACGTTATTCTTTCTAAATAAGCTAAATTATTAGGAAGAGTAACGTTTTTATAAATCTCTTGATTTAAAATGAACTACAAATATATGCTATACCAATACTTGCTTAGGAAATTGACATGCAAAGCATAGAGTGCGTTTATATGGAAGAGGTTCTGACTTATGATACATGTTTCGGCATTTTGTTGCAATTGCACGATCATATTTCTTACAAAGGTTGCTATATCAATTGGCTCTAAAAAGGGAATGTCGAGCATACCTTGTATTACATTTTATGTTGAAAGTGCAGTAAGAAAACACTGTGTAACGTAAGGTTCTCTTACTAGGTGATGTGCTGCATTGTGTATAATAAATAATTATGAGAAGTTGAGTGAGCAGACTCAATTTCTTTTTATTTTATAACAAAAAAGGGATTTGGGATTTCTTTATTTATGGTAAAATGCCAGCTTTGGGAATATCTTATCACATCTTATTTTAAAGCAAAAAATGGTTAGTATATATCATGCATTTGTTTATTTCGGAAGGTATGTAATAAAAGCGTTCATTTAAAGAACAAAATATACACCTATTGTTTTTAGCTAGATTCAAGAATAAGATTTTCAACTTCTTGAATTAATATATTTGGTTTAATATTAAGAGTTTTAGCTAGAGCAAACACAGTATTTATTGTAGGCCTTCTCAATCCTCTTTCCAGCAGGCTTATGTAAGTTCGATCTAAATTAGAATCAAGTGCTAGTTGTTCTTGACTCATTTTTAAAATAGTTCTGTGTTTTTGTAAAATTACTCCAAAGGATTCTTCGATTTTCATGAGACCACTCTCCATATCTTTATAAGATAATTTTGAGAGAGTGGTTAATTTCACTCTACAGACTATAGTCTGCAATTATGTTGAGAAGATTTAATATAGAAAAGTAAAGAAAAATGGTCGTAATTTAGTAAAAACTAAATTACGACCATTCTTTTGAAAGTAATAGATGATCAATATTATTTATTACTTTCCTAAAATCATTATCCGTAAAATAATAAAATAAATCATCAATGATATAATATCCGTCTAAAGAGTCCTTTGTGATTAAATCTGCCTGATTTAAATTATTAATAGAATTTCTAATTAGTGTTTTTCTGATGGCAGTATCTTTATAAATATTATTAATATTTATTTTGACTTTTCCATTTCCAGTTAGATATGCATCTTTACACAAGTGAGCATAGATAATTAGGTCGATGGAAGATATAGCTCCCCCTTGTTCTTCTAAAAAAGCGGGCGAGGGAATACAGAAAAAGTGTTCTTGCGTTAGTTTTTTAATCTTTTCATTTTGTGGTGTTTTTTCGTTATGGGTAAGAGAGTTTTGTTGGGTTGTTTGATTAAAAAATACATATAAAACAGGAAGAATTTCATCTATCCCTTTATAACAATTAAAAATATCTATTGGCAATTTTGTAAAATACATAATAAATCTCCTCCCTTTTTGTAGACTATAGTCTGTAAATTATAACATGATATGTTATTAATGGGGGGCAAAATGTAAAAAATAATTATTTTTTTCGAAATATTAAGTTAAAAATAAAGTAGCTATTATGTATAATTTTCTTAACTGAATTAGGAAAGAGGGGTAAGTAATGATTGTGTATTTTCCAACACCGTATGAAGATGAATTATTATATAGTCTTATGCTTAGGTATCATGTCCATTTGGCGAGTACGTCAAGGATGCAAACTATGTTGGAGCTGTTTAATAATGATAAAAAATGTTCAATAGTGGACTTTCCTAATAGTTTAGATTATTTGGTGGAACAAATACCTAGTAAACCTAGTGATTTTACTGCAGAATATCTCATTCAAAAACATACAATTGTTCCATTCTATAAGCCATTTTTAACGCCTATAAAATACACACAGGTAATAGAGAGTATGAAAAAAAACATACAGAAAAATAGGGTGAAACTACATTTAGGTGAAATAGACGCTAGTAGAAGAGAAAAGAATATTTATCTTTGTCGAGGTTGTATTGTAGAACAAAAAAAGAGGCATGGTGAATTTTATATTAATAGAGTTCATCAAATTCCAGGAGTTTTTGTATGTACAAAACATAAGGAGCTTTTAGTGAAATACTCATATACACTATATGCACAGCAGAAGTTAACAGTTATTGATGAGGAGAGATTAGAAGAACAAAAATTAGATTTACTAGAAAAGGAACAGGTTATGAAGTGGTTATTTCGGATTGCTGAGGATATTGAATGGTTAATGACTTCACCTTTAGAGCCGCAAGTATGTGAATTTTATTTGAAAAAGTATCAAACTTTAATAGATATTAAGGGAATAAGTTATCCAAGAAGTGAAAAGAGGCGCAAATTTAAGTCAAGTTTACTGGATTTTTTTCCTTCGGAGCTATTTTCTTTGCTAAAATTTGATATTCAAAAAGTGAGTTATCCTAATTGGATGAGATATATATTTGGTAGCGAGAGTCAATATTTACATCCATTAAAACATTTTCTATTAATTTACTATTTATGTGGTAGCATTCAGGACTTTTTTGAAAAAGAGTATACTTTCGAACCTTTTGGGAAAGGGCCTTGGATATGTATGAATCCATTTGCAAATCATTATTTAGACCATTGTATTCATAATATTGAGTATAGTATTGACAAAACTAAATTAGTATTAAAAGCGGATTTTAAATGTGAATGTGGATTTACTTATCGATTGTTTTCTCCTGAAAATAATCCATTGGCTGTAAAAAGATTTAGTATGCGAATTGTAAGTTTAGGACCTGTTTGGAGAGAGAAAGTTAAAAAACTTATTGAAGAAGGGGTTCCGCGTAAAATGTTAATAGAACGGAGTGGTATGAGTAGAGAAACATTTAATAAAAAGATAAGTGATTTTGAAAAAACAGAAGTTGAATCAAGAGATAAAAAGCGTTCGAGAAATAAAATAGAAAATTTTGATGAAGTAAGAAAAGAACATCGTCGGCAGTGGATGAAACTGGTCGAATTACACCCTGATTATTCTAGGAAACAATTAAATAAGTCAAATTCAAAATTATATCGTTGGATGATGACATATGATAAGGCATGGACAGAAGATCATGCACCAAAAGCTATCCAGAATACTGGTTGGAATAAACAGTCGTTAGAGGAAAGAGATAGAATTATGCTAGAAAAAGCAAAGAAATTAATAAACGAGTGGTATCAATATGAAAATGAAAACAAGAAATTAAAAAGAATTACAATTAATTCTATAGCAAAAGCTATGGATGGGGAATGGACGAATTTATATATAAACGCAGAATTATACCCACTTACAAATGAGTATATAAAAAGTGTAGTAGAATCAAATGACGAATTTCGTAAACGTAAATTTCTTTACTTTTTACAAACTGAATTCAAAGATAGGGAAGTTACTTATAGTAAGATAAAGTATGTAGCGGGATTGTATAAAAATATTAATAAAGAGCTTCAAGAATACATTTATCAACAAATTACAATTCATAATGAAAAGCTTAAATAAAAAAAATTATTAATGAATGGAACATAATTAATATGAGGCTATATGTATGTCACGCAAGATAGGAGGGGACATGAAAAATAGGAGTTGGACTTATAAGAAGATGCAAAAATTTTTGAAAGAAGGTCGTGGTATGGGACAGTTAGGCGCATATGTCCCTTGGATAAAAGTATATGATTTTCCTTCAAAAGGAACCATAGTTCGAGCATATGGGAACAAAACAAACAGAATACATCACCTACTCTCTAATATAGAATATGCTTATTTTTTACTACTTAATTCCGAACCCAAAGTAGTCGATATAAGAGAGCAATTTCCTTTATTTGATTTAGAGTTAGCAATGCATATAGCAAATAAAATTGACGTTAAATACCCCACAGATGACGTTACTAATACGCCGCATATATTAACAACAGATTTTATGATTACAACTAAAAATACCAATAGTAATTTGATTGATATAGCGAGGACTATTAAAGCTAGTAAGGATTTAAATAAAAGAAGAGTTTGTGAAAAATTTGAAATTGAAAGGCTCTATTGGAAAGCTAAAAATATAGACTGGAAAATTATTACTGAAGAGAACTTTTCGACGATACTAACTAATAATTTAACAATGTTATTTAATGCTTATAGAGTGCTAGAAAATTTATTTGAGGAATTTCTTTTAAAAAAATTACTTTATGAATTATATATAACTTTATCAAAATCAGCTAACAGACTAAGAGATGAGCTTCATCGATTTGATAAGGTAAATAATCTTGAATTAGGTACAGCTATTTCGCTATTTTATTATTTAGTTCTTCAACGTGTTGTTATTATTGATGTTTTTGAAAAAATTGATTTATACGCCGTGGATTGTTCTTCATTATTACTACAAGAGTGGGAGGAAATATGAAGGAATTATTTGTGAATATGGTATTAAAAGAATCAGAGGAAGGAAAGGATATTCAATATTTTCGTGTATTATGGATTAATAACTCATATGAAAGATTAGTGTGGTTTAATTTAGTAGAGGAACAGTCTTTTCCAGTTTTTGTAGAAGTGAAAATAGTGTTGGAAATGCTCAAATCAGGTCAACTGATAGAAGTTGTAGAACATCCATATGTTATTAATATATTAGAACATGAGTTAGATGATATATCAAAGAAAAAAAGAGAAGAACGCTGGAAAATGATTTGTGATCTAGTATCAATGAAAAATATACCACTAGTGTTCGATAAAAAGAGCAGGGGGAAGATGATAAACGATTTAATAGAAGAAGGCTATATAAAAACTACCATTTATAGATGGCTAAAACGTTATTGGCGATATGGTCAAAATAAAAATGCATTATTGGATAATTATCAAATGTGTGGAGGAAGAGGTAAGGAAAAAAAGCTAGGGCATAAAAAAGTTGGGGCACCAAGGAAAAGAAAGTTGCAGCAAGGGGAAGGACAAAATATTACGGAGGACATGAAGAAAAAAATAAAATTGGCTTATACAAAATACTATGCGAATGATAATAATACTCTCGAACAGGCCTACTTACTGTTTCTAGATGATAATTATGCAATTACTATTACAGTTGAAAATGAGGAGAGAAGAATATTAAGGTATAATATTCCGCATGTAAGTTTCGATCAATTTAAATACTGGGGGGAGAAATTAACTAACAAATTACAGGTAACAAAGGCTAAAATAGGAGAAAAAAACTATAATTTAACCCAAAGATATTTAGGAGATAATTCTAATAACCATGTGTTTGGACCCGGAAGTGTATTTCAAATAGATTCTACTCCTATAGATATATATTTAGTTTCCACATTAAATCCTAATGCTATTATACGTCGTGCTACACTTTATTTTGTATCGGATGTATTTAGTAGAATGGTTGCTGGATTTCATGTTGATACAAGACCAGCTTCTTTAGAGGTAGCGAAATTGGCATTTTATTCTGCAGCCTGCAATAAGCAAGTGTTTTGTAAAAGTCTGGGAGTTGATATTGGGCCAAATGAATGGATTGCTGAGCATAAGCCACATGCTATTGTTGCAGATCGTGGAGAATTAAAAAGTAAAGGAGTTGAACCATTGGCAGAGGTTTTAGGTCTTGATACAAAAAATACACCTAGTTATAGAGCTGATTTAAAAGGTATAGTTGAAAGGGCTTTAGGTTTGGTACAGCAAAAAGCAAAACCATTTCTTCCAGGATATATTGATAAAAATTTTGGCACAAGAGGTAGTAAAGATGTTCGATTGAATGCTGCGTTAACTATTGATGATTTTCGAAAGTACATTATTGAATATATACGTATGTATAATCAAAGTACACTTGAAAATTATGAGATGAGTGCTGAGTTAATAAGAGATGGCATTTCCCCAACTCCAAATGAACTATGGAATTGGGGAATGAGAAATTCTTCCGGTTTGTTATCAAAAATCCCTCTTAATGAATTGAAATATATGTGTATGACTAGCATAAAAGGAAGGGTTACTAAGGAAGGGCTTAAAGTAAAAAATTTAATATATGCTTCAGAAGAAGAGGCTATACAACAATGGTTTGCTTTAGCTAGAAAGAAAACATGGACAATAGAAATTGTATATGATGCAAGAAACATGTCGTATGTATATTATCGTAATCTGGAAACTAGAAAGTTTATTGTATTTGAAATGGATTCAAGAAGCACGTATTATGGAAAATCATTAATCGAAATAGAGGCTATTCAAGAATACGAGAAATATTTGAAAGATAAAAATTATAAAGAAGATTTAGAGCGAGAATTGACTTTTAATAATCGTGTGAAAAATATAGTAAATGATGCAAAAGAAAGGCAAGCGAATGCAGTAGAATCAAGGCCTATAAATAAAACGCAAAGGTTAAAAAATATACATGTTAACACGTTGCAGGAAAGTTATAATAGGCTTCCTCAGGAAGGGCTGTATCTTGATGAGGTAAGAGATCATAAGCAAATAAAAACCCTATTAAACACAGAAGAGAAAAAATTAAATGATGAAAAACAAGAATTAGAAGAAATTGAAGAGTACGAACAAAATGATATGCAACTTTTTATGGAAATATTACAAGAAAGGACGCGTGGAAATGGAGAATCATAGGGAAATGGAGGAGAAATATTCTTTACAAGTAAATGAGAATAGGTGGTATGAAGCCGTTTATATAGAACAAAAAATAGAAGAGTATAGAGGTAATCCCTTTCTTGAAACACTCCCCCCTGTTATGGATTCTAAACTGTTAACTAAGGGATTATTACATTATCCAGCTTATAGTGATGAGGAAAGAAAAGAATTAAGACACTATAGAATACACTATCTTAGAAGGCTCAATAAATTTTTTCAACCATTTTTCAGACATTCAAAATTGTATGAAATGTTTGATTGTGCGTTAAGACAAAGCTATTTACAAAGAAATCCTTTAGATATAAAGGAAAAAGTACATTTAAATAACATTTATAATTCTATGCTAAATGGAGAATTTATTGATTGTTCAGAAGCATCTACTACTAGTGAAGGGTTCTTGATTATCGGGATATCTGGGGGTGGAAAGTCAAGAAGTATAAATAGGTTGTTGGCTATGTATCCTCAGGTTATTCAGCATAAAGAATATAAAACACAATTTTTTGTACGTACACAAGTGGTATATTTAAAGATTGATTGTCCGCATGATGGAACATTAAAAGGATTGGCTGCTGCTTTTTTTAGTGAATTAGATAGAATATTGGGTACTAACTATGCTACTACAAAGATGAAAGGTGGTCGTGCTAATGTTACACAATTAATGTTAGCAATGGAGAATTTAATTGTTATACATGCAATTGGTATATTAATCGTAGATGAGATTCAACATCTTAGCATTGCTAAAAGCCAAGGTGAAGAAATGATGATGAATTTTTTTGTTACATTAACAAATCGCTGTAAAATACCAATTATTTTTGTTGGAACACCCAAAACAGAAAGCTTATTTGGTAAAGCTTTGAGACAGACGAGAAGAATGTGTGGACAAGGATATTTAGTATGGGAAAATTTGAAAAAAGATGATAGTGAATGGAACCTATTTGTTAAAATGATTTGGGGATATCAATGGACAAAAGAGAAAACACCATTAACAGATGAACTCCGTGAAGCATTTTATGAATCTTGCCAGGGAATTATTGCGGTTGCTATAAAATCTTATATTCTTACTCAAATGGAAACAATGAAAAAGAAGAAAGAAGTTATTACGCCAAAAATGTTTCAAGAAGCATCAAAAAAACATTTACGGATATTAAAGCCAATGTTATCAGCAATTAAATCTGGGAATAGAGCTGAAATGAAAAAATATGAAGACATTTTAATTACATTTATTAATGAAGAAGTAGAAGGGATTATAGATAATGAGATTGAAGCGTTTAATCTAGAGTACCATTTAGAACAACAGCAGGAACAAATGCAATCTAAAGATAATAAAGAGGAATTAGAATTAAGATTACTAGATAAAATCCAATCAATTGGATTTAGTTACAAAGATGCAAAGGAAGCGATTATAAATGTATTGCAAGTTTATGAAAAGAACAAAAGTGAAGAATTTTTAGCACAACAAGCAATTCAGTATATAATCATGAAAAATAAACCTAATACAGATGAGTTAACAGTAGAACAAGAAACAACGAATTTAATGGTAAAAGAGCTAGAGAAAGCTACAAGACCAGCTAAAAAGAAATCTCCTGCAAAAAGAAAAGCTAAAGTTACTGATTATAGTAAAGATAGGACATATATAGTAAATGTACAAGAGGATATTATTTCAAGTGACTAATTAAAGGATGGGGGTATGGGAGAAACTATGATATACTTCCCTAAACCTTATGATCACGAATCTTTTTATAGTATAGTTGCACGATTTCACACTCATAAAGGTAATATAACTATTCAAGAAAGTTGTGAGAGTTTGTTTGGAAAAGGTAATAAAATTGTACATATTGAATTTCCTACAGCTATCCATGATATTGTGAGTAAAGAACCAATCGCTTCTCATTATAATGTGAAATATTTTATAACAAACCATACTACATTTCCGTATTATCGAATATTTCTTGATGAATCTCAGTCAAGTTCTTTAATGGATGAATTGGCATATGGGGACGGTATTAAGCATGCTGCCCAGTTAGGGTTGATAAGTGGTGATGTAAAACTAAAAGAAAACTTATTTTTTTGTCCATTATGTGCTAAAGAACAAAAAGAACAATTTGGAGAAGCATATTGGAATAGAGTACATCAAGTTCAAGGATATAAAGTTTGCACAAAACATCTAACTATTCTAGAAGAAGTTCCTTTGAAAAATAGGAGAAGTTTAATCTCGTTATCTACGTATATGAAAAACTGGTCGCAAAATATTCAGCTTATAGAACGAGAAGATTGGAGAGTTAAAATAGCATACGAAATTGAATGGTTATTTAATACTAGCATTAATATGAAACCTGAATTTATTACAAAACAGTATAGTGAAAGATTAAAACAAAAAAGATATATTAGTTATGATGGGAATACATTGAAACTTCAAAAGTTAATGGAAGACATATTGAACTTTTATTCAGAGAATGTCTTAAAGGGGTTAGAATTAAATTTAAATCCAGAAAATTTAAAAAGATGGATTTCTTCAGCTGTTAAAGGTAAATATGTTCACCCTTTACGTCACATATTACTCATTTTATTTTTATGTGATACATTGCAAGAGTTCTTTAAAAATGATTATGAATACTGTCCTTTTGGAAAGGGGCCATGGAAGTGTATAAATCCAGTTTTTAACCATGATGATGCCTATTGCATTACCAATGTAGAAATTAGCCATAATCAGCATACCAAAAGGGCAGTGGGGCTATTTAAGTGTGATTGTGATTTTCATTATTTATGTGATGAACCGATGGAGGATAAAGAGTTTGATATTAAAAACTTTAAAGTGAAAAGGATTCATCAATTTGGAAAAGCGTGGGACAATACTTTAATTAAGATGGTAAAGGAAAAACAAACATTAAATTATATGTCTCAACGATTGGGTGTTTCAACAAAGAAAATCAAAATAGAGGCTAAAAGATTGGAGTTAGATGGTTATTGGTCGAATAAAGGACTATATGTTGGCAAAGGGAAAATGGAAAATCAAAGAGATTATTACAAGGAAATTAAGGAGTTTTATAAGAAGCATCCTATGGCTACACGTAAACAAATTGCAAAAGAGCGATCAGCAGCGTACCGTTGGTTAATAAAAAATGACAGAATGTGGTTCGAAGAAAATATGCCGACTACTTTGCCTACAGGTTATAGGAATAGGGTAGATTGGTCTGAAAGAGATGAACGACTATTGAGGGATATTCAACAGTTGCTCATAGAATGGGATAAGCATGTAGAGAAGCCAACTAGAATAACAGAAACATCTATTGCACTAAAATTGTTAAATAAACAATCTTTGTACGGGAAGTATCGTGGACATTATCCGAGAACAGCCAAATATGTATCATTAGTTGTAGAAACTTTTGAGCAATACTATAAAAGATGTGTTCGAAGAGCTATTGATGTGTATGGAAATACTTTTACTAGTGTTAATCAATTAATTAAAGCTGCACAGATAAGCTACGGAGCATATTATCAAATTAAAGGGTTTGTAGATGAGAATATTAATATTAAGTCATAAGTTCATTCGGCTTGTAGCATATGAATTTATGGCTTAATTTATGTTGTATAGAAAAATTAATGCGTGTGAAATTAAGATAAGGGAATTTAAAAGATGTAATAAGTAAATTAACTCAAATCTAGTAAAGAGATAGGAGAATATCTTAGACATAGTATAATATGTATATCTTGATTTTTAAAGAAGTGGAAAACTAGTATGACTAAACATGCAGGGGAGTTTGTTAATAAGGGAGATTTACTATCAATGAATGGGATAAAAGTAGGTATCATTCATTGATAGTATGTAATGAATAAAGATATTTTATCATCATGGGCCAAACCTATGTGGATAACAGTATATGTATTCTAGACAAATATATAGTATGAGTGGAAAGTCTTCCAAAGAACTAATGTATAAGGGGAAAGGGTAAAATGAATTACAGTTGGAATAGATATTGGTACGAAAGAGAAGAAACTATACTTTTAGATTATGATGGATTTGTTGCCAATCCAAAGGATAATAAAGAGCAAAAGCTAGTTACTTTTGACTCAATTTCCGATAAAGAGTGCTTAATCCTCTTAGGAGGACCGGGTATAGGAAAATCTAATACTTTGAGGAATGAGTACGATAAGCTTAAGCTACAGTTAGCTACAACCACTAATAAAACAGATAAAGTAGAGTTTGTGGATCTTAGGGACATTTATAATCGTGGGGAATTGGAGGAGGATTTGTTTAAGAGGAGTTTTTTTTGTGAATGGGTTAATGGAACAGACCACCTTTATTTATTTTTAGATAGTTTTGATGAATCATTAATACAATATAAAGCTTTGACAAGCATGTTACTTAGAAAATTCCGAGAATATAAATCTATTCTCCATAGGTTGACCTTAAGGATAGCTAGTAGAACAGGTTTATGGGTCTCTGAATTAGAGGAGGGTTTGAAGGAGTTATGGGGAAAAGAATCATTTGGAGTATATCAGCTATCGCTATTATGCAAGGAAGATATTATACATGCTTTAAATATAAATAATATATTATCAGAAGATTTTCTAAAAGAAATAAAGGCAAAAAACTTAATTTCATTCACAGGAACACCTGTTACTCTGCAAATGTTAATAGAGAGTTATCGCCAGGGAGAAGGTATGCTACCTAATTCGAGAATTAGTATTTATAAACAGGGGTGTAGTTATTTATCCAGTGAAGTTAATCCTCAACGTAGCATAAAAACACCACAAGACGGTAGACTAGGTGAAATAGAGCGACTTAATTTGATAAAAAAGATTGCGACTATTACCTTGTTTTGTAATAAGGGTATTGTAAATACTAGTTCAATCTTAGGAGCGGTGCCTAAATATGAGATAAGTTTTACTGAGATAGGCAGTTTAAAGGATTGGGTAAGTATGGAGGATGTTAACGAAGTATTAAGGACGGGATTATTTGTAGCACGTGGAACAAATAAATATGGATGGGCACACCTAACATATGCAGAGTTTTTAGCGGCAAGCTTTGTAAATGAGTATCTGAATAATGACCAAATCATGAATCTTCTGATTCATCCTAATGATACAGAAGGGAAATTAATTCCCCAGCTTCACGCAACAGCCGCCTGGATAGCAGGTATGAATCTGATACTACGTCAAGATAATAGACACAGATTTCTACCGCGCTTTCGCTTGGTGATCTTCATAAAAAAGTTTAAATAAAGAACGGTTTAAACTTTTTTATGAAGGTAAAATCAAGCTGCTGAATTTCCATACATATGTTCAAATTCATTCGGTGTATAGTAACCCAAAGTCGAATGGATTCGTTTGGAATTGTAGAAGAACTCGATGTATTCAAACAACGACTTTTTCGCTTCTTCTCTCGTTTTATACTTCATTTGATATACTAGCTCGCGTTTAAGAATACCGTGAAAGGATTCAATACAAGCATTGTCATAACAGTTTCCCTTTCGGCTCATACTGCCCATCATATGATACTTTTTTAATAGTCTCTGATATTCATGTGAGGCATATTGGACTCCTCGGTCTGAATGGTGAATGACTCCTTTCTTCGGCTTTTGACGCTTGTAAGCCATCGTTAGTGCAGAGATCACCAATTCCTTTGTCATGGTTTTATTCATGGCCCAACCTACGATTTTACGAGAATACAAATCCATTACACTTTCCAAATACAACCAGCCTTCATTGGTCGGAACATACGTGATATCCGCTACCCACAACTGGTTTGGTTTAGTAGCTGTAAACTGTCGATTTAAAACGTTTTCACTTACTGGGTGATGATGTTTTGAATTGGTAGTAGCTTTATATTTTTTGACCGTACAAGATTTCCACTGGTTCTTTGTCATAATACGAGAAACCGTCCGCTCACTTACCTTCGCACCTCGCTTATTCAGCGTTTTAGCGATTTTAACACTGCCATAACGTTGCTTAAATTCTAAGTGAGTCTGAAAAATCTCTTGTGATAACTTCTCGTGTTGTTTCTGCCTGTCACTTTTCGGTCGTTTTAGCCATTTGAAGTAACCACTTTTGGAAGCTCCCAGGACGTTGCACATCTTCTCCACTCGGAATTGGGAGCAATTTTTATGAATGAACTCATATTTTACCGAGGGCTTTTCGCGAAGTAGTGCATCGCCTTTTTTAAGATTTCATTCTCCTCCTGGAGCTCACGAATTTCCTTTTGAAGAGCTAGTAATTCAGCTTCTGTCGAAGAGAACGATTGGACAGCTTTAATCTCTGGTTGTTGACCATACTTCTTAATCCAGCCATGTAAAGTATTCTCATTCACACCCATTTCTCTAGCCACTTGAGCCACAGGCTTATGATTTTCACGAATATACTTTACCGCTTCAATTTTAAATGTCTCATCGTATCGTTTTCCGTTACCTCTTGCCATACAGACACACCTCGTTATAGTTGATATATTTATTATAACAATCTGTGTCTACTTTTTAGTCTAGCATCATGTACCATGTCTGATAATCAAGCCGCTTAATTTAAAAAAGTGAAACCCGTTAGGGTTTATTTCGTATGCAAATCTTTAAATCACCTACACTTGCCCTTTAGAAAAAAGAAACAATCTCGCCTAAAATTGACTTTGCATAAGCTTAGCTTGATAGCGATGTGGAGCTTATCCTTGAATACTATAAATATTACCTTTGGAATATTTTCACTTTCAGCTTTAATGCTTAGTCTTATTATTTTAAAGATAAGAAAAAAATCTCGAGAGGTGGATAAAAGTGATAAACAAAACAGAATAGGAAGTTAGGGTTATTTATTAAGTGGTATTTTTATTTGTCATTTTGCATCAATTTAGCATAAAAGAAATTTATGGAGAAAATTAATGAAAATTCTAAAAAACAATTCAATAATCATAAATATCTGAATTTACATATGTGCTTTTCTGTAAGCACTGTATAATATGTTTAGTGGAGAATTATTATATAAAAATAATTATAGATGGTTATGAAGATATTTTTAGCTAAGGATGTATGAGTAAGTTGTCCTTTGCTTAACTTGATCAGAACTTGTATTAACTGAGTATCACCAGGCATAAAAGAAACAATAATTTTATAACGGTTATGAGAACAATTCAGGATTTGATAGAGTTACAGGCATTATTTTCGGTCTCTATATCATATCTGTGTAAATAAAGGATTATTTTATCATTAATTAACAGAAAATTCCTTCATTTTTTTATAAATAAGAAAATAAGTAATTTTCTGTATATTTTTCCGGAAGATATGTGTAAGATAGTCAATAAATATTATTACAGAAAAATAAGAATTAGGGACCATAAAATATAATTTAAGCTACGATTTATTTTGGGTATTATTTACAAGATAAAAAATGAAAGAAGGAACTGAAAATGAAGAAGCGTATTCGTAGCATTGAAAATCTGAGAGATGTTATCAAACCTGGGTCTCGAGTTCTTACACTATTTAGTGGAGGTTTGGACAGTGCGTATTTGTTACATTTGCTCTCAAAGCAGAGTTGTAAGGAAGTTATCGCACTTACTGTTGATCTAGGAGACGATGTGAATTATGTCGATATTCAAAATCTTGCTAAGCAGTTCGGTGCTCATTCCGTGATTCTGGACAAACGTCAAGAATTTGTGGAGCAATTTGTAGCACCAGCAATTGCAGCACATGCATCTTATCTCGGTGTCCACCCAATCAGTTCATCCTTGAGCCGCCCGTTTATTGTCAATCAAGCTGTCCGCTTAGCAAAGGAGTTGAGCTGTGATGTCATTTTACACACTGCAAATCAATCTCAGAACAGTCTTCGTCGTCTGAATGGTGCACTTGATCAACTGGGATTTAAGGGGTATTACGGTACTCCTTATGAATTCAGTGCTTTGACTCGAGAAGAGAAGATAAATGAGCTTCGTAATCAAGGGGTTAATGTGTTTCAAACGCGTAACTACAGTGGAGACTCTAATCTTTGGTGCCGTGAGTTTGAATCCGGAATGCTCGACGATCCAGAAGATTTTTCTACGCCTGAAGCTTTGTATCGCTGGAGTGCTTCCAAACCAACAGCTGATGCAACTAAAATGTCCATCTCTTTCAAGGAAGGTATACCATTGTCCGTGAACGGTCAGAAGATGCAATTGCTGGAATTGATTGAACATCTTAATGTTGAAGCAGGGATTTATGGTATTGGCCGATTCTCTGGATTAGAACATTTGGCTGGTGGGGAAAAAGTATTGGAAGTTCGAGAAATGCCAGCTGCTCATATTCTACTGCATGCGTATCGCCAACTAGAAACTGCTTGTGTTGAGGCTGAATCAATTCGTGAGAAGATAAGTTTGGAGCAAATCTGGATACGCGAGGCAGTTGAAGGACGCTGGTATGGTACGTTGCGTGAAGCAACACAGCAGTTTATTGGTAGTATAGCACGAAATGTTACGGGGACAGTTACCTATCATTTGGATTGGCGGACATTTGAAGTTAATTCAATCTGTGCGGATCGACCACTCTATATTCGTGATCGAGATAGTTGGGAAAAACAAAAATCGAGTGAAAATCGAGTATCCACTACAATTTTAATATAAAAGGGGGAAAATAAAATGGCTACAACAATTTTACAAAGCTTTTATCGTACAGATGAGACTCCTATTGTTGATGCAATATCTAAACAAATTACTGAGAACAGGATGTGCTATATAAAAGGAGATTTTCTGAAGGAGAAAGTGGAATTTTTTAAAGAAACACACTGGAATGAATTTGCTAATAGTTGGAATAATTTGCTTCAAGATAACTTCATGAAAGATAATGGAAAGTATCGATTGCGCCGATTCTCGGAGTGGGAATACCTTGCACAAAATGGCCAATTAGAGCTACTTCCAGCGCGTCCCTATGTTCAACCACTATATATTAACCCTTTGAATGGAGGAACTGAAAGAATTTTCGAACCATTTGAAGACCATATAATACAGAATTCCTTTTTAAACGGTTTGTTAAAATGGTGTCTGAACATCTTTGAAAAAATCGAAGGTAAGAGTAATTGGGAAGTACAAGTGTTCCAAAATAGAATTTTTGCAGCAAATGAGGATGCAGGAATGCCAACGCCGGAGGGTGCTCACCGTGATGGTGTTACCTACATTTTAATGATGCTAGTGGATCGTGTAAATGTGGTCGGTGGTGAAACGACTATGTATGATGAGGAACAAAATGCACTAGGCACTCTTACGATGCTAAATCCATTGGATTGTGTAATAGCTAACGACGAGAAAACTATGCACGGGGTAACACCAATTAAGTCTCAGCATGCAGACAGTCAGGGTCACAGAGACATGCTTATCGCTATGTTTACAAAAAAGTAGGAGAATTCTAAGAGACTATAAGACGAAAGTGTGAGAATACCACTTCAAGTTCTAGATTTTCTTGAAGTGGCTTCTTTTGTTCTACGTAAGTAGCAAGAGGTAGTTAACTCCAAAATAAGGGTGGTACATGTCTGATGGCATTATTAGAAAAATCAAGTAAACTGAACGCCTTAAGGAGTCAGCATTTCAAAAAAGCAAACTGGACTGCGGATCTGTTATTACTACTAGTAGCCATTATCTGGGGTTCCACTTATATTACAGCAAAAACCGTTGTCTCTGTGTATCCGGTTTTTCTGTTCTTGTTTCTTCGGTTTTCCCTAACTGTACTAATGATGGCTCCGTTTACAATGCGTGAATATCGTCGATTACCGAAGGACACTTGGTTTGTCGGTTTCATTTTAGGGCTGCTTTTGTTCTCAATCTATAGTTTTGAAACAATAGGAATCTTTTATACGTCAGCTTCGAACTCTAGTTTCTTAATCAGCCTATGTGTGGTATTGACACCAATTGTGGGAGGTGTCGTGTATAAGAAATATCCAGGAAATGCTGTTATCGGAGTAGTACTGTTGTCTGTTATTGGTACTGGAATGCTCACGATCAAGGGGGAATTCCATTTAAATTATGGAGATCTAATGATTTTAGCAGCAGCCTTGATGCGTGCAATTCAAATGGTATACACTAAAAAGCTAACAACAGGAAAGGAATTAGATTCAGCTGCACTGACAACTATTCAGATGGCAGTAGTGACTGTTTTGACTGGACTTGTTTCCTTAATAATGGAACGACACACATATGTTACGCTACACAGTACCTGGCAGTTTTGGGGAATTACTCTGTATCTAGCCATTTTTGGTACGTTGTTTGCCTTTTATGTGCAAATGACTATGATTCGTCTTACCTCGCCCGTACGAGTGGGGCTTCTCCTTGGTACCGAACCACTTTTCGGAGCTATGTTCGCGGTTTTAATCGGAGGTGAGTCAATGACGGGGATTGCAATAATAGGCGGTGTAATTATCGTAACTGCAACCTATTGGGGACGCCAGATTGAATTAAGGCGTCAAAAGGTTTGAACCTCTAGCATAGATCTGGCTTTAAAATAAAGTCACGATGTTCATAAAAATATTACGACTTTCTGAAGAATGGTTTGATAAGATATCCTGTTTAATGTAGGATTAGGGGCATTTAAATTTAAGGTTATGGTGCAAAAACTCTAAGGATCTAGTAGGGGTCACCATATCAAAAAAAGAAAATTGTACGTTTGGACACATTTTAGAAACAAATTAACCGATTCCCTGTACGTTTAGGAACCGGTTATTTATTTTACTGCTTTTTATAGAGTTTTTGTCTCGTAATGGTCTTAAATTATCGAAATTTGTTTTTTGATTTAAGTTACACGCATAATCACCTGTCAATGTAATATGTTCTCAATTAAAATAATTCATGAGGATTTTTAAACTTTTCAAATGACTCATATTGGTAAACTGAATCATTGATAGTATGTGTAAAAAGAATATAATTACACAAAAATATTAATGATTTGGCAGACAACGTTTTAAGCTGTCTGCCGGGTAAAACGAAGATTGCCAGTTTGAATAGAATACAACCGCAGCCCAAGCGGCTTAAGGATAATATGTGCAGATGTTTACAAAATATACAAAATTTTTCTTTTTAGTTTGACCGTCAACTTTATGAGATGTCTGCCTGTGGGGTTCATGAGCTTGACCGGCAAATTAATTGTTTTCCTAGTCTTTAAAAGAGTGAAATCGCTAGTTCAACCGGCTTAGAGAGAGTGTGTGTCAACTTTAGAAAAATATGTAAAGAGAAATAAAAATGCCTATTCTACAAATAGAACAAAGCACTTTATAAAAGTGCTTTGTCAGAGTGTTGGGAAACCCTTTGGGTTTCCCAACCTCTGATGACCTTTATTGTAACTATGTATAAAAAAATTGTACGAAACAATAAAAAATAAGA
>NZ_JAVBXD010000059.1 GCF_030756675.1 Bacillus multifaciens
TTAAAAAAGATGAGCCCTATTCAATTCAGGAATCATCTTCTTAAAACTGCCTAGGCTTTTTTTAAAATGTCCTTTACAAAGGGTACACTTTAAAAGAAAAGGGGGTTTTTATGTCATTTTTTCAAATTATATTTATAAAGAATTCCCGTTTTACTTCATTCTTCTTCGGTGTGTGTATATGCCATTTGAAAGAGCTGCACTTGACTTTCAATATTTTCTATACGGTCCCTTACCACATAATGATACTCTCCGCCTTCATTTTGTTCACGCGCTTTTACATTATCGTCCAAAATAAGTTGTAAAACATCTTTAATTCGCATTTTCATATCAAATCCTAAAATAGGAAATGAAATTTCTACACGTTTTTCCATATTACGCGTCATCCAATCAGCTGAAGATAAAAATATTTTTTCCTCTCCATTATGGTGAAAATAATAAATACGACTATGCTCTAAATAACGACCTACCACACTAATAACGCGAATATTATCACTTACACCTGGAATGTGAGGACGCAAACAACAAATCCCCCGCACAATGAGATCAATTTTCACACCCGCTTGCGATGCTTCGTATAATTTTTGAATAAGCGGCTTATCTGTTAATGAATTCATTTTCGCTATAATATAGCCATTTTCATATTGTTTATGATAACGAATCTCTTCATCAATAAGTTCAATAAATTGCTGACGAATATCAAACGGGGCAACAGATATACGGTGAAAATGTGGTTTCATTGTATATCCGCTTAAATAATTAAAAAAGTTTGTTGCATCAATTCCGAAATCTTTGCGCGATGTAATATAGCCAAAATCAGTATATAATTTCGCTGTCGCATCATTATAGTTCCCTGTTCCTAAATGAACAAATCTTTCAATTTTCCCATGCTTTCGCCTTACAACAAGCGTAATTTTACTATGTGTTTTCAAATGACTAACACCATAAATCACATGACAACCTGCTTTTTCTAATTCTTTTGCCCACTGAACATTATTTTCTTCATCAAAACGAGCCTTTAATTCCACAAGTACTGTCACTTGCTTCCCGTTTTCTGCTGCTGTTTTTAAAGCTTGAATAACAGGCGAATCCCCGCTCACACGGTATAGTGTTTGTTTAATTGCTAATACATCTGGATCTTCAGCTGCGTCTGCTACAAAATCAATGACAGGATGAAACGACTCGAATGGGTGATGTAATAAAACATCTTGTTCTAACACTTTTTCAAATATATCTTCTTCATCATCTAAATCTTGAGATGGCTGCGGAATAAATGCAGGATAGATTAGATGTTCATATGTAGATGCTAACTTTTTATAAAGCGCAAATAAGCACGTTAAATCAAGCGGGCCTCCAATCATATATACATCTTCATCTTTCACTTCTAACACTTCGTATAATAGAGACAATACTCTTTTATCTAAATTATCCGTTCCTACTTCTAAACGAACCGCCGCTCCCCATTTTCGTTTTTTTAATTCTTTCTCAATGACTTTCAATAAATCACGTGCGCCTTCCTCATGAATTGTTAAATCTGCATTACGCGTAATTCGAAAACGCGTAACAGAAGATACTGTGTATCCAGTAAATAATTTATGAGTAAAGTTACTAATCACATCTTCTAAAAAAATAAATTTTTGCTTATTATCTTCATTTGGTAAAAAAATAAAACGTTCTAATAATGATGGAACTTGAACGATGCCAAGCTTTGTCCGATTTTCTTCTACTGTTTGTCTTTCGTCATATAAAATAGCAGCTAAATTCAAGCTTTTATTTAATAACATAGGAAACGGTCGATACGCATCAATTGCTACAGGTGTTAACACGGGGAAAATTTGCTCATCAAAATATTCTTCAATAAATTCTCGTTGTTCTTTCGTTAAATCATGAAAAGACAACTGTTCAATTCCTTCTTCCTGCAGTGCAGGAAGTAAAACTTTTTGATAAGTGTCATACTGCACTTGCATTAATTCATGTGCCTTAGATGAAATTTTTTCTAATTGTTTTTTCGGTGTAAATCCCGCCTTATTTTCTGGTTGATTAAATCCAGCCCTCACCTGATCTTTTAGTCCTGCAACACGTACCATGAAAAATTCATCTAAATTTGAGCTGAAGATACTAATAAACTTTAATCTCTCTAATAATGGATTACTGTCATCTTGTGCCTCTTGTAGTACTCGTTCATTAAAGGCAAGCCAACTTAATTCACGATTGTTATAATAAGCTGTATCATTCAAGTTTATAAGACTATTTTTCATCGCTTCCATATTCCCTTCACACTTCCCTCTAAAGCTTTCTCAATATAATTTAGTTATATTTATTTTAACAAATTTTTACTGGGATAAATGTAAAATTTTTGTAAAGAAGTCCGTACATCTTAACATTCTTCATCAAAATACAGATCAATGTTCACTTTTAAAATTTTCTCTAATTGCTTTTTCTGCTTTTCTGCTTGTACTTTTTCAGATAGAGCTGACTGCTTACAATTAATATAAAAATCAAGTCCACCTTCTCTTTTTACAATACGTACGGATTCGATAAGATTGCGATTCGTTACATTTAAGGCTGCTGAAAATTGTAATACCGCTCCTAATAATCGGATTTTTCTTTGTTCGTCTTTTTCAAACCACCCCGCAAACGGTTCAATGCATTGTTTAAACAACAACTTCGATTTATATGATGCAATTAATGCTAATTTAATTCGTTCTTTATGCATCATGCCATCTATCGTTTTATTTGCTAGTAAATAAAACGTATGCTGTCTGCTTGATTCTTCATCAATATACTTTCCAATATTAAATACTTTTGCCGCTCTATGCAGTGCAGTCCAATCTTCTTTCTCGAAAGAAACAACCTCATTTTTTTCTATTTCCTTACAAATCATCGTCGCATTTTTTATAAGCTGTATCACAACGCTCATGTCCATCTCATATTCATGAGAAAATAAATGTAAGCTTTCTTCCACTACATTTGGATAATAAGTAATTCCAAGTGAACTTACTAATTCTTCATAAAATACACCTTCGCGTAGTCCCTTTCTACTTAATACAAAGGACGGGGCTTCTATAATAGTTGTTAACATCCTAAACACTTCTACTGCCGGAATAATAGTATCTGCGCGATCTTTAGCAAGTCCCTCTAACTTTTGCAATTCTACAAAGGGAAGCTTTAATAAATGTTCATGCACATATTCAATGTCAGTTGGCTTCATCTTATATAAATGCAATCCAGAAATTGGATAAGAAATAAGATTTTGATGAATGTTCACCATATTACGCGCACTACCTCCAATTGCAATTAGCGGTAATTTCTTGCCTCTAATCCATGGAAAATATTGAAATTGATACCACAGATATCTTCTTAACTCTTCAAGTTCTTCTGAAGTTGGTGTATTGTAACGAAAAAATTGTTGTTTTAATGACAGCGCCCCAAACGGAAAACTATGGTAGTTTACAATTTCTCGATTTTGAAAATACGTAACTTCTGTACTTCCTCCTCCAATGTCAACAGTAATCCCTTCTCTGAAAGATGTAGAATTGGTAACAGCTATATATCCATAGCGTGCTTCTTCATATTCTGACAATACTCGAAGCTTAAAATCAGTGTTCTCTTCAACAAGACATTTAATTTCCTTTTGATTTTTAGCCTGACGAACTGTTGCCGTTGCAACGCACAATACTTTATGTAACTGATGAAACCGCGTACTTTCTTGAAATTGCAACAAAGTGTGTAATAATATATGAATTCCTTCTCTGCTTAAGGAACCATCTACTAAATAATTCCGTAAACGAGCGACTACCTTTGTATTTTCAATTTCTTTGTAAAAGCCACCGCTTTGTTTTTCATAAATAACTAATCTCATTGTGTTTGATCCGATATCAATAATTCCATATTGGTTTTTCAACGCTCTCGTCATCCTTTTCTATGTATCATTATCTCGTTTTTTCAATTTGTATTTATATATTATACAAAATAGTTGTTTTTTGTCACAACATTGCATTAATATCGAAAATACTTATATTAGTTTTCTGCATAGAAAAATTGCTAACTTTTATCGAATTATGATAATGTAGACAGGAAAGGAGTGCTAAGATGAAATCTTCACAACCCCAGTCTCGTTCCTATAATCAATTTTCGGTTCACCAGCTTGCTGAAGCAATTTTCAGTGTCAACCGACATGCAAAATCTGCTACAAATCCGAAATATTTATATTGGTTAAAAAAAACAGCTTTAGAACGATTAATTGCAGAAAAACAAGCTACGAAAGAAGGTTTACACTTTTCCAAAAACCCACGGTTTAGCCAGCAACAATCTGACGTTCTTGTCCGAGCAGGTAATTATTACTTCCATATCCCTCCTACGAAAGAAGATTTTCGTAACCTCCCACATCTCGGCAACCTTGATTGTGCATATCGAAATCCAAAAACTCATCTATCCTTAACCTCTGCTAAAAAAATGCTCCAGCAGTATATTGGGAAAGAGGCATTTCAACAAGAAAAAAAGTTAAGCGAATCCATTCCTTGGTATCGTCGTACTTACACAAAAAAATAAAGAAGCTTTGGCCTTTTGGCCAAAGCTTCTTTATTTTTTATCTTCTTTTATTTTAATGTTTGCTTGCTTGTAGAAAGATAGTTTTTCTTCATTATACTGCTTTGTGTATTCATTAAATTTATTTTTGGGAGCATCAATCTCTTGATAAGATTGGTTTACAACTTTTACTTTTTCACTAATCGTTTTTAATTTTTCATCTTTCGATTGCAACATTGTATATAATTCTTTTTCTAGTTTTAATGATTTTTTATAGCTATCATACATCTTGTTGAAGGCATCATAGCGACCTTTATATGCATCTTGTACTTTCTTTGCTTGTTCTTGTAACTTTGTATCTTTAAGATCTTTTACATATTTATCAACATCTTTTGTTTCTGCTTGCGCTTTTTCTAACGTCTCTTTTTCTTTATCTAACACTTTTTCACGATCAGTAACGCTTTTTACAGCTTGATCTACCTTCTCTTTTACCACTTGATTGTTATCTTTTCCGTCTTTTACAATCTGGTTATATAATTCTTGTCCTTGCTTTTCTAATGTTTCTAATGTTTTCGCATCATCAAAGATTGGTTTTTCTTTTTTGGCAGCATTCTCAAATGCTACGTACAACTCTTCTTCTGGTTTAGGTCCGAAGCAACCTGCAAGTAAACTCATTGATATAGCTGTTACTATTGCTACTTTTTTATATTTCAACTTCAATTCCTCCTAATTTTATATGCGATTATCATGCCAGAAATTTAATGAAAAATGACTTGCTTCATCGTATACTTCAAAGTCATATCCTTTTTTACGAAGATCATCAATGATTGTTTGCAACGCTTCCACTGTTTGCTTCTTTTCATGCATTAAAACGACTTCTCGTTCTTTATTAACATGAGGAACAACATTTTGAATGACTCCATTAGGATTTCCTGGTAATTTCCAATCTAAAGAATCAACTGTCCAATCCCATTCTTTCATACCAACAGACGTCATTTGATCACGCAACGCTTGAGTAAGACCCGGCATACTTCCATATGGACAACGAACAAGGTTCGGATGAATACCTGTTACTTCTTTCATAATATCCTGAGCTTGTTTCATTTCCTCAACAAATTTACCTTCTTTATACAGTTTGTTATAATTATGCGTCATACTATGAACACCTGGATAGTGTCCCTCTTTTACTAAACGCTTTACGCTATCCTTATGAGCTGGAATATTCCCACCAATCATAAAGAATGTTCCCTTTATACTATTCTTCTTTAAAATATCTAATATTTCCTTTTGATATTCACTAGGCCCATCATCAAATGTTAAGTATACTATTTTACGCATTTGACCGTTATATTTTTCTGGTACTTCTTTTTTCATCTCTACTTTGGGTTGTTCACTTGCAAACTGAACAGTATTTTCTTGATTTGCAACTGCTCTTGCAGGAGAAGTAATGGATTGAAACATAAAAAAACCTACCGCTACAACACAAATTGCGATAAAAGCAATACCCAAGCGTTTAAACATTGTGGAGCGACGGTTCGAAACGTCTACCATTCTATCATTTCCTTTCTATTTTTCTATATACCTTTACTTTTTTCATTTTACACAGCATAAATGAATCCGCAATATATAAATACAAATTGAAAAAACGACATAAAAACCACAATCTTTTTATATAGATGAAAGCATCTAACCATGTATAGTAGCGGCTTATATGTTGAAAAATCAGAATGAATTTATATAATAATTTTTTCTCCAAATATCTTCAAAAGGAAAAGTGTAGAGATTTTTCCAACTCTACACTTTTAATGAGAAATCATTGTGCAAAATGTACTGATACGTCCATCATTAATTATATGACGATTAACTACATTTTTAAAGGGGGTTGTCACAAAATCCATAATATATTGTAACAAAACTGCAAAAAATGTTTCAAAATAATAATCCACTAATTTTCCCTTTATATTTCATTTATACTTATATATAAATTCACTTTAATTTTTCAACATGCTATCAGATGAATACATGACTTGTACTTCTGTTCATTCTTGCGTTTAGTAAGAAAGGCCATAACCACTTCTAAGCATGACGAGATGTTTTCGTCCGCCTATACAAGAAATGTTTACGTCACTTCTATCAGCATAGCCTCCTTTGTTTGCAATGGTCCATACACTTGATGATTATGTTCAAATGTATAAGTAGCACGCAGTGGCAAAGAAGGTGATAAACCGTTACGTTCAGCTTTTACTTGCCATACTAAACGTGCCTTTTCTTTCGGTAATAAGTTCTCTATGCGCCAGCGGACAAGCTGAAATAGAAATTCATTTTCCCCATTATTTGATGTTAAAGTATTGGGTACATACAATAACTGATCTCTAATCATATGACTGACAAATATGCGTGAAACAGCCTCTTCTCCTTGATTATCTACTTCAATTTGAATTGCAATTATATCTTTAATTCCATAATAAACAGCATTTGAAAAGGTAGAGGTTTGTTTCATATTACACATAGTAAGTGTCACTTCTATACGAGGGATACATTGCTTATAAACTAAATCTTTGTCCGTACTCCCTGACCATAAAACGGGATTTATACGCAAAGTAAACCCATTTTTGTTCTCTAACTCACTCCAATATTTCACCATACAAATTCACCTCATTCTCATATTGAATGTATAGCTTTGTTACTTCTATTTCTTCCATTAACAGCCCTCAAAATTTTATCGTTTTTTAACTCTTTACTTTATATAGTATTCGATAAACAAAAGAAAAAATCATTCTAAAAAAGCTGTACATCATGTACAGCTTTTTCTTGTACGCCATTATTCTCTACTAACTCTAAATAAAAACTCTTCTATTGATGAAAATATGTAATCTTTGACTAAAAGATTCATACAGACGGCAAAATAATTTTACTGAATGAAATTATTTGTGATTTAGTCAAATTTGACTATAATATAATTTATCCCGTTTTAACCTTCGGTAGGGATGAAAAAATACGAATGAAAGCTTCACTTTATTAATTAGTATACAAAGGAGGGCTATGCTTGGAGGAACAAATAACTGAAAAGCAAGCAAGTAATACAAAGTTCGTTGTAACTGGATTGTTACTTGGAATACTATTAGCAGCAATGGATAATACAATTGTTGCTACTGCAATGGCTACCATTGTAGGTGATTTAGGCGGATTTGATAAGTTTGTATGGGTTACTTCTGCCTATATGGTAGCTACTATGGCTGGGATGCCTATCTTCGGAAAACTATCGGATATGTACGGGCGTAAACGTTTTTACATAGGAGGATTAGTCCTCTTTTTAGTTGGTTCAATTCTTTGCGGCACTGCATCTAGCATTGAACAATTAAGTATATATCGCGCAATCCAAGGTATTGGCGGAGGCGCTCTTATGCCAATTGCCTTTACAATTATGTATGATATTTTCCCAGCAGAAAAACGCGGTAAAATGACAGGACTATTTGGAGCTGTTTTTGGAACATCAAGTGTGTTTGGTCCGCTTCTAGGTGCTTATATTACCGACTATATTAGTTGGCACTGGGTATTTTATATTAATATCCCATTAGGAATTATCTCGTTATTTTTAATTACAAAACACTATAAAGAATCTTTACAATATAGTAAACAAAAAATTGATTGGGCAGGTGCCATTACTTTAATTATTGGTATCATTTGTCTTATGTTTGCTTTAGAACTTGGTGGTAAAAAGTACGCCTGGGATTCAGGTGTAATCATTAGCTTATTTGCTACATTTACTGTTATGCTTATTATCTTTTTCTTTATTGAACGAAAAGTGGAGGAACCGATTATTTCTTTCCATTTATTCCGAAAACGTTTATTTGCAGCAAGTCAAGGCGTTGCTTTCTTCTATGGTGCAACGTTCATTATTTGCACAGTTTATATTCCAATTTTCGTACAAGGTGTTCTTGGTGGATCTGCAGCAAATGCTGGCCTCATTTTAACGCCAATGATGGTAGGATCTGTTATCGGAAGTCAAATAGGCGGGCAATTAACAACGCGTACAACTTATCGTAACATTATGACGATCTCTGGTATTTTCTTTATTCTTGGCATGTATTTATTAAGTACATTAACTATGGATACATCACGCGCAATGGTAACAGTCTTTATGATTTTAGCTGGTTTTGGCGTTGGGTTTTCCTTCTCTGTCTTAAGTATGGCTTCTATTCATAATTTAAGTATGAGAGAACGAGGCTCTGCAACATCAACAAACTCTTTCTTCCGTTCACTTGGTATGACACTTGGTGTAACAATTTTTGGTACCATTCAAAATCATGCATTTACAGATAAACTAAAATCTATTTTCCCACCAGAACTAGCAAAAATGGCTCCAAAAGGCGGCGATACAAGTTTCTTATTATCTCCAAATGCAACTGAAAAAATACCACCAGAAATTTTACATGGCATTAAAGATGCGCTAGCAAACTCAATTGCTGATACATTTTTATGGGCACTTATTCCTGCCTCGCTTAGCATTATATGCATCTTATTAATGGGAAAGGACCGATTAGTTGCACCAACAAACAAGAAACAAAAACAAGTGAGCTAACATTTCCCCGGTACAGCTTTATATTTGGGAAAATCTTATTGATCATGTTTCTGCCGAGAAGAAAACTTTTAAAAATCAATACAGAATTAGACTAATAAACGGATAAACAGTCACTGAAAGTGGCTGTTTTTTCTATTCATAAAAACGGATTTTCTGAAGGATTTTTTCCATTTTACCTTTTTGTAACCCCACTCTTTTTTCATTACAATACAAATATAAAAAGGAGGCGAAATGTTATGAAGGATCTTTTAATTAAACAATATGGATTCTCCGTATACTACCATTCTTATTTACAAAAACAAATCTTATACATACTCATACTTCGCAGCGAAATTGCTTTTCTATCTCATACATTGCACCCAAATGAACAACTGGAACTACTCTCCTATGACCGATTACTCTTTCATCACGCTCACGATATATATAAACGAATACAGCGTTCCTCCTCTGTCTTTTCACAAACATATCCACCATCACATTGGTGGTGGCATTTAGAAAATTTTTTATTTTAATAAAATTAATTATCTTATTTTTAAAAACAGTAGACATTTTTCGGAAAATTATGATAAAATCTGTTTCAATATCATATACGCTAGTTACATTCCTTTCCAAAAGGAGATAGGTACACGGAAAAATACTTTCGTGTTTAAAAGGGAAGTTTGGTGAAAAGCCAACGCGGTCCCGCCACTGTAAATGCAAAGATTTCGTTCTGTATACCACTGTGAAAACGGGAAGGTGATCGAAATCGCCGATGCATGAGCCAGGAGACCTGCCTATTTTAACGGCACTGATAGACTCACGGATGATGAGGAGGTGTTTTTAACGAAAGAGAAGTATGTTCTGCTTCTATGTCTACTTTTCGTTAAAAGCATTTCCGAGTATACGGAAATGCTTACTTATATTTAGGGAGGAAATTACAATGACACTTTTAACAAGTAACTTAGGGTATCCACGAATTGGATTACAACGCGAATGGAAAAAAACTTTAGAAAATTTTTGGGCAAAAAAAGTGGATGAACAACAATTTGTGAAACAAATGAAAGAGATTCGCCTTCAACATCTAAAAGTACAACAAGAAAAAGGAATCGATCTCATTCCAATCGGTGATTTTACATATTATGATCACGTCCTTGATACAGCATATATGCTCGGGTTTATCCCATCTCGTTTTTCAAAGCATACATCAGAACTCGACGTATACTTTGGCATGGCACGCGGTTCAAAAGATTACGTTGCTTCTGAAATGACGAAATGGTTTAATACAAATTATCATTATATCGTTCCAGAATATGAGGAAAATCTACATATTTCCCTTAAAGAAAATCGTCCACTTCGTTTATATGAAGAAGCAAAACAAGAACTAGGCATTGACGGTAAGCCTATTATATTAGGACCTTATACGTTTTTAAGTTTAGCCAAAGGTTATAAAAAAGAACAATTTACAACTATTTTACAAAAATTAACACATCCATACATTCAATTGTTACAAGAATTACAAGATGCTGGCGTACGCTGGGTTCAAATCGATGAGCCAATCTTTACTTCTCTATCAAAACAAGAAGTTAGCATTGCCAAAAAATTATATGAAACAATTCGTAAAGCTGTTCCAAATGTATCTATTATGCTACAAACGTACTTTGACAGTATAGAAGAAAACTATGAAGATATTATTTCATTCCCGGTTACTGGGATTGGACTTGATTTTGTACACGGTAAAGAGGGCAATTTGCGCGCCTTACTACAACATGGATTCCCATCCGATAAAGTATTAGGGTTCGGTTGTATCGATGGCCGTAATATTTGGAGAGCAAACCTTGACGAAACTCTCTCTCTTTTCCATACATTGCAAGAAGCCGTACAACCGAAAGGATGGATTGTACAACCGTCTTGTAGTTTACTCCATACTCCTATTGACAAGACGAATGAAACACATCTTGCAGACGAATTATACGATGTGCTCGCTTTTGCAAATCAAAAATTAGACGAACTTACTATTTTACAAAAAGCTCTCGTATATGGAATAGAAAGTATTTCTCATGAATTACAAACGTATCGAAGTGCGCATGAAGCAATTCGCACTTCGGCAGATCGTAATCGTAAAGATGTACAATCTACGCTCTCAACATTACAAGAGGAAGACTTTTCTCGTCCTCTTTCATTTGAAAATCGCTATAACTTACAGCAAAAAGCTCTGAATCTACCATTACTTCCAACAACAACAATCGGTAGCTTCCCGCAAACATATGAAGTTCGTCAAACTAGAAAACAATGGCGCAGCGGCGATATCTCAAATGAGCAATACGAAAGATTTATTGAAGAAGAAACGAAAAAATGGATTCAATATCAAGAAGAAATCGGTCTTGATGTCCTCGTTCATGGCGAATTTGAACGAACAGATATGGTAGAATATTTCGGCGAAAAACTTGCTGGCTTCTCCTTTACGAAAAACGGTTGGGTCCAATCGTACGGTTCCCGCTGCGTGAAACCTCCTGTTATTTATGGTGACGTTGCATTTATTAATGGTATGACAGTAAAAGAAACAGCATTTGCACAAAGTTGTACGAATAAAGTTGTGAAAGGTATGTTAACTGGTCCTGTCACAATTTTAAATTGGTCCTTCGTTCGAAATGATATTTCAAGAAAAGAAGTTGCTTATCAAATTGCTCTGGCACTTCGCAATGAAATTAAATTACTTGAATCATCCGGTATTCGTGTCATTCAAGTTGATGAGCCTGCACTACGCGAAGGAATGCCATTAAAAGAAAAAGATTGGGAAACATATTTAACGTGGGCTGTCCAAGCATTCCGCCTTTCTACTTCTTCAGTGGAAAATGAAACACAAATTCATACGCATATGTGCTACAGTAATTTTGAAGATATCGTTGAAGCAATCCGTCAACTTGATGCAGATGTTATTTCTATTGAAACATCAAGAAGCCACGGGGAGTTTATTCATACACTAAAAGAACACCCATATGAAAAAGGAATTGGCCTCGGTGTATATGACATTCATAGTCCACGTGTGCCAAGTATAGATGAAATGTATGTAATTGTAGAGCAATCATTAAAGGTGTGTGATCCAAAATACTTCTGGATTAATCCTGATTGCGGATTAAAAACAAGAAAAACAGAAGAAGTTATTCCTGCACTAGAACATATGGTAAAAGCAGCTGTAAAGGCACGTCAACTTTTACAAACAAGTGCGCGATAATAAAGTAAAACTTTAATCAGTGGGGGTTTTCTTCATCCCCCACTGATTATTAATTGAACCAATCGGGTTTTTACTGTCCTCGAATAGCGGAATAAAATAGAAAACTACCGCCCCTTGGGCAGTAGTTTTTTATTTTATAAATCAGTGCAATGCAGAATATAACAGAACCGTTACATGCAAGGCCAAATATTCTCATCCTCCTTAAAAAAGAGAGTGATTTTTATATCGGTTTTCAATTTGAATTTATATTAGTTCTCTTCAAAAAACAATTCATATTTTATTTTGTACAAGTCATCGGCCGAAGGTTCTTCTAAAGGAACTGCTTGCATAGTTACTATGTAATCCCCTGAAGGAACAATGAAGTGAAGTTTATTTGTTAATACACTGCTTATAAACACCCCTTCTTGTATTACTGTAAACGGAGCTGATACGATTCGTACCGCTTCTTTGTTTTCTACAAATTTCCGGGCATATACCACTATCTCACACGTATAGTCAGATAATGCTTCAAATATAATCGTTCCTCCAGCCTCAGTATAGCCTCTTTCAAAATCCTTGTCCGTCCAGTCTACATGTGGAGGTATCATATCGTGATTCATCACCATGAATTGCGAATAGGAAATTGTTAATTCCATCCCTTTCACTCCTTACATACAAGATCATTTATCCCGCATTAACGGACAGTAAGACCCCTACCTCAATATTGAGAGAATCGAAGAAGATAGGCGGGGGAACTGTCCGTAAAAGCCCGATTGGTTCAACTAATAATCAGTGGGGGCCCCCACTGATTAAAGTTTCACTTTATTATTTCACAATAAATTTTACACGTGTTCCATCTGAATATTGATCCAATTGATTCCCGACCCAAGAACCTGCTCCCCGGTTATCTGAAGGGCTAATATATTCAATATGTGCTCCTTTTCCACCTTCTTTACACATCGCCATCGGCCATTCATCACGATCATATCCTTTCTTTGGCGGGTATGGAGCTAATGATTGCTTCCTTCTATCTGCAGCACCCTTTCGATCAATCGTACAAATTGTAGAATGTCCTTCTTGTATTGCATTTGCAATATGTTTTCCTGTTTCCGGATATTGTTTTTTCGGAAACTCTAGAATCTGGTCGTATGCTGCATCTTTCTTATTCCCTTGGTTCGGTGCTTTCAAAATTTCGTATACACCAATTAATAACGAAAGGATTGCAACGATTGTAATTAAAATACCTTTAACTTGTTTCATCTAGACTAAGTCCTCCATTTTCTTGCCGCTAATATGGAACGTTTCTCCTCTTCTTCCTGTCATTATAACAAATCTTACATTCTTATGTTTTCAGACATTATTCTATATTCCTATCTTCTTTTCCATCAAAAACATGCTGTTTTATGCAGCATTCCACTAATCATGTAGAAAACTTTCAACCTTCCGACATTTTTTTTCAAAGGAAGTACAAAACAAGAAATGGAATTGATATACATGATACTTTTTAGGGAGGAAATGTCATGAATGGAACATATAAAACGAAAGATGTCACAAATAAAACGGGGATCCCCAAAAATGTAGTTCGCAAATATAGCCAACTTTTAGAACAACACGGCTATTTTATTGATAAAACAGCTCAATCTCGTACGTATAAAATGGATGATTTACGAATATTAAAACTGATTCACGAACGAGCCGCTACATTGAAAGAAAATATCATGGAAACAATCGCATTCATACTAAAAGAGGAAGAATCTCCAGCAGCGCCTCCTACTATTGCAAAAGAAAATAACGACCTGCAACTGAATGAACAAAGCAAAAAATTTGAAGAATTCATGCACAAATTAGATATGCTCGCGCAATTAAACGAAGCCATTATTCATCAAAATTCTACCCTTATAACGCAAAATCGTTTAAAAGATGAAAAGCTAAATGAATTAATACACCAAGTATATGTAAAAGAGGTAAAACAAGAAGAGATGCTGCAAAATCTTGTGGATCATGCCGCAGATACTGATGCACTGCAAAAAGAAAAAATGGATCTACTCATGAATCATATGTATAAAAGAGAATCCAAACAAGAAGAAAAAATGAACAAACTAATGAATCAAGTTTATAATAAAGAAAGTAATCGTGATGTCCAACTCATGCAAGTAATTCGAGAAATTCAAGAAACAAAACGATTAATTGCCGCTTCGCAAGAACAAAGTTTCTTTAAATCTTTTAAAAGTTTATTCGTCCGTTTTAAATCTGAAAAAACAGGAGAAATAAACAAATAAAAGTTACCATACCTTGGTAACTTTTAATCTTTATGTATAATGTTTTGCATTGCATCTGGTAATGTAATAATCGCTTCCGTGCCTTTTCCTATTTCACTTTTATATACAAGCGTACCACAATGAGCTTGCAAAATACTAAATGTCACCATTAATCCAAGCCCTGTTCCTTTTTCTTTCAATGAATAATATGGTTGTCCAAGCCTAGCCAGCTGTTCTTTCGTCATTCCAACACCACTATCTTTGACACGAATAACGATAGATTCATCTTTTTGCCATGCAGTTACCTTTAAATATCCTTTATTTTCTTGAATTGCTTCGATCCCATTCTTCACGACATTCATAATTGCTTGTTTTAATTTTGTTTTATCACCTATCGTATATAAATTTTCTGCAATTTCAACTTGTAAATATACGCCTCTCATTGCAGCAAATGAAGACATTAACGTAGTCATTTCAATAAGCTGCGCTGATAAACAAATATGTTCTTTCTTATCAATTTGCGGCCTTGCTAAATTTAAATAATCTGAAATAATTTGTTCTGCTCGGTCTAATTCTGCTAAAACAAGATGCATGTATTCTTTATTTCTCACATCTTCTGTACTTTGCAATAATTGAATAAACCCGCGTACAACTGTAAGTGGATTACGAACTTCATGTGCTACGCTCGCTGCTAACTCGCTAACAATATTTAATTTCTCAGACTTTTGCATTTCGGTTCGTAACATTGCATTTTCATATAAATATTCTGTTAAATAAACTTGGAAGGTCATCGTCATGATCATAATGAATGAAGCAAATATGTATTCGCTATATAAATAAGATATCATTGGTGTAAATCCCTTCCCAAATAACAAACTAAATATTTCAAATCCTAAAGAAATCAGAGTATAAAAAGATGCCAACATAAAAGATAAAACTATTTTTTTATGTCTCGAAAATGTACTCCACTTATTAGACAATAAAAAAGGAATGACAGAGATAAAAATAACTTCTAGTACACGAAACCAACTTAAACCATTGAGAAACCCATCGTATAAAATAGCGATTATTGCTGGAATGATACCAACCACACCACCATACAAAAATGCACTAATAATTGAGATTTGATGAAAATCATAATTACAAGTTTCCCAAACGCAAATCGGATATGTCATCGAAAGGATAAGTGTAATTGTTGATAATAATACAATAAAATAGCGATTGGGCTTTTGATTCATACTTTGATAACGATTTAAACGAATTGCTTCATACAAAAATAGCGGCAAAATGATGATAGCAACTTGAATCATTAAATCACGGATAAGTCCCATCCCCTCATCCCCTATATTCATTTTGATATGATTATATCATTTTATTGACAATTTTGTTTTATTTTTTCGATTATTCTAAACATTTCCGTAAATAATTTGTGAAAATTAATTCACAAGTGTTACAACTTTTCGAAATGATTGTAAACCATGTATCAAATTGTCCATGTGCCATATACAATAAATACAGGATAAGAATTCGATTGGAGGAAGAGAAAATGACAGGAACTGCGCTTGTCTTAAACGAGGAAAATCTTGTTGTATTAGAAAATGTTGAGAAATCGGTATATGAAGAATTACAAGAGCGAACAGGCACAAATGATTGCACATGCTCTGTAAATAACTCCGTAGTATATTTAGGAAAAGTTTCCTCTGTTCTTTGGAGCGAAGACGAAATCGATTGGGAATACGGTTATTAAACAAAAGGTCGCTTTAGCGGCCTTTTTTATTTGTAGCTTTTCAAAGCGATTATATGATAAATATGATAAAATAAAATAAATTTTGCAACGGAAGAAAGGGAGACAAAATGGAACAATTTATTAACCCTCGCGTAAAGGATATTCAAATTTCTGGAATTCGTCAATTTTCTAACATGATTCAACAATATGATGATCTTATTTCACTCACAATCGGACAACCTGACTTTCCAACACCTTCTTTAGTGAAAGAAGCTGCTAAACGTGCTATTACAGAAAACTTTACAACCTATACACATAATGCCGGTTTAATACAGCTTCGGCAAGCGGCTTGTAATTTTGTAAAAGAACGCTATGATTTAGTATACTCTCCTGAGAATGAAACAATTATCACTATCGGGGCAAGCGAAGCAATCGATATTACCTTTCGTACCATTTTGGAAGAAGGAACAGAAGTAATTTTACCAGCCCCTGTCTATCCAGGGTATGAACCGATTATTCGCCTTTGCGGTGCAAAACCTGTTTTTGTAGACGTTCGTAAAACGGGCTTTCGCTTAACAGCAAAAGCACTTGAAGAAGCAATTACAGACAAAACTCGTTGCATCGTACTACCGTATCCGTCAAATCCAACTGGTGTAACGTTGTCCAAAAAAGAACTCGAAGAAATTGTAGCAGTATTAAAAGATAAAGATATTTTCGTTCTTTCCGATGAAATATACAGTGAACTTGTATATCAGGATAAACATATATCTATTGCAAGTTTCCCAGAAATGCGCGACAAAACAATTGTCATTAACGGTTTAGCAAAATCTCATTCTATGACTGGATGGCGCATCGGTTTTTTATTTGCACCAAACTTCTTGGCAAGTCAAATTCTAAAAGTTCATCAATATAACGTTACATGTGCAACTTCAATTGCCCAGTATGCGGCAATTGAAGCATTAACAGCAGCAAAAGATGCTCCCCGTATGATGCGTCATCAATACAAAAAGCGCCTTGATTATGTATACAACCGTCTTATACAAATGGGATTAACTGTCGAAAAACCAACAGGCGCATTTTATCTCTTTCCTTATATCGGTGATTTATCTTCCTCTTCTTTTGATTTTGCAATGGAACTTGTGAAAGAGGCGAAACTTGCCGTTGTTCCCGGCTCAGCATTTTCTGAATACGGTGAAGGGTACATTCGTATTTCTTATGCTTCTAGCATGGAAATGTTGAAAGAAGGCTGTGACCGCTTAGAAACATTTATACAACAAAAAAACTAAGAGAAAATTCTTCTCTTAGTTTTCATGCTGTTGAAAAACAATCTAGTCAATAGACAAAAACTAAAAATTTCGATACACTCTCCTCGTGAATGAAATGAAGCGAGGAGAGTTTTTAT
>NZ_JAVBXD010000005.1 GCF_030756675.1 Bacillus multifaciens
CAGGCATAGACGTTGTAGTTGACCAAGAGTCCGTTGTAGGATCGTATACCTCTACAGTATTGGTAGCCCCTCCATATGTAAATGCATTTCCACGGTAACCACCAATAGCATAAATTTTATTGTCCACTACCGCTACACCTAAATCAGTACGCGCTGTTGGCATATTTGCTTTATTTGACCATTTATTAGTTTTTGGATCGTATTCTTGTACTACATTAGATACCGTTGAACCCGAAGCTCCACCAATCACATAAAGCTTCCCATTCACTTCGGCTACCCCAGCACCCGCTCTTCCTTCAAAAAGCGTATCTTTCAACTTCCAAACATTATTATCCGTTTCACCTGCATGTGCTACAGGAGAAAAAATATTAGGCAGTAACCCAAATATAAGTGTAATAGTTAGTAAATATAAAAAATATTTTTTCATCGAATCCTCCTTATTATTATCATATTATTAATATATAAACATTAATGGAATTAAATAGAATCGTCAAGGTGATTGAGATATTATTTCAGGGATTTTACCATATCTCCATCAATCTAAAAAACAAACTAACTGACAGCAATAAAATCTTAAGTTGATCGATATGTATGGTAACCCCTTTATGGGGATACGGCAGGATGCGATTTATGTAGCTTTAAATTAAAGTTTGATTAAAAAGTGTGCTCAAATCCTCATTTTACAGTAAACAAATAGAAGCCATTTTGAAAAAAGATTAATTAAAATGGCTTCTTTATTTGTTCATACATATTGTGTTTTAATAAAAAAGCTTGATAATTTTAGCAAGCGAATAGTGAAGATTCGCCCCTGTTTCAGTATTATCTACATTTACTACATAAAATTTCGTTTGCTCTCTTAGCTAATACTTTATCTAATTGTCCAACAGGCATATTTTTTTTTCAGGTAATACTAAAGAAACTGTAAATCGTTCACCATGTTCAATTGTTTTACCACATTGTGAACATACTAAATTTACATCTTTAAAATGATTTTTTAATTTATCTAACATATCATTTATTCCTCCTATTTAATCTTATATAATAAATATCATTATATAAGATTAAATAGAAAAGATGGAGTGAAATTCCAATTCACACCATCTTTAGAAACAACTATTTTATAAATCCGTAATAAAACTTTTTTCAAAACATCGTGACTTTATTACAAACCAACACTTAAGTTGATAGGCATGTGGCGCTACTCCTTATTCAAATTATACCTTTTCTTGTTTTAAGAGCTCCTCTAACCTATTCTGAAATTTATTATTTTCTTCAACATCTTTTAAGATTGTCTCAAGATTATCTTTCCCTAAAAACACTCTAATTGAAGAATTAAATATCATCAACCTGCCATATCTTTGTTCCGTTTCTTTAAACCATTCTTCTTTTCTCAGTAACTCAAGATTTTTACGAATTGTTTTTTCATTCTTGGAAGGGATGGACATGATAATTCCTCCCAAAATATCACTAATTACGTCGCTCATGTATGACCCTCCTTCAAAAGCATGCATCAATAGACTCAATTTTTAAATATATTTTATATTCATTATAAAGACACCTAAATCATAGCCTGTTTTTAATATAGCTATAGCTGAAATTATAGCTAATGGATATTTAATAAATGGATTGCTTAGGAGCTTCTTTACTTTTTTCATGTGCAATCCTCCAGTGTGTTGTTAATCCTAGTTTATATAGTATCATAAATATTTTATATAATGATTAATAGCGAGAGTTTAGTACATTTTTTGTTTTGGTGTAAATATGAATTCTTAAGTTGATGGGAATGTTGTTGGTTTGGAATAAACTTCAATTAAAATCATGCTACAAATGTTGATTTTACAATAGAAAAAAACCACCCACTGTGAAAAAAAGATTGATCAAAATGGATGGGGATAATTTTGTGGAGGAATTATTTTTTATAAAAAAGTTTGATTAAAACTTACTTAGAATTCTTCAATCGAAAAGGAATAAAACGATACATCTTTTTTATAAACAGTACGACTTTATTTCAAAGCCACAATTTAATGTTGTTTTTCATTGTACACCCCATTTAATCCCCCACTTATTATAGAATCTTTTACTTAGTAAAGAATCAAATTTCTTTTCCAAAACCAATATATTACTATGTATATACAAAAGCATGGCATCCTAATGCCATGCTTTTTCTTCCATTAATATACTTCTCTCACATCATTATTTTTCTAGTATAATAACACAAAATTTTATTAATTTCATAATACTGTTATTTTTTACACTAACTTTTCAACAATACAAACAATTCCCGTTATCCAGTAGCGAACTTTTTTACTTTCAGTAGCGGACTTTTTTCCCAGTAGCGAACTTTTTTCCCTTTGGACAAATTTTTCACATCACCCGCTTAAACATCTTCTCCAGTTCATAAGTCGAATGATGCACAAGTATCGGTCTCCCGTGCGGACAAGTATACGGATTCGTTGTTGTTCGCAGTTCTTCTAATAAGGCGAAGATTTGATCGTTCGTTAAATATTGATTCGCTTTAATCGATGCTTTGCAGCTCATCATAATAGCTGCTTCTTCACGCAGTTTTTTAATATCAACTTTTTTCAGTTTCAATACTTGCTGCATCATTTCATCGATAATTTCCATCTCTTGTCCTTTTGGGAACCATGTTGGATGTGAGCGGACAATGAATGATTGATGGCCGAATTGTTCTAGGAAGATTCCTACTTTTTTCAGTTCTTCTAGTTGCTCTTCAACGCGCAAAAATTCATTTAGCGATAAATCAATTCGGTACGGAACGAGTAATTCTTGTACCTCTGGCGTTACTTGTCCTACTTTATCACGGAAATATTCATAGTTAATGCGCTCCTGAGCTGCATGCTGGTCAATCATATATAGTCCTTTATCATTTTGGGCGAAAATATATGTTCCATGCATTTGCCCAATTGGATACAACGGCGGTAAATCGTTTCCGTTCATTTCGATTTCTTGCACTGCTTCAAGTTCTTCCAATTCAAAATCTTCTTCATGGTCTTCCCAACCATTCTCTTGCGAAAGCGTTTCTTCTACAATCGGCTTAGATGGTTGCCAATTATTTTCTTCTTTTACAAGAGACTCTGGCGGCTGCCATTCTTGTTTTGGTGGATTCCAAAGCGGTGGTGATGACTTCGGTTTTTCTTCTTGTTCATCCATTCCACTTGGTAGTACGATAGTTGGCAGCTCTTTCGGTTTGGCGTGCTCAAACTGAAACTGCTCTTGGACGCTTTCATCCTTTTCTTTTTTCTTCGGTGCAGGGCCAGCATCAGGAATAAGTTGAATCTTTTTAAATGCAGCTTGTAATGCTTGTTCAATAAGCTGCAATAGTTCCTGTTCTTTACTGAAGCGAACCTCTAGTTTTGCTGGATGAACGTTCACATCGACTAGCATTGGATCCATTTCAATTGATAAGAAACCAATTGGGTAGCGGCCAACAGGCAATAGCGTATGATAACCTTGTTGCACTGCCTTCATTAAGACATAATTCCGAACGTAACGACCATTTACAATCGTTGACATATAGTTACGGGATGCACGCGTTACTTCTGGCAACGTCACATACCCACGAATCGTAAAGTCTAACGATTCTGCTTCAATTGGAATTAATTTCTTCGCAACTTGAATGCCGTAAATCGCCGCAAGAACTTGTCTTACATCACCATTTCCTGATGTATGAAGTAGTTTCTTCTCATTATGAAACAAACGTAAAGAGACTTCTGGGTGCGACAGTGCAATGCGATACACAATGTCGGTAATATTCCCAAGCTCTGTATGAACTGTTTTCATATATTTTAAGCGTGCTGGTGTATTAAAAAACAGGTTTTTAACCGTAATATCTGTCCCTTTACGGCTCGCTGTTTTTTCTTGCTTTAAAATTTCCCCGCCTTTAATGACAAGGTTTGTTCCTGGTACATCCCCTGTACTTGTGATTAACTCTAATTCACTGACAGATGCGATACTCGGTAATGCTTCGCCGCGAAAACCGAGCGTTCGAATACGAAACAAATCATTTTCATCTTTAATTTTACTTGTCGCATGTCTCTCAAAAGCGACGATACAATCTTCTTCAGCAATGCCATCTCCATTATCGATAATGCGAATTTTCGATAATCCAGCTTCTTCTAAGTGGATTTCAATAGATGTACTATTCGCATCGATGGAATTTTCGACAAGTTCTTTTACAACCGAAGCAGGACGTTCTACTACTTCCCCTGCCGCAATTAAGTTAGAAAGCTGATCATCGAGTTTGCGAATTTTCCCCATCTACTTACTCATCCTTTCTTCAACTTTTTCTGTAAACGGTACAGTTCATTTAACGCTTCTAACGGTGTCATATCAAGTAAGTCCATTTTTTTAATTTGCGTTAATACTGCTGTTTCTTTTAAATCAAGTACAGGCTTGTCTTCTTTTTTCACTGGTTGTTCCGCTGCAAAAAAGGATAGCTGTGATTCTTCTTCCACTTCTTCTTGCGGCAATACTTCTTCTTTTACAACCACAGGTTCTTGCACGATTTCTTCTAAAACTTTGACTTCCGTTCGTTTCGGAATAATAATTTCCTCTTGGCCTTCAAGCTGTGCTAATACTTCTTTCGCACGAGCAATTAAGCTATCTGGAAGCTCTGCAAGCTGAGCAACGTGAATACCATAACTCTTATCAGCTGCCCCTTCTTGAATTTTATGCAAGAAGACAACTTTTCCGTTTTCTTCAATTGCGGAAACATGTACATTTTTTAAGTGATCTAAACTTTCTTCTAGAACTGTTAATTCATGATAATGTGTTGAGAATAACGTTTTTGCACCAATTTGATCATGAATATGCTCGATAATTGCTTGCGCTAATGCCATACCGTCATACGTAGATGTACCACGGCCAATTTCATCAAATAAAATTAAACTTCTTTCCGATGCATTCGCAATTGCATTTTTCGCTTCTAACATCTCAACCATAAACGTACTTTGGCCTGATATTAAATCATCTGCTGCCCCAATTCTCGTAAAGATTTGGTCAAACACAGGAAGTACAGCCTCTGCCGCTGGTACAAAACAACCGATTTGCGACATAACGGTAATCAGTGCTAATTGACGCATATACGTACTTTTACCGGACATATTTGGACCAGTAATCAAAAAGACGTCCATATTTTCAGGCATGATACAGTCGTTTGGTACATACAATTTGCCGTTTAATACTTTTTCAACGACCGGATGACGGCCATCTTTAATAAAAATTTCTCGTTTATTCGTTAATGTTGGTTTTACAAATTGTTCTTCTTCACTTACAGTTGCAAAACTTTGAAGAACATCTAGTTCACTAATAATCTTTGCTAATTGCTGCAATTTCGGAATAAATACTTTCACTTCTTCGCGTAGAGCTGTGAATAAATCATATTCTAACTGAACGATTTTTTCTTCTGCTTCTAAAATTAATGTCTCTTTTTCTTTTAACTCATCTGTAATAAAGCGTTCTGCATTCGCAAGTGTTTGTTTCCGCTCATAACGTCCTTCTTGAAGTGCAGATAGATTTGCTTTTGTGACTTCGATATAGTAGCCAAAAATACGATTATAACCAATCTTTAATGATTTAATTCCCGTTATATCACGCTCACGTTTTTCCAGCTCTGCAATCCACGTTTTCCCATTTTTGCTTACATAACGATATTGATCTAATTTCTCACTGTAACCATCTTTAATAATGTCACCATCTTTTATCGAAAGCGGCGGATTTTCTTGAATACTTTTCTCTAGTAACGCTGTTAAGCTTTCACATGGATCAGCGCCTTGAATTAGCGTTGCAGCATACGCATTATCTAACAGACTAACCGCTTCTAGAATGGCTGGTACTTGCAGTAAGGAACGCTTTAATTGCAGTAAATCGCGCGCATTAACATTACCATATGAAACTTTTCCTGCTAATCGCTCTAAGTCGTATACTTCTTTAAGTTTTTCTTTCAAATCTTCACGGAAGAAATAATCATTTACAAACGTTTCAACCATTTCTAAACGTTCTTCAATTTTTTCTTTTTGAATGAGCGGACGTTCCATCCACTGTTTTAGCATACGTCCACCCATCGCTGTTTTCGTTTTATCTAAAAGCCATAATAATGAACCTGTTTTTTCTTTTGTGCGAATGGTTTCTGTTAGTTCTAGATTCCGTTTAGAATGGACATCGATCTTCATAAATTGATTCGTATAATAAATTTCAACAGGCTGCAGGTGATCTAGGGAACGTTTTTGTGTTCGTAAGACATAGTGAAATAAACGTCCAACTGCTGCAAGTAATTTTGTTTGTGTCACATTTTGAACGAGATACATAAGACTCTCTGGAATTTTTGTTTCTTCCTCATATGAAACTGTCATTTTTAATGTTGCTAACAGCTTATCCAATTCTTCCTTAGAGAACGTGGAAGATACAACAATTTCTTTCGCGCCCGTTGCGTATACTTCTAGCAATACATCTTCAAGTGTTCCCGTTAATAACATTACTGTATTTTGACCTGTTGTTAAGTCATTGCAAGCTAATGCATAGGAACCATCTTCAAAATGCACTAGTGCTGCAAGGAAGTTATTTTCCTTTTCATCTATCGTACGACCTTCCATCATCGTCCCTGGTGTAATTAATTGAACAACTTCACGGCGTACCACACCTTTTGCTGTTTTTGGATCTTCAACTTGTTCACAAATCGCTACTTTATATCCTTTTTCAATCAATTGTTCAATGTAGTTTTTTGCAGCGTGATATGGTACACCACACATCGGAATCCGTTCGCTTCCGCCCCCATCACGACTCGTCAATGTAATTTCAAGTTCATGTGCTGCTTTTACAGCATCCTCAAAAAACATTTCATAAAAATCACCTAATCGAAAAAATAAAAAGGCATCTTGATAATCTGCCTTGATCTTTAAATATTGCTGCATCATCGGCGTGTACTGTGCCATTTTGCTCCTCCATACATCTCTCTTTTTCACTTTAAAAATATATTATAACATAATTATACACGAATGATTTTGATCCATCATCTGAAACATATACAAAAAGCTAGGAAGAGGCTCTTCCTAGCTTCATCTTACTCTTCTTCAGCTTCTACAATAAAGTTAGGATCAAGTTCATCAAACTCATCATCATCCACTTCAAATTGTTGATCATCTTCTTGACATCCATCTGGATTTACACTTACACAAATTTTTGTTTCTCCAACTACCTCTGTGACAAATTCACGTTCTACTGTAACAACCATTTTATTTCCGTTCGGTGAAATCACAGCTTCTAAACAATTTGGATGTTGAACAACACGTGCAATAATTTCAATATCTTCCCCAGAAAAATTTGTATCACGGTAACCAACTTTCACATCATCAGTGTAATGCACTCTCTCTGTTACAACTTCAGTTTTCGTGTTTTCATCGTGTGAGTACCATGTGTTAATGTCATAGTATCCTTCGATTTCTACATACTTTCCATTCCTTTTTGCCTCGTATGCATGGTTAATAACCCAGCACCCTAGAATACTTGTTGGTGTGTGATTTGGTGCAACAGTGTGAGTTGTTTTCATATACTTACGCCCTTTTCCCACAACTGCTTTCGTAATTATCTCTCTAAATTCGGACATACGAAACCCTCCTCAATGTATATTCCATTCATTATATGCGGGATAAATGCGGAATGTGTTATTCTTTTTGAAAAGCTATTATATACCGTTCATTATGTAATAGGAAACTGCTGATTTTCAAAAGTTGAACACAATGATTGAAACTGACACGAAACAAAAAAAGATGTCGAACTCGACATCTTTTTTTAGCAAGTGCCTTTCTTATTTGCTACTTCAGCACCTGTCTCTCCTTTTAACACGTTGCCGCCAGTTGAAATAATGATTTCATCTGTGACTGTGTTTGAAATCGTACTTGTGACAAGCTGCAATAAATCATTTACATATGTCTGAGAAGATTTAAACTCTTGTACAACCGGAATTTCATCCAGTTTATCTTGCAGCGCATCAATTTCCGATTCTACCTTTTTTAATGCTTCCCATTTCCCATAATGTTGTAAATTTACTGCTTGTTTTTGCAAAACTTTAATTTCATCAATCGTACGTTTTACATTTTCATTTTTATGAATTTGCGCTTCTGCACGTTTAAAGAAATCCACTTCTTCTGTTTCAGAAATCATTTTTGCTAATTCTTTCGCTTGCTCTACAATTTCATCTTTTGTAAAGATTTTCATCTATTATTTCACCTCGATCGGCTCCTCAACCAATTCCCCGTTTAGAGACCAAGTTTTTGCTTTTGTTACTTTCACTTTTACAAGCTGACCGATTACAGATTTTGGAGCTACGAAGTTTACAAGTTTATTGGCACGTGTATAACCTGCAAGTACATCAGGATTATTTTTACTTTCTCCATCAACAAGCACTTCAACAATTTGCCCTTCATACGTTTTATTCTTCTTCGCAGAAAATTCATTTACTAATGCATTTAAACGTTGCAAACGTTCTTTTTTCACTTCCATCGGTACATTATCCTGCATTTTTGCAGCTGGTGTACCTTCACGTGGTGAATAAATAAATGTATATGCACTATCAAAGCCTACTTCACGATATAACGACATCGTTTCTTCAAATTGTTCATCTGTTTCATTTGGGAAACCGACGATAATATCTGTCGTTAGTACTGCATTAGGAATCGCTTCTTTAATTTTACGTACAAGTTCTAAATAATGTTCACGTGAGTATTTACGTGCCATAATTTTCAACATATCCGTACTTCCAGATTGCACCGGTAAGTGAATATGTTCAACTAAATTGCCGCCTTTTCCAAGTACCTCAATTAAATGATCATCAAAGTCGCGCGGATGGCTTGTTGTAAAACGAATACGTGCTACGTCAATCTTACGAAGTTCATCCATCAGATCTCCTAAACCATATTTCATATCTTCGAAGTCTTTTCCGTATGCGTTTACGTTTTGACCAAGTAGCGTAATTTCTTTATAACCATTTGCTGCTAAATGACGTACTTCTTTAATAATGTCTTCAGGATGGCGGCTACGCTCTTTACCACGTGTATACGGTACGATGCAATACGTGCAGAATTTGTCACATCCGTACATTATGTTTACCCACGCTTTAATATCCCCGCGGCGTACTTTTGGAAGATTCTCAATGACATCTCCTTCTTTTGACCATACTTCAACAACTGTCGCTTTCGCAAACATAGCATCTTTTAAAATGTATGGAAGGCGGTGGATATTATGTGTACCAAATACCATATCTACATGCTGATGTTTTTGCATAATTCTGTTTACGACAGATTCCTCTTGTGACATACAACCACATACACCAATTAAAAGATCAGGATTTCTTTGTTTTAAAGATTTTAAATGACCAAGTTCCCCGAATACTTTATTTTCAGCATTTTCACGAATTGCACATGTATTTAGTAGAATCACATCTGCATCTTCTGTAGAGAATGTTGGCTCATATCCAAGAGTCGTAAAGATGCCAGCCATTACTTCTGTATCATGCTCATTCATTTGACATCCATAAGTACGGATATAAAACTTTCTTCCAGCACCAAAATTACGAAACTCTTCTGGTAAGCCAAAGTCACGTTCAATTTTAACTTCTTCTTTTCCACGTTTTTTCGCATCTTTTAAAGAAGGTGGCTGATATACACTTTCAAAATATTTACTGTAATCTTTTTCTGCTTTTTTAGTAGTTGAAGTTGCTTGTTGACCTGCTAATCGTTGCTCTTCGTTCATGAATAATCTCCTTTCAACCTTACATATACAAAGTTTTAACTTTTAGTTGTTGTTTAAGTTGTTTTTATAAAAAAGCATATCGCTTCATTCCTATACACATTATTATAGTATAAAGCGTTCAGTCAAATTAAACAATAGAGATGGCTTGGATTCATGAACGATTTCACTTGATACTAAAGGGGATACGAGAAGCTCATATAATATGACTCTTATTTATTATTTTATCATTCTGAATTTTCATAGTAAACAAAATACATCTTATTATGTAAGGACTTAATCATAATTTTGTATCAGAAAAGGCTACCGAATTTTCGATAGCCTTTCATCTATTACATGAATTCTGCTACAAGCTCATCAAACATTTTTTGGTCCATTTGCAGATCAGCATGAACTAATGGTTTTTCACTATAACCTTTTACAAGCTCTTGGTAAGAAGGTTGTTCTTTATTTTGATAAATTAAACCTGTTACTAAACCTTTGTTTTCCATTAATGTTTGCATTGCAAGCATTCGATTAGATGGATCATATCCTTCTACTTCGCTAAGTCTTGTTAAATTCTCTTTAAACCAATCGTACGTGTTTACCTTGTTATACGTTACACATGGGCTATATACGTTGATGAGAGAGAAACCTTTATGTTGAATACCAGCTTCAATTAGCTGTGTTAATTCTTTTAAATCACTAGAGAAACTTTGTGCTACGAACGTTGCTCCAGCAGTTAATGCCATTTCCATTACAGATAGCGCTGGCTCAATTGATCCTTGCGGCGTACTTTTCGTTTTAAAGCCCGCTTCACTACGTGGTGAAGTTTGCCCTTTCGTTAAACCGTAAATTTGGTTATCCATAACAATATACGTAATATCAATATTACGACGAATAGAATGAATCGTATGTCCCATACCGATTGCAAAACCGTCACCGTCACCACCTGATGCGATAACTGTTAAATCACGATTTGCCATTTTTACACCTTGTGCAATTGGAAGGGCACGTCCGTGAATACTATGAACGCCGTAAGAGTTAATGTAACCAGAGATACGACCAGAGCAACCGATACCAGAAATAACCGCTAATTCATCAGGATTTAAACCTACATTTGCAGCAGCACGCTGAATTGCTGCTTGTACTGAGAAGTCACCGCAACCTGGACACCAGTTTGGTTTTACACTATTACGAAAGTCCTTAAATGTTGCCATTTAAAACAACCCCTTTTTTGCATTCGTTGTAAATTTCTTTTGGCAAGAACGGGTTTCCGTCATATTTCAGCAGACTAGAAATTTTCTCACCATAGCCAAGATTCATCTTCATAATATTAGCAAGCTGTCCAGTTGCATTGTTTTCTACAACGACAACACGTTTTGCATCTTTCACAAGCGGCAGCATTTCAGCTGTTGGGAATGGATGAATTAGACGAACATGAGCATGATTTACTTTTAACCCTTCTTGCTCTAAACGCTCCATTGCTTCTTCAATTGCACCACGAGTTGAGTTAAAGCCTACTAATAATACATCAGCGTCATCATATTTGGCATTTTGGTATACAGGGGTATTAAACTTGATATTCTCCATTTTACGGAAACGTTTGTCCATTTGTGCACTGCGGTTCAGTGCTGACTCGGATGGTTTACCTGTTTCATCGTGCTCTACGCCTGTTACATGGTGAATACCATTTTTCATACCAGGTACAACACGCGGGGAAATACCATCTTCTGTTACTTCATAACGTTTGAAGTATGCTTTATTTTCACGCTCTGGTAACTCAGCATGTAAATCCAGTTTACCACGACGAATTTCAACTTTTTCTAATTGAAGCGGTTCTACTGTTTGTTTACCTAAAGAAAGTTGTAAATCTGTTAAAAAGATAACAGGAACTTGATATTCTTCAGCTAAGTTAAATGCTTCGACAATATCATAGAATGCCTCTTCAGCAGTACTTGGTGCCATAACAATTTTCGGAATCTCACCATGCGTTCCGTAAATCATTGCCATTAAATCAGATTGTTCTTGTTTTGTTGGTAATCCCGTACTTGGTCCACCACGCTGTGTATCAATGATTACAAGAGGTGTTTCTGTAATCCCAGCTAGTCCAATCGCTTCCATCATGAGAGATAAACCAGGACCAGCTGAAGCTGTTAATGTACGTACACCAGCATAGTTTGCACCAATTGCCATCGTACAAGCTGCGATTTCATCCTCAGTTTGAATAACCGTTCCTCCAACTTTTGGAAGCTTCTTAATTAAGTATTCCATAATCTCAGAAGCAGGTGTAATTGGATAAGCAGACATAAAACGCGCACCGCCAGCTACTGCACCAAATGCGATTGCATCGTTTCCAATCATAAACATACGTTTTTTCCCATCTGCTTTTTCAAGTTGCATCATATTTACTTTTTCGCCGAGCAATTCTTTCATATATTGAGAGCCTCGCTGAATTGCTTCCATGTTCTTCTGAACAACTTGCTCTCCTTTACGACCGAAAATTTCATCTACAACTTCTAAATACACTTTTTCATCTAGCCCTAATACCGCACTAGACGCTCCAACCGCAACCATGTTTTTCATTAAAGATGTACCTAACTCAGAAGCAATATCCGTAAATGGAATTGCATATAAAGTTACATCTGTACCTTCAGGAATGCTTGGATTGAATTTTGCATCAGCAACAACAATTCCACCAGGACGTAATTCGTGGAAGTTAAAATCAATCGTTTCTTGATCAAATGCAATTAAAATATCTAAATCATCTGATATCGCGCGTACCTCTGTTGTACTTACGCGAATTTTATTGTTTGTATGACCACCTTTAATTCGTGATGAAAAATGGCGATAACCATATAAATAATAACCTAGTCGGTTTAATGCAATACAGAAGATTTCTCCTGTACTTTCAATTCCTTCACCTTGTTGGCCTCCAACTTTCCATGAAAGTTGACTAATCATTTCCTACACCCCTTTAACTGCATACATTGTAGTGTATTTTTTTACAGTACTAGTTTAGCACTTTTTAAAACAAGAAACTACAATGAACACAAATTATACGTCTTCTAAATTTCAATGAATGTTTCGCATAATCTTAATTCGTTTACAATTCTAGCCCTACAACCGTAAAAATGCAACAATTTGATACAATTTCATTGCTTATTTTTTCAAATTTTCTAACTTTTCAATAAACAATTTTATAGCAATGTTCTAAAACGGAATATGGTGTATAAAATTACGATATATGAAATTATTTACTTGCTCTTCTTTATATCGCTTTAATAGTTCATTTATGACATATTCATAATGTTCATACCGTTCCACATGTACGACTGTTTCCGTGATTCCATCAAAATCTGATCCGAATCCAACATTCTTCTCACCACCAAGCATACATACATGCTCTACATGCCTTAATATTTCATCTGTACAAACAGACTTGTTTGCAGCTAAAAACATTGGGACGAATGTTATCCCAATCATTCCATCTTTTTGAATTAACGCTCTAATTTGTTCATTCTTTAAATTTCTTGGATGCGGACATAACTCATAACTATTTGAATGCGATGCAATTGGATAATTGGAAAGCTCCATTACATCCCAAAACCCTTTCTCCGACAGATGAGAAACATCTGTCCATAGCTTGTAACAATTTAAGTCTTCTACTACTTTTTCACCAAACAGTGTTAAGCCGCCACCTCGAGACTCTAATGCTCCATCCGCAACTAAGTTCGCATAGTTCCAAGTAAGTCCAACAGAACGAACGCCAAGATAATATAACGTTTTTAGCTTCGTTAATTCTTTTCCAATTGCATCGCATCCTTCTAAAGTTAAAAGCGCTCCTATATCATTCGTTCCCAATTGTTGAATATCTTCTTTTGTCCTAATCCACTTTATATTTGGCAGTGCCAAAATTTGTTCATGAAAGATATTTGCCATCTCTAATGCAACTGTAAATCGCTGTTCATACGGAACTTCTTCTGGTACATAAATTGCAAAACATTGAATACTACCACCATTTTGTCTTAACTGATCATATGTAATATGTAAAGAAGAATCATTTTGAAAAGTTCGTTTTCCTTTCCCCATCCATAACTGCCACAATACATCACAGTGCGCATCAAAAATCTTCAATGCACTTCATCCTCCTCCCTGCCCCTTAAGTTGAGGGCTGACTGTCCACAAATAGAGGGATAAAAATGACCTGTTTGCATTTGCAAACAGGTCATCCAATTTAACGAGGTTCTACAATTAATTTAATCGCTGTACGTTCTTCACCATCAATCATAATATCTGTGAAAGCTGGGATACATATCAAATCCACACCACTCGGCGCCACAAACCCTCTCGCAATTGCTACTGCCTTTACAGCTTGATTCAATGCACCTGCACCAATTGCTTGCATTTCTGCTGAACCGCGCTCACGAATGACTCCAGCAAGTGCACCAGCTACAGAGTTAGGTACCGAAGTTGCTTTAACTTTTAATATTTCCATTGCTCGTTTCCTCCTCGTTTCTTTAAAAAATATTAGCGATTGAGTTCACTTTTTACATATATTCACGAGCAATGATTCATATTCCTGCTAAAAATTCGTAATTTTTCTAAAAAATTAAAATATATTTTCTTTTCTAACTTTTATGCGTTTTATTCAAAAAATGGTTGATCATCATTAATTAAAATACGATCAATTTTTTTCGCTTTTCCTGTATTAGGATCTACATCAATTAGCACGGCACTTAACTGCGTTCTTCCACTCGTTACTTCAAATCGTACTGGGAGGTTTGTTAAAAATTTCTTCAGCACAGCTTCGCGATCCATTCCTAAAATTCCATCATATGGACCTGTCATCCCAACATCCGTAATATAAGCTGTTCCATCTGGTAAAATACGATTATCCGCTGTTGGAACGTGTGTGTGCGTACCAACAACTGCTGTAGCACGTCCATCTACATACCATCCAAGCGCTTGCTTTTCACTCGTCGTTTCCGCATGAAAATCAATAAAAATAATGTTCGTACGTTTTTTTGCGATTTTAATCAATTCGTCCACTTTTCGGAATGGACAATCAATTGGCGGTAGGAATGTACGGCCTTGTAAATTAATTACCGCTACCTCTACACCATTACAATTCACAAAAATAAGTCCTTTTCCTGGCGTTCCTTCTGGGAAATTTGCTGGTCTTGCAAGATACTTTGCATCATCAATAAATTCAAAAATTTCACGGTTATCCCAAGCATGATTTCCTAGTGTAACTGCTTGTGCACCGCACTCTAAAAAATTACGATAAATTTTCTCTGTAATGCCACGTCCACCTGCAGCATTCTCTCCATTAATAATCGTAACTGTAGGTGTATATTTTTTCTTTAACGCAGGCACGTAATCTTGAATCATCTTTCTTCCTGGCGAGCCTACTACATCCCCAACAAATAAAATTCTCATTATTCTTACCCTTTCCATCTATACATTCTTCGCAGTTTATTCTCATAAACTACAATCTTCACTTATAAAAGAATCATTTCCGATTCTACAAGCTTTTCTATATTGTGTCCATTCTCGACACAAAAAAATAAAGTGGTGCAACACCACCACTTTATTTTGCATATTCAACTGCACGAGTTTCCCGAATAACGGTAACTTTAATATGTCCCGGATAATCCAGTTCATTTTCAATACGTTTTCGAATATCACGTGCTAAACGATGAGCCTCTAAGTCATCAATTGTATCTGGTTTCACTAAGATACGAACTTCACGTCCAGCTTGGATTGCATATGATTTCTCAACACCTTCATAAGACTCAGAAATCTCTTCAAGCTTTTCAAGACGACGAATATAATTTTCAAGCGTCTCACTTCGCGCTCCAGGTCTTGCTGCTGACAGTGCATCTGCCGCAGCCACAAGAACTGCGATAATAGAAGTCGGTTCTGTATCCCCATGATGAGATGCAATACTATTGATAACAACTGGATGCTCTTTATATTTTGTCGCAAGCTCGACGCCAATTTCAACGTGGCTACCTTCAACTTCATGGTCAATTGCCTTTCCGATATCATGCAATAAACCAGCACGACGAGCCAGTTTTTCGTCCTCGCCAAGTTCTGCTGCCATTAGCCCAGCTAAGTAAGCAACTTCCATAGAGTGTTTTAGGACGTTTTGACCGTAGCTTGTTCTAAATTTCAAACGACCTAAAATCTTAATTAAGTCTGGGTGTAATCCGTGTACCCCAACTTCAAAAGTCGTTTGTTCTCCAACTTCACGAATATACTCATCCACTTCACGTCTTGATTTTTCAACCATTTCTTCGATACGCGCTGGGTGAATACGTCCGTCTTGTACAAGTTTATCCAAAGCAATACGAGCAGTTTCACGACGAATCGGGTCAAAACCTGATAATATTACCGCTTCTGGCGTATCATCAATAATTAAATCAATACCCGTTAATGTTTCTAACGTACGAATATTACGGCCTTCACGTCCGATAATACGACCCTTCATCTCGTCATTTGGAAGATTTACAACTGAAACCGTTGTTTCGGCAACGTGATCAGCAGCACATCTTTGCATAGCTAAAGATAAGATCTCTTTCGCTTTCTTATCCGCTTCTTCCTTTGCACGTACCTCAGTTTCTTTTACCATAACAGCGATTTCATGCGAAATTTCATTTTCAACTTTTTCTAAGATAATAGCTCTTGCTTGATCACGTGTTAGGTTAGAAATACGCTCTAATTCATCTTGCTGTTTTTGTACTAACTCTCCCACTTTGCTTTCCAAATCTTCAATCTGCTGTTGTCTTGCTACAAGAGATTCCTCTTTCTTTTCTAATAATTGCTGACTTTTCTCAAGCGATTCATCTTTTCGATCAAGGTTCTCTTCTTTTTGCATTAAACGATTTTCTTGTTTTTGCAACTCGCTTCTTCGGTCACGAATTTCTAATTCCGCTTCTGTACGAAGTGTATGAATTTCATCCTTTGCTTCTAATAGCGCTTCTTTTTTCAGTGCTTCTGCTTGACGATTTGCATCTTCTACAATGCGCTTCGCTTCATTAGTCGCACCGTTAATCTTCGCTTCTGCAATGGACTTTCGAACAAAAAACCCAACAACTGCACTGACGATGGCCAGCAAAATGGAGATGAGTATCCAAACTTCATTACTCATAATTTCACCTCCTCTTGCTATGAATGAAAAAAGACTGCATGGATGTACATTGTTTGCATCTGCAACGTACAGCGATGACCTTCGTCCCGCCTTTTCAAGGGACTTTCTTCAATTCACAATTAAACTAGACATATGCTTATTTCGGAAAGTATACGTCCTCTCCGAATGTTACTTCTCTTCTTGAGAAGAGTGTGTCGTATATAATATAAGAAAAAATATACATTATCATTGTATCTACCGCTATTTTCATTGTCAAGCATTGTCTACCTTTACTTTCTTTACCTACCTTAAAGTGAAACTACCATTCGTGAGATTTTTTTATCTTCCTCTGATTATTATATAAATACAATTTGAAAAAACGACATGTAAGCCCTTTTCTTTTTAAAGGGAAATGAGAGCATCTGGCCATGCTAGAGGCGGTCAGGCCCATTGTGCCACATGCGAGGTTTCAAACAAAGGGAGAAAGCCAGTAGCGGTCATATTGTATTTGGTATAGCAGCGACTTTTATGTAGAAATATTAAAATGGATTTATATAGTGAAACCAATTGGCCAGATGCCACCAGGTTATTGTCCACTTACTTTCTATGTTTTTAGTACGATTTTGAAATTGACTATTATAGACCAGAGAAAAATCGAGTAGGAGGAGGCGATTAACCTCCGACCTCTCACACCACCGTACGTACGGTTCCGTATACGGCGGTTCAAATTAAGTTTGACGTAGTTGTTCATAACGTAAATACAGACTTCTCAGACCTTGGCAACTCCAATAAAAGTTGCTAAGGCTTCTGTGTAAAATCGGACTTTTACTTACTCTCCAATAACCCTTTCGAGAGTTTCCCCATTCATATGCCTTTCCTGCTTCAACACCTAATTTCCTTAGATTCTTTATCCGTGTTTTAGGTCTTTTCCACATCTTCCAAATACATTGACGGAGTCGCCTTTGTATCCACTGGTCTAGTTGTTCAAAGATGCTCTTTGTATCAGCTAGCGCAAAGTATCCGAGCCAACCAATTAGGTATTGGTTCAGTTTCTTCACCCTATCTTCCATAGAGATACTCCACTTCCGTGACGTTAACTCTCTAATTTTCGCTTTTACACGTTTCATCGTTTGTTTCGCTAGACGAATTCTCGGATTCTTCTTGCTCCTTGTAAAGGTAAAACCCAAGAACTTTCGATTCCAAGGACGGTCGTACATGGATTTCTCTTTGCTTACTTTGAGTTTTAATTTCCCTTCAATAAACTTTGTGATTCCTTCCATGATACGTTTCGCCGCTTTGCGTGAGCGAGCAAATATATTACAATCGTCTGCGTACCTCACAAAGCGTAGATTTCTTCCTTCCAATTCCTTGTCTAGCTCATCCAACATGATGTTGGATAGAAGCGGGCTTAGTGGGCCGCCTTGCGGGGTGCCTTCCGTACTTCGCTGATACATTCCACCAATCATAATGCCTGATTGAAGAAATTTACGAATGAGCTTGAGTAATACTCCATCCTTTATTCTTCGTTCTAGTAAATCCATCATCTTGTCGTGGTTTACCTTGTCAAAGAATTTCTCTAAGTCTATATCAACCACCCATGTATACCCTTCTTGTATATATTCTTTCGCTTTTCGCACTGCTTGATGTCCCTGTCTATTCGGACGGAAACCGTAGCTACTATCCGAAAAGTTAGGGTCATACATGCGAGTGAGCACTTGGGCAATTGCTTGTTGAATGAATCGGTCTCGAACGGTTGGAATACCTAATAACCGAATACCGCCGTCTGGTTTCGGGATTTCGACTCGACGTACTGGTTCCGGTTCGTAGGTTCCTGTCACAAGGGATTCTCTTACCTGTTGCCAGTGGTCTTTCACATACGGTCGCAGGTTTTGGACCATCATTTTGTCTACACCATGGCTTCCCTTGTTTCTTTCTACTCGCTTGAGCGCTTGTATTAAGTTGTCTCGTTCTAATATCCAATTCATCAACATACTTACGTTCCTTTCTACGTGAATAAAGAGTTCTATTTATACCCTTACATACTCAGCCCTCTTGAAGTCCCCCGTGTATTCACCACTTCCTCCTCCAAGTAAGTCCTATCTTCGGATTGTCTGCTTCATCATATGTAGTGATAGCCTAGTTCTTATTCTTCCTAATTCGTTCAGCCCTTCCTTGAATTCTCGAGTGTTCAAGTACTATGGCTTCTGCTGACTTCTGATGATTCAGCCACTCATCACTGAATGGGTTACTAAGTGTACTTAGCTTATTCATCAGACCTCCCCGGGTAAGAATGTATTCTTTCATTCCATGTCCCCACTCCATTTACTCTGCATCACCTTTGGCAGTAAGAGTTTTGTCTTGTTATGCAGACTCACTCAGTGATACCTAGCCTTCTATGAAGTTCGTGTTCCTTGGGGCGGAATTTTGCCGCTGACTTCCTTCAGATTTCACGTCACCATGAACACCCTTGTCTTAAGCTAACCCCTACTACTGCCTTCGTGGCTCGGGACTTTCACCCTAGAGAATACACCCATGCCGGGCACACATAAAAAAATAAAAGACACGAAACCGTGTCTTTTAATCATCAAGAAGAGTCTTATCTTCTCCGTTTCCAGCTGCACCCTCTTCTCCAATACCATGATGCTCACGAATAAAGAATGCTATTTCATCTGTAATTTCTGGATTTTCTTTTAAGAATTGCTTCGCATTTTCACGACCTTGGCCTAAACGTTCCTCATTATAAGAATACCAAGCTCCGCTCTTTTGAACGATATCAAGTTCAGAAGACATATCTAAAATTTCGCCTTCTCTTGAGATCCCTTCTCCGTACATAATATCAACCTCTGCAACGCGGAAAGGAGGCGCTACTTTATTTTTTACTACTTTCACTTTTGTTTTATTACCAACAATATCGTTACCTTGCTTTAACTGCTCAGCACGACGTACTTCAAGACGCACTGTTGAATAGAATTTCAATGCACGTCCACCTGGAGTTGTTTCTGGCATAATTCTATAGATTTTCCATCTCTATAGCGCGGACTATCTCTTCATCTCTTTACAGAGAGCCTTGCACTTCCAGCAGGAGCCCATCTTCTGCCGTACCCTACTCAGTTAACTTTAAAAGTCCTTTTCGGTAGTCTCTACACCTTCTTCATATCATTCTGAAGCTTGGCACGGTATTACCCTATTATTTGGAGGGCTTCACCGTTAGCAGCTATATCGCTACACCCTTAGGCAATAAGGTTCACAAGGTTTTTTGAACATGCTATCACTAGCAAGGGAAACCCATAGTAAACTCCTTAATCTAAAACGATTAAGCAACCATTTGTTGATTTCCAAACATTACCCCAACTTTTTCACGAATTTGGTTAATGAAAATGGCGATTGTTTTTGACTTGTTAATCGCACCAGATAATTTACGAAGAGCTTGTGACATTAAACGTGCTTGTAAACCGACGTGAGAGTCACCCATTTCTCCTTCAATCTCTGCTTTTGGAACAAGTGCTGCTACCGAGTCAATAACAATAATATCAACTGCACCGCTTCGTACTAATGCTTCAGCAATTTCAAGCCCTTGTTCTCCTGTATCTGGTTGAGATAATAATAATTCATCAATGTTAACACCTAGTTTTTGTGCATATACAGGATCCATTGCATGTTCCGCATCAATAAATGCCGCTTGTCCGCCTTGACGCTGTACCTCTGCAATCGCATGTAAAGAAACGGTTGTTTTACCTGAACTTTCAGGTCCATAAATTTCAATAATACGGCCTCGTGGATAACCACCAACTCCAAGGGCAACATCAAGTGCCAATGAACCACTTGATACAGTAGAAATCTTACGTTCCGCTTGCTCTCCTAGTTTCATAATTGAGCCTTTACCGAATTGTTTTTCTATTTGTTTTAACGCCATATCTAATGCCGCTTGACGATCACTCATTCAAAAATTCCTCCTTAACTTAAATGCTAATCTTATTATACATATTTTCTCCCCATTATGCCAACAAAAATCGAACGTTTATTCGTTTTTTTATTTTCCAATAGAGGAAACCCTCTATTTTTCTATATAAAATAGCAAAAGCTAGAAGAGATTTATATCTCTTCTAGCTTCTTATACAGATGATAAAATCCATATTTAACAGTTCGTTCACGAATTTGTTGACGACTTCCACTTAATGTAAGGGGAATAACTACCGTCGGTTGTTCATCTATTGCTAAACCAATAAACACTGTCCCCAGCTCTTTTCCTTCAGACGCCTCTGGTCCTGCTACTCCAGTAAAACTAATTCCAACATTCGTTTGCATTAGTTTTTTCACATTTTCAGCAAGATAACGGGCACAAGATTCACTAACAGCTCCATCTGTTTGTAAAGTCTTTTCTGGCACATGTAATACATGTTGTTTTACATCATTGCTATAACAAATTACGCCACCTTTAAACAGAGTAGATACACCAGCAACTTCAGTAATACGATCACCAAATAAGCCACCTGTTAAGCTTTCAGCACATGCAACCGTTAAACATTTTTGTTTAAGCAAAGCAATTGCCTTTTTGTGAAGAAGATCTTGATTGTATCCATAAAAGAATGGCCCTACTCTTTGTAAAATCAAGTCTTCTATATGATTTATTAAAGATTCAGCTTCTTTTGCATCATTGTGCTTTGCTGTTAGGCGAAGCGTTACTTCTCCTTCAGAAGCAAGGGGAGCAATAGTTGGATTCGTTTGAGCATCTATTAAATCTTGAACCTTTGCTTCTAATTGCGATTCTCCAATTCCAAAAAATCGAAGAGTACGAGAATATAGATTCTCACCAGATGTGAAAGGAAGAAGCCAATTCTCTACATAACTTATATACATTGGATTCATTTCTTTAGGTGGTCCTGGGAGTAAAATATATACCTTGTTATCCTTACATAATCCCATACCTGGAGCCATACCATGATCATTCGCAAACACAGTAGCTCCTCTTAAAACAAGAGCTTGTTTTTTATTATTTTCGGTGAACTCTCTTCCCGTTCTTCTAAAATAATCAGTAATGGAACTGAGTGCCACTTCATCATATACAAGCTCTTCCTGCAAGGAGGACGCAATTGTTTCTTTCGTTAAATCGTCTTTTGTCGGTCCTAAACCACCTGTAAAAATCAATATATCTGCACGTTTTTGAGCAATTTCAATTGCCCGGCGTAAGCGATTATTGTTATCCCCTACAACAGTGTGATAATATACATCGATTCCGATAGATGCTAGTTTTTCTGATAAAAACTTGGCATTCGTATTCGCAATTTGCCCAAGCAATAGCTCTGTACCAACCGCGATAATTTCCGCATTCATCTTCCATTCCCCCATAAGCCGTTATTTCGAATCAACAAACACCGCTCTATTTTTCCAGAAATAATCCCATCCTGAAATAACCGTAAAGATAAGTGCAATCCATATTGAAATATCTGCAATTGGAATTTGAATTAAATTAAACGGAACATCGTGAAGTAAGTAGGCAGAAATCGCAATAACTTGCATCCACATTTTAATTTTCCCAGGCATTTTCGCAGCAGCCACTTCCCCTGTACCAGCTAATACGAGACGCAAGCCTGTAACAGCAAATTCTCGGCTAATAATAACAACCGCCATCCAAGTCGCTACATAATGTAAATCTACAAGCGTAATTAATGCTGCAGATACTAATAATTTATCCGCCAAAGGATCTAAAAATTTCCCTAGATTCGTTACAAGATTATGTTTTCTTGCATAATGGCCATCAATCCAATCTGTCGCAGAAGCAATAATAAAAACAAGAGCTCCGGCTAAGTGCTGAATTGGCAATTCTACATCTCCAATTGTATATACTCCCCAATCAAACGGAACGAGCATAATAATTAAAAATATAGGAATTAAGCAAATTCTTGATACAGTAATTTTATTTGGTAAATTCACAGCTATTCCTCCATCATGTCAAAAACGGTTTATGCATTGAAAAAAGTCATCGGAACGATGACTATTATTGTGCAGGTTGTTCTCCTAGGTTTTTAATCACCAAAATTTGATGATACATTTCTTCTGCATTTTGTGGAAATTCAACAACTTTACCGTTAATTTTAATTTCCACATTTGGCGCACTACCAATGTTTAAGCGCACAACACGTTCTGACGATAAATCTTGTTGTTGTTTTTCATCCTTATTTAAAGTACCTGTATAAAATTCTTTACCATCTTCGTTTTTAATATCTACATAGCTTGTACCTTTTGCAGTTAATTCTACTTTAAATTCTTTATTATGACGAAGCTCTAATGTAGATTCTTTCCCATTTTTTTTAACAACTTTAATCTCTTCTTGAGCTGTATTTTGTTGCTGCTGAGCTTGTTGAGGTGCTTCTGCTTTTTTCTCTTCTTTCTTTTCTTCTTTCTTTTGATCAAGAGGAGAATTTTCTGCTTTTTCCACTTCTGTTTGTGCATTTTTCGTTTGTTTTACTTGACCATCGTCATTTTTACCTAAAACAAACTGAAACACGAACCAAATTGCTACACCAACAGCAATAACAAGCAATGTAATTAAAATTTTAGGCATATGATCTGCAATTGGTGATGTCGCTGCTCTTTGCACAGTTTCCTGTGCTTTTTGTCCCGTGGAAATTTGCGGAACATCATGAGAAACCGACTGCGGTATTTCGTGTCTATATTCTTCTAGTACCGCCTCTCCATTTAATCCAACTGCTTCTGCATATTGCTTTATAAAGGCACGTGCGTAAAAATCCCCAGGCAATATACTTAAATTTCCTTCTTCAATACTAATCAAATAGCGTTTTTGAATTTTCGTAACTTCCTGCAGCTGATCGATGGAAAAACCTTTCAATTCTCGTGCTTCTTTCAGCTTTTGTCCTAATTCTGTCAATGCTAACACCTCAATATTTCTTTAAAAGTCGAACATAGAAAAATTATTTTGATTTCCTTGTTCAATTTCATCTACTAGACTGTATTGAATTTCTTCATCGTAATCATTTCTCAACTCAATAATGTAATCAAAATCATCAAGAGTATATTCTGACTGACTCACAAATACATCCGGATGCTCTACAACTTTTGTTGCTGGCAATCTCATAATTTCGCGAACAAGCTGCCAGTGTCGTTCATTTGCGCGCTTCGTTGAAACAATTCCATCTAAAATAAAGATATTATCATCATTATATTCATCTTCAATTAATTGACTGCGTACCGTCTGTTTAATAAGAGTCGACGATACAAAAAGCCAACGTTTATTTGCACAAACACTTGCAGCAACGATGGACTCTGTTTTTCCAACGCGTGGCATTCCACGAATTCCAATTAATTTATGGCCATCTTTTTTCATAAGTTCCGCCATAAAATCGACAAGTAAACCTAATTCATCACGAACGAAACGAAATGTTTTCTTATCATCCGCATCTCGCTGTATATATCTTCCGTGCCGAACTGCTAATCGATCGCGAAGCTTCGGTGGACGATATTTCGTTACAGTTATATTATCCATCGTATTTAAAATTGATTCAAGTCTAGAAATTTGTTCTTGATTCTCACACATTAATAATAGTCCGCGCCTAGCATTGTCTACCCCATTAATTGTAACAATATTAATACCAAGCATACCGATTAACGAAGAAACATCACCAAGCAAGCCAGGTCGGTTTTTATGTATTTCATACTCAAAATACCATTCAATCATTTGATGACACTCCCCTTGCTTACTTTACACCTACGTACTATATTATATGATTTTCCCCTAATAGGAAAGTGAAATGTACAATCGAGAACTCGATTTAATTGAAGGATTCTCAAAATCGACAAAAAAAGAGAGGATACTTCCTCTCTTTTCACTACTTATGTTTGACCATTTTTACCATTAAATTTGCAATTATATGTTGCTCTTGTTCATCTGCAACCTTCCATAGCTCCGCCAATAATTTTTCTTGGTCATTACGCGCTTCTACTTCATTTGCTAAATAATCCCCAATGCGATAGGCCATATCAGAAATTGCACCGCCGTCTAAGCCTTTTCCTTGCGCTTGGTCTAAACGCTCTCCTAAAAAGCCTTTCCATTGTTCAAAGTTATCTAATACTGACATCGTTAAGCACCTCACTATTAAGTAATGGAGTCATATTTACTATTTACCACTATGTTCTTTTTTATGTACGAACAAAATGCAAAATACAATACTCCTTACTTTAAACGATTAACAATGCCATCCCCCATTCACTCCAATAATTTGACCTGTTATATAAGATGCTTGAGAAGAAACTACAAATGCAACTGTATTGGCTACTTCTTCTGCCACGCCTAATCGGCCAAGCGGAATTTCTTCTGCAATCTCTTGCTTTTCTTCATTCGAAAATACACGCATCATTTCTGTTTCAATTGCGCCTGGAGCAATCGCATTCACCCGTACACCGCTTAATGCAACCTCTTTTGCCAATGCTTTTACGTATGAATTTTGCGCTCCTTTCACCATTGAATACAACACTTCGCATGAAGCACCTATTTGTCCCCAAATGGAAGAAATAACAACAATATTCCCACTTCGATTTCGAATCATGGAGGGAAGTGCAAATGAAACAAGTTTATATACATTTTTCACTTGTAGCTCCACCATCTCATTTAATTGTTCATCCGTAACATCTGTCGTTAATCCAAAAATACTTTGCCCAGCTGCATATACAATTGTCTCAATTGGATGGTGAATTTGCGACCATAATCGCGAAGCACCATCTGTTTCCGATAAATTAGCCTGAACGGGAATAATATCTTTAAGTTCTTGCTCTAATTGCTGAACTCTCTTTTCACCTTGGTTATAATGAACATACACCGTGTAGCCATCTTTTACTAATCGTCTTACAACGGCAGAGCCGATTCCTCCACTTCCCCCGGTAACTAATGCAAACTTCTTCATCTTTTTCCTCTCTCTACTTCATCATTTCTTTGGAAGTACTTGGCAAACACTAAGTCGTTCTTCTTCTAAAAGGCTCTTCGCAACTGTTTGTAAATCTTGAATTGATAAACTTTCCAAAACAGATAATGCGTCAAACAGACTAGAGCCGTTAAATGCATATCGTGTGAATTGATTTGCAATATATTCTGGTGAATTTAGAGAACGTAAAAAACCACCTATTTTCTTCTTTTTCACACGTTCTAACGTTTCCGCGCATAACTCATCATAATTTGTTTGTAGTAAAATATCCGTTATTCGCTTTGCTAATTCATCTGGATGCTTCGTATCTCCACCAATCATCGCAAAACCAAAACTGCTTTCTTCTGTATAATCGTACGAAAACGTATCATCAATTAAACCTTCATTATACAATGTTTCATAATGGGTAGAACTTTTTCCAAATAAATAATCTAACATAAGTGTTAAAGCAATTTCTTGTTTTAACAAGTCCTTCCCTTGTCGCTTCAAGTCTTGTGTTTTCACACCAACTAAGCATTTCGGTGTTTGTACCGGCATTGTAATAACCATTTTTTTCTCATTTACTTGTTCTGGTTCTTCATCAAAAGATCTTGCAATTTCAGATTGCGCAGTATAATTTTTCTTCGCTTGATTTTGACGCACTAAATCCATCGTTTTCTCTGGATCAATCGAACCAACAACAAATAGCAACATATTGCTTGGGTGATAAAATGTATGATAACACTCATACAGTAAATCTTTCGTAATTTCACTAATTGAATCAATTGTTCCAGCGATATCAATCTTTACAGGGTGTTTCCTATATAAACTGTCAATTAATCCAAAATATAAACGCCAATCGGCATTATCTTGATACATTTGAATTTCTTGCCCAATAATCCCCTTCTCTTTCTCGACAGTTTGTTCAGAAAAGTATGGATCTTGTACGAAATCTAACAATGTTTCTAAATTCTTTTCAACGTTTGATGTACAAGAAAATAAATATGCAGTTCTTGTAAACGATGTGAATGCGTTTGAAGAAGCTCCTTGCTTACTAAATAATTGAAACGCATCGTGATCCTCTTTTTCAAATAATTTATGCTCTAGAAAATGTGCAATTCCATCCGGCACACGAAGCATCTCATTTTTTCCAAGTGGCACAAACGTATTATCGATAGAACCATACTTTGTCGTAAATGTTGCATACGTTTTATTAAAATCTTGTTTTGGGAGAATATATACTTCTAAACCATTGGACAGTTTTTCGTAATACAGCGTTTCTTTTAATTGTTCATAAACGATCTTTTCCATTTTAAACTCCCTCCGTCCCATGTAAGAAGTAAATTGTATCTAGCTGAATATTATGGGCTACTTTAACAATTTCATCTTTCGTTACTCGTTCAATCTCTGTTAACCATTCTTCCACAGGGCGGTCATAATTTGCAATTACTCCATGATACAGAAGTTCTACTAAACCGCGCGGCGTATCAATTGTCTCTAAAACTTGATTTTTAATTACACTTTTTGTTTGTACGATTTCCTCATCAGTAAAATCACCATTTTGCATCGCTATCATTTGTTCTTTAATAATCGTAACAGCTTTTTCGTAATTTTTCCCTTCAATTCCAGACATTACAAACAGAAGTCCCTTATGACTTTCATAACGAGAGGCAGCATAATATGCCAAGCTGTTTTTCTCACGTACATTTACAAATAATTTCGAATGTGAAAAACCACCAAATAAGCCATTAAATAATTGCAAAGCAAAATAGTCTTCGTCCCGATACGTAATATATGTGCGGTATCCTATATTTAATTTACTTTGCTTTAGTTCTTGTTTTTCTACAACCTCTTGTTCTTCTTCATTTTTCTTATGAAGCAATACATTTCTTTCTTTCGGTTCACGTTCAGAAACAGAGAAGTACCGTTTCACAAGGTCAAAAGCCCCTTCTTCAATATCACCTATAATATATAAATCCATTTCATCTTCATCTAATACTTTTTTATAATATTGGTACAACGTTTCGTTTGTAATCTTAGAAACACGCTCTTTTTGACCGTTTGCACTTAAGCGGTACGGCTCTACTTTACACATTTCTTCGATGAGTCGTTCATTTGCATAGCGCATTTTATCATCAAACGTAGATTCGATCCGCTGCACGAGTGCACGTTTTTCACTTTCTACAACTGTTTGTAAAAAACCATTTCCTTCTGTTGCTGGTCTTAGTAAAATATCAGCCAGCATCGCAAGCGCTTTTTCAAAGAGCGGCGGCGCTTCTTGTAAATATGTTTCATTAGCAATGTCTATATAAATAGAAATAACATGATCCTCACCTTTTTTACTTACATCAACAGCTAATGACGAACCATATAGCTCCTCTAAATATTGACGAATTCGAATGACAGATGGGTGTGTTTCAGTAGCACTTTGTAATACATAAGGAAGCAAAGCCCGCTCTGTTACTGTTTCTTCACATAACGGTGACTTTAACCGTAACACAAATGTATTCGTTTTATATTTTTCTGTTGGAATCATATGTACACGTAATCCACCTAATTCATGTGTTTCTTGTTTTATAAGATTCATTTGTAAACCTCCTCTAAAAAGGAATTTTCTTCTTCAATATACAGTTTTCACAAAAGAAAATGCAAATTTTCTCATGTATTAACGTTATTGTATGTCAAAAAACTCGCACTAATGTGCGAGCTTTTTAGCTTTTAACGTTTTCCTTTTTCATATGGTGTTCCAAGCGCTTTCGGAGCTTCGGAACGTCCAACAAAACCAACAAGTGCAAAAATTGTTAATACATATGGTAATATCGTTAAAAAGATACTTGGAATTTGATCTAAAACAGGTATTGTACCACCTGTAACACCAAGTGACTGTGCAAATCCAAAAAATAACGCTGCACCTAGAGCTCCAATTGGATGCCACTTTCCAAAAATCATTGCCGCTAACGCTAAAAATCCTTGCCCTGTAATTGTAGCGCCAGAAAAGTTATTTGAAATAGATGTTGAAAACACAGCACCACCGACACCTGCAAACATACCTGATAGACAAACTGCAATATAGCGCATTTTATAAACATTAATCCCCATCGTATCAGCTGCCATCGGATGTTCACCAACAGCACGTAATCGTAAGCCAAATGGTGTTTTATAAATCACATACCAAACTACAAATGCTAAAATAATTGCAATATATGAAGTTAATGGTACATCAGAGAAAAATATTTTTCCAATAACAGGAATATCAGAAAGGCCAGGAATATCAATTTTTTCAATACGATATTGGATAAAATCAGTTTGACCTTTTCCAAAAATCTTTTTAATCGCAAACACTGTTAATCCTAACGCTAAAAAGTTAATCGCTACTCCGCTGACAACTTGATCCGCACGGAATGTAATTGACGCAATCGCATGAAGAAGTGCAAACAATCCTCCGCCAATTGCTGCAAAAATAAGCGCAATCCACGGTGTCATCGCTCCCCATGTATCTCCCATTAATAGAGTTGTAACAACCCCAATAAACGCACCAAACAACATTAAACCTTCTAACGCAATGTTTACAACACCAGAACGTTCACTAAATACGCCTCCAAGTGCTGTAAAAATAAGCGGTGCTGCCGTATATAACGTACCTGTCACAAGAATGGCTACAATATCTAGGAAACTCATTTATTTCCCCTCCTTGCTAAAACGAGAAAGTGCCCATCGTAAAACGTAGCTACACGCTACAAAGAAAATAATACATGCGATAATAACATTAATGAGTTCAGACGGAACGTTCGCTTCAAAGTTCATTTGCGGTGCAGCACTTTTCAATCCGCCAAATAAAAGTGCGGATAACAAAATACCAAATGCATTATTTGCACCAAGAAGAGCCACGGCAATACCATCAAATCCTATTCCTGTAAAAGAAGACATCGCTGTCATGCTTTGGAATGTTCCAAGCCCCTCCATTGCACCGCCAATTCCAGCAAATGCACCAGCAATCGTCATTGATAATACAACATTACGCGACACTTTCATTCCGGCATATTTAGAAGCGTGCTGATTAAACCCAACCGATTTGAGCTCGTAACCTAATGTTGTACGATCTAATATAAACCACATAATAAGTGCTACAACAATCGCTACAACGATTCCCCAGTGCAGGCGAGAGCCATCTGTTAAAGAGGCTAACCAAGAAGAAGCTAAAGACGCACTCGCTTTTATATCATACGATTTTTCATTTGCTTCATGCAGAAAATTCCTAATGATGTAATAAGTTACATAAAGCGCGATGTAGTTCATCATAATTGTGACAATAACTTCATTTACCTTAAACTTCCCTTTTAAATATCCAGGAATAAATCCCCACAGTCCGCCAACAAGCGCTGCAAATAATATCGATAACGGAACATGGAGGAACGCTGGTAAAGAAACAGCATAACCGAACCAAACAGCAGCAAGCCATCCCACTAGCAATTGTCCTTCTACTCCGATATTAAACAAACCTGTACGGAAGGCAAACGCTACTGATAAACCAGCAAGAACAAGTGGAATCATCGTTCTGAGTGTTTCCCCTATTGCACGTGGATTTCCGACCATACCATCCCATAATGCAGCATAGCCAACGATTGGATCGTATCCGCTCGTAATCATGACAATGGCTCCAACAAGTAAACCAAAAATAACGGATAATACAGGTACTAAAATGTTAATTGTTCGCTCCGTTAAAAATTTTTTAGCCATTTGTGTTCACCTTCTCTTTCTTCTTTCCCCCAGCCATTAGCAGACCTAGCTGTTGCTCATTTGTCTCTTTTGCATTGACAACATCAACAATTTTCCCTTCATAAATGACAGCAACGCGGTCACTTACATTTAAAATTTCGTCAAGCTCTAACGACAGCAATAGAACCGCTTTTCCTTTATCACGCTGTTCAATTAACTTTTTATGAATAAATTCGATTGCCCCAACATCTAAACCGCGTGTTGGTTGTGCAGCAATTAATAAATCCGGATCACGATCCACTTCACGAGCAATAATTGCCTTTTGCTGATTCCCTCCGGATAACGCTCGTGCTGGTGTATGTTCACTTGGAGTACGAACATCAAACTGCCCAATTAATGATTTTGCTTTTTCATAAACCTTTGTAAAATTCAAAACACCTTTTTTAGAATATGGATTTTTATAGTACGTTTGCAGTACCATATTATCTCCGATAGAAAAATCAAGAACAAGCCCATGTTTATGACGATCTTCAGGAATGTGTCCAACACCTTCCTCTGTAATGCGTCTAACTGGCCAATTTGTTACGTCTTTCTCTCTTAACGTAATAGAGCCTGACTCAACTTTTCGTAAACCAGTAATCGCTTCTATTAATTCACTTTGTCCATTCCCATCGATTCCTGCAATACCGATAATTTCTCCTGCACGAACAGTTAAGTCAAGTCCTTTTACGGTAGGTAAATGACGTGCATCGTGCACAACAAGATTGGAAATTTCAAGTACATTTTCACGTGGTTTGGCGTCTGACTTTTCTGTTTTAAAATTCACTTGACGTCCGACCATCAATTCTGCAAGCTTGTTTTCATCTGTATTTGCAACGTCTACCGTTCCAATTCCCTTTCCTTTACGGATAATTGTACAACGATCACATACTTCCATAATTTCTTTCAACTTATGTGTGATAAGAATAATAGATTTTCCTTCTTGCACAAGCTTTTTCATAATATGAATTAGTTCTTGAATCTCCTGCGGTGTTAATACAGCAGTCGGTTCATCAAAAATTAAAATTTCTGCTCCGCGGTAGAGCGTTTTCAAAATTTCTACACGCTGCTGCATCCCAACAGAAATATCCTCTATTTTCGCATATGGATCTACCGACAATCCGTATTGCTCAGATAATGCTTTAATTTCTTTAGCAGCATCATCAATAGCAATCTTCCCGCTTTTCTTCGGTTCATTTCCGAGAATAATATTTTCTGTAACTGTAAAATTATGTACAAGCATAAAGTGCTGATGCACCATGCCAATTCCAAGATCATTTGCTATATTTGGGTTTGTAATTTTTACAGGTTTCCCTTTTATTTTAATTTCACCTTGTTCTGGTTGATACAAGCCAAACAAAACATTCATAAGTGTTGATTTCCCAGCACCATTCTCTCCAAGCAAAGCATGAATTTCTCCCTGTTTCACTTGCAGCGTAATATCATCATTCGCCACAATCCCTGGGAATACTTTTGTAATATTATTCATCTCAATTACGTATTCCATATTAATCCTCCTAACAGGATAAAGTTCTTTATATATGCAAAGGTTAGTTCTTAGAACTAACCTTTGCTATTAATCTACCATTATTTTTTAAGAGAAGCTTCAAATGTTTTGTACTCATTTGGAGTAGAAGGTACTTTAATTTCACCACTTACAATTTTCTTTTTCAATTCTTCTACTTTTGTTAAAATTTCTGGATTTACTTTTTTCACATTGTCAGTTGTTTTTGCAATTCCAACACCATCATCTTGTAAACCAAACTCTTCTGTTTTACCGCCTTCAAGTTTACCGTCTTTTGCTTTTTGTGAAACTTTTTCTACCGCAACATCAACACGTTTTACCATTGAAGTTAATGTTACGTTTTCTGGCATACCTTCTTGGTTTTGGTCACGGTCAACACCGATTACCCAAACATTTTCTCCTTTTTTCTTACGGTTTTTCGCTTCTGTAAATACACCGTTACCAGTAGCACCAGATGCATGATAAATTACGTCTACACCTTGGCCATACATTGCTGAAGCTAATACAGAACCTTTTTCTGGTTTATCGAATGCTTCTGCATATTGAGATACAACTTCAATATTCGGATTTACAAATTTCGCTCCTGCCTTGAAACCAGATTCAAATTTTTCAATTAGAGGACTTTTAATCCCTCCAATAAATCCTACTTTATTTGATTTTGTTGTCATAGCTGCAACCGCACCTGCTAGGAAAGAACCTTCATGGTCTTTAAATGTAATACTTGTTACATTTGGCTTATCAACTACTGCGTCAACAATTGCAAATTGTTTTTTTGTATTCTTTACTGCTGTTTCTTGGATAGCCTCTTGCATTTTATAACCAATTCCGAATGTTAAATTGTAATTAGTGTCTACAAACTTAGCTAAGTTTGGAATGTAGTCTGCATCTTTAGCAGATTCAAGATAGCGATATCCTTCATTTTCTTTTAGTTTGTTATCTTTACCAAACTTTTTTAAACCTTCCCAAGCAGATTGGTTAAATGATTTATCATCTACTCCACCAACGTCTGTAACCATACCAACTTTAAAATTTTTACTGTCTTTTTCCTCTTTTTTCTCGCTTGACTTATCAGTGTTTCCACAAGCTCCTAAAATTGTGCTTGCTGCTAACGTTAATGATAATAAAATTCCCGCTTTTTTCTTCATACTAAAAACCCCTCCTAAAATATGTATCTAGTTAGTTCTACAACCATGTCCCTATTTTCTTGCTGTCACCTCCCTAAAATGAGCACAATCTACATACGTTTTCTTAATACATGGAAGCTAAATTTGTCTGCTCGAAAATAATTAATCGAATATAAAATCGGTTCATCATTTTGATCATAGTGCATTTGCTTTAACACAAGTAATGCTGTTTCAGGTCCACATTCTAAAATTGGTGATATTTTAGAGTGATAGCCAAGAGGTTCAATATGAGCAACAGCATATGTAATGCGTTTATGTGTATTCCTATGTATGACCGTAAGCAATGATTCCTCTTTGTATTCTGACAAATCAGGAAGAACTTCTTTCGGTAACTTATCAACGCAATAAACAACAGGTTCCCCATCTGCTGTACGAACGCGTTCAATCATAAGTGTTTCAAAACCCTCTTCACTATTAAACTTTTCTTTTTCTTCTTCCGTTAAGCTCCCTACTGCTGATGATAGAAATACTGTACCTGGCTTTTTACCTGCACTAGTAATCATATCTGTAATACTAGATAATTGTTCAATTCCTGAAGAAAACAATGGCTTTGCATTTACAAACGTTCCTACACCATGCCGACGAATGACAACGCTTTCTTCTTCTAAAATTCGAAGTGCTTCTCGCAAGGTCGCTCTACTAACGCCTAACTCTTTTGCTAGATCAAATTCGGACGGTAGTTTTTGTTTTTCTTTATATACCCCGCTTTTAATCTTCTCTTTAATGTGGTCAATCACTCGTAAATACAAATGTCGACTATCTGACTTTACTGACATAAGACTCCCCTCGCACTTCACTTATTCGACCTCTGATGTAAGACCTCTTTTCCCTTTTTTTCCACAATTCATATATCATGAATTCCCCTAAATAAAAATAAGAAAGTTAAGATTTGTCGAATAAGTGCTAATAATTTCGTTAAATGAAATTTTCTTTCTTTAACCTATAAAAAAAACTTTGCACCTTACATTTCTCATATGATGAAAAAGTTAGGAACAAAGTTGTTCTACACCTTGTATTGACACTTTTTCCTCATAGTCTAGCAAATTTATGGTTGCTAGGTAGAAACTTATGGACCTTATTACCAAGATTATATGAGGTTTATTTTGATTTCGAAGTAATCGTACCATTTGAAATGATTACTGTCAATACAATCGAACAAAAAAATCGAACGTTGGAATTTTAAAATATACAACCATTCGTATTCTAATTAAAATCACCTTATAGTAAGCGTTATCATTTTTATTTAATAAAGAAACCGACTAGAATGACTTCTAATCGGCTCCTTTTTCACGAACTTTTCTCTTGAATATCTTTTAGTAGCACTTCACGAGGCTTGCTTCCTTCATATGGACCGACAACACCGTTTATTTCCATTGCATCAATCAATCGGGCCGCACGCGTATACCCAATACGAAACCTGCGCTGTAACATAGAGACTGATGCTGTTTGCATATCTACAACAAGCTGCACTGCTTCATCATATAAATTATCCTCTACCTCTTGCTTCGTTTCTTGTACATCTTGCGGAATCATATCCTCTTGATATTGTGCTTTTTGCTGCGCAACAACATACTCTACTACTTTTTCTACTTCATCATCTGATAAAAATGCACCTTGTACACGAACTGGCTTAGAAGCACCAATTGGTACAAACAGCATATCACCTCGTCCTAACAATTTCTCTGCTCCCCCTGTATCAAGAATCGTTCTTGAATCAGTTTGAGAGGAAACCGCAAAAGCAATTCGCGATGGAATATTGGCTTTAATAACACCAGTAATAACATCTACAGATGGACGCTGCGTTGCAATAATTAAATGAATACCAGCTGCACGTGCCATTTGTGCCAAACGCATAATCGCATCCTCAACATCAGAAGAAGCAACCATCATTAAATCCGCCAACTCGTCCACGATAACAACAATATACGGAAGTTCTGGTTGCTTCGCTTCAGATTGTTCATTATGTTGTTTAACGTATTCGTTGTATCCTTCAATATTCCGTGTTCCGCTATGCGCAAACAATTCATAACGTCGTTCCATTTCATTGACAACCTTTTTTAATGCCTGTGACGCTTTTTTCGGGTCTGTCACAACAGGCGTTAATAAATGCGGAACACCATTGTATACATTTAATTCTACCATTTTAGGATCAATCATCATAAGTTTCACTTCATGCGGTTTAGCGCGCATTAAAATACTTGTAATAATCCCGTTAATACATACACTCTTTCCGCTACCAGTTGCCCCTGCTACTAGTAAATGGGGCATTTTATTTAGACGTGCTAATACAGCTTCACCTGTAATATCTCGCCCAAGTCCAATTAATAGCTTTTCTTCCGGATGATTATTTGCTTTCGAATCCAATACTTCTCTTAACGTAACCACTGCAACTTCTGCATTTGGCACTTCAATACCAACAGCTGATTTCCCTGGGATCGGTGCTTCAATTCGAATATCTTTAGCCGCTAAAGCTAGTGCTAAATCATCACTTAAACTAACAATTTTACTAACTTTAACTCCCATATCAGGATATACTTCATATTTTGTAACAGCTGGCCCTCTATGAACCTTTGTTACTTTCGCTTTCACACCGAAGCTTTGGAATGTTCGTTCCAACTTACGAGCATTTTCATAAATCGTCTCATTCTCATTTGTCACTTGCTTATTGTTCGGAAACTTTAATAGTTCTAAAGACGGCAACTTATAGTCTTTATTTTCAACATCAGAAAAATGCATTGGCGGGGCTGTCGTCTCTCCGGAAAGCGATTCAACAATTTTTCCACCTTTTTTCCGCTGCGGCTGTTCTTCTTGCACCGGCAAAGGATCCTCTTGAGTTGCTTTAGGAAGTTCTTCACTTATTGGATCCGGCGTTGCATAGTTTTCAGTAAAGTTTGATATAATCGGCGGGGCTACATCCACTTCTTCTATACGCTCTACTAACTCCGGCACATCTTGCACATGACGTTCACTCCGCGTGCGAGATGCCTTTTTCTTTTCAGTTTTTTCAACAGCCCGTTTCGTTTGCCAATCTTTATAATCACCTTGCATCACTTGAAATTGCCGTCTAAGTATACTTCCAATCGGCGCAAGTACTTCTCCTATATGTTTATTTGTAATACATAATACACCAAGCAAAATGAGAATCATTCCAATTATGTACGCGCCAACCTCATCAAATAAAAAATAGCATGTCGCAAACATAATAGCCCCAAACATTCCCCCGCCTAAATGTACTGAATCGACTCCTTTTTTCATTTCATGAAAGAACAAATCTTTTGTCGTTACAATAACAGATGAACTTTGTACTGCCCCGTCTTTTGTTAAAAGGTTAACTAATGTAATGTGACTAAACATCAATATCGCTAATACGATTAAATATAGACCAATCAATCGTTTGTTTAATAAATTCGGCCACTCTCGTTTTATAACAAACGCTATAGAAAGTGCAATAACCCCAAGTACTCCAAGTATGTACCATTCTCCAAAGAAAAAGCGAAAAAATAGCACGAATGCTTTTCCGACAACACCTAGTTGCATAATTGTAATGATGGAGAGCGCAAAAAGAGTCAAACCGACGATTTCGTAGTACAAAGTTGGCTTTAAGGTACGTCTTGCTTTTGTTTTCGTCCCTCTTTGCTTTTGTTTTGCCATTTCTTCACCTCAAATTCTCATTCAAAAATATAACTTTCACAGAATCATTATAGTCCCATTCAAACAGGATTTTACAGAATAAACTGAAGAAAGCAGCCTACACACACGGCTGCTTCACCCTCTTGTTTTTTATATTATACCATAGCTCATAAACAAAATCCTGCTTTTACGAAAAGGATATTTTCTGCCCAGGTTCATATTGTAAAAAATGTTGGGGGTTTGTACTTAATACACGTACAACAGAATAATTATTTTCATTTCCCATTTCCACAACCATATCAATACCATCTACATGAATAATTTTCTGTTTCGTAAATTCACTATGATCCATCGGATACACGAGTTGCTCTGGCATAATCGTATATAAAATCATTGTAGCAACGCCCCACCTTGTTCAGTTGATGTTTTTGCATCAATTAATTCATTTAATTTTTTGATTGCTTGGCCAATCCCTCCAACATCATCAATTAAACCATATTTCACCGCATCCAAACCTACAACATTTGTACCAATATCTCGCGTTAAATTCCCTTTTGCAAACATTAACTCCTTAAAACGATCTTCTGTTACTTTGGAATGCTTTGTTACAAAACGAATAACACGCTCTTGCATTTTATCTAAATACTCAAATGTTTGTGGAACACCTATTACAAGACCTGTAAGACGAATAGGGTGAATTGTCATTGTTGCTGTTTCTGCAATGAATGAATAATCTGTTGATACCGCAATCGGCACACCAATGGAATGGCCTCCGCCAAGTACAATCGATACAGTCGGTTTTGAAAGCGAAGCGATCATTTCAGAAAGCGCAAGCCCAGCTTCCACATCCCCTCCAACTGTATTTAACAAAATTAATAATCCTTCAATTTTAGGGTTTTGTTCAATTGCTACAATTTGCGGAATAACATGTTCATATTTCGTCGTTTTATTTTGTGGTGGCAATTGCACATGCCCTTCAATTTGCCCTATAATCGTTAAACAATGAACACGCGATTCATTTAATTGCGGGACATTTGTCTGTCCAAGCTGCTGAATTTTCTCTAATACAGAAGCTTCTTTCGTCTCTTCTTTTGTCTTGGGCTCTTTTTCTTCACTTTTCATTTCATCACGCTCTATCATGTCGTATCCCCTTTCTCACGTATATAACTATTATTTGTTAAGTTATAAATTTCATTCGACAGAGGATAAAAGAAAAAGCTGCCTATAAATAGGCAGCCCTCTCTTATACTTCCATGATAATTGGTAAAATCATCGGTTTTCTCTTCGTTTCTTCAAATAAAAATTGTCCAAGTAATTCACGAATATTTTGTTTTAATGTTGACCATTCAATAGAATATTCTTTAATAGATTGTTCTACAATTGTACGTACGATATCAGTTGATTTTTCAATTAACGCTTCAGATTCACGAACATAAACAAATCCTCGCGAAATTATTTCTGGTCCAGAAATAATTTTTTTCTCATCTTTCCCAAGGGTTACAACAACGACTAAGATACCGTCTTGCGATAGCATTTTTCGATCTCGTAACACGATATTCCCAACATCACCAACGCCTAATCCATCAATCAATACATTTCCAGCTGGAACCTTCCCTGCTGGTTTCGCTTCACCATCTGTAAAGGAGATTACTTCACCTTTTTCAGTGATAAAAATACGATTCGAATGAATTCCAACATCCTGAGCTAAACGGGCGTGAGCTTTTTGCATACGAAATTCACCATGTACAGGCAAGAAATATTTTGGTTTCATTAAATTCAACATTAACTTCAATTCTTCTTGACTACCGTGCCCAGAAACATGGACTTTCTTTTCTCCATAATATACGACATCCGCACCTGTCCTAAATAATAAATCAATTGTTCTTGAGACAGATGTTTCATTCCCTGGAATTGGGGATGCTGCAATAATAACTGTATCACCTTTACGAATTGAAATTTGTTTATGAGCTTGTCTTGCCATCCTAGTAAGGGCAGCCATTGGCTCACCTTGACTTCCAGTCGTTAAAATTGTCACCTTTTTCTCAGGATAATTATCAACTTCCTGCAGTGAAATTAACATACCGTCTGGAATATTTAAATAACCTAGATTATATGCAATATCAACTACCTTTACCATACTCCGGCCCACTACTGCTACCTTACGACCAGTTTCATAAGCCGCATCGAAAACTTGTTGAATACGATGAACATTAGACGCAAATGAAGCTACAATTATACGGCCTTCTGAATTATAAAATACTTTAGAAATCTCTACACCGACTTCTCTCTCAGATCCTGTATAGCCAGGACGCTCTGCATTTGTACTATCAGATAGTAAGCAAAGTACACCTTCATTGCCGATTTGTGCCATTTTTCCAATATCCGCACCATTATTCCCAATCGGAGTTTGATCAAATTTAAAATCACCAGTGTATACAATTGCACCTTGTGAAGTATGGAAGCAAACACCCACTGCATCTGGGATACTGTGGGTTGTTTTAAAGAAAGAAACCGTTGTCGTATCGAATTCTACAGTAGCATTAGAATCGATTGTTCTTAAATCAACACGGCCTAACATGCCCGCTTCTCCTAATTTTTCTTTCACTAGACCGTTTGTTAGTTTGGTTCCATAAACTGGAATATCTAATTTTCTTAACACATAAACAATACCACCAATATGATCTTCATGACCATGTGTTAAAAATAGTCCTTTTACGCGCTCTTTATTTTCCACTAAATATGTGATATCAGGAATAACAATATCTATTCCAAACATCTCTTCTTCTGGAAACATAAGTCCTGCATCCACAATAAAAATTTCAGAATCAATTTCCACGCAGTACATATTCTTTCCAATTTCGCCCACTCCGCCGAGAGCGAATACTTTTACAGTATCTATCTCTTTCTTCTTCATGTTGTTGCCTGGTTTAAAAATAGTATAAAAACTGATCCCACTAACATTGTCGAGAAACCAGGGGAAACTCCACCATCATTTTTCAACATCTAAAACGAAGGTCTTATCACGTTTTTTGTTTTTAAACCAGGTTCCACCTCTCTTTCATTATATAAATCAAATATTTTATGTAATTTCATACACAATCCGATAATCCGTAATGTTTTTCCATTTTTGCTAAGCATACCCGTACTAAGCTACTTAGCCATATTATAACTGATATAAGAAATAGAACACAAGTTAAATTATAAGAAAGCAAAGAGAAGAATATGTATAAGAGGATACACCGGATAACAGTAAAGTTAACTAGTTGGTCTTAAAAGTGTTGTATAACCCGTAATTATTTCCCCAATGTAGAGGGATAAAATACAAAAAGTGGCTTAGCACATATCACTAAGCCACTTTCCTATTAGCGAGGAATAGATTGGATAACTTCAAGTAATTGCGTTCTTTCTTCTTCAGTCAATGGTAGAAGAGGTAAACGAACAGAACCAACGTCTAGTCCTACGATTTGCAATGCCGTTTTGACCGGAGTTGGACTCGGTGCCATAAATAATGCATTTGTCACTCTTACTAACAATTGATGAAGCTTTTGTGCTGTTTTCATATCACCAGTTTGGAATGCTACAATCATGTCTTGCATTTCATTACCAATAATATGAGAAGCAACAGATACAATCCCTTTTGCCCCAATTGCCATAGCTGGCAATGTTAATCCGTCATCACCGCTGTATACAGCAAAATCAGCATCTGTTTTTTCGATAATTTCTGTCATCGTTAATACGTCGCCGCCCGCATCCTTGATTGCAACAATGTTTGGAATTTGTGATAAACGAACAACTGTATCAACAGAAATTTGTACAATAGATCGACCAGGAACGTTGTATAACATGATCGGCAGTTTTGTACTTTCAGCAATTGTTTTAAAATGCTGATACATACCTTCTTGACTTGGTTTATTATAATACGGTGCAACTAACATAATCGCATCTACGCCTTCTTCTTCCGCTTTTTTCGTAAGCTCCACAGAAGCATGCGTGTTGTTGCTACCAGTTCCAGCTATCACAGGCACCCTTTTATCAACAACAGATACGACATGACGATATAACGCTACCTTTTCTTCAGATGTTAATGTAGGAGATTCACCCGTTGTTCCTCCTACAACGATTGATGTTGTCCCGTTATCAATCAAATAATTTACCAATTTTGTTGTCTTTGCAAAATCGATGTTTCCATTTTTATCAAACGGTGTGACCATCGCAGTTGCAATTGTCCCAAAATCTCTCATGGTCTCACTCCTTATAATTCCAGTTGCTTTTCTTTTGAAAGCTCAAATGCACGATGAAGTGCATTTACAGCATCTACAAGTTTCTCTTCTTTCACAAGTACCCATATTGTTGTATGGCTATCTGCTGATTGCAATATTTGAACTCCATTTTCAGCTAATGATGTGACAATTTTCGCTGTAACACCTGGAACACCTGCGATTCCAGCTCCAACAATAGATACTTTTGCACAGTGCTCCGTTACAATTGGATCATATCCAAGCTTATGAAGCACTTCAACTGCTCGATCTGCAACATCATCACTAACTGTGTATGCTACACCGGTAGGAGAAATATTGATCAAATCTACGCTAATCTTTTCATTTGCCATTTCTTTAAAAACTTCTGTTTGTAAATCATATGCCCCGTCTTTTGCTAACACTTTAATTTGCGTTACATCGGAAACATGAGCAATACCAGTTACAGGACGCTCTTGTACATCACGACCTTTTGTTGCACCATCATACGCTGCAATTAAAGTTCCCTCGCTATCAGAATACGTAGAACGCACACGCAGAGGTACTTTTGCATGCATCGCAATTTCAACAGCACGAGGATGAACAACTTTTGCACCTTGATATGCCATATTACAGATTTCATTATATGTTACATTTTCAAGATGTCGTGCATCTTTTACAATACGAGGATCAGCTGTCATCACACCTTCTACATCTGTAAAGATATCAATATATTCGGCATGAAGCGCAACACCTAATGCCGACGCTGATGTATCACTTCCACCGCGTCCAAGTGTTGTCGTATCGCCTTCTTTTGTTTGCCCTTGAAATCCCGTTACGACAATTACATCTACTTCTTCTAACTCTTTACGTATACGTTCACAGTTCATTTCAATGATTTTAGCGTTTGTAAAATCATCATTTGTAATAAAGCCAGCTTGTGCACCATTGAATGCTGCCGCTTTAATTTCATTTTCATTTAACATATTTGAAAACACAATTGCCGAAATTAACTCACCACAAGACAACAATAAATCTTGTTCACGTTTTGAAATAAACGATTGTTTTTCACTTACAAGGCTTAATAATGTATCAGTCGCATATGGCTCACCTTTGCGACCCATCGCAGATACAACAACTACAATTTTATAGCCTTCTTTCAATGATTTTTTGATGTGGTGAAGGGCGTGTTTTCGACCATTTTCATCACGTACAGATGTACCACCAAATTTTTGGACAATAATTTTCATTTTTGCACCTTCTTTTAGCCGTTTACACTAATTGTAATTTCACTAATCGTTCTGCAATTTGAACAGAGTTCCATGCAGCACCTTTTAATAAGTTATCAGATACGACCCAAAGATGGAATCCTTTATCATTGTTTAAATCTTTACGAAGGCGACCAACGAATACTTCGTTTTTACCAACTGCAGTTGCTGGCATTGGATATACTTGTTCTGCTGGATTATCTTGCAGTACAACTCCTTCTGCATTCGCTAACAGAGTACGCAGCTCTTCTACTGTTACACCTTCTTTTTCCACTTCAATATACACCGATTCAGAGTGACCTGATACAACTGGCAAGCGGACACATGTTGCCGCTACTTCAAGATCTGGCATATGCATAATTTTCTTTGTTTCATTAATCATTTTCATTTCTTCAAATGTAAAGCCATTATCTTCAAACTTATCAATTTGCGGAATCGCATTAAATGCAATTGGATAATGCTTTTCATCACCTTTTACTGGTAAAACATTTGCTTTTGCTTCTTCACCATTTAAAATGGCTTGTGATTGTTCATGTAGCTCTTCAATTGCAGCCGCTCCTGCTCCTGATACAGCTTGATATGTGGAAACGATTACTCGTTTTAAACCAAAGTTTTGACGAACTGGTTCAAGAGCAACTACCATTTGAATGGTAGAACAGTTTGGATTTGCAATAATTCCATTATGCTCTAATAAATCTTTTTCGTTTACTTCTGGTACAACAAGCGGAACATTTTCCGTCATGCGAAACGCACTCGTATTATCGACAACGATTGCACCGCGTTTTGCTGCTTCTGGTGCTAATTGTTTTGATACAGATCCACCCGCACTGAAGAGTGCAATATCCACTCCTTCAAAACTTTCAGGAGTAGCCTCTTGTACTGTTACTTCTTCTCCTTTAAATAAAAGCGTTTTACCTGCAGAACGTTTAGATGAAAGTAACGATAACTGTCCAATTGGAAAATTACGTTTCTCTAAAGTATTTAACATTTGTTCACCAACTGCGCCGGTTGCTCCAACTACAGCGACATGAAAAGATTTTTTCTTTTCCATCACTATGCCCCTTTCTAGGTACCAATCCTTCTATACTTAGAATAAAAAGGAGTAACAAATACTCCTTCTCATTCTTAATAGAATTAATTTTATCATATTCTGCGATAAGAATGATGGTTTCATGAAAAAAATTGTCTGTTTTTTGCTTGTTAATTCATATACTTGAATTTTTCTACAACTACAGGTTGGAGTTGTTTTCCTCCCATCGACTCTACAATTGTATCTTGCAATAATTCCATACGCGCTACCATAGAATTGGGCTTATTGTGCGGTGAATCTTGCCCAAACGGCACAAAATAAATATTTTTTGTTGCCATTAGGCGCATTAAGTTTACACCGTTTAATCCAAGAGCATCGTTCGTTGAAACCGCTAATACAACAGGTTTACCATTTCGCAAGGTAGCTTTAGCAGCCATTAATACAGGAGAATCTGTCATTGCATTGGCAAATTTACTCATTGTATTTCCTGTTAATGGTGCTATAACCATACAATCCAATGGAATTTTCGGACCAAGCGGTTCTGCCCCCGCAATTGAATCAATTACTTTATGACCAGTAATAGCTTCTATCTTCTCAATCCACTCGGCACCTTCACCAAATCTTGTATTTGTCGTTTGTAATGTATATGATACAACAGGGAGTACTTCCGCTCCATCCGCAACAAGTTTTTCTAAGTGTGGCATGACTTCTGCATACGTACAATGTGAGCCTGTTAACCCAAAACCAATTCGTTTCCCATTTACACTCATTTTTTATTCTCCTTTCTTACGTCTACATCTGCCATTAATAAATTTGAAAGGACATTTGCGAGAATTTGTCCTGCTGTTTTTGGTGCGACAATCCCTGGAAGTCCAGGCGCTAACAAAGCCTTAATTCCCCGCTTTTCTGCATAGCGGAAGTCTGTCCCTCCCGGTTTAGAGGCTAAATCAATAATTAATGTATGAGCAGGCATTTTTGAAATCGCACTTGCAGTTACAACAAGATGGGGGATTGTATTAATAACAATATCGACATCGTGTACCTCTCGCTCTATATCTCGCATTTGAAATGGCGTAAATGTCATTTCTGTAATACGCGCAATATGTTCAGAACGACGAGCACCTACTTTTACTTTCGCTCCTAGTGACTGAAATGCCCTTGCTACACTCATTCCAGTTCTCCCAAAACCTAATACCATTACCGTAGACCCATGAATTGTGTAATCGGTATGTTGAATAACCATCATAATAGTCCCTTCAACAGTTGGTATTGAGTTATAAATCGCTACATCATCACGATCAAACAATTTGACAAGTTTTCGATTCGTTGAAGAAGCAATTGTGTCTAAGTAAGTGTTACTAATACCTGAATATATCGTAAAATGGGCTGGTGTGTTTTCAATCTGTTCTTTTGTAATCATAACTTTTGCATTAGAAAAAATTGTATCAATCTTTCCATTTGCATCAGTTCCAGCTACCGGCAAAATAATGGCATCTAAAGAAGTAAAATCGAGATCTTGCATACTCTCTTTTGCTGATCCTGTAAATCCATGATCCAACTGATCAAAACCTACTAATGAGAGTTTCGCATCAAGCTCAACTAGCTTACGAATGACTTCAAGCTGCCTTGCATCTCCTCCTATGACAGCGATATGAATATCAGTCAACATTCTTTTCTTCACCTTCTTTTTCTCTCATTATAAGAAAAGTGCCTACTTTTTCGTTTTCCTCCACATCATATGTAATGTACGAGTATAAGGTGATTGAAAACAATAAAGTGCAACTTTAATCAGTGGGGGTTTTCTTCATCCCCCACTGATTATTAGCCCTCACCAATCGGGCTTTTACGGACAGTTTATCTCCCACCTAACTTCTTTGCTTTCGCTGAATTTTGAGGTAGGAGTATTACTGTCCGTTAATGCGGGACAAAGTAAGAATGACTTACATCTATAGATTTCCATAATAAAAAAGACGACCACATTGGTCATCTTTTAATTAAAATCTGAATAATTTACAAGGTCAAAAATAATCATATCTTGGCCTACTTTTTTAATTCTACTCCACTCCACCCTTACTTCTTGTTGCCCTCTTTTAAATCCTCCCCATTTTCCAACTGGAATAATGAGCGCTTGAATCTTCCCATCTTTCTCATCAATCTCTAGGTCAGCATGCCCTAATACCCCCATTCGTTCCGCACGCTGTAAATCAACAATTTCTTTTCCGCTTAGCTCACTTAATCGCATTCCATCCCCTCCATATATAACACTTTTATTAGAAGATTTCTTTTATATTAAGTACCTATTCTAGACTTCACAAAAAAATGCCTATATATAAATCCAAGTTAAAAAAACGACATGAAATCCTTTTCTTTTCAAGTGGGCGAGAGCGTCTAGCCATGCATAGAAGCGGTCAGGGCCTTTTTTTGCCACATGCGAAGTTCAAACAAAGGGAGAAAGAAAGTAGAAGAATCTATTTTTCTGCATAGCAGCAATTTATATACAGAAAGATTAAAATAGATAGAAATATAAATGAAAATTTAAAAAACCGTTTCTTCTAAATAAGAAACGGTTTTTTTAACATATTTATTTTTGATTTATTCCTTTTGGAAGCGCTCCATTCGGACTAATCAATGCTGCTGAAAACTCATCTGTGAACATATTCCGAATCAATGTATCTACATCTGCTTTTGTAACACTGTTTACACTTTCGATAATTTCATCTAATGAACGGTGTTTTTTTAGAAGTAATTCATTTTTACCATTGCGGCTCATTCGACTATTTGTACTTTCTAAACTTAACATAAGATTTCCTTTTAGTTGCTCTTTACTGTTAAGTAATTCTTTTTCTGTAATACCTGTATTTTTTAATGTATCAAGTGTTTGTTGAATTGTTTCGTACAACATATCAAGTTGCTGACTGCCCGTTCCTCCGTAGATTGTTAACATCCCTGTATCTTCATAAGAAGAATGATAAGAAAATACAGAGTACGCTAACCCACGTTGCTCGCGCACTTCTTGGAACAAACGACTACTCATACTGCCGCCTAGAATATTATTCAATACAATCAGATTATAAATACTTTCATCACCCATCTGTAATCCTTTAAATCCTAAACATAAATGAGCTTGTTCTGTCTCTTTTTTGCGTGCTACTTTATTTGGATGAAAAATAGGGCTATGTACTTGTTCACGGTTTGTTGTTCCTTCATAATCTCCAAAATATTGTTCAACGATTTGAACAAATGATTCATCAATGTTACCAGCAATTGAAACAACGACATTTTCTGGCGTATAATGATTTTTCATGTATTCACGAAGCGTATCACCTGTAAACGTTTCAAGCGTTTGCTCTGTTCCTAAAATAGGATATGCCAGCGGGTGCGTCTCATACGTCGCTTTCGTTAACATATCATGGACGATATCATCTGGCGTATCTTCATACATTTTAATTTCTTCAAACACAACATTTTTTTCTTTTTTCAATTCTTCTTCAACAAATGTTGAATTAAAGAACATGTCCGCTAAAATATCAAGTGCGTATTTCGCATGCTCATCTAACACTTTCGCATAATAACATGTATATTCCTTTGATGTAAACGCATTAACTTGCCCGCCAATGCTGTCAAAGGATTCTGCAATTTCTCTAGCACTACGTGTTTTCGTCCCCTTAAAAAACATGTGTTCTAAAAAGTGAGAAATCCCATTATTTTTTTCGTTTTCATTTCGTGATCCCGCATGAATCCATACTCCAATTGCAACAGAACGTACTGTTGGAATATGTTCCATTACGATTCTTACTCCATTTTTACACGTATATTTTTTGATCAAAAGCCTTCCTCCTATTAACAATTTCGCTGTTAAAAAATTCTATTATATAATCATAACAAGTTTAAAGACGAATGTCATGCAAATGTGTTTAATCAATACGCTTTTCATCTACTAAAGCAGATACGTTTCCTACAGTATATCCTTTTTCTTTTAGCTTTGAAATCAATGTATCAAGCGATTCTGCCGAAGAAGAAGTTGGATGCATTAAAATAATAGCACCGGGATGTACTTTACTAAATACTCTTTGGAGTAACACGTGCGGTTCTGGATGCTTCCAATCAATTGTATCCACTGTCCACATAATCGTTCCCATTTGTAACCTTGCAGCAGTATGAACAACATCGTCACGAAAACTGCCACTTGGAGGTGCAAACCAACGCACTTTTTGATTCGTTGCTGCTTCAATGACTTGATTCGTTTTTTGTAATTGTTCTTGGATTGCAGAAAGCGATAGAGTTTTCATATCAGGATGCGTATACGAATGATTTCCCACTTCCTGATTAGCATCCGCAATCATTTTTGCAAACCGTAAATTTTCTTTTACCCATCTTCCCTCTAGAAAGAAAGTTGCCTTCACATTATGCTTTTGCAGTACCTCTAACATACGTGGAAGATATTCATTCCCCCAAGCAACATTAATGGTAAGTGCAATCATTTTTTTACTTGGATTCCCTCTATAAATAGGGGCAGGTGATAAGTCTGCTAAATGTACTTTGGGCGATACTTCTCGGTATACCAATTGTTTCTCATCAAAACGGCCCTGTTTCTTCATGTTATTATAGGAAGCTTGTATATCCACTTCTTTCCCATTATACCCTGGCATCGCTTTCCACACTTTATCAATGAATGCATTTTGCGCTGGAATCGCATACCCTTTTGCTTGTTCTTCAATTTCTTCATACAAACGGTCCTTTGCATATGATATATGCGAAACATGCATAGCGGAGAACCATAATATTACTATGAGTAAAATAATGCGAATTTTCATTAAGCACCCTCCAATAAAGTAAAACTTCCATCAGTCAAGGATCTTCCATCCGCCGACTAATAGTTAGCACGATTTCCCTTCTATTCTTTTGAGGTACACCTTGTTAAACGAAAATAATCAACAGTTTCTTTTCTTATCATTGTTAATTTAAACGTTCTCATTAAAACTATACTCCCTTATATACAAAAAACCTTGAGATGTATCCCAAGGTTTTTTACATAGCAAAAAAGCTAAGGGATTCCCTTAGCTTTTCTCTAGCTTATTCTTATTCTTGCTCTTGTTCTTGCCCTTGCTCTTGTTCTTGCTTTGCAGCTTCTTTTTCCTGCTCTTCTTTAAGCAATACTTTTCGAGATAAGTTTACACGACCTTGTTTATCGATTTCGATAACTTTTACTGAAATCTCATCACCGATTTTCACAACATCTTCTACTTTCCCTACACGTTCAAGTGCTAATTCAGAAATATGAACAAGACCGTCTTTACCACTGAATAATTCAACGAAAGCACCAAATTTTTCAATTCGTTTTACTTTTCCTAAGTAAATTTCACCTACTTGAACTTCACGAACGATATCTTCGATAATTTTCTTCGCTTTTTCATTCATTTCTTGATCAATAGATGAAATAAAGACTGTGCCATCTTGTTCAATATCAATTTTCACGCCTGTTTCTTCAATAATCTTGTTAATTTGCTTTCCGCTTGGTCCAATAACATCACGGATTTTATCTGGATTAATTGTCATTGTCACAATCTTAGGAGCATATTTAGATAACTCCGTACGTGGCTCAGCAATAACAGATAACATATGATCTAAAATGTGCATACGTCCAACTTTTGCTTGTTGCAATGCTTCTTCTAAAATTTCACGTGATAACCCTTCAATTTTAATATCCATTTGAAGTGCCGTTACACCTTTAGCTGTACCTGCTACTTTAAAGTCCATATCACCTAAGTGATCTTCCATTCCTTGGATATCCGTTAAAATTGTGTAATGGTCACCAGACTTCACAAGTCCCATTGCAATACCAGCAACTGGAGCTTTAAGCGGAACACCTGCATCCATCATCGCTAAAGTGCTACCACAAATACTTGCTTGTGAAGTAGAACCATTTGATTCTAATACTTCTGATACAAGACGTACTGTATACGGGAAGTCCTTTTCAGATGGAATAACTGGCTCAAGGGCACGTTCACCTAATGCACCATGACCGATTTCACGACGACCTGGGCCGCGCATTGGTCTCGTTTCCCCAACACTAAAGGACGGGAAGTTATAATGATGCATGAAGCGTTTTGATTCTTCTACACCAAGACCATCTAAAATTTGTACATCGCCTAATGCTCCTAATGTACAAATACTTAATGCTTGTGTTTGTCCACGTGTAAACAAACCAGAACCATGCGTACGAGATAAAATTCCTACTTCTGATGCTAGAGGACGAATTTCATCACCTTTACGTCCATCTGGGCGAATTTTTTCAACTGTAATAAGACGACGTACTTCTTCTTTTACAATTTTATATAGAATTTCATTTACTTGTCCTAATGTTTCAGCATCAGCTTCTTGCGCCTCATAATGCTGGGTAATACGCTTTTTCACTGCATTAATTGCATCTTCACGTGCATGTTTTTCGTGTACTTGAATTGCTGCATGCATATCTTGCTCTGCCATTTCACGTACAGCTTGATCAAGCTCAGCGTTCACTTCATATAACTGAACTTCCGTTTTTTCTTTTCCAACTGCTTGTACAATTTCTTCTTGGAAAGCAATTAGACGTTTAATTTCTTCATGACCAAACATAATTGCTTCTAGCATCGTTTCTTCAGGCACTTGGTCTGCTCCTGCTTCTACCATGTTAATAGCATCTTTTGTTCCAGCAACAACAAGGTGAATATCACTTTGCTCCTGTTGTTCAACTGTTGGATTAATAATAAATTCGCCGTCAATACGACCAACTGTCGCACCAGCAATCGGCCCTTCAAATGGAATATCTGAAATCGATAACGCCAATGAAGAACCAAGCATAGCTGCCATTTCTGAAGAACAATCTTGATCCACACTCATTACAATGCTGACTACTTGTACTTCATTACGGAAGCCATCAGCAAAAAGAGGACGAATTGGACGATCAATTAAACGGCTCGCTAAAATTGCTTTCTCACTTGGACGACCTTCACGTTTGATAAAGCCGCCTGGAATTTTCCCTACTGCATATAAACGTTCTTCATAGTTTACTGTTAACGGGAAGAAATCTACATTTTTTGCCTCTTTTGATGCAGTTGCTGTAGATAGAACCGCTGTATCGCCATATCTTACTAAAACTGCTCCGTTTGCTTGTTTTGCAAGCTGACTTGTTTCAATCGTTAGCTGACGACCAGCCCAATCTATCGAGAAGACTTGCTTTTCTTGACTCATTTAAGTACCCCTCTCAATTTAAAATATTCAATTCTTCTATGTAAATGGATAATATATCACAACATTCTTCCTCTAGTATTACCGAAAATTCAGTAAGCTATCAAGAGTAGAAGATATATTTTTACCTAACAAAAAAGCGGGAATATTCCCGCTTCTTTGACTATCGACGTAATCCAAGCTTTGTGATTAGTTCACGGTAGCGAGTGATGTCATTGTTACGAAGGTAAGTAAGTAAGTTACGACGTTTACCAACCATCTTTAAAAGACCGCGACGTGAATGATGATCCTTCTTGTGAGTACGTAAGTGCTCATTTAGAGTGTTAATTTGCTCCGTTAGGACAGCAACTTGAACTTCTGGAGAACCAGTATCAGTCTCATGAGTTCTAAATTGTGCAATAATTTCGTTTTTACGCTCTTGTGTTAAAGCCATCCTATTTCACCTCCTAAGTATTAAATCCCCAATTACCTAGCAAACGTCGGTGAGTCGTAATGCCAAGCAATGGTTATTGTAAAGTACATAAGATAGAATACTACTTTTCATTAGAAAAAGCAAGTATATTATTTGCATGGCTAAAATAATCTTCTGCCGTTCTTTTATCTTTTGCAATTTGTGCAACTAACTCATCAATTCCGTTAAACTTTTTTTCTTCACGAATGCGCATGTGCCACTCCACAACGACAGACTCATCATATATATCACGCTGAAATTCAAAAAGATGTACTTCAATAGAAAGCTGCTTTTCATTTTCCTTAAAAGTAGGTTTATATCCAATATTACATACACCTTCATGCCACTCATCATTCACGTTCATTCTAACGGCATATACACCAACAGGCGGCAAAAGATATTCATCATTTAAAGCGACATTTGCGGTTGGAAAGCCAATTTGGCGTCCTCGCTTATCTCCATGAACAACTGTACCTTCAACTGTATATGGTCTGCCTAAAATAGCTGGAATTCGTTCCATTTCTCCGTTACGGATATGTTTTCGTAATAATGTGGAACTTACTTTTTCTTCTTGAAATTCTACTTTTTCAATCACGGTTTGTGTAAACGCCCCTCTCGCATGAAATGGTAAAGTTTCCATCGTTCCTTTTCCTAAACGTCCGTACGAATAATCAAAACCAGCTACAACATGTTTTGCATTTAGCCCAATAATATAATCATCTACAAATTGTTGTGGCAGTAAATTTGCAAATGCTTCGTCAAATTTCACAACATATAAAATATCAATTCCTAAACTTGCAATCACTTTTTCTTTACTTCGTAAAGGCGTAATATACTCTACATGCGCTTCCTTTTTCCCTAATACAACAGACGGATGCGGATGAAAAGTCATAACAGCACTTTTATAACCTCGCTCTTCTGCAACCTTTTTCGCAGTACGAATAACACGTTGATGACCTAAATGAATACCATCAAAATAGCCTAATGCCATCACAGTAGGCTCTATTTCCGTTTTGTTTAATGCATGGGGATGAGTTAAATGAATGAGTTTCACGCTTGAATTCACCTTTTTCTGTAATAATCCTTCCAATTATTCATTATAGCTGTAATTCTTGATTATTCACAAGTACTTTCATCGGTTTCAGCATACCTGGATGTTTTGGGTGATGTTCATAAATTGCTAAACAGCGTTCCTTTTCATCAAAAACTGTAATAAATGGCGCCGTCACTTGTTCCTTATTCGGTAAAAACATACCATTCTTCACTTTTTCTGCTTGTTCCTCATTGACAACCATTTTTGGAAACTTACATAACGCTTCATCAATCGATATGAAGATAGATTCCACTGTTCCATTTTGCACGTTTTGTTCAATTTCTTCAAATGATATGCAATCTTCTAATTTAAACTCTCCTGATGCTGTTCTCACAAGATCGGACATATGCGCCGGAAATCCAAGCTTTTCCCCAATCATAACAGCTAATGTTCTTACGTATGTTCCTTTACTACAAGTCACTCGGAAACGGAGGGAAATTGTCTCTCCTTCAAATAATTCACGGTTATCAAGTAAAATGAATTCATGAATCGTAATTGTACGAACCGGACGCTCTACTTCTATTCCCGCCCTTGCATATTCATATAGTTTCTTTCCATTCACTTTTACAGCCGAATACATTGGTGGTACTTGTTCGATTGTTCCCGTTAAGCCAGCTAATACTGATTCTACCTCTTGACGGGTAATAACACGATTGACATCTTGCTTTGCAACAACTTCACCTGAAGCATCTTCTGTAGTCGTCGAAAATCCTAGCGTAACTTCACCTTCGTACGTTTTTGTTTCGCTCGTTAAAAATTGCGCAATTTTCGTAGCACGCCCTACACAAATTGGTAATACCCCTGTCACATCCGGGTCTAAAGTTCCTGTATGCCCTATACGTTTCTCTCTTAATATTTTTCTTAATTTAAATACACAATCATGTGATGTCATCCCTTTTGGTTTATGTAATAGTACTACACCTTCCATATATTCACCTCATCGTTATACTTTTGTGTACTAGACTTATTTCAGATTGAAAAAATGGATAGACAAATGTCTATCCATTATTCTTCCCGCTTACCTTCTTTATTAATTTCATGTAAAAGTGTATCAATTCGATGACCATATCCAATCGATTCATCAAATTCAAAGGAGATTTCAGGTGTTTTCCGAAGACGAATACGCTGTCCAATTTCGGAACGGATAAAACCTTTTGCCTTCGCTAAGCCTTTTAATGTATTTGCTTTCTGTTCTTCGTCTCCTAAAACAGAAATGTATACTTTGGCAATTTGTAAATCTCCACTTACTTGTACATCTGTTACTGTTACAAATCCAACACGTGGGTCTTTAATTTTCCGACTAATAATGTCGCCTAATTCTTTTTTCATTTGTTCGCCCACACGGTTTGCACGTAGTTTCATACCTATTCACCTCATTCAATACCATTCCAATTGTGTTATCGTACGTTCAATTTCAGGAAATGAATCAATGTAGGCAAGTACACGATTCATTTCTTTTTCGCACACAACACGATTTGAGGATACGGAAACAATCGCAATTTCTGTACGTTGCCATACATCTTGATGCCCAACTTCTGAAACAGATACATTGTAACGCTGTTTCACACGAGTTAAAACACGCTGTAAAATTGCCCGTTTCTCTTTTAAAGAATGCACGTCATAAATCATACACTCAAATGAGAGTGAAGCGATAATCATCGCTTCACTTCTTCCATAATGTACGCCTCAATGATGTCCCCTTCTTTAAGATCATTATATCTTTCAATTGTAATACCACACTCATAGTTTTGGGCAACTTCTTTTACGTCATCTTTGAAACGTTTTAACGTATCAAGTTGACCTTCGAAAATAACTACGCCGTCACGAATGATACGCACGCCGCTATCACGTGTAATTTTACCATCTGTTACGTAACATCCTGCAATTGTTCCAACTTTCGTTACTTTGAACGTTTGACGAACTTCTGCTTGACCAATTACTTTTTCTACGAATTCAGGATCTAGCATACCTTGCATTGCAGCTTCGATCTCTTCGATTACTTTATAAATAATGCGGTGCAAACGAATATCAACATTTTCTAATTCAGCTGTACGCTTCGCATTGACATCAGGACGTACGTTAAATCCAATTACAATTGCATTAGATGCAGAAGCTAAAATAATATCAGATTCTGTAATTGCACCTACGCCAGTATGGATAATTTTCACTTTTACGCCTTCAACATCAATTTTACGAAGTGATGCTGCCATTGCTTCCACAGAACCTTGTACATCTGCTTTCACAATCAAGTTAATTTCTTTTACATCGCCTTCTTTAATTTGTTGGAATAAATCTTCAAGGCTTAATTTAGATTTTTCGCCACGCTGTGCAAGCAATGCTTGTTGTGCACGTGATTCACCGATTTGACGTGCTTTCTTCTCATCAGCAAATGCCATAAAGCGATCTCCTGCTTGTGGTACTTCATTTAAACCTGTAATCTCAACAGGAGTAGACGGACCAGCAACTTTTACACGACGACCAATATCATTTACCATCGCACGAACACGGCCGAACGATGTACCAACAACGATTGGATCTCCTACTCGAAGTGTACCGTTTTGTACAAGTAATGTCGCAATTGTTCCTTTACCTTTATCAAGCTGCGCTTCAATTACTGTACCAGTTGCATAACGATTCGGATTTGCTTTGTATTCTTCTACTTCACTTACAAGAAGAATCATTTCTAACAAGTTGTCAATTCCTTCACCTTTAATAGCTGCGATTGGTACGAAAATTGTATCACCGCCCCAAGCTTCTGGAACTAATTCATATTCTGTTAACTCTTGCATTACACGGTCTGGATTTGCTGATGGTTTATCCATTTTATTTACAGCAACAATAATTGGTACTCCAGCTGCTTTCGCATGATTAATCGCTTCAACTGTTTGCGGCATAACACCGTCATCAGCTGCTACAACAAGAATTGTAATATCCGTAACTTGTGCACCGCGTGCACGCATTGTTGTAAATGCTGCGTGACCTGGTGTATCTAAGAACGTAATTTTTTTGTCGTTTACTTCAACTTGGTATGCACCAATATGCTGCGTAATTCCGCCAGCTTCACCAGCTGTTACTTTCGAATTACGAATAGAGTCAAGTAATGTTGTTTTACCATGGTCAACGTGTCCCATAATTGTAACAACAGCTGGACGCTCTTTTAAGTTTTCTTCATTGTCTTGTTCGTCCATAAACGTCTCGAATTCTGTTTCACTAACAATTACTTCTTCTTCTACTTCAATACCATAATCACTAGCAATTAACTCAATTGTATCTTTATCTAAATCTTGGTTAATTGTTGCCATGATTCCAAGCATAAAGAGCTTTTTAATAATTTCAGATGGCTCTTTGCTTAATTTTTTCGCAAGTTCGCCTACTGCAAGCGTGCCAGAGAAAGTAATTTTGTCTGGTGTTTCTACTACTTGCGTTTGTTGTCTTCCAGCAAAGTTTTCTTGACGTTTGTCTTGATTCCCTTTACCTTTTTTCTTATTCTTATTGCTGTTCTTTTTGCTGCGAACAACTTTTTCTTCTACTTCAAACTCATCTGCAACAGAAGGTTTTTCTGCTCCATCATTATACTGATTATCTAACTTGTTTACTACTTCGTCATCTAACATCGCCATATGATTCGATACCTCAATATTCATTTCTTTTAGTTTTGTAATAATATCTTTACTTGAGATATTGTGTTTTTTTGCATATTCATATACTCGAATTTTACTCATACCTTCACCCCCGGTAAGTTGTATCGAGCATGCTAAGCAGCTTCTTAGCAAAGCCGTCATCTAACACCGCTACAACGACTCGTTCTTCTCTCCCAATCGCATGCCCTAATTCTTGTCGATTTTCGACCTTTCTCATTGGTACGTTGTAGAATGTTGTTTTGTCCGTAATGCGCTTTGTTGTATTTGCTGACGCATCTTCAGAAAGCAATACGAGCTTTGCTTTACCGCCTCGAACTTCTTTTAAAACAAGCTCTTCACCCGATATAATCTTTCGAGCCCGATTAGCCAGCCCTAAAAACGATTTCCAATTGGACACTTACTTCGACTCCTTCTCAACAAGCTCAATTAGCTCTTCATAAAGAGAGTCATCAATTTTCGCTTTTAGGTGATGTTCCAAGACATTCTTCTTTTTCGCCTGAGAAATGCATTCTTTATCTTTTGACAAATATGCACCGCGTCCTGATTGTTTACCTGTTAAATCAATCGACACGACTCCCTCCTTGGAACGAACAATGCGAATGAGCTCGCGTTTTGATTTCATTTCTTGTGTTACCACACATTTTCGTAACGGAACTTTCCGATTGCTCACGTTCATCACCTCTATTCGATTTCATCTTCAGCAGAATCGAATGCGAGCATCATATCTTCTTCTGTTAAAAGTCCTAGTTGTTTCGCATCAGACTCACTTTTAATATCAATTTTCCAGTTTGTTAATTTCGCTGCAAGTCGCGCGTTTTGCCCACGCTTACCAATTGCTAAGGAAAGTTGATGATCTGGAACAATTACAGTAGTTGCTTTGTCTTCTTCGTTTACAAGCACTTTTACAACTTGTGATGGACTGAGTGAATTTGCTACATATTCAACTGGATCATTTGACCAGCGAACAATATCAATTTTTTCACCTTTTAGCTCATCTACGATGCGTTGTACACGTTGTCCTTTCGGTCCTACACAAGAACCTACTGGATCTACATCTACATTCTCAGAGTAAACTGAGATTTTAGAGCGGTCTCCAGCTTCACGTGCTACAGAACGAATTTCTACAGTTCCATCATAAATTTCTGGCACTTCAATTTCAAACAGACGCTTTAAAAGGCCTGGATGCGTACGTGACACATAAATTTGCGGGCCTTTTGTTGTTTTCTCTACTTTTGTAATGAAAACACGGATGCGATCATGCGGTTTGTACTGTTCGTTTGGCATTTGCTCGCTTACTGGTAAAAGTGCTTCTACTTTCCCTAAACTTACATAAATAAAGCGAGCATCTTGGCGTTGTACAATACCAACCATAATGTCTTCTTCACGGTCGCTGAACTCAGAGTAAATCACGCCACGTTCAGCTTCACGTACACGCTGCGTTACAACTTGTTTTGCTGTTTGTGCTGCAATACGACCGAAATCTTTTGGCGTTACTTCAATCTCTAATACGTCGCCCTCTTGGTAGTTTGGATTAATTTGTCTTGCTTTTTCAACAGAAATTTCAAGACGTGGGTCAAATACATTTTCCACTACATCCTTACGCGCTAATACTTGAATAGTCCCAACTTCAGGATTGAAGCTAACGCGAACATTTTGCGCTTGATTGAAATTTCGTTTATAAGCAGAAATTAAAGCTGCTTCAATAGCATCAATAATAATATCTTTGCTAATACCTTTTTCTTGTTCTAATACGAGCAAAGCATCTAACAACTCAGTGCTCATGAAGATCCCCCTTCTTACTAAAACGTAACTGCAAGTCGCGCATTGGCAACTTTATCCATTGGAATTTGGATTTCTTTTTTACGTGTTTTAATTGTTAATAGTAATGTAATTGTTGTTCCATCATATGCAAGTAGCTTTCCTTCAAACATTTTCTCGCCATCGATTGGCTCGTATGTTTTAATTGCAACTTGTTTGTCTACTGCTTGCTGAAAATCTTTTTCTTTCTTTAATGGACGCTCCGCTCCTGGGGAGGATACATCTAAAAAGTAAAGATGAGGAATTGGATCCTCTTTATCTAAAGCTTCACTTAATCGCTCACTTACCGCACCGCATTCCTCAATATCTACTCCTGTATCAGAGTCAATGGATACGCGTAAAAACCAATCTTTTCCTTCTTTCACATACTCTACATCTACAAGCTCAAGGCCAAGCTCTTCGACAATTGGCTGCGCAAGTGCTTCAACAACTTCTGTGACTTTCTTATCCATAAACAGCCTCCTTTCTGCCGCCATGTAACAGTTGAAAGACTTCATCCTGCGTACTTTTAACCAATGCAGTTTGTATATTCTTTCTCGTTAGCTAACAAAAGCCCCTGCTAATAAGCAGGGAATATCTGTCTTAGTATTACCAAATTTAAGAAGTAAAACTTGTAACAAAATATGTATATACGACAGAAGCGTCTACATAAATTTTAGACGCAGAAGCGTAGATAGTAAAACGAAAGAGTGGGTTTCCCCACTCTTTTTTTCACAAAATATACATGACATGGTTATCTCGCTACCTAGTATAGCATAGCAACCATGGTTTTGCAAAGACTTTTCCTTCCTATCAGAACAGGGATAACTGGTTTTGATCTGGTAGTTCTCCTAAACAACCTTGACTATCTAAATACTCAATAATTGTTTTGGAAATCTTACTGCGCTGTTGTAAATCCTCTTTCGATAAAAACTCGCCATTTTCACGTGCTGCTACAATACTTAATGCCGCATTTGTACCAAGACCAGGTATTGCATTAAATGGTGGAATCAATGTATTTCCATCAATAATAAAGTCAGTTGCACTAGAGCGATATAAATCAACCTTTTGGAATGAGTAACCACGTTCGCACATTTCAAGTGTCATTTCTAATACTGTTAATAAGCTTTTCTCTTTCGGCGATGCATCTAATCCTTTTTGCGCAATTTCATCAATTTTAACGCGGATAGATGCTGAACCTTTAGCCATCGCCTCTAAATCAAAATCATCGGCACGAACTGTGAAATATGCCGCGTAGAATAAAAGCGCAAAATGCACTTTGAAATACGCAATGCGCACAGCCATGAGTACATATGCTGCCGCATGGGCCTTTGGGAACATATACTTAATCTTTTTACATGATTCAATATACCATCCCGGCACATTATTATTGCGCATTTCCTCTTCCCACTCTGGAGGTACACCTTTCCCTTTACGTACAGATTCCATAATTTTAAACGCTAAAGATGGTTCTAAACCTTGGTATATTAAATACACCATAATGTCATCACGACAACCGATTACTTCACTCAGTGTACATGTGCCATCATAAATGAGTTCATTTGCATTTCCAAGCCATACATCTGTACCGTGAGATAGTCCAGAAATTTGGACAAGCTCTGAAAATGTCGTCGGCTTCGTTTCCTCTAACATTTGGCGAACGAATTTTGTACCAAATTCCGGGATACCAAGTGTACCTGTTTTACAGTTAATTTGTTCTTCTGTTACGCCAAGTGATTCTGTACCTGAGAAAATTTTCATTACTTCTGGATCATCAGTTGGAATCGTCTTCGGATCCACTCCACTTAAATCTTGAAGCATACGAATCACTGTCGGATCATCGTGTCCAAGTATATCAAGTTTTAATAAGTTATCATGAATAGAATGGAAATCAAAATGTGTAGTTCTCCATTCTGCCTCTAAAGAATCTGCTGGATATTGGATCGGTGTAAAATCAAAGACATCCATGTAATCCGGCACTACGATAATACCACCTGGATGTTGCCCTGTCGTTCTCTTAACACCAGTACACCCTGATACAAGACGATCTACCTCTGCTCCTCGTATCGTTAAATTATGGTCTGAAGCATAGCCTTTCACATAACCATACGCGGTCTTTTCGGCAACGGTGCCTATTGTTCCAGCACGATATACATTATCTTCACCGAACAGTACTTTCGTATAGTTATGGGCACGAGGTTGGTATTCTCCTGAGAAGTATAGTGATAGGTAAGCATTTGATATTATCTCCAGCTTTTCCCCCACTCCACACCGTGCGTGAGGCTTTCACACTCACACGGCGTTCCATCGTTAACTCTGTCGAAGTTTATAAGCTAAGTTTTGGATTTCCTACTTCCGTTCTCAGCTTATTTAATTTGTTTAAAGCTTTCTTTTCAAACTTGGCTAACATTTTTTTGTAATCTTTATTTGCAAGAGGGTCTTTATTATGAATTAACATATGATATTTCTTATTGATAATAATTAAGTTATCATATTCATCACTACCGCCTTGAGCTGTTGAATTGATGTGGTGACATATAGCATTATGAGGAGTCAATCGTTCCCCTGTTATTCCACAACATCCTTTTTGCACAACATATTTACTTAAGCGGTTGTTTTCATACAGAACACTTTTTGCTTTATATATTCCTTTACGAAACATTTCAATTTCCCGCACAGACACACGCTTTATCTCTTTATGAATTGATGCCCTATCCTTTTCATTATAAACGGAGAAGTTAGGATCTCTTTGACCTCGTATATCATGTCGAATTGCTTCAATAGGATAGACCAGTAATCCATTACTTTTAAACCTTGGACAATTATAATCTCCATAGAATTTATCAATGATATTATTCGTTTCCTTTGTATAAACAAAGATGTTTCTGAACATCAATGATTTTATATTCGGATGAATTTTATGTCTTATCTCATTAAAATCTTGAGAAATTCTGGTCGCAATTTTGTAGTAGTTATGCAATCCAAGAATGTTCGAATTAAAATTCATCACTTTTTCTGGAGTGGGACTTTTCCTCATCTTAACGAGTTGATGGCGGATAACGCCTAATACCTTCTCTTTTGCTTTCGGGTCCATCTTTGAGTTTACGATATAGCCTGTTTTGGCATTTCCTTTTTGAACGGCTCTAAAACGAATCCCTAAAAAGTCTGTACCGTTTTTCCGTAAGTTTGTGATTTTACTTTTTTCTTCACTTATCTCAAGACCTAATCTTTCCTTAAGCCATGTTTCAACCGCTATTTTAATCTTTCTAGCGTTTTCGTAGGAATTTGTGAAGATTTTAAAGTCATCCGCATATCTTACTAAATACATTGGTTTTAACCTTGTCTTTTTAAGTGCATCCGTTTTATTACGTTTCAATTTGTAAGGCACTCTCGTCGGTTTTGTTTCCCATTGGTTTGACACCCACCAATCAAGTTCATTTAATACAACATTGGCTAGCAATGGAGATAAAATACCACCTTGAGGAGTCCCTTTAACAGGAATACCTTCACCTGTAATTTCCGCCTTCAGCATTTTTTTGATGATGGATAAAACACTTTTGTCCCGTATTCCAATTGTCCATAGCTGCCTCATTAACTTTTTATGATTAACGTTATCAAAGAAACCTTTAATATCTATGTCCACTACAAAATGTTGGTGACTGTGATTGACCATATGATAACACCTAGCTAAAGCGTCATGAGTGCTTCGTTTTGGTCGAAAACCATAGCTTTGTGGATGAAACTTCCCTTCAACAATCGGTTCCAAAACTTGCAGGAACATTTGCTGAATTAATCGGTCTTCAATCGTTGGAATCCCTAAAGGTCGCATTTTCCCGTTTGGCTTTGGTATAAACACACGTCTTACTGTGTGTGGCATGTAGTTTTCCAATCTCTTCTTCGTTAATCTGATTAGCTTGTCAGCATCTATTTTATTAAGATGTTTCATTGTGTGTCCATTTGTACCTTTCGTTTTACTCCCCGTGTTGCTTTTTAAATTACGAAAGGCTAATCGAATGTTTTCTTCAGAAACAATCAGCTCATAAATGTTTTTGAAATATCGACCCTTTTTGCTCTCTTCATAAAGATTATCAAAAGTTGATTGTAAGCCAAAATATTCATTGTTTCTTAATTTTTGAATCATTAAGTCAGCCAACTAATCACTTCCTTATGAAGTTTTCGTTTCTCTTTTGTCATACACGAATCTGACTTTTGTAGGTTTTGTTTCGACGTTAACGACTTGTGCCCTTCCCTCTGAAATGTTTTTATCCTCCGACTTATTGGTTATTCAGTCATCTTCAGCATTTCATTAAGCGGTACTACGGCACTACTGCCACTTTCGTAAAATGTGTTATAGCATTTGCCTTTCCACATACCATCGTCATCGAAGTGCAACCTTCTCTTATGTCGAAAGCTTCACACGTTCCACTATTCCTATCTGTACATAATTCCCTTAGGTTCCCCCTAAATTCCGCCAAGCTTGACTGTGCCTGTAACACAGTATGGATTTTCATAACCAAACGTTTACTCATCCACACTTGGAAGTCCTCTTTGGACCCCGTTACATTTCTGTAACGTGATATTCTCGAAAAGTCAGTCGAGGGTTCGTCCCAGTGATTCTACTGATTCTAACCATAGGAATTTTATAGACACCAGACCTATCATTCACAGAAGGTTTCTACCTCCCTTTCCTCGTCTTTACGTTAGGGTTAACTTCAGCCTACTTTAACGGGCTTCAAACGATGTTGATGTTTGCAATATCGCTATCGCTTGCCGTAGCTTCAGTGAGTGTGTTTCAGGACGTTACCCCATCATTCCACACTTTGGAATAGCAGTTCTACTAGCAGATGCTAGTGCTTAACCTTTTCAGTTAAGAACGTGTCGCACTCAAATCAATATCAGGAACCTTATCTCCTTTAAAACCAAGGAACGTTTCGAACGGAATATCATGACCGTCTTTTTTATATGCAGTTCCACAATTGGGACAATCTTTATCAGGTAAATCAAATCCCGAACCGACCGAACCATCATTAAAGAACTGAGATTGCTTACAATTTGGACAAACGTAATGCGGCGGCAAAGGATTTACCTCTGTAATTTCCATCATTGTCGCAACAAACGATGATCCAACTGAACCACGTGAACCAACAAGATAGCCATCAATAAGTGATTTCTTTACAAGCTTATGCGAAATCAAATAAATAACAGCAAATCCATGTCCAATAATACTTTTCAATTCTTTTTCCAGGCGTGCTTCTACAATTTCTGGAAGTTCATCTCCGTAAATACTTCGCGCCATTTCGTAACTCATATCACGCGTTTCATCATCTGCACCTTCAATTTTTGGAGTATAAAGGTCATCTTTTACAGGCTTTACTTCACCGATCATCGATGCGACTTTTTGCGTATTTGTTACAACAATTTCTTTTGCTTTTTCTTCGCCTAAGAAAGAGAAGCATTCTAACATTTCATCTGTTGTTCGGAAATACACAGGTGGCAATGAATGACGATTTAATGGATTCGCTCCGCCTTGCGAACTCACTAAAATTTTCCGATACATTGCATCTTCTGGATTTAAATAATGAACATTTCCTGTTCCAACAACAGGCTTATCTAACGTTTCACCTAACTTTACTAAGTTAGAAATAATTGTTTTTAATTGACCCTCATCACGAACGAGTTCAAGCTCTACCAAATGTCGCAACACTTCTGGCGGCATGACCTCAATGTAATCATAAAACTGAGCAATTTCCTCTACTTCTTCTGGTGCCTTTTGCATCATCGCTTCAAATACTTCACCTTTATCGCAAGCTGTACCGACCAAAATACCTTCGCGATACTTCTTTAATAAAGAACGCGGAATACGAGGTACACGGTAGAAATATTGAAGATGCGCGTAAGAAACAAGTTTATATAAATTTTTCAATCCTTCATCCGACGTTGCAAGAAGGGTCACATGACTTGGACGTCCACGTTTATACGCATCTCCTTGTCCCATACTGTCATTTAACTGATCGTGATATTCAAAGCCTTTTTCAATTACATTTTTCAGCATCTTCACAAGCAAATATCCAGTTGCTTCTGTATCATAAATCGCACGGTGATGTTGTGTTAATTCGATGTCAAGCTTTTTACATAACGTATTTAAACGATGGTTTTTCATCTCTGGAAATAAGAAACGAGCCAATTCTAACGTATCGATAACTGGGTTTTTCGTTTTTTCTAATCCACTTTTCTTAAATCCAACGTTTAAAAATCCCATATCAAAGCTTGCATTATGAGCAACAAGTGTATGATTCCCAATCCACTGTTCAAACTTTTTAAAGACTTCTTCTACTTCCGGTGCATCCGTAAGCATATCATCTGTAATACCCGTTAATTCAATGATTGTTGCTGATAACGGTTGATGTGGATTTGCAAAGGATTCAAAACGATCAATAATCTCTCCGCCCTTTATTTTCACAGCAGCAAGCTCAATAACGGTATCATATACAGCTGATAATCCTGTTGTTTCAACGTCAAATACAACATATGTTTCGTCTGCAAGTAATCGATGTTCCTCATTATAAGCAATTGGCACACCGTCATTCACAAGATTCGCTTCTACACCAAAAATCACTTTAATTCCTGCTTTTTTTCCAGCAGAATACGCTTCAGGAAAAGATTGCGCAACAGCATGATCTGTTACAGCTACCGCTTCATGTCCCCATTTTGCTGCTTGACTCACAAGTGCAGATGCAGATGTTACAGCATCCATTTGACTCATCGGCGTATGCATATGAAGCTCTACCCTTTTTTCACCTTCAGGCGCTTTATCTTTACGAGATGGTCCTGTTATTTCATTAATATCGTTTGCTATCATGACTAAATCCCGAACAAAAGTATCATTTTGAACGGATCCGCGTGCTTTCACCCACATTCCTTTTTTCAATGATTGTAAGAGTGGAATATCTTCTTTATCGCGTGAAAACATTTTAATCATAATGGAATCGGTGTAATCAGTTATCTTTAATGTCAATAACGTACGTCCGCTTCGCAGTTCTTTCGTTTCAACATGAAATACATAACCTTGTACTGTTTTTCTTCGTTCCTCGTCTTGAATTTCACGAAGTGCTGTAATTTCTTCATCAGGCTTAATGAGATAACCGAGGACAATCGGCCCTTCGTGTACAACATCACTTTCTTCCGCTTGTTTCTTGGCCATTTCTTCCATAGCTTGTATAACACGCTGACGATCCTCTTGCTGTGTTTGTTCACGAAACCTTTGAACTTCTTCTTCGTTTTGTTTTATATTTGTTTCTAGCTGAAAACGAGGAAATCCAAAAACTTCATATTGGTCTCCGACTGGCTTCGCAAGATTTTTCTTTAGCGTAGTAGATTCTAAATCATTATTCACATCAAGTAACAACTTCACTCCATTTACATGCGGAAGTTGCTTTTTTAAATACGCAAACATAGGCGAGAAAGTAATTCGCTCTGTACAGAGCGGCCAATACGCCTTGACCTCTTCTTCCGTAAATTGCTTATTCTCTGTTTCTAGTGAAAATGATGTTTTTGCAATATGAGAAAATGACTGCTTAAGCTGTGTTTCAAGCAATTCATATAATTCTGTTGGTAAAATACGTGGTACTTGTAAATCAAAATGCCAACTCTTATTTGCTTTATCAACAACTAACCTTTGAATGCCACCACCTTGTAAATATTGATTGATAAGGTCTTCAGGCATTTGTAACTGCTCAAGCAAAATCTGAAATCGCTCTTGTTGTTCGTTTGTTAATGACATAAGCAACCTCCTTCCATCTGCTATTATAAATTGAAACGCTCCACAAAGAAAGAGAAGGTACCTCACCTGGAGGTACCTCTTCTTATTTTAAAATATTTGCAATGTATGTGTGAAGTTCTTCGACTTTCACTTCTGCAGATTCATTTGTTGCACGTACTTTTACTTCAACAATGCCTTCATCAGCTTTTTTACCAACTGTTACTCGAACTGGAAGACCGAATAAATCTGCATCAGCAAATTTTACACCGGCACGCTCTGCACGGTCATCTAATAATACTTCATACCCTTGCTCTTTTAATGAACTGTATATATTTTCGCCCACTTCACGCTGTACATCAGATTTCATATTTACTGGAATCACGTGTACATGGAATGGTGCAACTGCTTTTGGCCATACTAAACCATTTTCATCATTAAATTGCTCAGCAATTGCCGCAACTGTACGAGATACACCTATTCCGTAGCAGCCCATGATGATCGGCTGTGTTTTACCGTTTTCATCTAAGAACGTTGCATTCATTGATTCACTATAACGAGTACCAAGCTTAAATACATGTCCCACTTCAATACCACGAGCAAAACGAATTGTTCCCTCGCCGTCTGGAGAAATGTCTCCTTCTTGAATAAAACGTAAATCTATATATTGACTTACTTTAAAGTCACGTTCTGGATTAACATTCACATAATGGAAACCTTCTTCATTTGCTCCGCAGCATCCATTTACGATTGCCTGCACTGCATGATCAGCAATGATTTCTACTTCCGCTGTGCCAATTGGACCTAATGAACCAACTTCACAGTTTAACAACTCTTTCACTTCTCCATGTGTTGCAAGTTCAACAACAGCAGCACCGTATAAGTTTTTCAACTTCACATCGTTTACTTCATGATCTCCGCGAACAAGTGCAACGATAAGCTTCTCGTCTACTTTAAAGACCATGGACTTAATACAATTTGTTGCTTCAATATTTAAGAACTCACATATTTCTTCAATTGCTTTTTGATCTGGCGTTGCTACTTTTTCAAGCGCTTTTTCTACTTCATCACTCTTTTCATAAGAAGCAATAACAGGTGCCATCTCAATATTTGCAGCATAGTCAGATGTATCAGAATATGCAATTGTATCTTCTCCTACATCTGATAATACCATAAATTCATGTGTATCTTTTCCGCCCATCGCTCCAGAATCAGCGATAACAGCTCGGAAATTTAAACCGCAACGTGTGAAAATATTAGAGTACGCTTGGAACAGACGGTTATATACTTCGTCTAAACTCTCTTGCGTTGCATGGAAAGAATATGCATCCTTCATTAAAAATTCTCTTCCGCGCAACAAACCAAAACGAGGTCTTTGCTCATCACGGAATTTTGTTTGAATTTGATAAAGTGTCAAAGGTAATTTCTTATATGACTTAATTTCGTCGCGTACAAGATCTGTAATCACCTCTTCATGCGTTGCCCCTAAAGCAAACTCACGATTATTACGATCATTCATACGCATTAATTCTGAACCATATGAATACCAGCGTCCAGATTCTTGCCATAATTCAGCTGCTTGAAGAGCTGGCATTAACAATTCTACAGCACCAGCTTTCTCCATTTCTTCACGAACAATATGTTCCACTTTATGCAGCACTTTCAGACCAAGCGGTAAAAAACTATATATGCCTGAAGCATTTTGACGCATAAATCCTGCGCGCAATAGAAGCTGATGACTTTTAATTTCCGCATCAGCCGGCACTTCACGCAGTGTAGGACTAAATATCATACTTTGTTTCATTCTATAGCACCTCTTTTATAAGAAAAACTTCCGTATATCATTCCATGTTACCACTAACATCAGTAACATTAATAAAGCAAAACCAATAAAGTGAACCATTCCTTCTTTTTGACGGTCAATCGGCTTCCCACGAAGCGCTTCAATTAAGAAGAAGAACAGGCGTCCTCCATCAAGTGCAGGAACCGGTAATAAGTTAAATAAACCAAGATTTATACTTAAAACAGCTGCTAAGTTCATAACACGAATCGTGCCATACTCTACAACTTGATCTGTTAAATTATAAATTCCTACTGGACCAGATAAATCGTTAATAGAAAAATGTCCTGTAACGAGCTGAATAAGTGAGACAAATATGAGTTTTGTCCATCTGTATGTTTCTTCAAACCCCGATTTGATTGAACCTAAAACTGATTTCTCAACAGGCGATTGTACACCGAGTCTACCAACTGTAACGTCGCCCTCTTTTTCAGCGGCTGGAGTTACTTGAATTGCTACTTTTTTACTATCACGTGTTATATCCATTGTAATTTCTTTTCCTGGATTTTCACGGACAATACTCGTAACATCTTTCCAACTATTTGTCGGCTTCTTATTAATCGACGTAATGATATCATCTTCGTGTAAGCCTGCTTTCTCTGCCACACTGCCAGATACAACTTTTCCAATCATCGGTTTATCAACTGGAATGCCCTGTACAAAACCTATAATTACAAAGATAACAAAGGCAAGCACGAAGTTCATAGCAGGACCAGCAACAATGGCAAGCGCTCGCTGTCCTAGTGTTTTTGAACCAAATTGCCGGTTAAACGGCGCAATTTGTGTCTCTTCCCCTGCGGAAACACAGCGAGCTTTCTCATGTACTCGAAATGTTTGTAACTCTTCTTCGTACTCTTCATATCCAGATATGGTCAACTTATGTTCCAAGTCAGCCTGTTCTACTTCAACGACACGAACATTTGGATATTTTTCACGATTATCTAAAACAATTTTCGTAACCTCTTCTTTTTCATTTAGAACAAGACCCACTTTTGTCCCAGGTTTTAGTTCAACTGTTTCTGGATCCTCTCCAGCCATTCGTACATAGCCGCCAAGCGGAAGTAAACGAATTGTATAAACTGTTTCATTTTTTTCAAACGAGTACAATTTTGGACCAAAACCGATGGCAAATTCACGACACAAAATGCCAGCACGTTTGGCAAAGTACAAATGTCCAAGTTCATGGAAAAATACAAGTGCACCGAAAATTAAAATAAAGGCAATCGCTGTATTCAATTCTCATAACCACCTTTGCTAAATTTGTTCCATCACAAACCGTCTTGTGGCAGCATCAATTTCCTGAATTTCTTCTAAGCTTGGACGCGCAATGACATTGTGATGGTGCATTGCTTTTTCAATGAGTTCTTCCACTGTTAAGAAACTGATTTTCTTTTGCAGAAAAGCTTCTACAGCAGCCTCATTAGCTGCATTCATCACAGTTGGCATACTTCCTCCCATTTTTCCAGCTTCATATGCAAATTGAAGACAGCGGAAACGCTCCATATCCATTGTTTGAAAATGTAACGTCCCAATTTCCCATAAATTCAGCTGTTTAGCGTTTGGAAGTGAAAAACGATCAGGGTAAGTAAGTGCATATTGAATTGGAACACGCATATCAGGTGTACCAAGCTGCGCCATTACACTGCGATCTTCAAACTCAACCATAGAGTGAATGATACTTTCTTTATGTAATACAACATCGATTTGCTCATAAGGAATATTAAAAAGCCAATGTGCTTCAATAACCTCTAATCCCTTATTCATCATTGTAGCAGAATCAATAGTAATTTTCGAACCCATAGACCAGTTTGGATGACGAAGTGCATCTTCTACTGTTACATGTTTAAGCTCATCCCTCGTTTTATCTCGGAAACTTCCACCTGATGCCGTTAAAATCAATCTAGAAATGCGCTTCTCATTTTCCCCATTCAAACATTGAAAAATAGCAGAATGTTCACTATCTACTGGAAGCAAAGGTACGTTATGTTTCTTGACAGCTTCCATAACTAAATGTCCTGCTGTTACTAATGTTTCTTTGTTTGCAATTGCTATCGCTTTTTTCGCTTCAATTGCACGTAATGTCGGTAATAATCCAACACTTCCAACAACGGCGTTTACAACTATTTCTGCATCTGGATGAAGCGCAACTGCAAGCAGCCCTTCATCTCCATATACGACTTTCGTATTTCCACAAACCGTCTGTAATTTCAAAGCATCTTCTTTCTGCTGTACAGAAACAATCTCAGGAGAAAATTCTTGAATCATCTGCTGAGCAAACTCAATATTTCTTCCAACAGAAAAAGCAACGAGACGGAATTTGTCCTGGTGCGTGCGCAATACATCTAATGTTTGCGTTCCAATTGATCCGCTTGCACCTAATAAACTAATGGTTTTCATTGCTTCTACTCCTCGTTCATTCATTAAATGAAATGTAAGAAATGTAATAGCGGTAATACAAATAGCCAACTATCCGTGCGATCGAGAATACCGCCATGTCCTGGCAAAATCGTACCCGAATCTTTCACACCGTAATGACGTTTAAATGCTGACTCTACTAAGTCTCCAATTTGGCCAAATACCGATATTGCAATTGTAACTGCAATAAGGACACCGATATTGGAATGGACTGGTAAAAATACATTATACACAAGCGCAACAACAATTCCACATAAAATGCCGCCGATAGAACCTTCTATCGTTTTATTTGGACTAATTTCCGGCCAAAGCTTTCGTTTTCCGATAGCTTTTCCGATAAAATAAGCGCCAGAATCCGTTGCCCAAATTACAAACAGCGCATAAAATACGTACTGAATTCCTGCAATACGCGTTTCATTTAAATAAAAGAAACCCATTGCGACATACGTTGTTGCCATTAATAAAAATGCAGCATTGTCAAAAGTAAATGTATTCTTAGAAAGGACCGTATATGATAAAAGTAATAAGACAATTACAAATGTAATTTCTCCTTTTGATAAACCTATTGTCTCAAATACGTCCGTTACATTACTTGGAACTAAACTAACCCATAACAATAATGCTGCTAAAATTGTTGGTACAGAAATAATTGTTAGTTTATTCATTCGAATTAATTCATATAATCCAACAGAAGCTAATGCATACACTAAAATTGTAAAAGGCACGCCACCGTAAAATACGATGGGGATGAATAGCGCGGCAGCAATCACTCCAGTAATTATTCTCTGTTTCACTACCAAACCCTCTCTTTCTACACGCCTCCAAATCTGCGACCTCTATTTTGGAAGTCAGTAATTGACTGTAATAAATGTTCCTCTGTAAAATCTGGCCAAAATACATCGGTAAAACAAAACTCTGTATAAGCAATTTGCCATAACATGAAATTACTTATACGAAGCTCACCGCTTGTCCGAATTAGCAAATCAGGATCAGGCAATGTTCTTGTCATTAAATACGAAGAAATCGTTTCTTCTGTTATGTCTTCAGAACGAAGTTTTCCTTCCTCACTATCCTTCACCATATTTTGTACAGCAGACACAATTTCATCACGACTTCCATAATTTAACGCAAAATTTAAAATTAACCCCGTGTTATCTTTTGTATCTTCAACTGCTTTTTCCATCGCTCTTCGCGTATGAGTTGGAAGGCGATCCTTTTGTCCAATCACACGTACTTGTACATTTTCTTCAACAAGTTCTGGTAAAAATGTACCTAGAAACTCTTCAGGAAGTTTCATTAAATAATCCACTTCTAATTTTGGTCTTTTCCAGTTCTCTGTAGAGAAGGCATAAAGAGTTAACACTTTGACACCGAGCTTACTGGCAAACTTCGTAATTTTCTTTACGACTTGCATCCCTTCATGATGACCTGCAATACGAGGCATCGCTCTTCTTTTCGCCCATCTTCCATTGCCGTCCATAATGATTGCAATATGTGCTGGAATTTCTCCTTTTTTTGCTTCTTCTACGAGATGATCAAACGACGCAATCTTATTGCCTTTTAAAAAAGGAAGTTTTCTAAACATCATTCAAACCCTCCAACGAGCAGGCATATGCCTAAAAGTGTAAAAAGACCCCCTTAAGAAGAGGGTCATATTTGCGAAAGTTTCGCGATTACACTTCCATAATTTCTTTTTCTTTGTTTTTTGTAACTTCGTCAACTTTTACGATATACTTATCTGTTTCTTTTTGGATATCTTCTGTATATCCTCTTAAGTCATCTTCTGTAATGTCGCCGTTCTTCTCAAGTTTTTTTAAATCATCATTTGCATCGCGGCGTACGTTACGAACAGCTACTTTTGCATCTTCAGAATATTTCTTCACAACTTTCACAAGTTCACGACGACGTTCTTCTGTTAACGCAGGGAATGCGATACGAATAACAGTACCATCATTAGAAGGATTTAACCCTAAATCAGCTTTTAAAATCGCCTTCTCAATATCACCGATAGATGTCTTATCATACGGTTGAATAACTAGTAAACGCGCTTCTGGAACTGTGATATTTGCTAATTGTACAACTGGCGTTGGTGCACCGTAGTAATCTACTTGTACTTTATCTAATACAGAAGCACTCGCACGACCTGCACGAACTGTTGAAAGTTCACGAGAATATGCTGCAACTGCTTTTTCCATTTTTTCTTTTGCATTTTTCATTACTTGTTGTGCCATTTTATTTCCCCCTTACAATTGTTCCGATATTTTCGCCGAGAACGGCACGCTTAATATTTCCTTCTTCCATAATTGAGAATACAATTAGTGGAATGTCATTGTCCATACATAAAGAAGAAGCTGTAGAATCCATTACACCTAAACCTTCTTTTAAGACATCTAAATATGTAAGTGACTCATATTTTGTTGCTGTTTCATCAACAGTTGGATCTGCACTATATACGCCATCTACATTATTTTTTGCCATTAAAATAACATCTGCCTCAATCTCAGCTGCACGTAATGCCGCTGTTGTATCAGTAGAGAAGTAAGGGTTACCTGTACCTGCTGCAAAAATTACAACACGTTTTTTCTCTAAGTGACGATTTGCTTTACGACGAATGTAAGGTTCTGCTACTTGGCGCATTTCAATTGAAGTTTGCACACGTGTTTGAACTCCTAAATTTTCTAAGCTATCTTGAAGAGCTAAGGAATTCATTACTGTTGCTAACATGCCCATGTAGTCTGCTGTTGCACGATCCATTCCCATCTCGCTTCCGATTTTCCCACGCCAAATGTTACCGCCACCAACAACGACTGCAACTTCTACATCAAGCTCAGCAATTTCTTTTACTTGCTGTGCAACAGATTTAATAACAGATGGGTTAATTCCAAACCCTTTATCTCCAGCTAAAGCTTCACCGCTTAGCTTTAATACAACACGATCATATTTTGGCTTACTCATAATGAACCTCCAGTACTGCATCTTTATTTTAAAAAAGGGAACACAATGTGTCCCCCAATCTTTATTAGTTGTTACCTTTTACTTGGTTCATTACTTCTTCAGCGAAGTTGTCTTCGCGTTTTTCGATACCTTCACCAACAGCGTAGCGAACGAATCCTTTTAATGTTCCGCCTTTAGACTCAACGAACTGACGAACTTTCATATCAGGGTTTTTAACGAATGCTTGGTCAAGTAAGCAAATCTCTTCGAAGAATTTGCCAAGACGACCTTCAACCATTTTCGCAACGATTTTTTCTGGCTTTCCTTCGTTTAAAGCTTGTTGTGTTAATACTTGACGCTCATGCTCAACTTCTTCAGCTGTTACAGCATCGCGGTCGATGTATTTAGGATTAACTGCTGCAATGTGCATTGCTACATCTTTAGCAGCTGCTTCATCTGTAGAACCTTCAAGAACTGTTAATACACCAATGCGTCCACCCATGTGTAGGTAAGCACCGAATGCATCTGCATCAGTTTTTGATACGATTTCGAAACGACGAAGTGTAAGTTTTTCACCAATTTTAGCGATTGCTTCGTTGATGTGCTCTTCTACTGTTTTGCCGCTTGAAATTGTTTGAGCCATAGCTTCTTCAATGTTAGCAGGTTTATTAGCTAATAAGTGAGCAGCTAATTCTTTAATTAATGCTTGGAAACCTTCGTTTTTCGCAACGAAATCAGTTTCAGAGTTTAATTCTAAGATTAAAGCGTCGTTACCGTTTGCTTCAATGTAAGTTAAACCTTCAGCAGCAATGCGATCTGCTTTTTTCGCAGCTTTCGCAATACCTTTCTCACGTAGGAAGTCAATTGCTTTCTCCATGTCACCGTTAGTTTCTGTTAGCGCTTTTTTGCAATCCATCATACCTGCGCCAGTTTTTTCGCGAAGTTCTTTTACCATTTGTGCAGTAATTGCCATGCTTTTCATCCTCCTAAAATATGTATATACCTTAAAAAAGGTGATAAAAGGCCTACCCCCTTATCACCTTTCTAAATTTGTTACGCAGTAACAGTTTCTTCACCTTGTTTTGCTTCAAGGATCGCGTCTGCCATTTTAGATGTAAGAAGTTTTACAGCACGAATTGCATCATCGTTTGCTGGGATTACATGATCGATTTCATCTGGATCACAGTTTGTATCAACGATACCGATGATTGGAATGTTTAATTTGCGTGCTTCAGCAACAGCGATACGCTCTTTACGAGGGTCTACTACGAATAATGCATCCGGAAGACCTTTCATATCTTTAATGCCGCCTAAGAATTTTTCAAGACGCTCTAATTCTTTCTTAAGTTGTACAACTTCTTTCTTAGGAAGTACTTCGAAAGTGCCATCTTCTTGCATTCTTTCGATGTCTTTAAGGCGTTTAATACGTTTTTGAATTGTTTGGAAGTTTGTTAACGTACCACCTAACCAACGTTGGTTAACGAAGTACATACCAGCGCGAGTTGCTTCTTCTTTAATAGCATCTTGTGCTTGTTTTTTTGTACCTACGAATAATACGTTACCGCCGTTAGCAGCGATGTCTCTCATTACGTTGAATGCTTCTTCAACTTTTTTCACAGTTTTTTGTAAGTCGATGATATAGATACCGTTACGCTCTGTGAAAATGTAACGTTTCATTTTTGGGTTCCAACGACGAGTTTGATGTCCGAAGTGAACACCAGCTTCAAGCAATTGCTTCATAGAAATTACTGACATAATTTAGTTCCTCCTAAATGGTTTTTGATATCCTCCGTTCACTTCATCTTTAAGCGAAACTACAAGCGTAGCACCAACACTTAAATCAATGAACGTGTGTACTTTGTACTGACACCACTGACAACTATATCACAACAAAATATCACAATCAAGTCGAAAATACATACATTATCAAACTTTCTTTTCCATTGCTCTTTTTTGCTATGAAATCATTACTCGCTCTTTATAACATTCCCATTTTTCATTCTTTTTACGCTAGTATTCCACTGAAAAAGAATAGTTTTATGTCGATTTTTAAATTGGGATTTATGTATGAATCCCTTTTGATTTTTCAACATAGAGATTACTGCTATGAAAAAAAGAACCTGCACTCACTTACTCTCTCTGGTTTTCACTGCGCACGTGGCAGAAAAAAAGCCCTGACCACTTCTATGCACGGCCAGTTCCTCTCTCCCACCCCTAAAAAAGGGTTTTATATCCGTTTTTCAACTTGTATTTATATATGCTACTCCTACTAATAAAAAAGCTCTTCTGCACTACACAGAAGAGCTCTTAGTCTATTGAAATTAGTTTGTTTTTAGTTTCGCAAGCTCATGTAAAAACTTGTCATTTAATACTTTAATGTATGTTCCTTTCATACCTAAAGAACGAGATTCAATTACACCAGCACTTTCTAACTTACGAAGTGCGTTTACAATTACAGAACGTGTAATACCTACACGATCAGCAATTTTACTTGCAACAAGTAAACCTTCTGTTCCATTTAACTCTTCGAAAATATGTTCAATCGCTTCTAGTTCACTGTATGATAATGAGCTAATTGCCATTTGTACAACCGCTTTACTACGAGCTTCTTCTTCAATTTCTTCCGCTTTTTCACGTAGAATTTCCATACCTACTACAGTAGAACTATATTCAGCAAGAATTAAATCATCATCTAAAAACTCTTGACCAAGACGCGCTAATACTAATGTACCTAGACGCTCACCACCACCAACGATTGGTACGATAGTTGTTAAACCTTGACCAAATAATTCTCTGTTTTCTACAGGGAACGCTGTATACTCACTGTTTACTTCTAAGTTTGGAGATGTTTCAGTTACATTGAATAAGTTCTTTGTATATTCTTCTGGGAACTGACGCTCAGCAAGCATTTGTTTCATGCGCTCGTTTTCGATTTGTTGGTGAATTGCATATCCTAATAATTTTCCGCGACGACTTACAATAAACACGTTCGCTTCAATTACTTCACACATCGTGTCAGCCATTTCTCTAAAGTTTACTGGTTTTCCTGCTGCGCTCTGTAATAACGCATTTAATTTTCTTGTTTTTGCTAATAATTCCATTTCTAAATTTCCTCCTACACATTATTCACATAGTTTTAATCACTTGGAAACTAGGGCGAGTCACCTGATGATACTATTACAAAATAAACTGGCTCACATCTTTATTTTTAGCAATCGTCGCTAATTTTTCCTCTACATACTGAGGTGTTATCGTTACCTTTTCTAACGTAATTTCAGATGCTTCAAACGATAAATCTTCAAGAAGTTTTTCCATAATGGTATGGAGCCTTCTTGCTCCAATATTATCTGTGTCTTGATTGACTTGATAGGCAATCTCGGCAATCTTACGAATAGCTTCGTCAGAAAATTCAATTTCTATACCTTCAGTTTCCAATAATGCTATATATTGTTTTACTAAAGCATTATCTGGTTCTACAAGAATTTTCACAAAATCGTCAGCTGACAATTTTGTCAACTCTACGCGAATCGGGAATCTTCCTTGCAGTTCCGGAATTAAATCTGACGGCTTTGACATATGAAAAGCGCCCGCTGCAATGAATAAAACATAATCCGTTCTTATCGGTCCATATTTTGTCACAACAGTCGATCCTTCCACAATTGGTAAGATGTCTCGCTGCACGCCTTCACGTGATACATCAACACTATTCGATTGCTTACCAGCAATTTTGTCAATCTCATCAATAAAAATAATCCCAAGCTGTTCAGCACGATAAACGGCTTCTTGTGTAACTTCATCCATATCAATTAAGCGCTGTGCCTCTTCATTTGTCAAGACTTTTCTTGCTTCTTTTACAGAAAGTTTACGTTTTTTCGTTTTTTTCGGCATAAAACTTCCAAGTGCATCTTGAAAATTCATGCCCATCTGTTCCATTCCTGTACCTTGGAGCATATCGAACATAGATGATTGCTGCTCTGTCACTTCAATTGTAATCAATTCATCTTCGAGTAAACCAGCAGCAAGCTGTTTTTCTACTTCTTTTCGTTTTTGCTCCACTTCTCCCTCATCCTGCTTTTCCGATGTTGGAGCGGTGTTTTGATTTTGATATCCGCCAAACAACATTTCTAACGGATTTTTAAATCCTGATTCTTTTTGTTTATGCGGTACTAAAATTTCAACAATTCGTTGATTAGCTTGCTCTTCCGCTTTGTCTTTAACATGAATCATTTTTTCTTCTTTTACAATTCGAACGGAAGTCTCTACAAGATCACGAACCATAGATTCAACATCACGACCAACATAGCCTACTTCTGTGAATTTTGTTGCCTCTACTTTAATAAAAGGAGCACCAACAAGCTTTGCAATACGACGAGCCACTTCTGTTTTTCCGACCCCTGTCGGTCCAATCATTAAAATGTTTTTTGGTGCAATTTCATCGCGAAGTCCTTCCGCCAATTTACTGCGGCGATAACGATTTCTAAGTGCCACTGCAACTGCTTTTTTCGCATCTTTTTGACCAATAATATATTGATCTAATTTTTCTACAATTTGTCGCGGAGTAAAATGTAAATGCATTTAAAATGCCTCCCTTACAGTTCTACAGTTCTTCCACAATAATATTTTCATTTGTATATACACAAATATTACTAGCGATTTCTAAACTTGCCTTCGCAATTTCTTTTGCCGTGAAATGGGAACCTGCATGTAATTTTAAAGCGCGTCCTGCTGCAAGTGCATAATGCCCGCCAGAACCAATCGCTAAAATGCCATCATCAGGTTCAATCACTTCACCCGTTCCTGAAACAAGCAAAAGCGTATTTTTATCCATAACAATTAACATTGCCTCTAGTTGGCGAAGCATCTTATCTCCCCGCCACTGCTTTGCCATTTCTACCGCAGCTCGCTGTAAATTACCATTGTATTCCTCAAGCTTTCCTTCAAACATCTCAAATAGTGTAAAAGCATCAGCCACAGAACCTGCAAAACCAGCTAATACTTTGCCATGAAATAATTTTCGAACTTTACGAGCTGTATGCTTCATAACAACAGCATTCCCAAGCGTAACTTGCCCGTCACCAGCCATTGCACATTCTCCATTATGGTGAATCGCAAATATCGTTGTAGCATGGAAGTTTCCCATAGAAAAAAACTCCTTTATTTGTATTTATCCTGCTGCTAACAGGCACTTAGACTCCAACCTCAAAATTCTGACAAATCAAAAAGGTACTTTGGAGTTAACTACCCGCAAGAGCTCGATCGGTACAACTAACTATTATTGAGAAAGAAAAAGAATCTCCTCCACTAATAGTAGTTTCACTTTATAACTTTTAAAAGCAATTTATGCGCGAGGATGGTGCATCATGTAAACCGAGCGTAATCTTTCTTTTGAGACGTGCGTATAAATTTGTGTCGCCGATAAATTTTCATGTCCTAATAATTCTTGTATAGCCCTTAAATCCGCCCCTTCATTTAACATATGGGTTGCAAATGTATGTCTTAACATATGCGGACTTATACGCATTGTAAGGGATGTTTTTTTTATTAGTTCATTTAAAATATATCGAACCCCTCGATCAGTTAGCGGTGTGCCTTTCGCATTTAAAAACACCATTTGAGAGTGTTCTTGCGATTTTTTCTCCAGTTGTTTTCTCCCATTTTCTATGTAGGTTAGTAAAGCATCTTGTGCATAACTACCAAAGGGAACATAGCGTTGTTTCTTTCCTTTTCCCATCACCAAAATCGTACCTGTTGAAAAGTCAATATCCGTAAGCTGAAGCTTCACGAATTCACTTACACGAATACCCGTCGCATACATAAGTTCCAATAAAGCTTGATCTCGTTGCCCTAGTGGTTTAGAAGTATCCGAAACTTCAAACAACTTTTCTAACTCTTCATTGTACAAAAATTTTGGAATTGACCCTTCTTTTTTTGGGAGCGCGGCAAGTGCAAATGGATTATCTTCCCGATATCCTTCACGCATCAAGAAGCGATACAGACTTCGCAAACTCGAGATTTTTCGCGCTACAGACTTCCTTGCTAACTTTTCATTATGCAAAGTCGTTAAATATAAACGAACATCAGTATACGTAACATCCTCAAAAGTCAAAATACCTTCTCGCTTCATAAATTGTATAAAATGTTCTATATCGTTTTGATAACTTGCAATTGTATATTTTGAATAATTTCTTTCAATTTGTAAATATCCGACGAATAATTGTAACATTTTATTCACATCTTCATTCATAATCTTCACCTCAATAAAGGCTACTAAATCGTATCACAATTTAGTAGCCTTTGCAAGAAATTTGACTAAATATTTACAAAATTTTGAATTGTTTCTAAAGCGCGATTTGCATATGCTTCATTACGTTCTTGCTTCTTTTTAATTTTCTTTTCTAACGGTGCAAATAGCCCGAAATTCGCGTTCATCGGCTGGAAGTTCTTCGCATTCGTCGTTGTAATGTAATTCGCCATACTCCCCATTGCTGTTACTGCTGGTAAAACAACTAGTTCTTCACCTTTCGCAAGCCGCGCTGCATTTACACCTGCTAATAAGCCCGAAGCAGCTGATTCTACATATCCCTCTACCCCAGTCATTTGTCCTGCAAAGAATAAATCGTCGCGATTTTTATATTGGTACGTTGGACGAAGTAATTTCGGTGAATTAATAAACGTATTACGATGCATCACACCGTAACGTACGATTTCTGCATTTTCTAATCCTGGAATCAATTGTAACACTTCTTTTTGCGGCCCCCACTTTAAGTGTGTTTGGAATCCAACAATATTGTACAACGTTCCTGCTGCATCATCTTGACGTAATTGCACAACGGCATACGGTGTTTTCCCTGTTTTCGGATCTTCTAATCCGACTGGCTTCATCGGTCCAAACACTAACGTTTGTCGACCACGACTTGCCATGACTTCTACCGGCATACACCCTTCAAAGAAAACTTCCTTCTCAAACTCTTTTAATGGCACTGTTTCTGCAGCAATTAACGCATCATAAAAGCGGTTGAATTCTTCCTCTGTCATCGGACAGTTTAAATATGCTGCCTCCCCTTTATCATAACGGGATTTTAAATACACCTTCTCCATATCAATGCTATCTTTTTCTACAATTGGCGCTGCTGCATCATAGAAGTAAAAATAATCCTCACCTGTTAGCTCTTTTAGTTGCGCCGCTAGATTTGATGAAGTTAAAGGACCTGTTGCAATTACAGTAGGCCCTTCTGGGATTTCTGTAATTTCTTCATTGATTACCGTTACGTTCGGGTGATTTTTCACATATTCCGTTACTTTAGCCGCAAATTCATGGCGATCTACAGCAAGCGCACCGCCTGCTGGTACTGAACATTCGTCTGCTGCGCGAATAATAACAGAATCCATACGACGCATTTCTTCTTTAATTACACCAACCGCATTTGTTAATGTATTTGCACGAAGCGAGTTACTGCATACAAGCTCAGCAAATTTATCTGTATGATGAGCTGGTGTTTGTTTTACTGGACGCATTTCATATAACCTTACTTGAACACCGCGTTTTGCGATTTGATAAGCTGCTTCACTTCCTGCGAGTCCTGCACCAATTACGTTTACTACTTGTGTTGTCATGTATATCACCTTTCTTTTTGCATTTCCCGAAAAAAATGTGAGCTGTTAGGCTCACATTTGTTGTTCTTCTTCATAATCACAAGAAATACACTGTACTTGAACACCTTTTTTCAACTTCTTCTCAACGAGCATCCCTTCACACTTTGGACATTTTCGACCAATTGGTTTATCCCAAGAAACAAAGTCACACTCTGGATATGTCCCACAGCCGTAAAAAAGACGTTTCTTTTTGTTGCTTCGTCGTTCAATAATTTGACCTTCATCACATTTCGGACATGTAACACCAATTTCTTTTACAATCGGTTTTGTATTTCGGCAATCTGGGAAATTAGAACATGCCATGAACTTTCCGAATTTCCCCATTTTGAAGACCATTGGATTACCGCACAGTTCACAGTCTTCTCCAGCCGGTTCATCTTTAATTTCTACTTCGCGCATTTCTTTCTCCGCTTTTTCTAAACGCGGTTCAAACTCTTTGTAGAAATCATCAATAATTTGCACCCAATTTGCTTTCCCTTCTTCCACTTCATCAAGATTTCGCTCCATATTAGCTGTAAACTCGATATTAATAATTTCAGGGAAAAACTCTAAAATAAGTTCGGTTACAATTTCACCAAGTTCAGTCGGAACAAATCGCTTATTGTCTAACCCTACATACCCACGTTTTTGAATTGTTTCTAGCGTCGGTACATATGTAGATGGTCTACCAATTCCGAGTTCTTCTAACGTTTTTACTAAACGTGCCTCTGTATAACGTGGTGGCGGCTGCGTAAAGTGTTGTTTCGGTTCGACATCCTTAGAGAAGACCGTCTCTCCTATTTCTAAGGCCGGTAACATTTTATCCTTCTCTTCTGTACCGTCATCTTTTGATTCTACATACACCTTCATAAAGCCCGGAAATTTGACAACAGATCCATGCGCACGAAATTGAACAGAATTATTTACAAGTGTTGCTGTAACGGTATCCATTATAGCTGCTGCCATTTGACTTGCAACAAATCGCTCCCAAATCAGTTTATATAAACGATATTGGTCACGACTCAAGTAACTTTTTAGTTCGTCTGGCTTACGCAAAATAGATGATGGACGAATCGCTTCATGTGCATCTTGTGCGTTTGCTTTTTTCGTTTCTTTCTTTTTTTGTGCTCCGATGTAGTCTGCACCGAATGCTTCTTCAATATAAGAACGCGCTTCTTGTTGTGCTGTTTCTGAAATTCTCGTTGAATCCGTTCTCATATATGTAATTAAACCAACTGTTCCTTGCTTTCCGATATCAATACCCTCATAAAGCTGCTGCGCAAGCATCATTGTTTTCTTTGCTCGCATATTTAATTTTCTCGCAGCTTCTTGTTGCAGAGAAGATGTCGTAAATGGTAATGCTGAATTACGTCTCCGTTCTTTTTTCGTTACATTTTCAACTGAAAAAGCATTTTCCTGCATTTTTTCAATGATTTCATTTACTTCTTGTTCATTTGTTAATTCTACTTTTCCCCCGTTTATCCCATAAAAGGATGCTTCAAACATCTCTTTCCCTTTTACAAATTCAGTTTTAATTGTCCAGAATTCTTCTGGTATGAACGCTTGAATTTCTTTTTCGCGTTCTAAAATTAACCGAACTGCAACAGACTGCACACGACCTGCACTTAACCCTTTTTTTACTTTCTTCCATAATAAAGGACTAATATTATAACCAACAAGTCTATCAAGCACACGTCTTGCTTGCTGTGCATCCACTAAATCCATATTAATCGCACGAGGATATTTAAAAGATTCTTTAATAGCATCTTTTGTAATTTCATTGAACACAACACGGCAATCTGATTCTATATCTACGTTCAACGTATTAGCTAAGTGCCAAGCAATCGCTTCTCCTTCGCGATCCGGATCGGCTGCGAGATAAACTTTTTTCGCTTTTTTCGCCGCTGTCTTCAACTCTTTTAAAACAGGCCCTTTACCACGAATGGTAATGTATTTCGGGGTGAAGTTATTCTTCACATCTATCCCCGTTTGGCTTTTAGGTAAATCGCGAACATGGCCCATAGACGCGACTACTTTGTATTTTTTCCCTAAATATTTTTCAATAGTTTTCGCCTTAGAAGGCGACTCCACGATTACAAGGTAATCTGACATGCTAGTGCCTCCTTAAGAGGTGGATTCAAGTCTTCATCTTTATTCATCTTCCGAAAGTTTCTAAAACCTTTTTGGAAGGATTACTGACTAATATTATTGATTTCCCTCATTTTTGTCAATCAACAATGAATATAACATACAGTGACTATCTACTATTTGTCAATAATTGTTTAATAAAAAACATGAAATATACTGTATAAATCTAAATTTAAAAGCAATTTAAGACCAATTTAAAACCCACTCTTTTTAGGTGGGCGAGAGCGGCTGGCCGCGCATAGTAGCGGTCAGGGCCCTTTTCTGCCACGGGCGCGGTTTAAATCACAAGGTAGTAAGCGGGTGCGCGTTTTGTTTTATTTTACATGGCAAGGATATTTAGATTACTTTAGAAATTTTAATTGAGATAACGAATGAAAATCCTCTTTCTTTTTAAGCTGGTACAAGAGCGTCTGGCCGTGCATAGTAGCGGCTAGGCTTTTATGCCACATGCGCAGTTTATAACACAAGGTAGAAGGCAGGAGCGCTTTATGGATTCATTTTATAATTTGAAAGTTCTTCTATCACATCTTCGGCACATTGAACTAATTTTGCTCCTTGTTGGATGAGCTGATTCGTTCCAAACGCACTCTCAATATAATTAGGTCCCGGCATCGCAAATACTTCTCTATTTTGTTCTAAGGCGCAATCTGCTGTTATAAGAGAACCACTCCGCGCTTTCGCTTCTACTACGAGAACCCCTTGACAAAGTCCACTTATAATACGGTTTCGCCTCGGAAAGTACCATTTTTGCGGCGCGTAATGCGGGGGATACTCTGTTACGAGCAATATTTGGTCTTTCCATTTTTCATAAAAACTTTGATTCTTTTTTGGATACATATATTTTAGGCCATGCCCTAACACTGCAATCGTCATAAAAGGGTGTTCTACTGCAATTTCATGAGCGATTGTATCAATACCATTTGCAAAACCACTCACAATGAGCCAATCATCGTTTATAAGCGGTTGTAAAATAGATTGTATGCTTCCTTTACCGTATAAAGAAGGATTTCTCGTTCCAACAACTGCTATTTTTTTTGACCATTGTAATAATTCTTTCTTCCCCTTTCCATATAAAACATATGGTGGATCAGGGATTTCTCGTAATAAACTTGGATAGTCATCATCCCATATTGTCATGTAGAAAACGTGTTCTTCTTGTAATTGTTGGATGTAAATAGAAGGCGATGTTTTTTGAAGATAAGAAACAAGTGCAGAGGCTTTTTGTATAGATAACCCAAGGTATTTTTCAATTTGAGGAGCTTGAAAAGAATAAATATTCGATAACTGAGGATCAATAACTAATAAACGCTTCAGTACTTTCCACTGATCTGCCAAGAAGTAGTGCAGATGTAACAATCTTTCACGTTTCATTCTCATTCTCCTTACCCATAATTTTAATTATGTTAACTACAAAAGGGATAAAAGACACCCTCTTTTACAGAAGGTGTCTTTTAAAATAATTAATAATTTTTACAAGTTTCAAATAAGCCTTTTTCTTTTAAAACAGAAATTAAAGTTTCACCCATAACAGCTGGTGTTTCAGCAACTTTAATACCGCATGCTTCCATTGTTTTAATCTTTTCAGCAGCTGTACCTTTGCCACCAGAAATAATCGCACCAGCATGGCCCATACGCTTCCCTGGAGGTGCTGTTTGACCACCAATAAAGCCGACAACAGGTTTTGTCATATTCGCTTTTACCCATTCAGCAGCTTCTTCTTCTGCCGTTCCACCGATTTCACCAATCATAATAACAGCATGTGTCTCGTCATCTTCATTGAATGCTTTCAAAGCATCGATGAAGTTTGTACCATTAACAGGGTCACCGCCGATACCAACTGCAGTTGATTGACCGATTCCTTCTTGTGTTAATTGATGTACAGCTTCATAAGTTAACGTACCTGAACGAGATACGATACCTACATGACCTTTTTTATGAATGTATCCTGGCATAATACCAATCTTACACTCATCTGGCGTAATAACACCTGGACAGTTTGGTCCAAGAAGACGTGTCTTTTTGCCATCCATATATTTTTTAACATTTACCATATCTAATACAGGAATACCTTCTGTAATACATACTACTAAATCAAGTTCTGCATCAACAGCTTCCATAATTGCATCTGCAGCAAAAGCAGGTGGAACGTATACAACAGAAGCGTTTGCACCTGTCGCTTTTACAGCGTCTTCTACTGTATTAAATACTGGTACACCTTCGATTTCAGTGCCACCTTTACCAGGCGTTACACCACCGACAATTTTCGTACCGTATTCAATCATTTGTTTTGTATGGAATAAACCTTGAGAACCTGTAATACCTTGTACAATAACTTTTGTATCTTTATTAACTAATACGCTCATTTCTTCTCCCCCGCTTTCTATTAGCCTACTAGTGAAACAATTTTTTGTGCACCGTCTGCCATAGATTCTGCTGCAACAATATTTAAACCAGATTCATTTAAAATTTTCTTTCCTAGTTCTACATTTGTACCTTCTAATCGAACAACTAGCGGTAATTCAAGACCTACTTGTTTTGTCGCTTCGATAACACCCTCTGCAATTACATCACATTTCATAATACCGCCAAAAATGTTAACGAAAATACCTTTTACATTTTTATCAGAAAGAATAATTTTGAAAGCTTCTGTAACTTTTTCTGCTGTCGCACCGCCACCAACATCTAAGAAGTTAGCTGGGTCACCGCTATAATGTTTAATAATATCCATCGTTGCCATTGCAAGTCCTGCACCATTTACCATACAACCAATGTTTCCATCTAATGAAATATAGTTCAGGTCATATTTAGAAGCTTCAACTTCTTTCGGATCTTCTTCATCAAGATCACGAAGCTCTAAAATGTCTTTATGACGATATAAAGCGTTAGAATCGAAGTTTAATTTTGCATCTAACGCCATAACTTTTCCGTCACCTGTTGTAACAAGCGGGTTAATTTCTGCGATAGAACAATCTTTTTCAACAAACGCACGGTATAAGCCCATCATAAACTTTACAGCTTGGCCAACAAGTTTGCTTGGAATATTGATATTAAACGCAATACGACGCGCCTGGAAGCCTTGTAGACCTACTGCAGGATCAATATATTCTTTAAAGATCTTTTCTGGTGTTCTCTCTGCTACTTCCTCAATTTCTGTGCCGCCTTCTTCAGACGCCATTAACACAACTTGAGAAGTCGCGCGATCTAACACAAGACCAATATAATATTCTTTTTTGATGTCGCATCCTTCTTCGATAAGTAAGCGCTTTACTTCTTTACCTTCAGGACCTGTTTGATGAGTTACAAGTGTTTTCCCTAGAATTTCTTCTGCATATGTACGAACTTCTTCTAAATTTTTCGCTACTTTTACACCGCCGGCTTTGCCGCGTCCGCCAGCATGAATTTGCGCTTTTACTACACATACACTTGTTCCTAATTCTTTCGCTGCTTCTACAGCTTCTTCTACTGTAAAGGCAACCTTCCCGTTCGGAACGTTTACCCCATAGTTTCTAAGGACTTCTTTACCCTGATACTCGTGGATATTCATGGTCCCATCCTCCCCTATTTTCCTGTTTTACTCGAAAAGTTTTTTTAATGTTTTTAAAATACTACATTGTCATTGTATAAAATGATTGGCACGCTGTCTACAATAAAGTGTCAGAAAACTGAAATCGCTTTATTCTTTTTGGAAAATAATAATGTTAATATACGAAAATAAAAAATAAGCTGTGAATTCACAACTTATTTTTCAATCATATCTTTAATGGGGGCAAACGTTTTTCGGTGTTCCTCTAACACGCCATACGTTTCAATCGCTTGTAAATGTTGTTTCGTTCCATACCCCATATGTTGATCAAATCCATACTGCGGATATCGTTTTCCAAGTTCCTTCATCATGCGATCTCTCGTAACTTTCGCAATAATAGACGCAGCTGAAATCGAAATACTTTTCGCATCCCCCTTAATTATAGACGTCTGCGGGATAGAAACATTAAGTTCCATTGCATCAATTAGCAAATGCTCTGGTTCGCATGATAAATTACTTACAGCCTCTAACATCGCTTGTTTCGTTGCTTGATAAATATTTATTTGATCAATAACGTGAGATGGAATAATTCCAACCCCAATTGCTAACGCCTGTTCTTTAATTCCATCATAAAACAGCTCACGCTTTGCCTCACTTAGTTTTTTCGAGTCATTCAAACCAGGCATATAGAAATCTTCCGGAAGCACAACAGCCGCCGCAACAACAGGTCCTGCTAATGGTCCTCTTCCGACTTCATCAATGCCAGCAATGGATACAGTCCCCTTTTGACGAAGTACATTCTCATACTTGGACATCTCAGTGAATTTTTGTCTTTCTTTTTCTTTATCATCTTTCTGTTTTTTCCATTTTGAAATCAGTCTTTGTACACCTTTTCGCTCGTCTGCTAATAATATCCGAAAACGCTCATCGTCTTCTCGTTCAATTCCTTGCAATAAAACGTCAATTGCTTGAATTGTTTGTTTTTTAGACATACGTAGTTCCTCCTACAAGTAAGAAAAGGCGCGCAATAGCGTGCCTTTTCTCTCCCATTTTACAATAGCAAGCCTTTTCTTTTCATCCGAAAAAATGTAAGACGCTAGGCTAAAATAACTACCAGTAAAATTCATCGAATGCAATGAACGAAATAGAAGTATCACTCTATGCTTCTTCTACGATTTCTTCTGGCGTTTCAAATGTCATTTTCCCAAGTTTACCACCGCGAAGCTCACGAAGAACAAGTTCTGATGTTTTATCATAATCAACAAGTCCTCCACCCATTAAACAGCCTCTGTTTTTTCCAATCGCATCAAATAGTTCTACAATATCTTCTGGAATTTCATTTAATTTATAACGATCTTTCAAACGTTCTGGATACTGTTTCTCCATAAAGCGAAGGGCATACACAGCCACATCTTGCAAATTTAAAATAGAATCTTTAATTGCTCCAGTCGTCGCAAGACGAAGTCCAACCATTTCATCCTCAAATTTTGGCCATAAAATACCAGGAGTATCAAGTAGTTCCATTTCTTTCCCTACTTTAATCCATTGCTGCGCCGTTGTTACACCTGGACGATCGCCCGTTTTTGCAATATTTTTCTTCGCTAATTTATTAATTAATGTCGATTTTCCAACGTTCGGAATCCCAACAATTAAAGCACGAATTGCTCTTGGTTTAATACCTTTTGCAATCATTTTATCAAATTTTTCTTTAACAAGTTCTTTACAAGCTGCTGTAATTTCTTTCATACCTTGTCCAGCTTGCGCGTTGATAGAGATTGCTTTATGACCTTGTTCTCCAAAATAAGCAATCCATTCTTTTGTTACACGATCATCTGCCATATCAGCTTTATTTAAAACAACAAGTCTTGGCTTGTGTGTAATAATTTCATCAATCATTGGATTTCGTGATGATAATGGCAACCTTGCATCAACAAGTTCAATTACCACATCGATTAATTTTAATTTCTCTGTTACTTGGCGCCTTGCTTTAGCCATATGACCAGGAAACCATTGAATTACCATACTTCCACCTTCTTTTCTACATTCATTTTACAATACGTGCATCTTCGAATGGCCAATACAATATATTAGCTTTTCCAATTACTTGGTCTATTGAAATTGTTCCAATTGTACGACTATCCTTACTAAAACGGCGATTATCTCCTAATACAAATAATTCTCCCTTTGGAACTGTTGTCTTCCCTGTAATTTCTTCAAGCTTAAAATCATACGTTAATGGACCATCAGCAAGCTGCTTTTTCTGCTTATCTAAATACGGCTCCTCATACGGCTTTCCGTTAATATAGAGTGTGTCGTTTCGATATTCTATCTGATCACCAGGCAAACCAATGATACGTTTAATGTAATCTTTATCTTCTGTCGCTTGAAACACTATGATATCAAAGCGTTTTGGTTCTCCAATGTGATAACCTATTTTATTAACAATCATACGATCACGATCATGAAGAGTCGGTGACATAGATACACCATCTACAAGAATCGGCGCAAAGAAAAACTGTCTAATAATCCAAGCTAAGACAACAGCAATCAGAATAGCTTTTGTCCATTCCCAAAGCGTACTTTTTTGTTTCGTCATGCAATTCCCCTCCACGGTTATGTAAGCTGTTTGAATGTAAGTAAAAACACAGCTAGATTGGAAAAAGGGAGCTTGCAAATACAAGCTCCCATACATGTCTTATCGAATTTCTTTAATACGTGCTTTTTTACCGCGAAGGTTGCGTAAGTAGTATAACTTAGCACGACGTACTTTACCACGGCGAAGTACTTCAATTTTCGCGATTCTTGGCGTGTGAACTGGGAATGTACGTTCAACACCTACACCGTAAGAAATCTTACGAACTGTGAATGTTTCGCTAATTCCGCCACCACGACGTTTAATTACAACACCTTCAAAAATCTGAATTCTCTCACGAGTACCCTCTACTACTTTTACGTGTACACGTAAAGTGTCACCAGGACGGAATGAAGGTAAATCAGTTTTTAATTGATTTTTTGTAATGTCTGCGATTAATTGTTGCATATTCAATTCTCTCCTTCCAAACAGATGCTCATACAAAGTCATTTCATAAATTGCAGCGGAACACCGTTGTTAACGGCTACTCTCTATAAGTAGCACAAGTGTTATAATAGCATATTGCTCAGTTTGTTGCAATAGCATTTTTTACTTCTCTTCTTTAAATTCTGCTAACCATTTTTCCTCTTCTTTAGATAAACTACGGTCCTCTAATAAATCAGGGCGACGCATTAAGGTACGGCGCAGTGATTCTTTACGACGCCATTCTTCAATATATTTATGATTTCCAGACAGAAGTACATCCGGTACTTTCATTCCACGAAAATCCGCCGGTCTTGTATAATGCGGATGTTCTAGTAAGCCTGTACTAAATGAATCTTCTATTTGTGATTGTTGATTTCCTAAAACGTCAGGTAATAAGCGGACAACACTATCTGTAATAACCATAGATGCCAATTCTCCGCCTGTTAATACATAATCACCAATTGAAATTTCATCGGTTACAAGGTGCTCACGAACACGCTCATCATACCCTTCATAATGACCACAAATGAAAATTAGATGTTCTTCTTCAGCTAATTCTTCAGCTTTCTTTTGTGTAAAACGCTCCCCTTGCGGACACATTAGTACAACGCGTGGTTTACGCTCCGTTTCCTTCGTTAACTCTTCTACAGCATCAAAAATAGGCTGTGGTGTTAATACCATTCCAGCTCCCCCGCCGTATGGGTAATCATCCACACTATTATGTTTATTCGTTGAATATTCACGGAAATTAACAACACTTAGCTGCACCGCTTCTTTTTCTTGTGCTTTTTTTAATATAGAAGAACCAAAGACACCTGTAAACATTTCTGGAAACAGTGTTAAAATATCAATTTTCATTACAGTAATCCTTCCATTACATGAATGGTCACAAGCTGTTCATTGATATTTACTTGTAAGACAACTTCTTCAATATACGGAATTAAAATATCCTGGCCTTTTGGCTGTTTAATGACCCAAACGTCGTTTGCACCCGGAGAAAGAATTTCCTTAATTGTACCAATCGTCTCTCCGTCTTCTGTAACAACTGTACAGCCGATAATTTCGTGATAATAATACTCTCCTTCAGCCAATTCTCCACGCTGATCTTCTGGCACTTTTAATAAAGAACCTTTCAACCCTTCTACTTCATTGACATTGTTATACCCTTCGAAAGTCAATAAGTCAAAAGACTTATGTCTACGATGAGAAGTAATCTTTACAGCTAATGGCTCAGCATCTTTCTCTTGCCATATGTATAATGTGTTTCCTACTTTATAACGCTCTTCTGGAAAATCTGTACGTGAAACAACACGAACCTCACCTCTAACACCGTGAGTATTTACAATTTTCCCTACATTAAACCATTTCGTCATAAACAGCACGTCACCCCTGTTCGCTATATGTCGTTAGCATCTCCATTCTTTTTGCTGAAGATGCGATTTATCTCAAAATGTTAAAAAAGGGTGAGGAACAGATCCTCGCCCTTTTTGTACTTATTGAATTTCCAGCGTAACCTTTTCATTTTCATGATGTCCCGCTGCATATAAGATCGTTCGAATTGCCTTTGCAACTCGCCCTTGTTTCCCAATGACTTTACCCACATCCTCAGGATGTACGGTTAATCGATACTTCATCTCTCCGTTGTACAGTTCGTGTGTAACCTTTACATCTTCAGGATGATCCACAAGGGGTTTAACAATTGTTTCGATTAACCCTGACATAGCCATTGCCTTGATTACTTACCTTGTTTAGCTAAATGGAATTTCTCCATGATGCCTTGCTTAGAGAAAAGATTGCGAACTGTATCAGATGGTTTCGCACCATTTCCTAACCATTTTAATGCTGATTCTTCGTTGATTTTAACTTCAGCTGGAACAGCAACTGGGTTGTAAGTTCCGATTTCCTCGATGAAACGTCCGTCACGAGGAGAACGAGAATCTGCAACAACTACACGATAGAAAGGAGATTTTTTAGATCCCATACGTTTTAAACGAATTTTAACTGCCATTTATAAAGCACCTCCGAATATATTTCACACAGATAATAATATTAGCAAAAAGAGTGTCCCTTTGTAAAGTATTTTTTCTTAACAGAGCCATCTTTTTTTCCTTACATAAATGGAAACTTCAAACCACCTAGTCCTTTTTTCTTACCTTTTTGCATACCAGACATCGTTTTCATCATCTTTTTCATATCTTCAAATTGCTTCAAAAGACGATTGATCTCTTGTACAGTTGTACCACTACCTTTAGCAATACGTTTCTTACGACTAGCGTTAATCATTTCCGGTTGTTCACGCTCTAATTTCGTCATTGAGCGAATAATCGCTTCAATGTGTCCAATTTGCTTTTCATCAACTTGGACATTTTTTAATCCTTTAATTTTCCCAGCACCAGGAAGCATGTTTAATAGCTCATCAAGTGGTCCTAATTGACGCACTTGTCCTAGTTGCTCTAGAAAATCATCCAACGTAAAGGAAAGTGTGCGCATTTTCTGTTCAAGTTCTCTTGCTTTTTCTTCATCAACAGTCGCTTGCGCTTTTTCAATTAACGTCAGAACATCACCCATACCTAAAATACGCGATGCCATACGTTCTGGATGGAACGCCTCTATCGCATCTAATTTCTCACCCATACCGGCAAACTTAATCGGTGTATTCGTAACTGCTTTAATAGATAGTGCCGCACCTCCGCGCGTATCACCATCTAACTTCGTTAATACCACACCTGTTAAACCTAGCTGCTCATGAAAACTTTGTGCAACGTTAACCGCATCTTGTCCTGTCATTGCATCAACAACAAGGAAAATCTCGTCCGGCTTTGCTACTTCTTTCACTTGCGCTAGTTCATCCATAAGCTCTTCATCGATATGTAGACGACCTGCTGTATCAATAAGAACGTAATCATGGTGATCTTCTTTTGCTTTTGCAATTGCTTGTTTTGCAATCTCAACAGGACTTACTTTGTCTCCTAAAGAGAACACTGGCATATCCAACTGTTTACCGAGTGTTTCAAGCTGCTTAATTGCCGCTGGACGATAAATATCAGCTGCAACAAGCATCGGTTTCCGATTATGCTTTTTACGAAGTAAATTTGCAAGCTTACCTGTCGTCGTCGTTTTACCTGCCCCTTGCAAGCCTACCATCATAATAACAGTCGGCGGTCGGTTAGAGACAGCGATTTTGCTCTGTTCTCCGCCCATTAGCTCAGTAAGTTCTTCCTGTACTACTTTGATGACTTGTTGTCCAGGCGTTAAACTTCTCATTACATCCTGGCCGACAGCACGTTCAGACACACGCTTTACAAAATCTTTTACTACTTTAAAGTTAACGTCTGCTTCTAAAAGCGCAAGACGAACTTCTCTCATCATTTCTTTTACGTCGGCTTCGGATACTTTCCCTTTGCCGCGAATTTTTTGCATTGTCTGTTGAAGTCGGTCGGCTAATCCTTCAAATGCCATATTGCCGCCCTCCTAATCTAAATTTTCGATAGCTTCAACAACTTGTTTTACTTGTTCATCTACATGCTCTTCTTCGCTGATTAGCTGCTTTAACTTTGCAACAAGTTGCTGCCGTTCTTGAAACTTTTGAAGTAATAATAACTTTTCTTCATATTCTTCAAGCATCGCTTCTGTCCGTTTAATATTATCATACACTGCTTGGCGACTTACTTCAAATTCTTCTGCAATTTCCCCAAGCGATAGATCATCAAGATAGTAAAGTGACATATAACTTCTTTGTTTTGGCGTTAACAACGATTGATAAAAATCATACAAATAATTCATTCTCGTCGTTTTTTCGAGCATGTTGAATCACCCTTTGTTAAGTAAATTACCTTTACATGAATTAGTTTACATGGAGAGCAAAGGTGTGTCAAGTTTTTTTCTTAACATCTTAATTTATCCTACTATTCGTGGGCAGTAATACCCCCACTGTTTAAAGTTTCACTTTATATTCAAAAAGAAGAAGCGGTAAACACCGCTCCTTCTTTTTCTACATATATTTTAAGCTCTTGCACGCGGTAAGAAAGAACCCTGATCGCTTGAGTGAATACTCTCGCTCACTTAAAACGAAAAGGATTTTTGTGTTAGTTTTGAATTTGTATTTCTACAGATAAAAACTAACACGAATCAAACCTTCACTTTATTCTACTTCTGTTTCTACAAAGTCGCCAAATAATCCATATACATATTGTTCTGGGTCAAATGCTTGCAAGTCATCCATTTGTTCTCCCAGACCAACAAATTTCACCGGTACATCCATCTCATTACGAATCGCTAATACAATTCCACCTTTAGCAGTTCCGTCCAATTTCGTTAAGACAATTCCCGTTACATTTGTCGCCTCGCGGAATGTCTTCGCTTGGCTTAAACCATTTTGCCCTGTTGTTGCATCAATAACAAGCAATACTTCATGAGGAGCTCCAGGAACTTCACGTTCGATTACACGTTTTACTTTCTCTAACTCTTTCATTAAGTTGACTTTATTTTGCAAACGACCTGCCGTATCACATAACAAAACATCAACTTTTCGCGATTTTGCAGCTTGAATTGCATCATACATAACTGCTGCTGGATCAGAACCAGATCCTTGTTTAATTACATCTACACCAACACGTTCTCCCCATACTTCTAGCTGCTCAATTGCACCAGCACGGAATGTATCGCCAGCTGCTAATAATACAGATTTGCCGTCCGTTTTAAATTTATGGGCCATTTTTCCAATCGTTGTTGTTTTTCCAACACCGTTTACTCCAACAAATAAAATAACTGTCAATGCGTTTTCTTGTACATTTAATTCATTATTAAAATTTCCGTTACCTTTATAAATCTCAACTAATTTTTCAGAGATAACAGCTTGCACTTCTTTTGGGTCTTGAATATTACGACGCTTCACTTCATCTCTTAATTGGTCAATTAACTCCATTACTACGGACACACCCACATCCGCACCAATTAAAATTTCCTCTAACTCTTCGAAGAACTCTTCGTCAACTTTACGATAACGATATACTAAATCATTTACTTTTTCTGCAAAAGAGTTTCTCGTTTTCTCTAAACCTTGTTTAAACTTTTCTGTTACCGTATCTGTTTGCTTCGAAATCTTTTCTTTTAATTTTTTAAAAAAACTCATTCTTTCCCATCCTTCCTATTTGCTCGTAACAAGCTCTTCGCCATCATCTAAACGAACGGAAACTAGCTTGGACACACCGGACTCTTGCATCGTCACACCATACAATACATCAGATTCTTCCATCGTGCCCTTTCGATGCGTAATAACGATAAATTGCGTTTCATTACTAAATCTTTTCAAATACTGCGCAAAACGAGCAACGTTTGCCTCATCTAACGCTGCTTCAACTTCATCCAGCACACAAAACGGTACAGGACGAACTTTTAAAATACCAAATAGCAACGCAATAGCCGTCAATGCTCGTTCGCCTCCAGAAAGAAGACCTAAATTTTGCAACTTTTTCCCTGGTGGTTGTGCAACAATATCAATTCCTGTATTTAATAAATCTTTCGGGTTTGTCATAACCAAGTCTGCACGCCCACCGCCAAATAATTCACTAAATACTTGCTGGAATTCTGTACGAATTGCTTGGAACGTATATGAAAAACGCTTTTTCATTTCTTCATCCATCTCGTCAATTACTTGATGCAGCGTTGTTTTTGCCTCTTGCAAATCATCCCGTTGCTCTAATAAGAACGTATGACGCTCAGATACGCGCTCAAATTCATCAATAGCACCTATATTTACTGTACCGAGTTCTTCAATGGATAGTTTAATTAATTTTACTTTTTTACGAGCTTCCTCGCTAGATATCGTCAACGTATACTTTTGTTTCGCAGCTTCAAAAGAAATCGTATACGTTTCCCGTAAGTGTTGCAAGCGATTTTCTAACTCCACGTCTAAACGATTAATTTTCACTTCTTGATCTTTTAATACATCTAGTAAGTATTTATATCTGCGTTTCGCTTCTTTTACCTCTAACTCTAGATGTTCTAACTGCCCTTGTAAATCAAGACGTTGTTCACGGCGTGAGCTAATTAATTCCACAGTTTGATTTCTATCGTGTGTTTTCTTTTCAATCATACTTGTAATTTGCTCTTCACCGCTAGAATTCGATGTCATTTCTTGTTTTAAGAATGCTAAATCTTCTTTTGTCTTTATAAGATTCTTTTTCGTTTCATCTCGTTCTTTCGTAAGGCGTTCCACTGTTTCTTTTTGGTTTGATAATCGTTGATGCTTTTCAGCCGCCTGTACTTTTAACTCCGTAATCTCTTTCTGAACTTTTTCCTTCGAAGAATGCTGCTCGTTCTTTTGTTTTGTTAACTCTGTAATCGTCACGTCCAGTTCCGTAATTTCCCCTTGCAGCTCAGTAAGCGTTTCTTCTAACTCAGTTTTTCGCCCTTGTATCTTTGCTTGATCTTGCAAAAATCCTTCTAGCTCTAAATCATAAATCGATAAACGCTCATTAATGCGATGTTCTTCTAGCTCTAACTGATTCATTTCTTCTTTGTACTTTTGTTCATCTACACGCTTTTCATCGATATTTAGTCGCAGTTCCTTCAACTTCACTTCTTTTTCTTGTATTTCTTGTTTTAACGCTTTAACAAAGTTCTCAAGCTTCTTAGTCTTTTCTTCCATATCTGTCAACTTTTCATTCCACTCTTCCAATTCTCGTTGACGTCCTAATAAAGAAGAATTTGTTTGCTTCACAGCACCGCCTGTCATCGAACCACCAGGATTCACAAGATCCCCTTCTAATGTAACAATACGATAACGATACTGCAGCTGTTTCGCTAATTCATTTGCACCTTTTAAATCATGGGCAACTATTACTGTACCTAATAAATTTGTAATTACATTTTCATATTTATTATCGTATTGTACAAGCTCCGAAGCTATCCCTATAAATGACGAATGCTGACTTATCATGCGAAGTTGCTCTATATTAAGCGCTCGGCCCTTAATAACACTTTGCGGTAAAAAGGTCGCACGACCATGACGGTTTTGCTTTAAAAATGTAATAGCTCGGCGTGCGTGTTCTTCTGTTTGTACAACCACATGTTGCATTGCTGCCCCAAGTGCGATTTCCATCGCTACCTCATATTTTTTCGGTACAGTAAGAAGCTCTGCAACCGCCCCTTCAATACCATGCAACTGGCTATCACGCGCTTTTAACACTTCACGGACACCTTGGTAAAATCCAGAATAATCTTCTTGCATTTCTTCAAGCATTTCTTTTCGAGAACGAGCTTGCTGAACATATTGATATGCTTGATACAATTTTGTCTCATTTTCACTATATTGATCTTTACATTTTCCAAGCGCAGTTTCTGTTTGCTGCATGCTTGACAACAAATTTGTAATTTGTTCTTTTATATGTTCATATTTTTCAACGAAAGTTGATTTTTTCTGTGCAATGCCAATTCGCATCTGCACATATTTTTCATTTTCTTCGTCAAGACGCTGATTTTTAAAATCTCGCTGTTTAAATTGTTCCTCTAACATAGAAAGTTCATTTCGATAGCTTGCCTGTTGATTTAAAAGTTCAATATAATCCCCTTTTAAATTCTCAATTTTCTCATCTAAATTTTGTTCATATGTAGACAACAATCGTTCGCTATCATGCAATTTCTGCTCTAGCTCTTTCACATGACTTGCTAATTCCATCAATTCTTCTGTTCCTTGCAGGGCACTTCCTTCATATACAGAAACCTTTTCTGTTAATTCATGAATAGTTGCTTCTAACTGCGCGCAATGCGCGGTTGCATTGTTCTTTCTTTCTTTCAACAGTTCACGTTGCCCTTCTAACTTTTCAAGTTCTTTACTAGAAAGAAGAAGAACTTCTTGTAAAGATTGAATAGACTCATCAATAGCTTGTACATTCCCACGTATTTCTTCTAAATCTGCTTCATCTTTTTGAAGATGTGTCGATACCTTCACTTCTTCATCTTTATTATGTTTAAATTGCTCACGAAGCGCTTCCCATTTTTCATGTAATTCTTCAATTTCATACACAATTAATGCCGCTTCAACTTTTTCCAGTTCATCTTTTTTCTCAAGATAATCTTTTGCAATAGAAGCTTGTCTTTCAAGAGGTTCAATTTGTGTACTTAATTCATGAATAATATCTTCTACACGATTTAAATTATCCTGCGTCTCCGCTAATTTCCCTTCCGCTTTCTTCTTGCGAATTTTATATTTCAATACACCGGCCGCTTCTTCAAAAACACTACGGCGATCCTCTGCTTTGCTGCTTAAAATTTCTTCCACTTTCCCCTGACTGATAATAGAAAACGCTTCACGTCCCATACCTGAGTCCATGAATAAATCAACGATATCTTTTAAACGACAAGATTGTTTATTAATAAGAAAATCACTGTCTCCAGAACGATATACTCGCCTCGTTACACTTACTTCGTTATATTCAATTGGTAGGCGCTGATCTTCATTATTTAATGTTAATGTGACTTCTGCAATATTTAATGCTTTACGTGTATCACTGCCCGAAAAAATAATGTCTTCCATTTTCGCACCGCGAAGCGATTTCACAGATTGTTCACCAAGCACCCAACGAATTGCATCTGTAATATTACTCTTCCCACTTCCGTTTGGCCCTACCACAGACGTTACACCTGGTACAAAGTCAATCGACACACGTTCTGCAAAAGATTTAAATCCTACTATTTCTAACCGTTTTAAAAACACGAAAGGCCTTCCCCCTTTATGCACAAGGAATCCCCCTAGGTATAAGGGGGATTCGCTATAAGTGCTCTTTTAATTTTTCTAACGCTTCTTGGGCAGCATGCTGTTCTGCCTCTTTCTTAGACTTCCCACTTCCAAGACCTAATGATTCGCCATTTAATGTAACGCGCGATACAAATTCTCGATTATGAGCCGGTCCTTTTTCTTGCAGAATTTGATATTCTATATTCCCGCTACCATCACGCTGAATTAACTCTTGTAGTTGACTTTTAAAATCCATCACATGAGAAAAAGCACCTTCATTAATTTTCGGATAAACAACTGTTTTTAGAAATCCCCATACCTTTTCCAAACCTTGGTCGAGGTAAAGCGCGCCAACAAATGCTTCAAAGACATCCGCTAATAATGCTGGACGTTCACGCCCCCCTGTCATTTCCTCTCCCTTTCCTAAAAGGACAAGATTTCCAAATAATAGTTCATTTGCAAAGCGAACGAGAGAAGGTTCACATACAATAGCAGCGCGAAGTTTTGTTAATTCGCCCTCACTCATTGTCGGATATTTTTGAAACAAGTATTGCGAAACTGTCAATTCTAATACCGCATCTCCAAGAAATTCAAGACGCTCGTTATCTTCATGTGGCTTTTTTCGATGCTCATTCACATACGATGAATGCGTAAATGCTTGGATCAACAACTTTTCATTTGTAAATGTAATACCTATTTTCTCTTGAAACTTTTTAAAAGCCTCTCGATATTTAGTTTCATGCTTCTTATCTCTATACTTTCTGTACGGCATAGGTCCCTCCAGGTATATATGCTGAGAAAGCCCCGTATATAAACGGGACTTTATCAAGCATTATAGATGACTCTCTATGTAAGTCACAGCATCGCCAACAGTAGCAATCTTTTCTGCTTCCTCATCAGAAATTTCCATTTCAAACTCATCTTCTAATTGCATTACAAGTTCTACTACATCTAGGGAATCAGCACCTAAATCTTCTTTAAAGTTCGCAGCTGGTGTTACCTCTGTTTCGTCTACTCCTAGACGATCTACGATGATTTTCGTTACACGCTCTAAAACGTCTGCCATATTCATTCACCTCCTTTAAAAAGTATAGACAAACAATTACTGTTTTTAATTCATCCGCTCTCCTCAAGACATCATATTTAATATTGTACAGAAAAACGAGATGAAATCAACCTATTTCTATAGTTTCTTCCCTTACATCACCATGCCGCCGTCAACATGAAGTGTTTGTCCAGTAATATAACGACTCGCATCAGATGCTAAAAAGGCAACTGCATTTGAAATATCTTCAGCTTCTCCAAATTTTGCAATTGGAATTAATTTTAGCATTTCGTTCTTTACATCTTCTGTCAATACATCTGTCATATCTGTTACGATAAATCCAGGAGCAATTGCATTTACTGTAATATTACGACTTGCCAGCTCTTTTGCCGAAGTTTTAGTTAGCCCAATCACGCCAGCTTTTGCTGCAACGTAGTTTGCTTGCCCTGGATTTCCAGTAACACCGACAACAGAAGCGATATTAATAATGCGTCCATGACGTTGACGCATCATGTAACGAGATACAGCCTTTGTGCATAAAAAGACACCTTTTAAGTTTGTATTAATAACCGCATCCCATTCTTCTTCTTTCATACGCATTAACAAATTATCTTTCGTAATGCCAGCGTTATTTACAAGAATGTCAATTTGACCAAATGTATCAACAGTTTGTTTTACCATGTCAGCTACTTCTTCGCTACTTGCAACATTTGCTTTTACTGCAATTGCTTCTGAACCTAAATTTTTAATCTCATCAACAACTTCATTTGCTTTTAATTCGTTTCCTGCGTAGTTTACAACTACTTTTGCACCTTGTTTTGCCAAATCTAATGCAATTGCACGGCCAATTCCGCGAGATGCTCCCGTTACTAACGCAACTTTGTCTTTTAATAACATTAGCCTTCTCCTCTCAGTTTCGAAATGGTATCTTTCATTGTCTCCTCATCGTATATCGCATATACTTTCGCAGACGGAGCGATTGATTTCATAAGACCAGCTAAAACTTTTCCAGGCCCAACTTCAATAAAGGTATCTACACCAAGTTCCACCATACGTTCAATGGATGGGTACCATAATACAGGGGAATAGAGTTGCTCAATTAATTTTTCTTGAATGTCTTCTTTACGCGTAATACAATCTGCTGTTACATTTGCAACTACCGGAATTTTTGCATCTTCAATCTTAATTTCATTTAGCACGTCTCGAAACCTCTCAGCCGCTGGTTTCATAAGAGATGAATGAAACGGACCGCTTACTCGCAGTGGTACTGCACGCTTTGCACCGTTTTCTTTCGCTCTTTCTGAAGCCAATTCTACACCTTGTTTTGTACCAGAAATTACGATTTGCTTTGTGCTATTCATATTCGCAACTTGAACAGGATAACCTTCACTTGTCACTTCCTCAGTTACCCGCTTTAACATATCAGGATCTGCTCCCAAAATAGCTGCCATGGCACCTTCGCCATTTGGCACAGCCTCTTCCATGTATTCGCCACGTTTTCTAACAGCATATACACCATCTTCAAATGACATAGCACCTGCTGCTACCAGTGCACTATACTCACCTAAACTATGTCCTGCAACATAATCTGGTGTAATATCGTACTGCTCCAATGCCTTTAAAATTGCAATACTTGTCGTTAACAATGCCGGTTGCGTATTTGTTGTTAATGTCAACGCTTCTTGAGGTCCCTCAAAAATAAGTGTTGAAAGAGAGTCTTTTAAAATTTCATCAGCTTGATGAAAAACTTTCGCAACCTCTTCATGATTTTCTGCTAATTGTCTTCCCATTCCAACTGCCTGTGAACCTTGTCCTGGAAAAAGAAATGCCAATTTTCCCATTTCAAACCCTCCTCATTATTGAAGCAGTTCTTCCTCCATTACACTCTGAATAGTAGGAATAACTTCCTTTGCTACCATTTCCCGAGTTTGACGAATCGCACTAAAAATTGATTGATCATTTGAAGAACCATGTGCTTTGATGACAGGAGCTTTCAATCCAAATAAAGCTGCTCCTCCATACTCTGAATAATCCATTTTATCTTTTAATACCATTAATTTTGGTTTTAATACCGCTGCCGCTAGTTTGCTTGTAAATGAACTCATTAATTGCTCTTTCAGCATTGAGAATAAAGCTATTGCAGTCCCCTCTAACGTTTTAAGAGCAACATTTCCAGTAAATCCGTCACAAACAACCACATCAGCTACACCTTGCAATAAGTCTCGTGATTCTACATTCCCAACAAAGTTAAGTGGTGCATCTTTTAGCATCTCAAAGACTTGTTTAGAAAGTTCGTTTCCTTTTCCGTCCTCAGTTCCAACATTCAAAAGACCTACGCGAGGATTAGAAATTCCTCTTACTTTCTCTGCATATACAGATCCCATTACAGCGTATTGGTACAAATGAATTGCTTTCGCATCGACATTTGCGCCAACATCTAGCATAACAAAGCCTTTTCCATCCACTGTTGGCATCGTCGGAGAAAGAGCAGGGCGCTCTACTCCTTCTATACGTCCTACTACAAACAATCCAGCTGCCATAAGAGCCCCTGTATTCCCGGCTGAAATACAAGCATCAGCTGCACCTTCTTTTACTTGCTGCGCAGCGAGTACCATGGAAGCTTGTTTTTTCCGGCGCACTGCTCGTACCGGCTCATCCGTCCCTTCAATTACTTCATCTGTATGCAGCACTGTAATACGCTCTTCGCTTGTTACATATTTGCGAATTTCATCTTCTTTTCCAACTAAAGTAATATGTAAATCTGAATATTGCTTAATTGCTTTCATTGCTCCAAATACGACAGATTTCGGCGCATGATCGCCGCCCATTGCATCTATTGCGATTCTCATAAGTTGTTACCTTCCTCACTATAATTACTAGATCGATACATTTCAAAAGTGCCAGCAAAAACAAGTTCATCTCCAACAAAACTTTGCACTTTGACAACCGTCCGTCCTTTATCATTCTCTACATCTTCAACACGCGCTTTTGCAACAACACGCTCTCCTAATTTTACAGGACGAATATATCGAATGGTAGACTTCGCAGTTAAAGCTAATTCTTCATCAATAACCGCAACAGCTAATGAGTTTGCTTGCGCAAATAAATGATGCCCACGAGCAATTTGATTACGTTTAAAGACATGTTCTACTTTCACTTCAAAAATAGAAATCGCATGTCTATCTAATTCTATATCAATAATTTCTCCTACCACTTCATCAAGCGGTAAAGATTTTACGTCTTCTTCATGTTGTTTCGTTGCCACATGTTTTATTCGTTCTCGTAATTCTGGAATCGAAAGTTCCATTCGATCGAGACGAATTGTTTGAATACTCACTTGAAATTGTTCAGCTAATTCTTCATCCGTAATAAACGGATTTGCTTCTATTGTTTGTTGTAACAACTCTTGTCTTTCTTTTTTCCTTCTCTTTTTCATTCCGCACCATCCATTTTTATGACTAGGTACTAACAGTAGTATATAAGCATTGAATACAGAATGCAACATTTTTTTGCGTATTGCGCCTTAATCCAGCTTTTCTCCTTGAAAAACACCTGATTTTTCTAAATATCTTCGCAGCATTTCATACTGTTCGCTTTGCCAAAAAGCAGTCGAATCAACAAGCAGCGCAGCATCTTGCCTTGCTGTTTCTAACGCTCGATAATCATGTACCATATCAGCTAATTTAAATTCTGGTAAACCACTTTGCTTACTCCCAAAGAAATCCCCAGGACCACGCAATTCTAAATCTTTTTCCGAGAGGACAAATCCATCATTTGTCTCTGTCATAATACGCATGCGTTCTTTCCCTGTTTCCGATTTCGGATCAGCAATTAAAATACAATAAGATTGTTCACTTCCACGTCCTACACGACCCCGAAGTTGGTGAAGTTGTGATAACCCAAAACGTTCTGCATCATAAATAACCATCGTAGTTGCATTCGGTACGTTCACACCAACCTCTACAACCGTTGTCGAAATAAGAATTTGTACTTTATTTTCACTAAACTGATGCATTACTTCATCTTTCTCCTGAGAAGAAAGGCGGCCATGCATCAGACCAACTTGAAATTTCCCTTGATAATGATGTGTCAACATACTATGCAAATCAATCGCATTTTGCACATCCAGTTTCTCTGATTCTTCAATTAATGGACAAATGACATACGCTTGTCGTCCTTTTTTTACTTCTTTCTCTACAAATCCAAGAACACGTTCAAACATATCGTGTTTCGCCCAGTATGTTTCAATGACTTTACGACCTGCCGGCATCTCATCAATAATGGAGACATCCATTTCACCAAACGCAGTAATCGCTAATGTACGAGGAATTGGTGTTGCTGTCATAAATAAAACATCTGGATTTTCACCTTTTTCCCTTAACACACGACGCTGTGCTACACCGAAGCGATGTTGTTCATCCGTAATTACAAGCCCAAGCCTATGAAATATAACTTCATTTTGAATTAAAGCATGCGTTCCAACGAGAATATCAATTTCTCCTTGTTCTAGTCTAGCTAGTATCTCGCGGCGACGCGCTCCCTTTACAGAGCTTGTTAATAATTCAATGTTCATATTAAAATGAGAAAATATAGATACTAAAGATTGATAGTGCTGTTCTGCTAAAATTTCCGTCGGTACCATTAATGCCCCTTGATATCCAGCTAATTTGGCAGCATACAAAGCAATTGCAGCCACCACCGTTTTTCCAGAACCTACATCACCTTGCAGTAAACGATTCATTCGATATAGGGACTGCAAATCTTTCATAATTTCTGTAACAACACGCTGCTGTGCATTCGTTAATGGAAAAGGAAGAGCTCCAATAAATTCTTCTAATTGTTTAAGAGATATATCTTTTTTTGTTCCCTTCGAACTTTCTCGCTCCATTTTGCGAAGTGCTTGCATCTTCAATTGGAACAAGAAAAACTCTTCATATACGAAACGGCGACGCGCCTGTTTCATATCTTCTTGTCCACTAGGAAAATGCAAGGCATATAGTGCTTCATAACGAGATAATAACTTATAACGCGATAACAACCCTTCTGGCAACACTTCTTTCACTAAAGAACCATACTCTTTAAACGCCCCACCAATAAAACGACGCATTTGTTTTACCGTCAATTTTCCTTTAACTGAATATACTGGTTCTACTTCTTGTTGACGAACAACCGGCCCAAAGTGAAGTTCAGATACCGAAATCGTTTGACGATGTTGATCCCATTTCCCAGATATTGTTACCGTTTCATCAATATTTAATTTTTGCTTATAGTAGGGTCTATTGAAGCAAACAGCTGTAATTAAATAACGCCCAACGAGAACACGTACAGTAAGACGAGATTTCTTTTTCCCATAATATTGAAGTAGAGGTTCACTATGTACTTTCCCCTCCACAGTTACTCGTTCTTCATGTTTAACTTCAGCCAAATCTTTCATCGCATAATCTTCATAACGATATGGCAAATGCTCTAGTAAATCAGAAACCGTAAAAATCCCCATCTCATTTAGTAATACAGCTGTTTCTTCTCCAATCCCTTTCACATCCGTAATCGGAATTTGCACCACTTCATTCAAGATCTTCACGCCCCGTCAAATCTTATTCCTAATCTTTCATATATAACAAACATCTTCTGTACTTGTAGGTTATATTCCAACAATGGATTACATATTTTCATTTTCACGTTGAATACGCAATCACACTCTCTCCTATTCTACCATAGCATCAAGAAAGCAGAGTAGTCATTTCACCTTTCCAAAATCTTATATATATTCATTTTAATTTTTCGACATATAAGCCTATTATGCGAAATACAAAATGATCTGTCCCCGCTTTCTCTTTTGGCTTTAAACATTTCATACGGTCAAAATATTCTAATTGTTTCTATGCATGGGTAGCTCCCCCAATTGCTTCCACGAACCATAAGCCAGGGATAAAGAAAACTATACCGACGAAAGTTTTACTTTATCCCCAAAAGAAAGAGAGCCTCACTATATCTGCTAGCAAGGCCCTCTCATCATTTATATTTGTTCATCCCATAATAGAGTAATCACATTTTAAACAGAAATAAAACTTCATAATAAAGCTTTCAGTTTATTCTACAGAAAAAATGAAAGAATATAAAGGTTGATTTCCGTTATGAACTTCCACTTCTACATCTTCAAATTTTTCTTCTACAAATGTTACTAATGCATCTACTTCTTCTTCCGATGCATCTTCACCCTGTAAAATTGTTAAAATTTCTGCATCTTCATCAAGCATATTTTCTAACAGTTTTTTCGCAGCTGTAATTTTCTCTACATCTGTAGATACAATCTTCCCATCTGCAATGCACATGAAGTCATCTTTATTAATAGTGACACCATCAATTTCTGTATCACGAACCGCATACGTGATTTGGCCTGTTTTCACATGAGCAAGCGCTTCGTTCATTTGCGCTTCGTTTTCTTCAAGAGTTCCTGCAGGATTGAATGCAAGCATTGCTGCCATACCTTGTGGAACTGTTTTTGAACGAACAACAATTACTTCTTGGTCCACTACAGAAGCTGCTTGCTCTGCAGCCATTACAATATTCCCATTGTTCGGTAATATAATAACTTTTTCTGCATTCGCCTCTTCAATTGCTTTTACAATATCTTCTGTACTTGGATTCATCGTTTGACCGCCTTCAATGACTTCCGTTGCACCGATGCTTTCAAACAATTCTTTAATACCAGAACCCATTGCCACTGTTACAATTCCATAAGGCTGTTTTTCTGCAGGGTGTTGTACTTCTACATGCATCGCCGCAGGCTCATCTAATAAAGCAGTATGTTGTTCACGCATATTCTCTACTTTAATTTTGATTAAACTTCCATAACGTTGTCCGTAGTTCATCGCATCTCCAGGATGCTCTGCATGAATATGAACTTTTACGATTTCATCGTCAGATACAACAAGCAACGAATCGCCATACACACTAATCTCTTCACGGAATTTTTGCTCAGAGAAATTATGTTCTTTCATTTTCTCTTCGTCTAACTTAACCATAAACTCTGTGCAGTAGCCGTATTTAATATCCTCTGTACTCAATTGGCTTTGTACACTGCGGTGATGTTCTGCACGTACCATTTCGTTCATAGATGGTTGTGTTGGTTCATTCGAGGCGATTGTTTCACCTTTTAAGTCTGCTAGAAATCCTTCATAAACGACAACAAGACCTTTCCCACCGCTATCTACAACACCAACTTGCTTTAATACAGGTAATAAATCAGGTGTACGATTTAATGATGCATTCGCTTCTTTCACAACTTCTTCCATAAATGAAACAAAGTCGCGCTGTTTTTTCGCAACTGTGACTGCATGTTTACTCGTTTCCCTTGCAACAGTTAAAATTGTTCCTTCAATCGGCTTCATAACTGCTTTATATGCGGTTTCTACGCCCGCTTCTAACGCATCAGCAAAATCAATTGTTGTTAATTCTTCTTTTTGTTCAATAGATTTTGAAAAACCACGGAACAACTGAGATAAAATAACACCTGAGTTACCACGCGCTCCCATTAATAATCCTTTGGCTAAACTTGCTCCGACTTTACCAGCATGTTGTGAAGGTTTTCCTTTCACCTCACGCGCACCTGAAGTCATCGATAAGTTCATATTTGTACCCGTATCGCCATCTGGAACTGGAAAAACGTTTAAAGCATCAACAAGTTGAACGTTGTTTGTTAAATTGTTTGCTCCTTGTATAATCATTTGTGACAAACGTTTTCCATCAATTTTTTGAATTGACACAGTTCTTCCTCCTTAATGCACATTACAAGTTTATTACTTTAACTCCTTGTACGTAGATGTTTACAGAATCTACTGCTAGTCCTACCGTTTGATCAAGTGTATATTTCACTTTCGTTTGGACGTTATGTGCTACCTCTGAAATTTTTGTACCATAGCTCACGATAATATACATATCAATATGTACTTCATCTTCGTCTTTACGAACAATAACGCCTCTAGTGAAGTTTTCTTTTCGTAAAATTTCTGTCAAGCCATCTTTTAATTGATTTTTAGAAGCCATACCGACGATGCCGTAACAGTCTACTGCAGCGCCTCCAGCAATTGTTGCAATTACATCTGTACTAATATCAATTTGACCGTACTTTGTCTTAATTTCAATTGACATCTCGTTTCCCCCTTCTGAAATGGTGAAAGTGAGCTAGACTACTTTATTTACTATCATATAATCTTTTTAAAGAAAATTCCATCGTTCTTTCTTTTCGCTCTCACATTTATAATAAATTAGCACTTTTTTATGGTGAGCAAAATAGTCCATTGTTATTATACAACATATATCACTACAATATGTCAAGGGATTTTTCTTGATTTCATCTTTTGATTTCTTACATATAGTGTCAAGTAATTTTTCTTGATTTCTTTTTTATACACTGTTGCATTCTCTTTTTAGTTGTGTTAAATTATAGTAGTGTTTTTAGCATCGCATAAAAGACTAACATTGAAAATTACGTAAATTACGTAAGTTACGGTAGTTAAGGGAGGGAAATATAGATGGCTCGTGTTTGTGCTATTACTGGAAGAAAAGCTCGTTCTGGTAACTCTCGTTCTCACGCAATGAACGCTACAAAACGTAAATGGGGCGCTAACCTTCAAAAAGTTCGCGTACGCATTGACGGTAAAGTTCAACGTGTTTACGTTTCTGCTAGAGCATTAAAATCTGGCAAAATCGAACGTGTTTAATAATAAAAAAGAGAGCCTGTTGGCTCTTTTTTTATTATGCTCATGAAAAAAGCACCGGTAATAGGTGCTTTTTATCCTTTTTTAAAGGTATTCAATACCGCGCGAACAATTCCACCAAGAAATTTCGGTAACTTAATTGTATAAAATCTCATGGTTTCCCTCCTACCCCCCATTACTCCACTTGTTTACTATATGACGCAAAGAGCAAAAGTATTTCTTCAATCAGTGCTTCTTATCACCATTAATATGCCAGAAGTAAATGAAAAAGTACCTTTTTCCGCAACGAGTTCATTACTAATACAAAGTGTCGATCCCCATTTTATCGTTTTATCAGTAAGAGGATATTTAAAGCCACGAAGTGTAATTCCCGTTACTATTTCTGTTACTGGAACAAAAGATATGTAAGGAAATGCTGAATTTTCTTCAATTGTATATGTACCGGATTCCTTAACTGAAATTTCATTTTTATAATCTACAATGCTTATACTGGTATTAGATTGCAAACCTTTTATTAACATTTGAATGTTTGCTAAACTATGATCCAATCTTCCACCCGTTGCACCAAAAATACGAATTTGTTCTGGTCGTTGCTTTAAAGCCCAGTTAATCGCAATCTCTAAATCAGTTTGATCCTTTTCTTTTGGAACAATATGCAAATCATGTTTTTGCTTTTGCATCCATACTAGTTCCTCTTTTGTAACAGAATCATAATCACCAAACGTTACTTCTGGCATGATTCCATACTGTAACAAATGGTATACTCCGCGATCAACAGCTGCCCATATAACCTTTTCACTCTCATATTTAGAAAAATCTGCCCAGCACTCTACTGGACCCCCAGCTAAAATATGAATAATCACGTTCTCTCTCCTCCTATAGAAAAAAGGCAATCTGCTAATAGCTAGATTACCTTTTCTTTTAAATAAATTTCCTATCCACCGCTTTATTCTTATCCACGAATCGCAGCAATTGCTGCTCCGCGATCTTTTTCATTATATACAGCAGATCCAGCAACAAGAACATTTGCTCCTGCTTCTACACATAGTTTTGCTGTTTCTGTATTCACGCCGCCATCAATTTCAATCTCTACTTGTAAATTACGTTCACGAATCATATCGGCAACTTGTTTAACTTTCGGCAATACAGAATGAATGAATTTTTGTCCGCCAAACCCCGGATTTACAGTCATAAGTAGCACCATGTCGATATCTTCTAATACGTGTTCAATCATGGAAGCTGGTGTATGTGGATTTAAAACTACACCTGCTTTAATGCCTTGTGATTTAATTAATTGAATCGTACGATGTAAGTGTGGGCAAGCTTCTACATGTACCGTAATAATGTCCGCTCCTGCTTTCGCAAAAGCCTCAATATACTGATCCGGATTTTCAATCATAAGATGAACATCTAATGGTAAAGAAGTAATTGGGCGAATAGCTTCCACAATTAACGGTCCAATTGTAATGTTTGGAACAAAATGGCCGTCCATTACATCGACATGTATGTAATCTGCTCCGCCTTTTTCTACATCTTTAATTTCTTCTCCCAATCTTGAAAAATCTGCTGATAAAATCGATGGTGCAATTTTAATCATAATTAATACCTCGGCTTTCTCTCTCTAATTTCTTCAATAAATTGCACATAGTGCTCATAACGATAGCTTGTAATATTCCCTTCTTCTACCGCTTCTTTCACCGCACACTTCGGTTCAGAAAGATGTGTACAACCTCTAAATTTACAGTATTGACTCTTTTCTTTCAACTCTGGAAAACAATATGTGAGATCTTCTACTTCTATATCGATGAAATCGAGTGAACTAAATCCAGGTGTATCCGCCACAAGCCCACTCCCTACTTCAATTAATTCCACATGCCTTGTCGTATGCTTACCTCGTCCTAAATGAGCTGAAATCCCACTCGTTTTTAGCGCTAAATCTGGACGTAATACATTTAAAAGCGAAGATTTCCCTACACCAGATTGACCTGCTACAACAGAAACACATCCTTCTAAAAACGGCTTTAACACTTCTATACTTTCTGATGTTGTCGTTGAAGTGAATACAACATCATAACCAATTGCCATGTAATCCTTTGCATATGCCTCAATCATTTCACGTGTTTTCACATCTATTAAATCCATCTTACTAATACAAATAATCGGCTTAATATTATGAAACTCAATTAAAACTAAAAACCGATCCAATAATAATGGATTAAATTCTGGCTCTACAGCTGAAAACACAAGAAGTGCTTGATCAATATTCGCAATCGGCGGACGCACAAGCTCATTTTTTCGTTCTAATATTTCTAGAACATACCCTTCACTCGGATTATCAGCTTGAAATACAACTTGATCACCAACAAGCGGTGTAATTTTATGCTTACGAAATACGCCACGTCCTCGGCACTGTGTGATCTCTTCTTCATGCTGCACATAGTAGAACCCACTTAAAGCTTTTATAATTTTCCCTTCTGGCATACATTCTCTCCTTTATTTATCTTGTTCTAAAAGACATAAAAATAGCTATTCATAATTGAATTTTGAACGAGATTCGCTCAACTCACCATTTATAAGTATTTCTAATAGGAGTTTCACTTTATTGCGTTGGATACAAAACCTCTTTTTCAATTAAGGTCGTTCCGTCACGAACAATTTTGTAACGACCCTTTTTTCCCTCTTGAATAATAAACTCAAGAGAGACTATCGTTGACTCTGTTATCGTTCTCGTTTCAAACGGTTTATCCATAGTATTTTGCATATCTTCTTTATATATTTCAATTTTTTGTGGCGTTTTCTCTCCAGTTGCTGGTCCTTGATATTGAATTGGAATATTATCAATTTTTACAATTTTTGTTGGTTTTTCTTTTTGTCCTTCAGAGACAGTAATTGTTACTTTTGCCCCCTCTTTTAAGTTCGTATCTGACTTTGGTGATTGTGAAATAACAAGTCCCTTTTCCACTGTATCAGAATACTCTCTCTTTATTTCTGGCACAAGCTTTTTCTCGTTTAAATAGCTATTTACACTACTTTCTGTCCAACCAGAAAAATCAACGAGTGGAATTTGTTTTGGCCCTTTACTAATCCATACCTTTACCTCTTGCTCTTTTTCAACAATAAGTTGTCCTGCTTCTGGACTTTGTAACACAATTTCATTTTGCGGCTTTTCACTTTCAATATAATAAGGAACAACCCCTTTATATGGAGTCAATTCATCTTTAATCTTCTCGTAATCTTGCCCTACCAAATTAGGCATTTTTTTCTTTTGCTTTCCACCAGATTGAAAAATTGTAATTTTTGTATTTTCTCGTACAACTCGTCCTGCCGCCGGACTTGTTTTAATAACCTTACCTTCTTCCACTTCATCTGTATATATAACTTGAGGTGACGTCAATTCGAATCCTTTAAGTGTATTCACTGCTTTTTCATATGTCATTCCAGACACATCTGGCACTTTGACTTCCTTTGGAATAAAGAAGCCCGGAATCACCGTTACTGCCAGTATTCCACAAACAACTAAAAAAAGGAACGTTGTCAACAAAATTTTAAGCCAACGATTACTTTTTTTCTTTTTTTGTTCTTTTTCTAGTTCATCCAGCTGCTTTTCTTCTTTTGACTTTCCAGATAAAACAATTGTTTCTTCAGTATTTGTATTTAATAACTGTTCCTGCTGAATGATAGGAATCGCTTTTGTCGCTTCCATGTCTTCTGGTATATAAAAAGGTTGTTCATTTATTCGCTCTGGATATAAAGCAGTTTCAATATCACGTTTCATTGCATTTACAGACTGATAACGATGAAACGGATCTTTCGCTGTTGCTTTTAAAATAATATTTTCTACACTTTGCGGAATATCAGGATTCCACCTTTTTGGAGATGGTGTTTCATTTTGTAAATGTTTCAGTGCAATAGAAACAGCAGATTCTCCGGAAAATGGCGGTCTTCCAGTTAATAGTTCAAACATTACAATCCCAAGAGAGTAAATGTCTGATTGCTTATTCGCAACACCACCTCTTGCCTGTTCAGGAGATAAATAATGAACAGAACCAAGAACAGAATTTGTGTGTGTTATAGTGGTTGCACTTGTCGCAGTTGCAATTCCAAAATCTGTAACCTTCACAACACCATCATTTCGAACTAAAATATTGTGTGGCTTAATATCACGGTGGACAATTTCAAAATGATGCGCATGAGCCATCGCAGCAGTTAATTGTTCCATAATAGCAATCGCTTCTTCTACTGGAAGAAGACCTCGCTGTTGTATGTATTGCTTTAACGTTTGACCTGGTACATATTCCATAACAAGATAATAGATTCCATCTTCTTCTCCAACATCATACATATTCACAATATTTGGATGCGATAACGTTGTAACCGACTGTGCTTCTCGATGGAAACGCTTAATAAATTCCTCATTATTTGAATAGTCAAGCCGTAACATTTTTACAGCTACATCACGATCGAGTATATCATCATGCGCCAAATATACATTGGCCATTCCTCCGCCGCCAATCATTTTAAGTAGCTTGTAACGGTCATTTAGGCGTCTTCCAATCATCACGTTGTCATTCACCTACTTTCGTTCGCCGAGTCCGCATAATCAATAATGATAAGAGTAATATTGTCTTCTCCTCCAAAATCATTTGCAAGCTGCACAAGTTGTTGACTTTTCGTTTGCAAAGACTCATCAGCTTGTAAAATTTCTTGCATATTACTCATTGCAACTTTATTAGATAACCCATCCGAGCAGAGCAACAACTGATCTCCTTCTTCTAACACTAAGGTTTTTACGTCTAATATAACGGTTTCTTCCGTTCCAAGCGCTCTAAGTAAAACATTTTTTCTCGGATGATATTCAGCGTCTTCTTTGGAAATTTCCCCATGCCGAACGAGTTCATTTACAAGGGAATGATCTTCTGTAACAAGTGACATATAATCATCTGATAGCATATAACAGCGACTGTCTCCAATATGACCAATCGTCACAAAAGTATCCGTACATATAGCAGCAACGATTGTTGTTCCCATCCCACTACATTCTGGATGTTCTCCAGAATATTTGTATACTCGTTCATTAATAATTTGTGCATGATTATGTAACCATTGTTCTGCTTTTTTAGGCGTATTCATATTATACGTTTGTTTCCAGTAGTCATGGAACAATTGGATTGCCATCGAGCTAGCAACATCGCCTGCTCGATGACCTCCCATTCCATCTGCTACAACCGCTAAAATATCTCCATCTAAATTATGAAATACTCCTGCACTATCTTCATTATGTTGACGAACTTTTCCTTTATCTGATAGAAACACGGTTTTCATCATCTCACCTCGTCTCTTCTTTGCGCTCCTTTGCACGCAATTGACCGCAGGCTGCATCAATATCATGACCTTGTTCGCGACGAATTGTTACGTTAACACCACGATCTTTTAATGTTTTTTCAAACAAGAAAATTTGTTCACGCGGCGTTCTCACATAGTCACGTTCTGGTACATAGTTAACTGGAATTAAGTTAACATGACATTTCACACCTTTTAACAGCTGAGCTAACTCTTCAGCATGTTCGACTTGGTCGTTTTCTCCTCCAAATAAGCCATACTCAAATGTAACGCGGCGTCCTGTTTTTTCAGTGTAGTATTTAATAGCTTCCATTAAATCTGGCAGCTTGTACGCTCGGTTAATTGGCATTAATTTTGAGCGCAGCTCTGTATTTGGAGCATGTAAAGAAACCGCAAAGTTAATTTGTATATTTTCTTCAGCAAACTTATAAATTTTCGGGATAATTCCACTCGTTGATACGGTCATATGACGCGCTCCAATGTGAAGTCCTTTTTCATGATTCACGATGCGTAAAAACGCCATTAAACTGTCATAATTATCAAATGGTTCTCCGATTCCCATCACAACTAGAGAGCTAACACGCTCATCTGTAGCGTCTAACTCACGTTGCACTTCGACAACTTGCGCAACAATCTCACCTGCTTCTAAATTACGTTTTAAGCCGCCAAGTGTTGATGCGCAAAACGTACAGCCAATTCGGCACCCAACTTGTGTTGTCACACAAATTGAATTTCCGTACTCATGGCGCATTAATACTGTTTCAATAGAATAACCATCATGCAGTTGAAATAAAAATTTAATCGTTCCATCTGAAGATGTTTGTTTTACTAATGTTTTTAAAGTTGTAATATCAAAGGAATTCGACAATTTTTCACGCAATCCTTTAGAAAGGTTGGACATATCCTCAAAAGTTGTTACTCTTTTTTTGTATAGCCAATCAAAAATTTGACCAGCACGGAATTTCGGTTCCCCTTGTTCTTTTAACCATTGTTCCATATCATGAAGCTGCAAGGAATAAATGGATGGCTTTTTTTCTTCCAATTCTTTTTTTTGTTTTTTTACAGTAGTTTCCATGATGCTACACCTTCTTTCTTAAACAAGCAATATAAAATCCATCCGTTGCAAAGTAATGCGGCAAAATTTGCACTCCACCTTTTCCTACATATGGATGCATAGCTTTTGGCAATCGATCTTTCATTGTTGTATCCCATTCAAATTCAGAATGTGATTGTAAAAACTGCTCGATTACTTGTTCATTTTCTACTTTCTCAATTGTACACGTACTATAAATAAGGCGTCCTCCCTTTTTCAACAAAGGAGCTACCTTTTCTAAAATAGATAGTTGAATATTGGCAAGTCTTTCACTATCTTCTTTTTGTTTTCCTATTTTAATATCCGGCTTACGGCGAATTACCCCAAATCCAGAACACGGCGCATCTACTAATACTTTATCAAAGCTCTCTTGTTCAAAATGCTCTTGCACTTTCCGTGCATCAAGTGCTTTTGCTTCGACATTTTCTAGTTGAAGGCGCTTTGCTTGCTGCTGAATTAAACGCACTTTATGTGGGTGTAAATCAAGAGAAATAACTTTCCCCGTTCCTCCCAAACGTTCTGCAATATGCGTTGTCTTCCCGCCAGGAGCAGCGCAGCTATCTAGAATAATATCTCCTGCTTCCGGATCAAGCGCGCGAGCCACAAGCATAGAACTTTCATCTTGAATAGATAGCAATCCTTCTTGAAATGCTTCTGTATGAGCTAGATTCCCTTTTTCAATTTGAATCGCATCTTCCGACAAATCGCCATGCTTTGCTTGAAGTCCTTCTGTTTCTAACATTTTGAGCGCATCTTCTACAGACGTTTTCGCTACATTAACCCTGGCGGTTGGAACTGGCGGGAGTAAGTTTACTTCACACATTTGTCTTGCTGTTTCAATTCCGTATGCTTCTATCCACTCTTTTACAAGCCATTCTGGATGACTTGTTGCAATAGCAAGGCGCTTTTCCGGACTTTTAATCTCATCTAGCGATGGAACTCCTTCACGCTGAATCGAACGAAGTACCCCATTCACAAGTCCAGCGATTCCTTTATGACCACGACGCTTCGCAATTTCAACTGCTTCATGAATGGCAGCACGCTCTGGAACACGATCTAAATATAGCATTTGATATAAAGAGAGACGAAGGAGTACTTTCACCCACAGTTCAATCTTTTTTCGTAAAAACGGCTGTAAATAATAATCAAGTGTATCACGTCGCTGGATTGTTCCGTATACAATTTCAGTTAACAAGCCAACATCTTTTTTATCAATGCTACTCTTTTCAATCAGGTTGTTTAAAAGCAAGTTGCTATATGCGCCGCTTTTTTCAACTTGTACTAAACCGTCAAGAGCTAATTCACGAACATTTTGTTTCATGCGTCTTCTCCTAACTTCGTACCTATTTCAGGTTTTGTTCCACGTAAAAATTGTGAACAGTCCATGCGTTTTTTACCAGATGGCTGCAACTTAGTAATTTTAATTGCTGTTTCATTTCCTGTTGCGACAACGAACCCATCTTCTTCAATTGCAACTACTGTTCCCGCTTCCGCTTTCTTTGTTACAGAAACTTTTTCTCCCCACCATACTTTTACAACTTGTCCTGCTAATGTCGTATAAGCTACTGGCCATGGATTTAAACCACGAATATGATTGTAGACCTCTTCTCCTGTTTTCGTCCAATCAATCTTTTCCTGCTCACGTTTAATATTATAAGCAAATGTTGCTTCTTCCTCATTCTGTTTAATTGGTTCTAACTTTCCTTGTATTAAAAGTGGAACCGTTTCAGATAATAACTGAGCTCCCGCTACACTTAATTTATCAAATAATGAGCCGGTTGTTTCACGTTCGGTAATTTCCACTTCTACTTGCGTTAAAATATCACCAGCATCTAATTTTTCAACCATATACATAATCGTAATGCCTGTTTTTTCTTTTCCTTGCATAATCGAATAATGAATAGGTGCACCGCCGCGAAGTTCTGGAAGTAATGAAGCATGGACATTAATACATCCATATTTCGGCGCTTCTAAAATTTCATTTGGTACGATTTGTCCAAATGCAGCTGTCACAATTAAATCTGGATCTAATGCCAACACTTGTTCATATTCATCTTTTTCACGAATTTTTAACGGTTGTAATACCGGAATACCATGTTTTTCTGCTTCAACTTTCACAGGTGTTGGGGTTAACACCTTTTTTCTACCTACTGGACGATCAGGCTGCGTCACAACACCAATCACATCATATCCATCTTCAATAAGACGACGAAGCACCGGCACTGAAAAGTCCGGTGTTCCCATAAATACAACTTTCACCATTTGCAAAACTCTCCTTTTACATCTCTTCTAATTCATTTTCCTCATAATATCGCGTTACTTTAGATGTAAATAACACACCATGTAAATGATCGATTTCATGTTGGATTGCACGGGCCAAAAAGCCGTCTGCTTCTAATAAAAACACTTTCCCGCGGCGATTTTGGGCACGTACTTTAATATACTCAGCACGCGTTACATCACCAAAAAGCCCCGGAAAACTTAAGCAGCCTTCGGGACCTACTTGTTCACCACGTTGTTCTAAAATAACAGGATTAATTAATTCAATTTTCCCGTTATCATCATCAATGTCCACAACAGCAACTTGCAGACTTACACCAACTTGCGGTGCTGCTAATCCAACACCATCCGCAATTAGCATTGTTTCGTGCATATCTTTTAAAAGCTTCACTAACTTTTTATCAAAATTTATAACACGTTCACACGGTGTTTCTAATACTTCATTTGGATGTTTTACAATTTCTAATGTTGCCATACTGCTCTCCTTTTCAACTTACGTTCGGATTGAAATAAAGTGAAACTTCCATCAATGGAGGCAACTCCACTGATGATTAGCCTACCTAATTGGGCGCATGCCAGCAGTAAGGGTACGGGCAGCGAGTCTTTGCCTCCTACTTGTAAAGGTTCCACTTTATTTTATCCATTTGCCTCAAAATTCAGCTCTATTACATCAACATAGTTGGATTAAAATCAATTGAAATTTGCAGGTCTTTTTGCATTTCTGCTTGATAATGTTCATTTATCATTTTAAGCACGTACTTTAAGTTTGGTTCCCGTTTGTATTTTATCATGCATTGGTAACGATATCTATCTTTTATACGAGGAATTGCCGAAGCAACCGGACCTAAGATCATCGTTTGCTGTGAACAATGTTGTCGTAAAAAACCAACAATTTTCTCTGTTACCTGCACTGCTTTTAATAATTCCGGATGAGATACTGTAACTAATGTGACATAATAATATGGTGGATATTGCCGCATTTTCCGCATATACATCTCATGTTCAAAAAACATATCATACTTCTGTTGTTTTGCTAATTCTATACTATAGTGTTCAGGTGTATACGTTTGAATCACTACTTCTCCTGGAAGTTCATGACGTCCAGCTCGGCCGCTTACTTGCGTTAAAAGCTGATATGTTTTTTCGCTCGCCCGAAAATCCGGCAAATGCAGCATTGTATCTGCTGTCAATACACCTACAAGCGTCACATTTGGAAAATCAAGACCTTTAGCAATCATTTGTGTTCCAAGTAAAATATTTGCCTCTCCTGCCCCAAATGACTTCAGGAGCTTTTCATGCATCCCTTTACGGCTTGTCGTATCGACATCCATTCGAATAACGCGTGCTTCTGGAAACAATTTTGTAATTTCTTCTTCAACCTTTTGTGTCCCTGTCCCAAAGAAGCGGATATAGGTACTATTACAAGCAGGACAAGCATTCGGTAAATTTTCCTCATAACTACAATAATGACATTTCAAGCGGTTATTCATTCTGTGATATGTAAGTGAAATATCACAGTGCGGGCATTGCACGACATATCCGCAATCACGGCACATAACGAATGTCGAATGCCCTCTTCGGTTTAAAAAAAGCACCATTTGTTCTTTTTTCTCTAATCGATCCGCTATCTTCTCATGAAGAAGCTGAGAAAACATAGAACGATTGCCACCCCTAAGCTCTTCTCGCATATCAATAATCTCAACTGCTGGCAAATCTCTTTCATTCATCCGCTTTGTCATTGAAAGGAGGGTATATACACCTTTTTTAGCACGAGCAAACGATTCTAGTGTAGGTGTAGCACTTCCTAACACAACAGGACAATTGTGATATTCTCCTCGCCGAATTGCAACAGAACGTGCGTGGTAGCGCGGATTGTCCTCTTGTTTGTAACTCGATTCATGTTCTTCATCAATAATAATAATCCCTAAATTCTCAAATGGTGCAAAAATTGCTGAACGTGCTCCTACAACTACTTTAACTTCTTTCCGTAAGATTTTACGCCATTCATCATATTTTTCCCCAACCGACAATGCACTATGAAGAACTGCAACTTGCGAGCCAAAACGCCCTTTAAAGCGGTCCACCATTTGCGGTGTTAATGAAATTTCAGGTACAAGTACAATCGCTTCTTTTCCTTTTCTAAGCACTTCTTCAATTGATTGTAAATAAACTTCTGTTTTTCCGCTTCCTGTGACACCATACAGTAAAAACGTCTCCTGCTGCTCTTTGGTAATGGAGGTTAAGATTGGTGCAATCACCTGTCGTTGTTCTTCTGTAAGCGGGAATGGTTTTGTGCGCTCAAAAGCATCATCATCATACGGATTTCGATATACTTCTACATATTTTTCAGCTAACAAACCTTTTTTTACAAGAGATTTAATGGGCGCATCGGTCATTTGCAATTCTTCCATTACTACTTTTAACGGTACGGACTGATAGTGTTCCATGAAATAATACAATACATCTTGCTGCTTTTTACTCTTTAAATGAAAGGCCGTTTCCTCTAATTCTTCGTACTGCAAAACAGGTTGAATCATTTTTTGCTTTTTCTTTTGCGCCTTATCTTTTACTTCATAAACAACCTCTACAGTCCCTTTTGCAATTTCTGTTTGCACCGCACGGTACAACTGTGGTTGTTCATCAAGCACGTTCCAATCGATGCTTTCTTTTCCTTGAAAGAGCCATTTCACATTGGCCGCTACCTCTTCTGGCCTATGAAGACGTAGCTGTTTTTTATATGTTGCTTTAATTGCTGTTGGCAACATAACTTGGAATGCTGAAATTGTGAAACAAAGCGTTTCTTCTGTAAGCCAGCTTCCAAGCTGCAACAATTCCTCATTTAATACAGGTGTAACATCTAACAATTCATGCAATGCTTTTAACTTATTTACATCTACATCTACTGTATCTTTTATCCCGATGACAAATCCTTGTAATTTTCGCGGTCCAAATGGAACAACGACTCTCATACCCTTTTGAACAAGATCTTCCCAGCGTTTAGGAATAATATAATCGAATGGCCTATCCGTTTGCCTTGCTGGAACATCGACAATTACACTTGCAAATTTCATGCAGGATCATCTTCCAACATTTTTTCAACTTGTAATAAAATTTCTCTCGCTACTTCCTGCTTTGTTAGCAGCGGCAATTCAACCACGGCGCCATTTCGTTTATACATTGTCACAATATTTGTGTCTGTACCAAATCCTGCTCCTTCTGCTTTTACATCATTCGCAACAATCATGTCAGCATTTTTTTCACGTAATTTTTTTGTTGCATACTCTGCAACGTTCGTTGTTTCTGCTGCAAAACCAATGAGTAATTGATGCTCTTTTCGCTCACCTAATGTTTTAAGAATATCTATCGTACGTTCCAATTCGATAATCGTATCGCCAGTTTTCTTTTTCATTTTTTCATCATAAACGATTTTCGGTCGATAATCTGCAACGGCAGCTGTTTTGATCACAACATCCATACGAGAATAATGATGTAAAACTGCCTCTAACATATCTTGTGCTGATTGCACTTGTATTGTCGTTACATTTGCAGGCGGCGTTAGCGCCGTTGGGCCAGAAATAAGAAGGACTTCTGCACCAAGGCTTGCCGCAACTTCTGCAAGCGCATATCCCATTTTCCCAGAAGAAAAATTCGTCATAAAACGAACTGGGTCAATTTTTTCACGTGTCGGTCCTGCTGTCACCAATATTCGTTTACCTTGCAGCGGCTTCCCTTCTGAAAAATGTTTCTCTAACATTGCCACAATGTTTTCTGGTTCTTCTAAGCGGCCTTTGGCAACATATCCACAAGCTAAAAAGCCTTCTCCAGGCTCAATAAATGTATAACCTAACTGCTTTAACGTTTGCATGTTTTTTTGGACAACTGGATTTTCGTACATATGAACATTCATCGCAGGTGCAATCCACACTGGAGCTGTTGTTGCAAGAAGCGTCGTTGAAATCATATCATCTGCTAAACCGTTTGCGAATTTACCAATGATATTTGCTGTCGCAGGTGCAACAAGTACAAGATCAGCCCAGTCTGCTAAATCAATATGAGCAATGACTGCTGAATCTTTTTCATCAAATGTATCTGTGTATACATCATGGCGAGAAAGTGCTTGAAATGTAAGTGGTGTAACAAACTTCATTGCCGACTCGCTCATTATTACTTTTACAAGCGCACCTGCCTGTGTTAATTTACTTGTTAGCGCAGCTGCCTTAAATACAGCAATGCCCCCTGTGACACATAAAAGTATTTTTTTCCCTTTTAGCATAAGTCTCGTCCTCTTTCTTTCATGACACTGAGTCTTTTTCGAACTCCAAGCCATTCATACTCTTTACATACAAATAGAAGCTGTCGCTCCCCTATATAAATCCTTTTTGATCTTTCCACATATCCATTGCTACTTTACAGAAATAAGAAGCCCGCACTTGCTTTCTCCCTCTTTTTGAACTTCACATGTGACAGAAATAGGCTTGACCGCTGCTATGCATGGCCAGGTGCTCTTACCCACCTAAAAAGAAAGCTTCTATGTCAGTTTTTAATTTATCTATATAAATCCATTTTGACTTTTCAACATGTAGATTGCTGCTATGCAGAAAAATAGATTCTGCTACTTTCTTTCTCCCTTTGTTTGAACTTCGCATGTGACAGAAATAAGCCCTGACCGCTTCTACGCATGGCCAGACGCTCTCGCCCACTTAAAAAGAAAAAGGTTGTTATGTCGGTTTTTTAACTTGGATTTATATACATCGTAAAAAAATAACAACCTACTTGTAAATAGGTTGTTACTGTTACATAGAAAAGTATAGTATCTATGCCTCTATTTGTCGAAAAGAAAGCTTTACTTTTGGTTGTTATCTTCACTTGGTTCGTAGTTTAATATTTGCGCATTAATTTCTTCTAATGCTTTCCCTACAAATTTATGAGATACTGGTTGCTCAACACTACAATCGTCATGCTCTTGCATTTCACGAGCGCGCTTTGCAGCTACTGTTACTAGCGTATATTTAGAATCAATTTTTTGTAACAATGAATCAATAGATGGGTTTAACATATTAAATTTCCTCCGTCATTTCTTTATAATATTTTGCTACTCGCTCACGGCGACAATGTTCACCTATCACAATTGCATTAATACGTTCGCAAGCAAGTTCTACTTCATCGTTTTCTACTACGTAGTCATAAGCATCCATCATTTCGATTTCTTCTTTTGCTACTGTTAAACGATTTTGAATTACTTCTTCTGTTTCTGTACCACGGCCCACAATTCGGTTTTTTAGTTCCGATAAACTTGGAGGAGCTAAAAAGATAAATACTCCTTCTGGAAAAGCTTTCTTTACTTGAATTGCACCTTGCACTTCAATTTCTAAGAAAACATCTTTCCCTTGTTGTAATGTTTGCTCAACATAATCAATTGGTGTTCCGTAATAATTTCCAACAAACTCCGCCCATTCAAGCAGTTTATTATTTTGAATCATCTCTTCAAACTCTTCTCTCGTTTTAAAGAAATAATCAACACCGTCTACTTCTCCTTCACGCGGTTTACGCGTTGTTACAGAAATAGAATATTGTAAATTTGTATCTTCTTGACTGAACAATTCCTTTCGAACTGTTCCTTTTCCAACACCAGAAGGCCCTGAAAGTACAATGAGCAACCCTCTTCTACTTCTCATATATATGTTAAACCTACCCTTCGTCACTTAAATCTTCTTTATTGTTTAACCGATGTGCAATTGTTTCTGGTTGTATCGGACTTAATACAATATGTCCATCATCCATAACAATCACCGCTCGAGTTTTTCGACCATAGGTAGCATCAAGCAGCACATTTTGTTCGCGAGCTTCCTGTACTAACCTTTTAATCGGTGCTGATTCCGGACTTACAATGGAAATAATTCGATGTGCAGATACGATATTTCCATATCCAATATTTAAAAACCGCATGGCCATAATTTGCGCCTCCTAGTAAGTCTATCCGATTTCTCCCTCTCGTATAACTTCGTATACAATTGACAGCTACTCAATATTTTGTACTTGTTCACGAATTTTTTCAAGATTATTTTTCATTTCAACAACATATTTTGAAATTGTTAAATCATTTGCTTTTGAACCAATTGTATTAATTTCACGATGCATTTCTTGTACGATGAAATCCAATTTCCTTCCAACCGGCTCTTTACTTTGCAACGCCTCTTGAAATTGTTCTAAATGACTTTGCAAACGAACTAATTCTTCATGAATATCACAACGGTCTGCAAATACCGCTATCTCTGTAAGTAATCGTTGTTCTTCTAATTCTTGATTATGTAATTCTTTCAAACGGTTTTCTAAGCGTTCACGATATTTTTGAATAACTGACGGCGCATATGGGACAATGGAACGCACACACGTGTAAATTCCTTGTAAACGATGCTCCAAATCTTTATGAAGTCGTTCTCCTTCACCATCACGCATCGTTTTTAACATACTAGCTGCGCGGTGAACCGCTTCATACAAACTATGTTCAAACGCTTCATTTACATTTTCAACTTCTTCAATCGCTGTCACTTCCGGCATAGCAATAAGCTGCTGTAATGTAATCGAATCCTGTAATTGAAATTTCCCCTTCGCTTCTTCCATAATGAGCTTATATTGCTCTAAAAGGGACCAATCCACGCGTAATTTCCGTTCAACGAGTCCTTCCCCTTCAACAATAATCGATACTTCAATACGTCCGCGGCCTACTTGTTCTGCAATTAACTTGCGGATTTTATCCTCGAACACCATCATTTGCTTTGGAAGACGAATATTCATCTCTAAAAAACGATGGTTGACCGACTTCATTTCTACTGTAATTTGAAACGCATCACTTTCTACTTTTGCGCGTCCAAAACCTGTCATACTCGAAATCATTTTATCACATCCAAGCCATGATCTTACTCAATGAAAAAGGTAATAGAGACTATACTCTACTACCTTTTCAAATTATAGCATACTTTTATATCATTTACTATTTCAAGTTTACCCCTCTTTTATATAGAATTGTTTTCTTCTTTTCTGACTTCCTAGTTAGTAAAGATCCAACTAATAAAAATGTTGGAATAGAAGAAAGTCCAACAATTAAGAGCCAATCTCTCGATTGAATTGGCATCGTACTAAAAATCGGTTGCAACGGCGGATAATAGATCACTACTAGCATGAGTAAAATCGAAATAATTACTGCTCCTACTAAGTACATATTTCCAAATGGATTACGGTGAAAGACAGAATGCTCACTGCGGCAGTCAAACACATGAATAAGCTGAGCTAACACAAGTGTTGCAAAGGCAACTGTTTGCGCATACTTTAATTCATTTGGATGTTGATTGTATGCAATGATAAATGCTAAGAGTGTCATCGCACCGATTAAAAAACCACGGCTCACAATTTTCCATGCAAGCCCTCTCGCAAATACCCCTTCTTTTGGATGACGTGGTTTTCTTCGCATCACATCACCTTCTGCCGCATCAAGTCCGAGTGCCATCGCTGGCAAACCATCTGTTACTAAATTCACCCATAAGATTTGAATAGGTACAAGCGGCAATGGCAGTGCTAATATCATTGCAAATAGCATAACTAAAATTTCGCCAACATTAGACGCTAGTAAATAACGAATAAACTTACGAATGTTTTCGTAAATATTTCTTCCTTCTTTAATTGCCGCTTTTATAGTAGCAAAATTGTCATCTAATAACACAAGAGATGATGCTTCTTTCGCAACATCCGTCCCAGTAACCCCCATCGCCACACCGATATCAGCTGCTTTTATAGCAGGCGCATCATTTACACCGTCGCCGGTCATTGCCACAATATGATCTTTATTTTGCAGCGCCTTCACAATTTTTAATTTATGTTCTGGAGAAACACGTGCAAAGACATATGTTTCATCGACAATATCTTCTAATTCTTCAACCGACATGTTTGCAAGCTCGATTCCCTCTACAACGCGACCGCCATGTGGTAAAATCCCAAGCTGCTCAGCAATCGCCATCGCTGTTACTTTATGGTCTCCTGTAATCATAATTGTTTTAATACCCGCATCTTTACATTCTTGCACTGCTTGCTTCACTTCCGGTCTTGGCGGATCAATCATTCCTTGCAATCCGATAAACATTAAATCTTGTTCTGCTTCTCGTTCACTTTGCAATTGCTCTGTTGTTTTTAATGGCTTAAAAGCAATTGCAATTGTACGAAGTGCTTGACTTCCTAAATGATGAATTGCCGTTTGTACTTCATTTCGATACAATTCTGTTAATGGCTGCTGTTTATTTCCCCATAAAATAGTTTGACTCATTTGTAATAAGACATCAGGCGCTCCCTTTGTTACTACAAATTTTTTTCCCGTCTTGTCACGAACAATGACACTCATCATTTTCCGCGTTGAATCAAATGGAAATTCGTGAATGACCTCAAATTGATCCTTTATCCCTTCTCTTGAAATACCAGCCTTCATCGCTGCCGCAACGAGTGCACCTTCTGTCGGATCACCATCTAGTACATATGTTTTTTTCTTTTTCACGATATTTGCATTGTTACATAAGTATCCAAATGTGAGTAGCTGATATAAAGAGCGAGAAGCTGTCGGATTTATTTTCTGATCACCTTTCAGAAATTCGCCTTTTGGTTCATAGCCTTGCCCTGTTATATTCCACGTTTCACCACTCGACCACACATGTGTGACCATCATTTTATTTTGCGTCATTGTCCCTGTTTTGTCTGAACAAATGACAGATGCACATCCTAAGGTTTCTACCGCAGGCAACTTTCTTACAATTGCTTTTTTCTTAATCATCCGTTGAACACCAAGCGAGAGAGCTACAGTCACAATGGCTGGCAATCCTTCAGGAATCGCCGCAACCGCAAGCGAAACACCCGCTAAAAACATATGATACATTTCATTTCCTTGATAAACACCAACTAATACAACAAGTGCTGTTAAAATTAATGCAACAATAATTAAAATTTTCCCTAGCTGCTCAAGTCTTCTCTGCAGCGGCGTTTCATTTTGCTCCGCATTTTGCAGCATATTTGCAATTTGTCCCATTGCTGTATTCATTCCTGTCCCAATAACAACTCCAATACCCGATCCTCTCGTAATCATCGTTCCCATGAACGCCATATTTGTTTGATCACCAATGGAAACATCAGCACCATGCAGAATATCAATTTTCTTTTGGACCGGCAGTGACTCTCCCGTTAATGCCGACTCTTCAATATATAGACTTGAAGCTTCAATGAGTCGTACATCCGCACCGATACGATCTCCACTTGAAAATTTAATAATATCTCCAAGCACAAGGCCTTTCGAAGGAATTTTCATCCACTTTCCAATTCGAAGGACAGTTACTTGCGGGGCGGCAAGTTCTTTTAATGCTTCTAGTGATTTTTCAGCTTTTCTCTCTTGAAAAAAGCCGAGAATACCATTGATAATGACAATTGCTACAATCGCAATTGCATCAACATATTCTCCTAAAAAAGCAGAAATAATCGTTGCTCCAAACAAAACAAGTACCATAAAATCTTTAAATTGCGCCAAGAACACAAGAAGCGCAGAAGGTCGTTTTGCTTCTTGTAGTTCGTTTGGGCCGAGTTTTTTCAGCCGAACTTCCACCTCTTGCTCTGTTAACCCTGTTTTTACATTTGTATTCGTTCGCTCTTCTACTTCATGTGCACGCAGTTCATACCAATTCATCTCGCCACCTACCTCCTGATTGCAGACATGCTCTAATGAAAGCTTATTCAGCCTAGTCCAAAAAAATGCTATAATTAACTTTTAGTGAGAAAGGAGTGTTTGATATGGCATTCGATGGATTATTTACAAGAGCAATCACACATGAAATTGCAAATTCTCTTCAAACAGGAAGAATTTCAAAAATATATCAACCGTCAAAATATGAAATTTTATTACATATTCGGGCAAACGGAAAAAATCAAAAATTACTTCTTTCCGCACACCCGACATATGCACGGATGCATCTAACAACACAAAATTATGATTCCCCTGCCTTACCGCCAATGTTTTGCATGCTTCTTCGCAAACATTTAGAAGGTGGCTTCATTGAAAAGATTGAACAAATTGATTTAGAACGAATGATTCAAATTACCGTTCGCAGTCGTAATGAAATTGGTGATGAATCATTAAAAACATTAATTATTGAAATTATGGGACGTCATAGCAATATCATTTTAGTAGACTCTAAAACAAATGTAATTTTGGATAGCTTAAAGCACGTCTCTTTAGCGGTAAACCGTCACCGCACTGTATATGCCGGAGCTGAATATGTGACACCGCCAACGCAGCAGAAAATCAATCCCTTACAAATTGAAGCGCAAGAAGAATTTATTAGACCGCTCGACTTTTTATCAGGAAATATGGACAAACAACTCGTAGGTACTTTTACAGGAATCTCTCCATTATTTGCTAAAGAAGTAGTTGCAAAGGCTGGAATGGTAAATGAACATACATTATCTGAAGCATTTTTCACGTTACAAAAACCGTTACTACAGCATCAGTATATGCCTTCAATGATTACAGCAAATGGGAAAGAATTCTTTTATTTATTCCCACTGTCACACTTAAAAGGTGAAGAGAAGAAATTCTCATCTGTCAGCGAATTACTAGATCGGTTCTTCTTCGGGAAAGCAGAACGTGACCGTGTAAAACAACAGGCCCACGATTTAGAACGTTTTATGCAAAATGAAAAAGCAAAAAATGAAAAGAAATTAATTAAACTGCAAAAAACGTTAGAAGACGCGGGAAAAGCAGATAAATATCAACTATTTGGTGAATTGCTTACAGCTAATATGTACGCAATGAAAAAAGGCGACAAAGAAATTGAAGTTATCAATTACTATGATGAAAATAGCGGCACTGTAAAAATTACTTTAGATCCGCTGCGCACACCATCAGAAAATGCACAGCGTTATTTCCAAAAATATCAAAAAGCAAAAAATTCTATCGCAATCGTTGAAGAACAAATTGAAAAAACAAACGAAGAAATCTTTTACTTTGACAGTTTACTACAACAAATGGAAGCTGCTTCTTCTAAAGATATTGAAGAAATTCGCGAAGAACTAGCTGAAGAAGGATATATGCGGAATCGCAAGGCGAAAAATGTAAAGAAAAAACCTACAAAACCTATATTAGACAAATATATTGCAAGTGATGGAACAGAGATTTTAGTCGGGAAAAATAACAAACAAAACGATTATTTAACGAATAAACTTGCACGCCGTGATGAAATTTGGCTTCATACGAAAGACATTCCAGGCTCACACGTTGTCATTCGTTCATTAGAGCCAAGTGACGAAACATTACTTGAAGCAGCAAGACTCGCTGCTTACTTTAGTAAAGCAAAAGAATCAAGCTCAGTTCCAGTCGATTATACGAAAATTCGTCATGTGAAAAAGCCGAGCGGAGCAAAGCTTGGCTTTGTGACGTATGATAATCAGCAAACAGTATATGTAACACCCGATACAGACACAGTGATGAAATTAAAAGCTTAAAGACAAAAAAGAGAGGATTACAATGAGGTAATCCTCTCTTTTTCGTTCATTTTTTACACATTCATTTTTCTGTCAAATAATATAGACACAAATTCACCTTGTGTGTCTATATTATTTGACAGAAATAGAACGAAACCCTTTTCACATCAAAGCTTACTCCCAATTCATGCTGAATAAACAATTATTTCTCTTATATAAAATGTTGGCATTATTCTTGCTTTATATAAGGAGATGAAAGGGAGGAATGAAAATGAATTCAAGAATTAAAAAAATACAAGAACAGTTACATCAATTTGGAATAGACGGATTACTTATTACAAAAAAAGAAAACCGTAGGTACGCAACTGGATTTACAGGTACTGCTGGGGTTGTCTTAATCTCCCCTACAAATGCCGTATTTATTACAGATTTCCGTTACACAGATCAAGCAAAAACACAAGTAAGCGAAGCAGAAATCATTATGCATAATGGGAACATAGAACAAGAAATCGCAGCTCAAGTAGACAGATTACAAATTAAAAAACTCGGTATAGAAGAAAATAATATGACGCTGAAACAATACACAGCGTTAAAAAAATATACAAATATCGAACTTGTTCATGTAAACGAAATAATTGAGACGATTCGTACTGTAAAGGAAGACTTCGAAATCGAAATGATTAAAATTGCAGCTCGCATCGTAGATGATGCTTTTGAACATATTACAGCTTTTCTAAAACCTGGCGTTTCTGAACGTGATGTAAGAGATGAATTAGAATTTTTCATGCGCAAACAAGGAGCTTCCTCATCATCGTTTGACATTATCGTAGCGTCCGGTACTCGCTCTTCTCTCCCACACGGAGTAGCTACAAGTAAAATCATTGAAGACGGGGACATTGTTACATTAGATTTTGGCGCTCTTTATAACGGATATTGCTCTGATTTAACGCGCACTGTTGCAATTGGCAGTTGTTCTGAAGAATTCGTAAAAATATACAACGTTGTACTCGAGGCTTTAAAACGCGGCACTTCAGCAATCCGTCCGGGTGAATCAGCAAAAACAATCGATGACATTACAAGAAGTTACATTACTGAACATGGCTACGGTGAATACTTCGGTCATTCAACAGGTCATGGACTTGGATTGGAAATTCACGAACCTCTTCGATTATCAAAAGACAGTAAAGACACGCTGCAAGAAGGAATGGTTGTAACCGTAGAACCAGGCATTTATATCCCAAACTTTGGCGGTTGCAGAATTGAAGATGATATTGTCGTGACGAAAAATGGGCATGAAGTGATTACACATGCGAATAGAGAACTTATCGTTCTGGGATAAAGTGGAGATTTTAAATTCAACTTCTCTGGTTTACATAGATTTTTCAAACAAAGCCATTTTTGAGAAGGAAAGAAACATATGTCTGTCTTATCTAAGAATGTCTCGCGTTCACTTTTAAACTTTTGAGTTAAATATAAAATTCTCATTCAGGAGGTTTTATAAATGTCAAAAATTACATTTCTAGGTGCTGGAAGTACGATTTTTGCCAAAAATGTACTTGGTGACTGCATGTTAGTGCCTAGTATCCAAGGGTTCGAGTTTGCTCTGTTTGATATTGACCATCAACGCTTAAAGGATTCTGAGAACATACTGCAAAATCTAAAGGAAAGCTCCGGTAGTAACGTGCACATCAAGACTTATACGGACCGGAAAGAGGCGTTAAGAGGAGCAAAATACGTCATTAATGCCATACAGGTCGGCGGCTATGAGCCTTGTACGGTGACCGACTTCGAAATTCCGAAAAAGTACGGGCTTCGCCAGACAATTGGAGATACAATCGGCATTGGCGGCATTTTCCGCGCATTACGGGGTCCCACCAACAAAACGCGAGTTTCGTACGCTAAGCAATTTTCGACAAACAAAAAGCCAATTTCCTGTACGCTTAGGAAATCGGCTTTTTGCCTAATTATTAATTTGTAGCGGACGAAGTGATTTCAATGTTGATATTTCTTTCTTATTAAAACGATATTCTCCCAAGAAATTTATATGTTCCCATCCTAACGGTGAAATATGTTTCAAAAGCACTTCATCAAATTGATCTTTTCTTTTCAAAACCTCAATTGCTTGACTTAAATAAACCGTATTCCATACACTAACTGCATTAATTAATATATTTAAAGCACTACTTCTTTGTAACTGATCTTGTAGAGCTTTTTCCCTCAATTCACCATGTTTACCAAAGAAAATTGCTCGTGCTAATGCATTCATAGCTTCCCCTTTATTTAATCCTCGTTGAATCCGCCGGCGCATAGGTTTATTTGAAAGATAATCTAAGATAAAGATAGTTTTTTCGATTCTTCCTATCTCTCTTAAAGCTTTCGCTACTTTATTTTGACGTGTATAAGAACCTAATTTCCCCATAATTAATGCTCCTGAGACTTTTCCCTCTCGTATTGAATGAGCTAGTCGAAGAACATCATCATAATTTTCTTCAATTAATTTTATATTAATTTTCCCTCGTATCAATGATTCTATATTATGAAAATCTTTAGGTGAATCTATTGTATACAATTTAGAAGCTGTTATATCGCGTAAACGTGGTGCAAAGCGAAATCCTAATAAATGTGCTAAGCCAAATACTTGATCCGTATATCCAGCGGTATCGGTATAATGTTCTTCAATTACTAAATCAGATTCATGATGTAACAGCCCATCAATAACATGGATGGCATCTCGAGTATTAGTATTAATAACTTTTGTGTAAAAGGATGAGAATTGATCACTGACAAATCGATAGATAGTTGCACCTTTTCCATTTCCATAGTGTGGATTAAAGCTAGAACTAAGGGATGATACCCCGATTGGAACTCTCATTCCTTCTGATGATGAAGTACTTCCGTTTCCCCAGTAAGATGATAAAGGTAATTTATGTTGGAAATTTACAAGTACTGATTGAGCACGTTGTAAAGCATCATCATGCATTCTCCATTGGCCAGCATGAGCTAGTTGATGATAAGAAATATCTGGTGTTGCATCTGCCATCTTAGTTAGACCTATATTAGTTCCCATAGCCATTAATGAGGCAAGAGACACAGTTATTTCATCTCCCTTAGGTGGTTTATTTGTAGATGCGTGAATTAGTTGTTGTTCAAATTTAGTCCAGTTAGATACTTCCAATAATAAATCAGTAAGCTTAATTCGGGGTAACATGTTATACAATGTTGAACTCAACTTTTTAGCTTCTTCTGGTACATCTTTTTCTAAGCGATGGACCTGGAAACTTCCTTTGTCTAAATCTACTCCTTCCAATGAATGCGCATTTTCTGAGAAGCTTTGAATACGATTTAAAAGTGCTTCGGTTCGCTCATTCATGTATTCTTGTACCTGAATAGGAACTGTTAATCGGATTCCGTTCTCTTTCTTTTCTTTCCATTCTTGTTCTGAAACTAAGTATTCATCAAATTCTTTATGTTGCCTACTCCCTACAATAGAAATGTCGCCTGATTGTATATAATTTCGCAGTTCAGTAAATGCAGCTATTTCATAGAAATGGCGATTAATAGTTCCATCTTCATTAAATACATGCTTTTTCCAACGCTTAGAAACAAAAGCTAATGGCGCATCTTCTGATATTTTTCTTTTCCCAGATTCATTTAATTGATGAATTGTATCTAAAGCTAAAAGAACAGGTGTTGCATACTTAGTGCCTTTAAATTCTAAAGAACGTAACAACGTTGGAGTGTATTTTCTCAAATAATTATAGCGACTCTCTAATAAATCGAGGTAATCATAGTTCATAGGGCGAGATAATTTTTTAGCTTCTTCAACAGAAGCTAAAAATTTTTCCTAAGGCATAATAGTTTCTAATAGGGAAAAAGGATCTAAGTTTTCTTGTTTGGCTTTAATTAAAGCATCACCTAAATTTACATAGTGATTTATTTTTTCATTAACAGCTTTCCCATTTTGTTTTTGAATCTCTTCTTGTTGTTTTCTTCCTTTTAATTGAAGATTCATTATTTGTTTATCATGAATTTCAAATGCTAAATCAACCAATTCTTGTGTTAGATCCATTAAATAGGCAATTAAGATAGCATAACGTTTATTATTTTGAAACCTTCGGAAAGAAAATGGCTCATATCTGGAACCTATACGTGATAATTGTCGTAATCGATTAGGGTGTATATATTTCATATTTAATTGTAAACCTAAACGTCTTATGTATTCTAACCGTTCTACTACTTTTAAAAAGGCATCTGGCGAAAACTGACCTGGTATTTCTCTTAACCATGCTAGGTATGTTTTCGAAGTATTTGGCATTGGATGTAATAGATGATTTAACTTTTCTAGTTGCGGAGATGTCAATGAAGATGTTAGCGTCTTGAAAATTTTCTCTTCTGAACGCTTGCGTGTTTCCCATACAAGGCGTTCGATTGTTGGAATGGCAGGCAATATAATTTTTTCCTTTCTTAGCTCTTGGAGTACTGTTTGAATTAAGTAAGTGGTATTCCCATTCTCTAATGCATGTGGCTGTAGAAATTTTGAAATTCTACGATAACTGCTTAACGAAAAGTTTTTATATCCATACTCCCTACGAATCTTTTCTAAATGTTCTCTTCGAGTAGGATCACGCCTTGCATAATTGTAATAAGTTGTATGATCTACCCCAATTTGTTGAGCGACAAATTGGAGCATTCTTTCAGGAATTTCAATCATGTTAGTAATACTACACCCAGGATATCTTAATAGGCATAATTGTATGGTAAATCCTAAACGGTTATGTTCTCTACGAAGTTGATTAATAGTTTTTAGATCATCTTCAGAAAGGGTATAATGAATTGCTAATTCATGTTTTGTTTCAAATGGAATTTGTAATAATTCTTTGCGCTGTTCAACTGTCAATAATTCTTTTCCCCTCATACTTATTTCCTCCATATGATAAATTGTGTTTTTATTTACTTATGTGTTGATACAACGTTGTTATAAAAAAATAAATTTTCCTTATCCATGAATTATTGTCCCAATTATCTTTTTGTATTCTTCTATACAGAGTCATAAGAGAAATGCCCGCCTTTTCAACAGCATCCGTCCGGTTCATCCCTTGGCCAATAAGATATAAAGCGTAATTAATCTTTTCCTCATCAGCTTTTGGTTTCCCAGGATATTTTCCACGTTTCCTCGCTGCAAGGATTTCTTCTTTGGTCCGTTCAGATGTTAAATCTCTTTCAAATTGAGCAATCCCTGCAAAAACAGTAAAGAGCATTTTCCCATGTGCTGTAGTCGTATCAAGCCACGCCTCTTTTAGACTTTTCAAGTTTGCCCCTTTATGAGAAATAAGTTCAGTAATCTCAATTAAATCTTTTGTTGAACTTTAATGGTCATCGTATCATGGATGAAACTTTTATATCTATTAGTTCTTCAGATTATAAACTTTTCTCTATTTCATTATATCTACACAATCATTCACCCACCCAGTCTTGTTAAGAAGTGAGTTTCGCAACTTCAATTAAGCCTTTTAATCTTTCATGATATTCCTGAAAGAATTTTGTTATATTTTTGAAAGAAAATTGAAAGGTATTTAAGCTAAGATGTACTTACTGATATTAGTTTTATTTTACAACAAAGGGTACTTAAGGTACTTTGTATTACAAAAAAAATGTAAAATATGTATTTTTACGCTCTTGAATTCTTGAACAAATTTGGGAGCTTGAATACGAGGAGATTAAGACAATAACTGTATTAATGAATCGTCTATATGAAGAATTAAAGAAGCACAGATTATTGGTTTGAGACAACTAGGGGGATACAATATGAAATTACGGAATCAATTGTTATTGATGAATCTATTAAGCACCGGCATTATGCTGATTGCTATCTGGTATAGCGAAATGAAAATGTTACTTAGATCGGAACAAACGCAACTATTCATAGGAATTGTAACCGTAGCAATGGCGTTTTCAACGATAATTTACTGGCTATTAACACGCTCTATTACGGAATCTATTCAAAATTTAATTGCATTAACAAAAGAATTTAGTGATAGACAATTTGGGACGACGTATAGAATTAGACAAGGACCACAAGAATTTAAAGAGTTAGCAACAGCCTTTCAACAAATGGCGAAAAAATTAAAAGAAGGGTTTACGAAGTTAGAAGAAGGAGAAAAAGCACGTACAGAGCTCATTGCGAATATTTCACATGACTTACGAACACCTCTGGCTAGCATACAATTGGTGATTGAAGCGTTACAAGATGATGTAATTGCAAACCCCGAAATGAAAACGCAATATTTAACGACAATTCATAAAGAAATACAAAGGTTGAGTGGATTAATTAATGATTTATTTGATCTTTCTAGGTTAGAACTTGGACAAGAAGATTTTTATCCAAGTTTCACACATATGGACCGTATTCTATTAGAAGTACTCGATTCACATTCTATTTTATTAGAAGAAAAACAGATTCATTTGCAATTACAAGTTTCTGATACGTTGCCTAAGCTCTGGATTATGCCTTGCAAAGTAGCGCGGGTTATCAGTAATTTGTTCCATAATGCAATTCGATATTCCCCAGTAGCTGGAACGATTGAGTTAATTGTAGAGGAAAATAAACAGAAGAATCTTGTTCAATTCATTGTACGTGATGAAGGAGAAGGCATTGCTTATAATGATCAACTGCGCATATTTGAACGCTTTTTTAGAATAGATTCATCAAGAAGCTCACAATCTGGGGGATCTGGACTCGGATTAGCCATTGCACAATCATTAATTGAAATGCACAAAGGCAAAATTGGTGTGCGAGATCGTTCAGACGGTAAACAAGGGAGTGAATTTTGGTTTACTCTTCCCGTTACATCAGAAAGGAAATGATTGCAAGACTTTTGTAACATTTATGAAAGCAAAATTTGTTTACGATATTGAGAAATTCAGCATAATTTGTATTTATTTACAAATTAATGAAAGACTTTTGTAACATATACGAAAGACTTTTGTAAGGTATTTGAACTAAGATGAACTTCCGAACATTAAATTTTTTTAATAAGTAGGGAAAAACATACATACAAAGTGAGGAATGACGTTATGAATGAAAAGTACAAAAAAAGGATACCTAAAGTCCTACCTGTAGGAATTGCGATGGGGATTTTATTCAGTGCTAGCCCATTAGCAAGCCCATTAACGGAAAATAAAGTGAAAGCAGATGTTGATACGGTCGCAACAATCATTACAACATTTGGAAGTATCTATGATACGTTTCTTAAAGAACCGTTTGGGAAATGGTTAGAGGAAATCGATGTAAAAAACTATTATTATGCTGCTCATGAAAACATTGCTTACAAAGCTCCTACATTCCAAAAGGGAGAGTTTGGTATTAGTGTATTTGATTATTATAAAAATAAAGACTTTAGCAAAAAGGTTAAAATCGTTTATTCCAATGGGAAATCTGAATATAAAACAATCAAACATGGAGAACAACTTCGTATCAAAGATGCGGGTACAATGGTAGATTTAACTCCTGATGAAGCTGATCCATCTAACCATCATATTTTGTATATTACACAAAAACAATTAGATGAAGGAAATACGGGTATTTCACTTACGACTTTCAAAATATATTATCTACAAAGTGATAATAGCGGTCGTAAAAATAATTTAGCAGATAAATTTTTACGAAAAGAATTCCCAAATGCTTATCTGAAGAGCGGTCTGCTTGATATTCGTGTTAATGAGGATGAACTTTTTAAGAAACTACCAAAAGAAAAACAAATACTAGCAACAATTACTTCAAAGCCGGTAGGTGGAGAAGTTCTTCCTAATACTTATTTTTTTAATGACCCGGAAGCCGTTGCAGATTTTAATAATCGCTTAGTAAATGTAGTTGCAGATACGAAACTGACTCTAGAAATGGGTATTGCAGTAGGAACTCATGAATTAAACGATAAACCTTTTCAAATTATCCCGATTAAAAAAGGAAGCAATAAAGTAATTGTAAAACAAGGTCGAGATCATGTTTCAGGGAAAGAAGGACCTGGGCTTCACTGGACAGATGGACTTAATCCTGAGGAAATATTAGAACTTGTACCAATCGAAAATTCTGGTAACAATGAACTTCAATTTAATTTGATAAACAAGAATGGAGCACGTTTGATAATTACTGAAGACCGTGCTGAATTCACTACTGATAAGGGACTGCCATCTAACCTTCGTTTCACTGGAAAAACCAACAATGAACTTCATAATTGGCTAAGAGAGTGGTATCCGGGTAAAGAAAATGAGGAAAAGAAGTATGGTGAAATTCAGATAGTCATTGATGAAAAGGATTCTAGGATATGGACTGCAAAAGATTCTGATGGGAACGTGATAAAAAACAGTTGGATAAGATATGGTGGTGAGAAGCAATATGTAGGTCCTGATGGAATTGTCGTGAGGGATCGCTGGTATAATGTTGAAGGGAAGACGTATTATTTTGGTTCAAGTGGCCCATTCCGAGGGTCTTATGAGAATCCAGATATTGATGGTAAGCAATACCACTTTGATAATGAAGGTGTTTTGCAAAAATCAGTATGGAAAAACAAAAAATATTCTGATCATACTGGAGCATTTGTTAAAGAAGGCCTACGAGAAATAGATGGTAAAATTTATTATTTTAAAGATTTCAAAGCTACTACAAATGAACTACGTCTAGAAGATCAAAATATCATCCTTCACTTCTCTGATAAAGGCGCACTTGAGAAGGCTACTAGGCTGAATGGAGAATCGCTAAATAGCATAACTTATGTTACTTTTGATGAGAAAACGTTAACGTTTGAAAAAGATGGTTCTATTAGAAAATTTGGAGTTTCTAAAGTCTTTGATGACAAGGGAGACCCTTCAATTGTATATTACAGCTTAGAAGAAGGGCCATTCTATACTGGTTGGAAGGAAATTGATGAAAAAAAATACTATTTCGAAAGTGGAGAAATCTTTAAATTCGATTACTATGAAAACATTGATGGGATAAGATATTACATTAATCACGAGGGACAAGCTCGACTGAGAGGCTTTTATGATATTAATGGTGGCACAATCTATATAAACGATAAAGGTGAAAAGGTATCTGGTTTTCAAAACATTAATGGGAAATTATATTACTTCGGTAGAGACAGAATGTATAAAGATGAATTGTTCTCTTTGGATGTCGGTGTTTATGCTGCTGGTCCTGATGGTGTGATTTACCAAAACTTCAAGGGCTATATGAATAATAATATTTTTGGCCAGACATACATTGAAACTAACAACGAGGGACTTGTTACTAATAGATAGGAAAAGTATATAATAAAATTTGAATAGAGTAATAGATTTTTAGTAACCTTACTTCTTATAAAGAGTGAAGTATGATGTGTGAAAGTGGGTCATATTATGGAGAATTATGCCTATTATATGACCCATTTTCGTTTTATTCATTTCTCTGAGGTGTAACAAAATGCAACAAATAGGGGTCACCATACATGCTCATCAACTTAAGAATTTTATAACACCCCAAAACAAAAAAAATGTACAATTTCACATGAAGATGTACATTTTTCTCGTTTTGGAGGTATTTGTATTTCTTAGCTTGATAGCGATGTATGGTGACCCTTATTAGGAGTCTTTTTCTATGTAGAAATTGCTTAGCATTTAAAAATCAAGGTTTTCGCTTCTAAAAAATGTCTTAACGTGGGTTTTATGTCATTTGGTTGGCGTGACCCCAGGTTGGAAAACTGCCCACGAAGCATTTCAGGAGGAACTGTCGCACTTAGATTGACAAACCGTCAATCCAAAAAAGAAAAACACTCCTCGGAGTGCTTTTCTTTTTAATAAATATCATCTATACTGTTTTTACTAGGAGTTGAGTTTAGAGTATACTCTCCTAAGTTTAATAATACTTTTTATTTAATAAACCGCAAAATTGGCTGATTTTGTGGTTTATTTTTATGGACGATGAAATTTAACATGGTTACCATTACGATCGAACCAACCTCTAAATGCCCAGTTAATCCATCCACCATCACCTTGATTTGTAAATTCCCCATCTTCAAATACCCAAATTCCAAAAGTGATTCCATCATATACTGTTGTTCCGAAGAATTTAACACCGTTAAAACGATCATCATAATTTTGGTTTAAATTAAAAACCATAACATTATAGCGTTGACCTGCAGAATAAAATGTTGATTCCATTACGCCTTTTACAAATCCTGAACGGTTAGTTTGAGTATTGATGGAATTCCTAATCATGTTAGCGATACCTAATACATCTATACTTACATCTAAATTTGCACTAGCTTTCGCTGCTTTTGGTAACTTAGACTCTACAAAATTAATAGGTAATTCAGTAGATAGGTTAGTAGGAACATTTGTTGTAGAAGGAGAAATCTCAGCCGCACTTGCATCTGTTGGTGCAAACACTCCTAATCCTCCTAAACCGATAGCTCCAGCTAAAGCAATGTTCGTCAACTTTTTCATTTTTTTCATAAAAAACCCTCCTTTATATTTTTATAAGGTATTACCCCCTACACTTTAAAGTATATATTTCTTATACAGCAGAGGTAAACAATTTAATTGAAAAGGCATTAAATTGTTAATAGCTAAAAAAAGAATAAATATACAAAAACAATAAAATTTATGTATATTTGAAACTAAATTTAAGGTAAATATACATTTATAGGAATAAAAAAATATTAACTGAATTTTTTGTCAATAAATGAAAAAACTTTTTTTATTTTAGGGGGCACCATACATCACTATCAAGTTAAGATAAATTTGTACCCATATAGCGAAAAAATCGCTATTCTTTTTGTAGAAATATGCAGAAGGGATGGCATTTTTTATGAATCTTTCGATTCAAGATGAACTCCAATTATTTGCTAAGGAATTATATCAATATTTTACTCCTTCATTTTTAGAAGAGCTTGCTAGAGAGTTAGATTTTGTTCAACGAAAGCGCAAATTTTCAGGGCATGACTTAGCCACTATCTGTGTTTGGATGAGTCAAAGGATAGCGAGTGATTCTTTAGTTAGACTGTGTAGTCAATTACATGCAGCTACAGGAACTCTTATTAGTCCAGAAGGACTAAATAAACGGTTCAATAAAAAAGCTGTTTGTTTTTTAAAACATGTTTTCTCTGCATTATTAAAAAATAAAGTTTATGAAACTTCAGTGATTCCAAGTTCTTCACTAACCTATTTTCAACGAATTCGCATTTTAGATGCAACGATTTTTCAAGTACCAAAACACTTAGCTAGTGTGTATCCCGGTTCGGGTGGTTGTGCACAAACAGCAGGTATAAAGATTCAATTGGAATATGATTTACATAGTGGGCAGTTTTTAAATTTTCAAGTTGAACCAGGGAAGAATAATGATAAAAACTTTGGAACAGAATGTTTAGCGACATTACGGCCTGGCGACCTTTGTATTCGAGATTTGGGTTATTATTCACAGGACGATTTAGATCAAATGGACCAACGTGGGGTATATTATATATCGCGGCTGAAATTAAATAATATGGTGTATATCAAAAATGAGTTTCCTGAATACTTTCGAAATGGGACAGTAAAAAAACAGTCTCAGTACATCAAAGTTGATTTAGAACACATTATGAATACCTTAAAACCAGGGCAGGTCTATGAAATAACAGATGCTTATATTGGAAAGGATAAAAAACTATTTACACGCGTTATTATATATCGATTAACTGAAAAACAACTTCGAGAACGTAAGAAAAAACAAGTGTATACCGAAAGTAAAAAGGGTATTACGTACTCAGAGAAAAGCAAACGATTGTTTAATGCAAAATAAAAGTACAGAGTATTGCGAAGAATTCGCACATAGCATGAGTGCATAAAAAAAAGGCTTGCAAGCTCTTCCATTACCCTCTACTGTGTTAGGTGTCGAAGCCAAATACAGATGGAGGTTATGAAAGGATGCTAGCAATGCCTGAAATACATTATATCAAACATTTACGAGAGAACGAAGACTTAAATATATCAGAAATTGCAAGAAAGACAGGGAACAACTGGAGAACTGTTAAGAAGTATGCGGATGGTAGCATCCGCTCTAAAGAAATAGAACAAAAGAAACGTGGCATGATGTATGAAGAAGGCTATGGAGAAATTGTAGATGACTGGCTGGAGGAGGATTTTAAGCTCAAAAGGAAGGAACGAAGAACGAGTAAAAGGATTTTCCAACAATTAAAGAATGAACATAGATTCCAAGGGTCTTATCGTACTGTATGTGAGTATGTCCAACATAGAAGGCCTCAAATTAGGGAAGAAAAACAAGAACGGCATGAGAGACTTGAACACCCTCCGGGTGAGGCACAAGTGGACTTTGGGAATATGACAGCTGTGCAAGATGGAGCATATAAAGATATTAAAGCACTTATTCTGAGCTTTCCTCACAGTAATGCAGCATTTGTGTATCCACTTCCAGCAGAAAATGGGGAATGTTTTTTAGAAGGTTTAAAGCAATTATTTCAGCAAGCCGGAGGCGTTCCTACACATGTAAGAATGGATAACTTATCAGCAGCTATCGTAAGCATTGGAAAGGGAGACCAGCGTACGTATACAGATGCCTTCCTTCGTTTCCAAATGCATTACAATTTCGAAACCCAACCTTGTAATCCTGCAAGCGGACATGAAAAAGGAAATGTGGAACGTAAGGTAAGTTATACTCGAAATAACTGGTTCGTTACAGCCCCAATTATGAAAGATTTTGCGGGACTAACAGAATGGCTGCAAGAACAAATGATAGAAGATCGAAAGCGCCCTCATTATGATAAAGGGACCTTGATAGAGGAACTTTGGCAAGAAGATAAACTGCCACTTAAACCGTTACCATTGGAAGACCTAGAGGTCTTCTCCTTAGATACGGCTACGGTGAACAAGTACGGAGAAATTACAGTGGATCAAGAACGTTTTGTAATCCGAAAGGCGCGTATGAAGCAAGTTATTGTCGTGAAAAAGAGATGGGATCAGTTTACCTGTTTTACAAATGATGGAGAGATTATTTATGAGGATTATAGACCATATATGAATGTGAATAGAGAAATTCCTTGGGATGAGATTTTAAGTGATTGGGAGAAAAAGCCACGTGCTATGCGTTATTCACGGTTTTTTCCTTATTTGCCCGACAGGGTACAAGCTTATCTTCTTTTCAAGAAAGAAGACAGCAAAAAGCGGATCAGTGGGTTACGCAAACTTTTAATAGACTACTCTTTACAGCAACTCCATGAACTTCTTCAACAAGAAGAGCGATTAGAGAGAGACCCTCACGAACTCGGATTTCTTATAGAGGCTAAAAACATTTCTTACCCAGAGAAATGGGACGAAACGCACACTCCAACAGTCCTAGTGGACTATGAAACAGATTTAGGTCAATATGATCGGAAACTCTGTCCATCACTAGAAGGAGGGCTATAGTTATGACTCTACAGACATTACAAACAGTTTGTAAATCTCTTCATCTAGCGCATGTGGTTGACAATTATAGTAGCATCCCTTTTGAAAATAAAGAGCAATTTCTTTGCGATGTATTAAGTCTAGAGATAGAATCTCGTCAGACAAAGAAAATTGCACGTCTCATGAAGAAAGCTAAATTTCGAGAAGTAAAATGGTTGCAGAAATATGAATGGGGAGATCAAATCCATTTGCCAGCTACAGTGAATCAAGAGCAAATCTGCGACCTTCAGTTTCTTCAAGGTAAGCAAAATCTCCTTTTACTCGGTTCCCCAGGAACCGGGAAAACACATTTAGCTACCGCTTTGGGATTAAAAGCTTGTGAGGCGGGACATGAAGTGCGTTTCTTCCGAGTAGCAGACTTAGTAGCTCAGTTGGAGGAAGCGTTGAAACAAGGGAGTTTATCTCGACTAAAGAAACAGATCGAAGCTTGCGAGCTACTTATTCTAGATGAACTTGGGTATGTTCCCTTTCAAAAACAAGGAGCGGAACTTCTGTTTCATATCATCGCTGACTGTTATGAGCAAAAGAGTGTAATTGTCACATCTAATTTGGAGTTTGGACAGTGGAATCGTATATTCGGGGATAACCGCTTAACTTCTGCATTGGTGGACCGGTTGGTCCATCATGCCCACATTATTGCATTTACAGGAGAAAGTTATCGTTTGAGACACGCCCTTTCTTCTGCAAATTTAGACATGAATCTTTAAGAAAAAAGAGAACTGCAAGCCTCTGCACTTTTCGCTGCAATTCTCTGCACTTTCTGCTTGCAAAAAACACTTACATATCCCCTCTTCAATACTTTCCGCTTTTACATTCGACACATTCAACTTCAATAATTTTTCTTTTGGAAATGAAGATAAATAATTTTTCCCAATCAGATTTATTAATACTTTATTTTGTAGTAACTTTCGAATAAGTGGTTGCACAATAATCTTCTTATTTAGAATGATGTGAGTATGCACACACGACAAATTCACATCGTGATATTGAAATAATTGTTTATTAATACTACTCCCTTCTTTCAATGAAGCAGCTAATCTATTAGATCTTTCATAATAGGAAGCACGAATTTTTTGTTTATGCCGTTCAAACATCCCACTCTTTATGTAAACTTCTAGAGCTGCTTGTGAAATCATTGAACTATCAATATCTTGTAATTTTTTATATGTTAAGAAACTTTCAGTTAAACAATCCGGTATAACGGCAACACCAACTCGGAGTCCTGGAAAAATAATTTTAGAGAAACTTTTCAAATAAATAACATGAGAGGAATCATCATAACTATACATCGGATCTGCTTTAGCATCTCTTTCTAAATCCGCTAAATAATCATCCTCCACAATAAACACATCATACTTTTTTGCTAAACGCACAATAGCTTTCTTTTCTTTTTTAGAATACGATGTGCCTAACGGATTATGAAATCTTGGCATTGTATAAAAGAATTTAATACCTTCTGTTTGAAAAATACGTTCTAATTCATTCAAGTCGATCCCTTCGGCCGTCCGTTTTATACCGATCACAGGGATGCCGTGCGTTTCTAAATATTCGATAAACAAATGATAACTTGGCTGTTCAATTAAAATTGTATTCTTCTTATTTGGAAATGGAATCGAAGTTAACAAAGATAATGCTTGCTGAACACCTGATGTAATAAAAAGATTTTCTTCATTCGTAAATACTTGACAGTTCATTAACTGCCTTTGAACAACTCGAATTAACGAAGGTAGTCCTTTCGGAGTCCCATATATAAATAAGTCATTTTTGTATGTATCAATTGCTTTATTTATACAATGCTGAAAATCCAAATATGGAAAAACATCTGGATCAGGTGCAGATGTTGCAAAATCTATGACACTACTATGTCTAACATGATTTTCGTTTGTTTTTTTCACAACATAATATCCGCTTTTCAAAACGGAGTATATCATATGTCTTTTTTCTAACTCTTGAAGCGCGCGAATAATGGTACTTTTCGTACATTGATAACGTGTACTTAAAGATCGAATAGAAGGTAATTTATCTCCTTCTTTTAATTCACCAGTTTGAATTAACCTTTCTAAATCATTAAAAACATTTAAATATTTAAACACGCTTACACCTCTATCTATTTTTGTACCGGTACAGATCATATTTATTTGTATTGTAGCACCCACAAGAAAACATTACCATTTACATATACTGGCCAGTAAGAAAAATGAAGATACGAGGTGTGATTATGACACAAACAAAAAAAGCTTACGCCGCAGCAATTCTTTATACATGCATTATTGGGTTTTCATTTATGTTTGTAAAACTAACCTTTACTATCACAGGACCATTGGATACATTAGCTCATAGATTTACGGTTTCTTTTCTAACCGCATCTATTCCAGTCATATTCGGTTTAATTAAATTAAATATTACATTTAAAAATATGCTTACTATTTTACCTGTAGCCATTTTATATCCAGCTTTATTCTTTACGTTTCAAGCATTTGGATTAGTGTATACATCCTCTTCTGAAGCAGGAATTATTCAAGCTACCATCCCTATCTTTACAATGGTATGCGCGTCTTACTTTTTAAAAGAACGAACAACAATTTGGCAAAAATTTTCGCTTCTGTTATCAGTATCTGGCGTCATTTACATTTTTACGATGAAAGGATTTGGCTCTCATACTCCTAGTTTCACTGGTGTTATACTTATTCTCTTATCAGCATTATCATCAGCTGGTTATAACGTTCTAGCACGAAAGATGACAAAACAATTTCGCTTAATCGATGTAACATATATGATGACTATAATTGGTTTTATTTGCTTTAATACATTATCCATTGGAAACCACATTGCAGCTGGTACTATACATTTATATTTTCAACCCTTTACAAGCTCGTTATTTCTCGTTTCCATCTTATATTTAGGAATTCTTTCATCACTGTTAACAGCATTCCTATCAAATTATGCTTTATCTATTGTAGAAGCATCGAAAATGAGTGTATTTAGCAATGTGTCTACTTTAATTACAATGTTCGCTGGTGTCATCTTCTTACAAGAAGAGCTAGCCTATTACCATATCATTGGAGCAATCATGATTATTCTCGGAGTATTAGGTACAAACTTCTTAGATGCAAAATTTGTGTCTGCGAAGAAGAAAAATATTAGCGTATAAAAGAAAAGGCCTGTTTTGAATCTAATCAAAACAGGCCTTCAACAATGTTAAATGCTCCATTCATTATTTTACAACTGCTCTTGTGCCTCTAATCTAAGCATCCCTCCAAAATATTGCGAAGCAGTAGTAAAAGCAATAAATGCACACAGCTCACTTATTTCTTCTGCATTAAAACATTCCTTCAAAATATCAAAAGTTGAATTTGATATATCTCCTTTTTGCTTTAAAAACACCTCTGCAAATCCTACTGCAATTGATATCTTTTCATTAAACTTATCAAACTCAGGCTTTCCTTTCGCTTTACAATACTCACAGCCATTACTTTGCGCTAACGTTCTCCTTACTTGTTCCTTTAACTCTGCAGAAAGCAATCCATCTTTTTCTAATACATCTCCTAAGTGAGACCACCCTTTCATCACTTCTCTGTTATGCCCTAACAGTCTTTGAAATGGTGATTCTCCGAAATTTGATTCAATAATTCTTGCCATTTAAAATCCCCCCTTGTTATATTAATAATAGAAAATAAAACCATTAAATTACATTAAATCAATAAAGAATTAACTAAAAATATTTTAAATAATTAACGAAAAAAGAAGATTTATTTTAAAAATGAAAATAGATAATATTGATAAAAAAATAATAGATGAATTTATCATAACTAAAATGACATATCACTTCTTCAGTATACATATTCCACTTATATGTAGGATGCAAATCATTATAATCTCTTTCACCTTGAGAAGTTGCGCCAGGAAGGTGCTTTTTCCCCGTTTCACCATCAAATGCTACTACCACTTCTTCATATGTCATACCCTTATGCAAGAAATCATAAGTTCTAAGTTTATCGTAATAATTTTTATTAGATGTCGTTTCTTGTTTTATGCTCTCCACGCACTTTGATGTAACTTCTACATTATCGTTTTCTACGTCTTCGTGATTCTTCACATAGGAGAGGTTTAAAAAAGATTGGGAAGATATAGCTTTAGTTTTGGGTATTATTTTTTGTCTTGCTGGTTACCTTGTTAATAGATTTTAGTATTTACCTTTCAGCTGACTCCTTCTCCGATTAGTCCGTAGTACAGTCACCCCCATTAAGTTCCTAAATCATTAAATATTTGGGGTCCTACCACATCGCCACCAAGCAAAAATTTTGCAGCACCCCAAAAAATTTCCGCACCCGAATTAGCTCATTTTTATATAAAACCTTTTTCTAAACAAGTTATAGTAATCCGAAAACATGGGAAAAATAAGCAGAAAAATAATAATTATTTTTAAGTGGTCGATAGTCGATAAAGGGTGAGTATAGATATGTTACGGATAAGCAAAACTCAGCTTTTCGCGTTAATCGTGTTATTTGAAATTGGAAGTACACCTCTGTTTGCATTGGGCATTGAGGCCAAGCAGGATGCCTGGCTGGCCATACTAATTGCTATGATTTCCGGTTTTTTCTTGTTATGGATTTATACAGAAATACAAAGGCATTTTCCGGATAAAAATCTGGCTGAAATTCTTACTATTATTTTGGGGAAATGGCTGGCAGGACCTTTAATTTTGCTTTATGCTTTATATTTCCTGTTTATCGCTTCTTTTAACTTACGTGAATTCGGTGAATTGATTATCATGACCTTACTCCCTTCTACACCGATAATGGTTATTTTAGTGGTTTTTATGCTTACCATATTTTATTTTCTGTTCCTAGGTCAAGAAGCTCTTCCTCGCACGAGTGAAGTGATGTTGCCTGTCGTTTTATTTTTTATTGTCCTCACATATGTTCTCCTTATAATGACAGGAGAAATGGATTTTACAGAATTAGAGCCGATCTTAGGAGATGGGTGGACGCCAGTTTTAAGTGCAGCTTTTCCTACAATTGTCAATTTCCCTTTTGGAGAGATGGTTTTGTTCCTTATGTATTGGAAATTTGTGAACTATATAGAGAAAATCCGAAAGATTTCCTTTTTGGCTCTTGGTTTGTCCGGTCTATTGTTAATGACTTCATTAGTCATGATTGTTTCTAGATTAGGAGTTGAATATGCTTCTAATCAAACTCTTCCCTTATTCGAAATGATTAAGTTGATTAATATTGCAGATTTCATAACAAACATGGATATTATTGCATCCATTATTATTTTTATCGGCGGATTTTATAAGATGACTCTTTTTTTTTATGGCGGAGTTTTATCAATTAAACATCTATTTAAAAGGAAACATGAAAAATGGTTAATTGTTCTAACCGGTATTCTTTTGCTTTGGTTTACCTTAGTTTATTTTCCTAATCTACCTTTTCATCGTTGGATAGGGCTGAAGGTTGTAATTCCCTATGTTCATGTTCCTTTTCAGATTATTTGTCCAAGCTTATTGTTAATCATTATAAAGTTAAAAAAGTAAGTGCAAAACATGTAAACGGATAAAGAGGGTGGCAAACATATGTTAGATGTGCAAACATTACAGAAAGCCGGGACGGTTCCCGGCATTCTGATCTTTGGGGGTTGGATTTATGCAGGTATTTTATCTTTGGTTGTCTTATATCACTTGTTCATGTTTTGTTTAAAGTTATGGCGCTCTTTATGATGACACTAAAACTTAGAGTGGTAGGGGCCTTGTGAAAAACCAACTCTTTTAATGATGACATCCGCTTTCACCGAATATTCGACTTCGGGGAAGCGATTATCCCAATCCTTCTCTACTTTTTTCCAGTAATTTGGGTATTCTTTGCTAAGGATCCTTCCAAAACCGAAAATATCACTTTTAAGGGCTTGGGCCTTTCTTATGGTTCTCTCGATATCTTTTTCAATGAGTTGTTTATTTTTTTCTTCTATTCGATTGGTGTAATCAAGGATTTCTTTTGGACTATCCAGCTTTTTGGTGCTTTGCTGTTCAACGAGTACTCCCGTTTGCTTCACTTTAATAGTAAAGGATATCTTCCCATCTTTTAGTACCGGTTTGATATGGGGATTAGTATCAAGGACATTAATGGATATTAATTTTCCTTTCTCAAGCAAAGAGGGGAGGGTAATCCTGATATCCTCCTTTTCTTTTGAGAGCCAATTGTATCCTCTTGTTTCTTTTTCATTCAAGTATCCCACTAGTTTATCTTTTCGAAATACCGCAGCTCCCGACATTTTAATTCGCTCTGAGGCCTTTCCCTTCTCCTCTACAGGAAGGTTCATTTTTTCTTGAACGGTTAAGACTCCCGTCACAGGGGCTATCCCGCTTTCTAATATTTTTTTATAGAAGTTGACTAATTGGATAACGCTTGTATTCGGGTTATACTTTGCATCTTTAATAAGCTCGTTTAAATAATTTCCTTGGATATTTCCAATTCCATCTTTGACTCCAATCGTTTTTCGGGCACTTGTATTTCTTGCAATGCAAAGCCATACAGATCCCCGGCCTCCTTTTCCTCTGGAAGAAGCATCAAGAATAGGAATCATTCCTTTTTTGGCAAGCTGCTCATCAATTACAATCACTTTATTATGAGGGTAAAACTCTTTCCGATCCAATTCTTGTGTTACGTTTCCGATTGCTTCAAATATCGTATCTCCTTTCGTTGTGATGATATTGACGGGAGAGTATTTGCTTGAGCCATCTTTGGCTAATGCACCCGGTCTTAGGACTTGAGATGTGAAAATATATTGATTGTTCTCAGGATTCTTATCTATCCCCACTGCAACGACAATACCCATTTCGTTTAATTCTAATCGATCCCAACAACCGGTTAACATAAATGTACACAACAAAGCAACTACAAGTTTGCGTTTCAATTCTCTTCACCACTCTGAGTAGAATTTTCTGGGCCAGGCTTTACAAACAGACCTTGTCGTTTTGAATCTCGCCATGTAATGGAACGTGGCCGAAACTTTAGCATCCATAACGGAGCCCTAATAAAGGAGTCTTTCAACCCATTCCACATGACGGGCGCAATGGGGTCTAAATAAGGAGAACCGAAAGAGCGCAATGAACATAAATGACCCAGTAAGAAAAAGAGGCCGATTAGTATTCCAAATACCCCAAACATTGCGGCCAATGCAATGAGAATGAAGCGGAATATAACGGTGAACTCTCGTAATGAGGGAATAACAAAACCTGTGATACCGGTAACGGCCATCACAATCACCATTGGACTGCTAACGATTCCTGCCTGAACTGCAGCTTCACCAACCACTAGTGCCCCAACAATAGTAACTGCTTGTCCAATGGCTCGAGGCATTCTTACTCCTGCTTCTGTAAGGATTTCAAAGGTTACCCCCATCAGAACGGCTTCCACGAAGGCTGGAAAAGGGATACCTTCTCGAGATGCAGCCATTGTTGTCAGAAGAACGGTCGGTATCATTTCTTGATGAAAAGTAGTAAGAGCTACATATAGTGCCGGAGTTAGGATAGCTATAAAAAAAGCAACAGTCCTTAATAATCTTGAAAACGATTGGAAAAGAGGACGTGAATAATAATCTTCACTTACCTGCATGTTTTCAATAAATAAGTAAGGAACGGTCAAAACGAAAGGTGTACCATCGCAGAGAATGGCTACTCTTCCCTCTAATAGTTTGGCAGCCACCTTATCTGGCTTTTCACTATTTCCAATAGTATTGAATAAAGAAAAAGGATGATCTTCTATAAATTGTTCAATATATCCCGACTCAAGGATGGAATCGGTGTCAATCCTATTTAATCTACTTTTTACTTCTTGAATAATTTTTTGATTTGCTATTCCTTCAATATAGCCTATACAAATAGTAGTTCTAGTCTGTCTTCCTAGTATAAGTTTTTCAAAAATCAAATTTGGATTTTTTATTTTTCTTCGGATTAAAGCTGTATTAACCTGAAGGGTTTCAACAAAACCCTCACGTGGTCCCCGAATTACGGTTTCGGTCTCTGGTTCTTCAACATTTCTTGATTCAAAACTTTGTGTGCTGATAAGAATAGCCGAATGGTTTCCATCTATAAATAAGGCTGTCTCACCAGATAAAACAGCGTCTATGACTTGGTCCATCGATTGTGCTTCTTTTAAATCTGCAACGCTTAATGTACGATCCTTTATGGTCTTAATTAAGTCGTGATGAGCTCCATTGTTATCATATTTATCATTGGGGAGATCATCTATTAAAGGCTTTACGATACACTCATTGATCACTTGCGTGTTAACGAGGCCATTTATAAAACAAATAAATACTTTTGTTTGTTTTATGGTTAAGATTTCAAACTCTCTAAAAACAATATCCTCACTTTTTCCTAGAAATTTTTTTAAATTCATTTCATTTATTTCGATATTTTTCTGAATAGTGTATGTATCACCTAAGTGCTTCGAGATTTCGGGTACAGTTAATTGTTTTTGTTTAGCTTTAAATGAAAGGTATTTCCTCAACTTGATAAACATCTATGTCTCACCTCGCTATCTTGTAAAAGTAGTATTTGCAGGATTTCGGCTAAAAAATCTAGATTTTTAACAAAAACTAACAAAAAGAAGGGATTCATCTGTTAGTGAATCTGCTGTTGATTTAGAACAATGTTTGATTGCTTGTAAATCGCTACGTAAATGACGGGCATACTGATAAAAAGGTTGCTCCTTATGTGAAAGTTGTTTTCTTAACCACTGTAAAAACCCTTCATAATCAGATTATTTTATAATTTCACAATATTATTACATGAGGCCATAAACCGTTCGAATATCTAAATATTTCTTGAAGCAGCGTTCTAAGTCAGCTGTTTCTGAAACATTAAGTTGATTAAGATGAATCCCACACCATCGGGAAAATTGTTTTCTAGATATTTGATAGATAGGATTTGCGGAAGTATGATTACTTTTTACAGTTAAACGAAGGTGATGGTTCATTTGATATACATCCATAAGCTCGAGAAAAGGATCGGGAGATGACCAAGAGATGGTGCACATTATAATTCACTCCTTTTCTTTTATTATATAAATGTAGTCCATAAAAGAACAAATCCCCAAAAGTTCGTAAGTACCACTTTCTGCTCGCAAGAAACAACCACCCTTTCATCACTTCTCTGTTATGCCCTAAAAGTCTTTGAAATGGTAATTCTCCGAAATTTGATTCAATTATTCTTGCCATTTAAAATCCCCCCTTGTTATATTAATAATAGAAAATAAAACCATTAAATTACATTAAATAAAGAATTAACTAAAAATATTTTAAATAATTAACGAAAAAAGAGGATTTATTTTAAAAATGAAAATAGATAATATTGATAAAAAAATAATAGATGAATTACATAAAAATAGTCGGTTATCAATGAGTGAAATTGGAAGAAGAATTCATTTATCTTCACCTTCCGTAACAGAACGTGTAAGACAAATGGAGTCATTTGGAATAATTAAAAGATATACCTTAGAAATTGATTATGAAAAATTAGGGTTACCAATCCAGTGTATAATAGAAGCAACAGTTAAAAATGGAGATTATAAATCATTCAAAAATTATATAGAAAAACTTCCAAACGTAGAATTTTGTTATCGTATAGCAGGAAATGCTTGTTACATGCTAAAAATGCAATTTGAAAGTTTTGCTAAAGCAGAGAAATTCATTGAGGATGTAAATCCATTTGCACATACTGTTACACATTTTATTTTTTCGCCAGTTCAAACAGATTTACGAATTAATTCCGACTAAACACCCGACTAAAAATTACTAAAGTTTAATAAATTATCCTAAATCTTTAGTGAAAGAATTCCAAAAAGATTTAGTTAATCTGATTAGGATTACCCGGCTTTCAAAGATATTCGCAGGAGGGCTATAATGAAAAAGAAAATTACTTATAGTGTAATTGTTTTACTAACTTTATCATTAGGAACGTACATCACTCTAACATATAATGATAAAAAAACAGAAAAAAAGGTTCAGGAAAAACCGAAAGTTCAAACCATTCAAAAGCAACAAAAAGATAGTTATGTGGTTAGTAATGATGATTTATCTAAAGCAGCTCAGTCTATTGGAGAAATTAAAAACGAGCAAACTATAAATGACATGATGATACATATGTCTTTCCAAAAACTAACATTTAATAGGAATAATCTTCATGTTCGTGGTACCCGTGATGTAGGTCGAGTTCAAATGACCAAAGAAAATATTCAATACTTAAAAAACAACTTAAATGTTATCAGTAATGATGAAAGACCAAAATATGAATCTATTCTGAATAAATGGTACAATGGTAATTTTGAATCTGCAGTTGAAGACTTTATAGAAATTCATTATTTACGTTTAGGAAAAAAGGTAAGTGCGGAGGAATTTAAACTAGCTAAAAAAACTGATAGTGATGAAAAAGAATATATTCTCCATTTCTTTGGTCAAGAAGGATTAGATATTCATAATAAAGAGTGGAAACAGGGAGAATTGTAGAAATGAAATTGAATTTTACTCCACTTGGAAGTACAATGTTTTAACTCCCCCCTACGGTAATTCCTTTGTAAAATTAATATTGTAAAACACCTTAAATTAATATCGAATTGAGGTGAACATAATGCAAAGCCTTAAATCTTTAAAATGGGATATCATTATCTTTTTACCACTATTTATTTATAATGCTGTCGTATTGGTTTCAATGATTGTTATAGAAAATGAGTTTGGTTGGGTACGTTTACTTATTACGTTAGCATGCCTATATGTTTGGGTATCCAGCGCAATTGATATTAGAAATATGAAGTACAAGATAAAATAAAAAAGTAGCCGATAAGCTACTTTTTTGTTTTACTTATCTAAACACTAATGTCTCATAATCAAATATTTCTAAAACTTGGGGCTGGATATTTTATCTACAGTGTCTTCGTTTGTTTCGTCCCAATACCAAAGACTCGTCCATTTCTTCAGCTGTGCGAACACAATACAATAAAAACATTCCGTATGCAATGATTAATGTTAACCAGATCATGTGCTCACTCCTTATCATTTACTACCTTTTAGTTGATTGATATATTGCTAGTTTAACTCTTTTGTTTCAATGTAGATATTCATTTCCCTTACATCTGCCTTACAGTTTTGTAAGGCTCTCTACTCAAATTTTAATTTTTATTAAACCCCTTATTTATTGTGTAAATTCTACACAACAAAGAAAAACCCTTAGACAAATAATTACCTAAGGGAAACACCGTAACAAAAATACATTTACATGAATATACCGCTATGTACCTTCTTTCTTCTTTTCAGTCATTCAGTAATTACTTTTACTGTTATATAATTAGGGGCTAACTATAAAACGATAAAAACAGGCTAGCTTTACTAACCTATTCCACTAATCACATTTATAGCATGGCCCCTAATTACTTTTTCTGTAAACAAATTTAAAATTTGTAAGATTTACTAATAAGTACAACATTGTATTAACTCTAAGCAATATAATTTTTTATTGAAATTTATTAATGGCTGGTTCCGTTAAACTAAAAATAATAGACTTTCTACTATTATTTTTCTTCAACTCTATCTAACCATTCATTTATTAACGAATGGAATAAAACATCCTGCTCAATCTGCAAGTTATGTCCTGCTTTATCTAAAACCGCAAAAGTGGCCCGAGGAAATTTATCAAGCAAACTCCAAGCATCTTTATAGCCTGTTACGGAATCCTGTTTGCCCAATAAAAAGAGGCTTGGTTTTTCATACAGTGATATTTGGCCATCCACATCAAATGAAAAAGCATATTGCTCCTTTATCCTTGTTAAAAACGCCTCATCTGCTATTTGAATTCCTGAGATAATCTCTTCAAGATAACGTTGCCAATTATATTGGTTAAGCACAACGAAATTCGAACTAAAATTTTCACGTTCCTCCGTATTTATCTGTGATAAAAATTTTTCATCTTTGTAAATAACCGTATGCGGTGGAATCTGCCTCTTACTTGTATCCGGAATAATCAAAGGGCAAATAAATGCTGCGCCGTCTATTTTTTCTTTTCTGTTGGATATAATTCCTCTAGTTATGTAACCCCCGTAGGATTCACCTGCGATTAAAAAAGATTCATCTGGAATAATTGTATCTATAAATTTTAAAACAAGATCTAACATTCCATCTGAGTTTTGGATTGTTTCGTGTCCCTTCGTTTTCCCCATGCCTGGCAAATCAATATAAATCCGTTTCCAACCTTCTCTTTGTATAAAAACAGGCTCCATACAACCTGACATCAGTCTATGATCAGGAGAAAAACCATGAAGCATAATAATTGGTTTACCAGAACCATAAATTTCATAATGAACTTTTACATCCCCTATTAAACATTCCACTATACCCACTCCGAATTTTCAATATTTTTAATACTAAAAAATATAAAAACCATTTATTTCCAAACAATTAAACTTATGCCTCTTATTGTTAGTTAAAGAACACATTAATCTCTTTTTATTTTGAATAAAGTTTACATAATATGATTATACAGTACTAAACTTCTTATTAACTACCTACACTTGTAAAAGATTTCTAAAAAGCTATTTTATTTTTCTATTAGGGGTACCACCTCATGCTCATCAGGTTAACTTTTCATCATTTTGAACATTAGATATTCGTATAATTCATCCCCTATAAGATTGTGAAGATTAGTTTTCCGACTTCAAGAAATAAAATAATGCTTTCACTAAAAAAGCTATCCTAAATCGGATAGCCAAAACTCATGCCTCTATTGTTCTTTCATTTCCGCCCCGCTAGTTGAACAAATAATAAAACCTTTAAATTTCTGATAAACAGCTTTCAATATTTTTTTGCAGCAGTAACAAATTAGAATCTGTTCTTATTTCTATATACAAACTTTTTAAAAATGACTTGCAGTTAGCCACTAAGAACAAATAATTTTCATAATCAAGCTTTTCTTTTTGCAACTTCATTTCCTGTGGCATACCTTTGATTAAAGTTTCTAATTCTTCTATCTCTAATCCTCGATTTAACATTGCTAGGATTGGCCTTACAATCCTCTCGTCTTCATTATGGATATAAACATCTTTTGAATGAAATATTTTTTTCCAAAGTGTTTCTAATATTTTTGAGTAACACTTCTGTTCTATTTTTTCGTTTTTCACAAGTTCAACACAAGCGTCAGCTAAATGTGCTACACTATGAGCCCATCCTTTTTCGGAGACATATCCTCTTAAATCCTGTTCCAATGCAATATAATGAATTAACGTATCTTTTGCTTTATAAACAACAGATTCAGGTAGAAAATGATCCTCGTTATCCTTGTATAAAATGAGTTCTATTAAAAGTGAAGTAAATGACCTTGTAAAGACAGTATCTGTGCCATTCTCACCAATCCCTTTAAATAACAAGTCACTTAAACAAAATTCTAATATTTCCACTTGTAACTCATGCGCAAGTTGATTATCTAATATTAATTTACTAAAAGAGCTATAAATCAACTCTCTAAGTTCGCTATCCGTTGAACCGATATGATTAATCATTGCTTTAACAATATCAATCTTGCTCTCTTCATCCCATGTTTTTTTCCCACTTTGGATTTCTTTTAAGGTTTTTTCTAGTTCATTTCCGCTCATTTGCACTGGGCTGGACAATACATTCATCATCTAATTTTCTTCCTCCTAGTATATAGCAAGAACAATGCTGCTAGGATATGAAGCCCATAAACCTATTCAAGTACATTAATAATCCTTTACTAATAAGCAAATAAAAAAGATTATCTATTTACAATAATCTCACGTAAGTTCATTACAGATCATTATCGCTATACCCGTTATAAGTAGGCTTAATGCCGGACATCGTAATTTTTATTGTTCTTGTATGAAATTTAATAGTATACAAAATTAACAACCTCCTTATATAAATATATTTCCTAACATATTCCATTATACAGCAACGTACAACTATAACAATAAATATTTTAGAATTTTCGTAATATTTTATTTTATAATTACAACAACTTCGTTCCCTTAATTGATATAAATTAATGTAGTCCTTCTTACTTAGTTTTTGAATATAATGGAATTTACAGCAACAAACTCCATCACTTTAAACTGACCGGTTGTTGCTGTGTCACACAATGAATCATACCACCATTTTTATACAGTTCCCTTACATCAATTCCAATCACTTTACGGTCAGGATATAGTTTTTGAATTCTATCGTTTGCTATTTTATCATTAGGATCATTATAATTCGGAACTAATACAACTGTATTTCCAATGTAAAAATTTATATATGAACCTTTGTATCCCAAATCTTTTCCATTATCTAAAATTACATTGTTTTTACTAATTGGTAAATAAACATGCTGATAAGGATTGCCAAAGGCATTTTTAGCATTCATTAATGTTTTAATATCTTTATTTGAAACACCCCATTCCTCTAAATCATCTTCTTTCATTGTAATAATTGTAGACTGATCATGAAATTTAGCAAAACCATCAATATGGAAATCTGTGATATCCAAACCTGGGACACCATCTAACCAAATAAAATTAGTAGCACCAAGATATTCTTCTATATACTCCTCTATTTCTGCTTCTGATAACCTAGGATTCCTGTTTTTGTTAACGACTGCACTACGTGTGGATAAAAATGTACCATTACCATCAAGTTCAAAGGCTCCACCTTCAAGTACTACATCAGTTAGATCAATTCTTTCCATACCTAACTGCTTACTAAGACTGCTTGGAATTAATGCATCTTTTTTATACGGGGTTTTCTTGCCCCATCCGTTAAATCCCCAGTTCATGATTTTAATATTTTTATCCTTGTCATATACAAAAATCGGTGCAGAATCTCTTGCCCATACATCATTAGTAGGAATAATATAAAAGTCAATTTTATCCATATTCATACCCTTCTCATACAAAAGATCATAAATATAATTCTTTTCATATTCATCATATGCGATAATATGAATATTTTCTCCTTCGCTTAAAGCACTTGTCATCTCAATCCAAATTGATTCAACCTCTTCTTTATAACCTTTACCATATGTCAGGTTATGAGGCCATTGTAACCATGTACCTTCATGTTTGCCTCTTTCGTCAGGCATTGAGTATTTGCCTACACTTTGTTCTTTTATACTTTGGTCTTCATCCGCTTTACTTTGAATACATCCAGTTAAGATTCCAGCTACTAATACAGCCCCTGAGCACAGTATATTTATCTTATTCATTTCATAATCTCCTTATTATGTTTTGATTACTTTCTCTTGGAAGTAGAATAAGCTTTGACATAGTGTCAAGGTCAAGCAATTATTGATTTTCTTTTTTGATGACAGGAAAACAGATTTGTGTCACGTACTCCTCCGCACAGCAGTCACATTCTGGACCTTTCAAATAGGTTTCATAAGGCGGACCATCTAAACAATAGCCGTTGCATTCCATCCATTCTTCAAGCGCTATATGTGCATGTCCGATATAATCATAACTTCCGATATGCAATGTAGTGGCAACAAACTTTTGAGGGAGCTTTTTTATTTGCCATTCTCTTGATATATCTCTTTCATTCCTATGAATGATCGGAATCATTAATTCAATATCGCTATGGTCAGGGCTAAACTCTTCATCAAAAAAAATGACAGAAGGTACACCACGTAACTGAATGTTACTTTCTTCCGCCTTATCGTATAAGGAATCAATGCACTTGTCTACATCAGCAATATTAATTTGCAATCTTTGACTTATGACCCTTACCTCTTTTCTCATTCCGAGCAATATATCATACGCCCTTCTTTCCCCTTGAATCAAATCCACCTTTTTTTCAATCATCTCTTGCATTTCTGTAATAATCTGTCTATATCGATTGATTTCCTTTGATAATTCATTTATTTTCAAATGTATAAATCTGATAAACAATTTTCTATCTGATGTCTGAAGGATTGTTTTAATTTCCGGCAAAGAAAATTTGTATTCTCTCAGTTTTTTGATTAGTAATGCCATTTCTAATTGACTATTCTCATAATATCTGTATCCGTTCGTTGCATCTACATATCCTGGCTTTAAGAGTCCTTCTTTGTCATAGTGCCGTAACATGCGAGCGCTCATTTTGCATAGCTGAGAAAATCTGCTAATCGTGTACATATTTCTCTCCTTACTTAGAGTGATAAAATTTTTCAAGAATATGACTAGGTAATAGCCCCTTGTTCTTTAAGCTTGACAAAATATTAATTAATATTATATAAATACGAATTAAAAAACCGACATAAAACCATCTTTTTATAGGTGGGCGAGAGCGTCTGGTCATGTATAGAAGCGGTCAGTTCCTTTTCCTGCCACATGCGAAGTGAAAACAAAGGGAGAAAGCAAGTGGAAGCTCCTTTTTCTGCATAGCAGCAATCTATATGTCGGAAAATCAAAATGAATTCATATAGATTATAATTCTTTTTCACCAATAATCTTAAAAAAACAAAATCTGTATTACTAACTTTTTCGTAGCTCGTTTATTATTTCAATTGGCTTACCATCTTTTATATAGATACGAGGTATCCTTCTGCTTAACATACAAGTAACCTCATAGTTAATCGTATCTAATATATCTGCAATTTCATCTACATAAATCGATTCCTTGTCTTGACTTCCATAAAAAACGACTTCATCACCAACATGTATCGGCATAGCATTTGTTACATCTACCATTAACTGATCCATACAAATACGTCCAATAATAGGAACTTTCATACCATTTATTAAAACAAATCCGTTGTTGGAGAGCTGCCTGCTTAATCCATCAGCATATCCAACTGGAATTGTGGCAATCCATTCTTCGCCTGTTGCGGTGTATGTTGCCCCATAGCTAACTCCGATTCCTTGTTTTACTTTTTTAATATGTGCAACTTTTGATTTGAAGCTCAGAATAGGTTGTAACGAAATAGATTGTTGATCTACATCTTTGGAGGGATATAGCCCATACAATGCTATTCCTAGACGAACCATATTGCCTTTTATTTCTCCCATGTCAATTGTAGCAGCGCTATTAAAAGAATGAATCCATGGAATATGAACTTGTAATTCTTCTGCTTTACTAACAGCTTTCTCAAAATTTGTTTGTTGCATTAGAGTATAGGTTTTATCCTTTTCATCTGCACTGGAGAAATGTGTGTACATTCCCTCAACCTGAACATACTTTGTACACTTTAGTGCTTGTAAAAACATTGTGACTTCCTCAAGCTGTAAACCGATTCGACTCATTCCAGTATCAATGCTAATGTGGATACATGCTTTCCTATTTAATTTTGAAGCAACGCTTTCTATAGCCTGCAAATCACCAATTGTATATACTGTCATGCTTAAATCATATATAATTGCATCTGCTATCGCATCATGCGGTGTATATCCAAAAATTAAAATAGGAACTTCAATTCCAGCTTCTCTAAGCTCAATTCCTTCATCTACAAATGCAACTGCCAAATGAGTTGTTCCCGCACCTATTGCGGCCTTTGCAATTGGAACCGCCCCATGTCCATAAGCATTTGCTTTTACAGCTGTCATAATCGCTGTACCAGGAGGAATGGCTTGTTGGAACTGCTGGAAATTACTTTGAAATGCATTTAAATCAACTTCAATAACAGTATGTCTTCCGTAGTTAAAGTTCATAGTTTATATTCCTCCTATTTTATCAAATATTTGCTTCCTGCAATTTATTATCATTCAACGAACTAATGATTACACAAAATGTTTCACAAAAAAACTTTGTCTCGATTAGATCCGTTATAGTTACTGTTTACTAAAACAACATAAATTTTCATATTTATCCCCCTGGTCCCTAAAGAACTGAGTTCACGAGTGGATAGAAACCTTTTAAAACAAAAACCCATTAATTTAAGTGTTCCTTAAATTGAATATATATAGGACAGCCTCTTGTAAGCCTAAAATCGATAAACACTGCATTCATTCCCTTGCTATCATTTTTACATATCTGCACCTACTCCAAAAGGTCCACAAAGTATGTGTTTTTATGGTCTTGTGGTAGGGTACGGAACTGTAAAAATTCCATTTAAAGTATTTGGTTAAATAAAAAATTGGGAAAACGAAAAGTACTTAACTAATCACCCGTGATTTTAACAGTCACTTTGTTTTTGTACAAAAAAATCACTATTCTCCCATTTCTTCTAAATCAATGAGAGAATAGTGATTTTGAACCTTTATTCACCTGAGCAATTGAAATCTCCTACTTGATTTCAATTGCTGAAGTAATATCATTCCAATCCGCAGCTAGATTAGCAGTCTTACCATACCAATCAGAGTGTCTAAATAAGACCCTATTGATTTCTGAAGTCAAATTTATCATTTGGAACATTAAGAGTTTTTCCATTAATAACCACAGTATCATTATCTATCCATTCAATATTTGCAGTCTCCTCACGATAATTCCAATATATATTTTTTTCTTTATTTTTTCTGTTGTTAAATACTAACTCGCCTCTTATAGCAAATGAAGTAGTGGCTCCTCCATTTGTAAGGTAAGCTTTTATAGTGTAGTTTCCATCTGGAGATGTTTCCTCTGTAAGGTAATCTCCTGTTGGTAATCTATTCATATCAAAAAATGCCCAATATACCCCATATCCAATGAGTCCAACAAAAAATAGGCTACCAAAAAGAAATATTTTTAATGTCTTTTTCTTTTTTATTAAGTTGCTAGTCAAAATATATCCTCCTTATTAAAAATACTGTTTTGTTATACTAATTTTACAACAGAAAATTTAATCATTACGCATTTTATCCAAAGACAACAATCTTTTAAAAACAGCCTTTGTGAGAAATTTGTCTTTCTATACATCCCAATGTCTATATTTATTTATCTCACTCTTTTTTCTAAATGCATCTTCTAAGTCAATATCGAGTTTGTTAGCAAGGTCAAAAAGATTCCATACCACATCATATATTTCAAAACCTAACTGTTCTTTCAGTTCATTAATATTATCGGAATCAGATTTTGAAGAAATTTTTAAGACTTCTTGAGCAATCTCTCCTATTTCTGTAACCAAAAATAATGTTCTTTCTTCAATTGTTGCGTTCTCAAAACCTTTATCTTTACTAAACTCTCTAACCTCTCTTTGTAATGCAGATATTTTCACTTTGCGTCCTCCTATTTTGAAACTCTCCAAAAATCTGTTCCATATTCTCTATTCTGAAACATAATTGGTAACGATTTTTTTGAAAAACTATCAGCCACACCAATCTTATATATCTTATTTTGCACGGGTGATCCAAAGGAAAATTCAAGCTGACAATCTGTAAGATTAAACAATACAGAATGAACTGTTCCAAAATTTTCTTGGTAATTATGAACGGACAATCCCTCTGGAAACTCAGTAGAAATAAGTTTCTTTAATTCACCAACAGATCTTTTACCAATATCACTAAATTTACGCTCTAAAACATTAAATCGTATTTGTGAATGAATTAATCTACCAATTTCTAGACTTTCAATTTCAGGAAATATAGCATGGTTCGTTGCGATTAAATAGTCGATATCCGTTTTTCTTACAGCCTTAGTGCCATCAAACGTTTCATATAAAGCTGCTTCACCATTTGCATCAGCTAAAAGTAAATTCATATTCGCTCCAATAGGCATATCACTTAAAAAACAAATTCCTTCCTCAACATTTTTACAATTTTCAAGTAATGCCCTTACTATGATCATAAATTGTAGTCCTTTTGTGACGGGCTTTTTCATCCCTAGATGTTTTCCAACTGGAATACCACATGAGGCAAAAGCTACACAGAACCCCTTCTCATTTAAGCCTTCACTTCTACCAAAGTAAGAAACAGAGAATCCAGTATGACTATATTTACCTTGAACTTTCGTCGTGCAAAGTCTTAAATCTGATATTGCTGGTGACAAATCATAATTTCTAAGGACATAAGTTTTATTGTCAATTGTCTTGGATGGTAAAATAGCACCTAAACTACATCCTCCTGGTTGCAACGAAGCTTCATCGTAAAAGTTCAGATAACTAGATTTTACACCCATCACTTCTGCAAATCCTTCTAATTCTTCATTTAAACCTGGACAATACCGCTCAATTAATCTTTTCATATTTTTAAATTTACTTTCACCTATTGATTCAGGTAATAAAAGTACATTCGTTGCATGAAGATTCTTTTTTATTTCTTCTCCTTGTTTTCTTCCAATCTCATAGCTATTTCCTTCAAGAAAAGAAAAATACGCTTGAAATGAATTCATAATTGTCTCTCCAATCCCAATTAATATCTTATCTTTCCTTTACAGCATCTATTAATCGTCTATCTGATAAATATTTTGCTCTATTTGGTTGACCTTCCGCTCTTCTTACATCTAATGTATTTAAGTTTGCTACAACAGAGAAAAGCGTACCAAAATTATGTTCTTTTAAATTTAAACAAACATGTCCTTTCGTTTCCGACATAATTGATTGTGCAATGGAAAGATTTATTTTACTTATGTTTTCTTTAAGACGTAATTCTAATGTTTCAAAACGTTCTTTCGATTTGCTCCAATTCCAGTTAGCACATACTGATGTATTTTCATGATGGTTTGTGCAATGGATATAATTATTAGTAGGAAAACGTACATTATAGTTGTTAGGAGCGATCTCCACAACAGCCATTTTCCCGGACGGATCCGCTAATAAATAGTTATTAGCAACCGAACTTGGAAAACTTTTCAATACTTCTATACCCTCCTCTACAGTACAACAATTTTCTAAAATGTATTTAACGGCAAAATAAAAATTCAATCCTGGCTGAATTCTTTTATGAGGAACTGATGTAATTCCAACAAATAAACCATATTGATTTATACCATCAACTTTTCCAATAAAACAATCCGAATGACCAAGATATTTATGTTTATCTTCAAAACAAACTAATGAGGACTCAGTAGTTTTCTTCAAATTCAAGAGCATATCATAATTACGCCCAATAATCATTTCACTTCCATTAAAAGCTGAAAAGATACTACATTGACCGGTCAATTCAAATACTCCTATACTTAACAGAAAAGAACTCACTTCTTCAAAAGAAGAATGACAGCCTTCAGCAAATCCTTGTATTTCCTTCACGGCATTAGGATCAAATTCAGTAAGAATAGGGTTGCATACCTCTCCAAATTTTAATTTTTCTTCAGTTACTTTTGGAAATCGAAATCCATTTTTATAAAGGATTTCTGCATAATGCTTTCCGGCTTCATAAGCATTTCCTTTTAATCTTGGATGATACATAATAAATCCCTCCATTGTGTATTTCTTTGTACATATAAAGAATAAACCCTCCACTTACTGGAGGGTTTACTCTGTTTTTACATAAAAAATTGTTAGTTAATTCTAATTCTTGCTAACTGGTATACATATTTTGGTGATAAATTCTGATGGGAGGCTGTTTAAATCTGGTCTTATATCCCTTAAATTAAAATTGGACGGAACAAGTCCTTTTTCATAAATCTCTATTCCTTTTCCTATCTGAGTTAGATTCTGTTCCCTTATCCAACTTCCCAACATTTTATATCCTACATTTAATTCTGAATAAGAACCTTTAACAGTAGTGCATGCATATATCCCACCAAATAAAATTTTACAGCCCTCTATCTTATTCGTATCTTTTACTGGAAGAAATAGCTCCACATCCGCCTCTTTTTGATTCAAATCTCTTTCATGAAAGATAGACATTAACTTTCCATTAACTACAAGATTAAAAGCATAAACTCGATCAAATAAACTTTTTACAAATTGATCTATAAATTTTATCTTTATTTTTTCACGAATAGTATAAACTATTATTTCCTTTCTATTTTCAATATAACAGCTAGATAAAACAGGTCCGGGGATTATAGGAGCTTCTTTTTCTATTTGGACTTTTAACAACTTCATTTCTTCTATTTGTTTAGAAATTTGCTCTTTTTGACCTTCTAGATCACCAATTTTATCGTCTAATACGCTTGTCCATTGCAATCGATTAGCGCTTTCAATTAATTCCTTAATAGTAGTTAAAGAAAATTGAAAACTTTTTAAAAGCATAATTTTTTTCATAACTTGAATTTTTTCATAGTCATAATACCGATAGTTTGTTATAGGATCTATGTAAGAAGGTGTTAGTAAACCAATATCATCATAATAGCGCAATGTTTTAACAGGGACATTACATATTTTTGAAAATTTACCTATAGAGTACATTACTTTCTTCCTTTATTAGCTAATAATATATTTATTGTAAATTAAAATCTCAACACATTATTACTCTTCCTCTAATACCTCCAACTCTTTCTCCACAAACTCCATCAACTCTTTAATTATTTGTGCCGAAAAATCAAAACGAATACCCGCCGCCTCATACACCTCTTTTACTGATTTTGTACTTCCTAAAGATAACGCTTCCTTATAATTGATTAAAGTTTGTTTAGGATTTTCTTTATATTGCTTATACATCTGCAGTGCGCCTATTTGTGCAATTGCGTACTCGATATAGTAAAAAGGAACTTCGAAAATATGTAAAATAGACAACCATTTTGTCTCCAACCAGTTTTCATACCCTTCCCAATTCACAAAGTTAGAGTCATATGTTCTTGCTAGTTCTTTAAATTTTTCTTTTCTTTCGGCATGTGTATGGTTTGGATTTTCGTACATCCAATGCTGGAATTGGTCGACTACAGTAATTATAGGCAAGTATTGTATTATCAATCGGAGTTGCTCACGCTTTGCCCTTTTGAAATCTTCCCCACTTGGATAAAATGTATTCCAATACTCCATCGTTAGAAGTTCCATTGTCATGCTGGCAAGTTCTGCTGATTCCATTGGGATATTTCGATATGGTCCTAGTTCAATGTCTTTCATAAGTTCATTATGTACACAATGACCCATTTCATGTAACAGAACCACGACATCGTCTTGTGTGTTACAACAATTCATAAATATAAACGATTGTTTAGAAGTAGGTAAGAATTCACAAAAACCACCCGGAGCTTTTCCTTTACGACTCTCTAAATCTAAGAGATTCTTTTCTTTCATATCATGTAGTAATGCTGAAAAACGAGAATCAACATTTTCTAAAATATGAAAAGTACCTTTTACTAACTCGTCTACATTTTGTACTGGTTGTAAAGGCTGCTCGTTTATTGGAACTGCTCTTATATCCCAAGGTCTAAAAGTATGTAATCCTAAAACTTTTTGCTGTTTTTCTTGAAGCTTCTTCTGTAAAGGAACAACATATTGACGCATTACTTCTGCTAACTCAAGACAATCCGCTGCTGTATAATCAAACCGTTCATACTTTTTAAACATATAGTCGCAATAATTTTGCAAGCCTACATTTTGAGCTTTTTGATGTCGCAACGCAATTAACTGATCCATAATAATCTGAAGATCCTCTTCAACCGATAACATGCCTTCTTGAATAAGAGTCATTGCATTTTGTCTAACCGTACGTTCAGGATTTTGAAAATACACCTGCATGTCGCTTAACGACTTTTCTTCACCTTCCCACATTACCGTTAAGTTACCTGTAATCTCGAAATACTTCGTTACTAACTCATCTTCGGCAATTTCTAAATCTATATTTCTCGCATTGAACAAATGAATTGCATTTTCTACTTTTTTATTCAATAAACCGTAAAAATCAGGATCTAGTTGTAAACGCAATGGAGATTCGTAGTACTTATTGTCTAGTAAACTTTTATATCGTTTCACTAATGGCTGCACATGCTTTTGATCGAAATCAAAAGTTTCTTTCGCTTGCTGGTTATCAGTGTTACATTGAAATTGAATATAATGTTGTTTAAGTTGTTCTTCCACTTCATCTAAAAGCCGCGACTGCCTTTTCAACCAATTTTCAAGTTCCTCGCTACATTGAATCCCTGTTTCTAATAAATCTACAAATTGTTTTTGCAACGTTTCCAAATCGTTAATAACGAAATATTCAGTATTATCCATGCGTAAGACATCCTTTCATACGATATTCTTCGCAACAAGTTTCAAATGCTCAGCAGGGATAATATGTTTTACTGTTTCCTGCAAATCCTCTGCCAACACTTCTTCAATATGTTCCAAAGCGACTTCTAATATACTGCACTCCATCGTTTCTACATTGAGCAGTGAATAATGATTATTTTTCTTAATCACCAAATATTTATGATCTTCTGTGACTAGTAGAGCACCAAGCTGAATTCCTAGTATTCTGTTATCTTCAAAATTCATATATATTCCTCCTATCTAAATAGATTTTACAATAAAAGGATATAATAAGATACAAAATTTTACAGGTGGTTTTAATTCGCGATAAAAGGGCATTTCCTTATATATAAAGGATTAGAAATTTGCTTAATAAGAAACTCAGCAATATCCCCATTATAAATCTTCATACCGGGCATATCTGTTAAACTCTCTTTTATGCTACTAGTAGCAATACCTTCTGCTACAAATGGTAAACGGACAAATGTCCAATCGAGATTACTTTTTAACAACAGATTTAACTCTTTATACTTGTCTTCCCTTTGTGTTATAAATGGATCCATTGTATATAAAGAAAAGAGATATACATTCATATCTCTCTTCTTGATTCTCTGTAGCTAGTTATCCTAATTAAAACTGTCCATTTTGTTCAAACTTCTTACGTACTTCTTTAGTATATAACTAGCCTTTTTGTATATTTCACGCATTAACATCTCAAGTGGTTCTTACTATTAAGACTTTAATTCTTCTCCAATTATCTTTACTTCTGTTTCTAATTCTACGTTAAATTTAGATTTTACCGTTTCTTGCACATATCTGATAAGTTTTACATAATCACTCGCTGTACCTTCACCTACATTCACCATAAATCCAGCATGCTTAGTAGATACTTGGACTCCACCTATTTGTTTACCTTGCAACCCGCTATCTTGAATTAATTTACCAGCAAACATACCTGGAGGACGTTTAAAAACACTGCCACAAGAAGGATATTCTAATGGTTGTTTTGATTCACGTAAAAATGTCAATTCATCCATTTGTTCTTTGATTTTATTGTAATCTCCTTCTTGTAAAGCAAATGTCGCTTCTAACACAAGGTATCCTTCTCTTGAAATGGAACTGTTTCTGTATTCTAATTCTAAATCATCTTTATTCAAATTAAGAATTTCGCCATCTCTAGTTAGAACTAATACATTTTCAATCACATGTGATACTTCGCCGCCATATGCTCCTGCATTCATGTAAACTGCTCCGCCAACTGTTCCTGGAATACCACAAGCAAATTCTAATCCAGTTAGATGATTTTCAAGCGCAAATTTAGAAGTATCAATAATAGTTGCTCCACTTTGAACAATGACCTTATTATCTTTTAATAAAATATCAGTTAACTTGGTTAAATTCAGAACAATCCCTCTTATGCCGCCATCCCTAATAATTATATTTGAGCCATTACCTAAAATAGTAAAATCAATCTTATTTTGATTTGCATATTTTATTACATCTTGTACCTCTTGATACGTAGTAGGTAAAACAAAATAATCTGCATTTCCACCCGTTTTAGTGAAAGTGTATTTTTTTAACGGTTCATCTTTTTTAACTTTAGTATCATCTAATATATTCAATAAATCGTTGTATACTTTATCCATTTCCATAACCTCTTTACCTAGAATCTGTCCTATTCATTATAATGCATTTCATTTCAAAATGACTAATGTATTATTTTTGGAAAGATTCAAACAATAAACCCCCGTTTGGAAAGGACTAACTTCTTTGTGAAAATAACCAATTATTACAATGGATTTTTTCTCTATTCTCTATTTCAAATTAATTGGATAACTACTAGCACTTTATCCCTAAAAGTGCCTCCCTCATCATTTCAACTGGATACTTCGGTAACTTCAGCATAATAAGACGATTAAGATATTGATTCATCTCTGCAATATCTATAAATTCCTGCTTCATTTCCACTAACTCATAATAAAAATAATGATCTACAGTAAAAATGGACTCATTTATTTGTGAAAGAATACTACGATTATTTGTCGCCGCATATTGCACAATTGAATCCTGATTTAAGTAGCGTTCAATTATTTCGGGATCAACGCTGTCTAATAATAAATTTGTTATTAAATTCTTCTTAAATACAAGATCTAAGTTTTGCAAGTCTTTCTTTAATACCCCATAAATAACAAAGTGATATCTTGTAGCATTATTCATAATCATTACACATTTTTTTCGGCCAATTTTAAAAAGATGTGCATGCCAACAATAAAGCGGATTGAAATCAGCAGCCTCTACTTTTTGAACTTTTATTTTCATTTCATCGGCTAATTTTTTTGTACATTGGATAAGTTGCATATATTCCTCATTCTTTCTATAATTGATAACTGAGTTTTCCCTGAATTTTTTCCATCTTTGTAACCTTTATCTTCACCGGATAAGATTCAAGTATTTCGCTATATTCTATTCTAACTTTATCACCTGTTTGTAATTCCTTTTCTATATTTAGATTATTAAAGTGTAAAATAGCCTCAGCAGGTATTCTCTTTTTTAATCTTTCTTCTAAGTTTTTTCTATCGTAATCATCTTTTATAAGTTTCTCTTCAATGAAATAAACAGTATCTCCCTTAAGTAAAATATAGCCATCAATTCTATTAGAAATCGTATTATTATCTATTTTCGTTATAGATTGGTTTAACTCATTACTTGTATTTGCTTTCCACATTAAAGTAACCATAAAGATCATTACAAAAAATACAATTATACCAGCTATTTTTATACCGTTGTTCATCTCCACCACCTAAAATGCCTTTTCTAAAAAATTTATTAACAAGCAGTTGGAATACTAAAAGTGATATCCCTACACTTTTAGTTCTTTTGAAAAACGCAGTAAAAATGCAACTATATATTCGCACGCCTTCTCACAAGCTAACATTTTAAACACCTTTTGTTCTTCTACTGTTTTATCATTCGCTTGATCTGAAGCAGCTTTTAAACAAAGAAATGGTTTGTCATTCACATAACAAACGTAAGAAAATGCTGCAATTTCTTGATCTACTGCAAGCGCTCCGTATACTGTCTGAAGTAATTCTCTCGTTTCTGAACTACGAATTCGTTGGTCTCCTAAAACAACAGTACCATAATGAGAAGGATAAACGAATTGCAACTTTTTCATTTCTTTAATCAACTGTTTTGAAGGATGAATACTTGCTGCTCTTCCTGTATATAAATCAAACGGATCCATCCCCATTCCAGCTCCTGTTACATCATGTTGCATAACTTTAGTAGCCACAACAATATCACCGTTTTTCACCTTGTTTGATAAACTTCCGCAAATTCCTGTCATAAATAGCTCTTCTGGTTGAAATTCACTAATCAGAAGCTGAACACAACTTGTACATTGTACTTTTCCGACTCCAGTTATGACAGAAATCACTTCGATGCCGTTTAGATTATGAAAATAAAATTCCCAAGCTGCTCGTTTTTCTTTCCGATAGCTTGGGTAATATTTATGTAAATACGTAAGCTCTGGTTCCCATGCTGCAACGATAGCAATTAGATTCATATGTAGAATTCCTTTCTCACTATATTCCATTAATTATAGTTAACGATAATTTCTTTATTTAATGTATTTTTGAAAGAAGTCCCCATCTTTAAGTATTTAACAGAGAGAGAAGCACTAGAGGTAAGACGGGGGACGAATTTAGGTTAGACGAGGTTACAAATCCAAGAACTAGAGAATCTTTCCTGCGTAAGCAACCTACAAACCGATTCTATAAAGGACTATTGAACTTATGTCAGTTTTGATTAATTTCAGAACACATCTTGCTTATTTACTAAATGTTATTGGTATATCACGAATGCATCTCTTCCAAATCATATGATCATACCCTTTACCCCAATAATCCTTCAGCAAAAAATTGGGTTCTCCAAATTTCTTCTTCCATACCTTCTGTGCATTTTTGTATCCACTATCCAAACAAAATTCTTTAATTCCTCCGCTTAACAATGTAAGAAACATTGCATTTAAAAGTAAATTTCCTATACCACGCCTTTGGTAATTTGGATGTACAAATACCGTTCCTATCTCAGGTAAATCTTTTAATGCTTTATTTGTTCTAGTGTTAATTAGTTCACTAACTGGACCATATTCAATTGTACCGATAATTTTGTTACAATTTGTATCTACTGCTATCAAAAAGTATCGATTTTCCCCATTGCTATTAAAGTCACATTTCAAATATTCTTTCTTAATTTCAATTTCATTTTCTATATCATCAAGTAGTTCTGATAAACCTTCTCTAGCAAACGTATCTTTAATCGTTATAATAAAAAATTGATTTATGTCTTCAATGTCCTCAATGCGCGGTCTCCTTATCTCAACATGGTACACGGAAAATCACTCCAGTTTCATTTTTATTTCAAACTACCCCTTAATTCATCAAACCAGCGAGCACAAGCCATTGTTTCTTTAGGTACTCGCCCATGACTTTCAAAGTACCACCAAGATGAAAGAATACAGTGAGATAGTCCCCACGCAATGATTCTTTCTTTGTCGAGTTGAAGTTCCTCTGCCAATTGTTGCACTCGATTTGCTAATATCTGCTTGGGATTTGTTTTATTGAATAAGTGATTTCTTAAATACGCAATTGTTTCATATTCTGCTTCGCCAATAACTCCCTTTGGATCAATTGCAAGCCACTGCTGCTCTCCCATACATAACACGTTGTCATGATGTAAATCACCATGAAGCAAAAGTGGTTTGGAGATTGTTTTAATTAATTGAGGAAAGAAATCTTCTGCTTTTTCGACAAGATCTTTTGGCAAAGGCCCTGTACCACCATTAAAATGCACTCGTAAGCCTTGCAATCCATTTGCCCATTTTTCAATAGAAGGAAATGTATACTGAGTAGGAACTGGTTTCCAAAGTTTTTTCATCGTTTGTCCTATTATAGTTGTTGCTTTTTCTTCATTTTCCATATGGGCAAGTGACTTACCTGGTTTTATATATTCTAATAGTAAATATCCATAGTCAGAATCCGAATCAAGTAATGTCACTGTTCCATCTCCTTGAAAATAACGAAGTGCTTCTATTTCGTTATTCAAATCCTCACATGGTACACCAAGCTTTAACACAACCTCTTGTCCATTTTTCTTCCTGGCTAGACTCACATAGTTATAAGAAAGATTGGGGAACGTTTGAATGACTTGTAACGATAATTTTTCTTCCAGTTTTTGAATCGTACTTGGAATGTTTTCAATCCATTGTTGTCCTCGTTCTTCGTGAACATCTAGGATAGTTGTTTTGAAAGATGAAGGAATGCATAACATGGTTTATTCAACTCCTAATTTCTCTTTTAAGTCAAAATAAGCATCCTGTAACCACGGATGAACAACTTTTAAATTCTGTCTTCGCTCCCATAAGTATGAAATGTAAGCAAAACAAGCGTGTTCTAATGATTGGTCTAACGCTTCTTGAATTTCTGTAATATATGGAGGCGTTCCACTTTGATCCCATTCGATTTTATCTGCAACAAATAACACCATATCAATAGGTGTCGCGTTCTTTCGTAACGTTGTATGACAACTAATTGCATCTAATATCGTTTCATTTTCCACTTTAAAGATTTCGTTTGCAATTCTTTTGGACAGTTTTTGATGAATAATCATCGGAAATATTCTCTCTTCTTGTAACACTTCAATTTGCATTTCCTCTGCTACTTGAATACGTTCATCATTGGGGATAATAGCACTAATATCATGGAGGTAACCAGCAATCGCTGCTGCTTCTTCATTTACTCCAAATCTCTTAGCAATTCGTTTGGCCTCATTCGCGACCCTAACAGAGTGCTCATATGTGTGAGGTTTATTATATTGTTCTAGCATTTGTTTAATGTCTAGCTCCCAATTTCCTGTTAAAGAAATGGAATTTATCATTTGGTTCATTCTCTATTCCTCCTAAAAAATTGCTTATAGTTTCTTACTTTTTTATTCTAGAAATATAAAATTTATCCTTTTTATTACGTTACATGAAATTTTAAAATGGAGATTATATAAAGCCTCATACACACTAACAAATGTATTTTTCTTTTTATTTGCTGTAAAAATTAAGACTCATATGTCATTTATTTTTACTATCAGCCCTTTAAACACTATTCAGTAATTGATATTATGTAAAAATAGAGAAATGGTAACTACTCAGCTATACATTTCATTTAGAAGTTTGGTAAGGAGTATAATTCCAGCGAAAATACGCTTACCTATAATTGCTGCCATGAAGATAAAAATGGACCTACACCTCGCTACCTTTCTTTGTTTTAAAACTTTGCGCGTGGCAGGAAAAGGCACTGACCGCTACGATACATAGCCAGTCCCTCTCGACCACTTAAAAAAAATGCTTTTCTATCGGTTTTTCATAGAGTGACTGAGTAGTTACGAGAAATGCTTTATTCAATGTTAGGATGTGTTTTATACAATGGTTTTACAGTCTATCGATTATGAGATCTTTCAGTGGATCAACTCGTATGTTTACAAATACTCTTTCCTAGATAAAATGATGATTTTTTTTGCCGAGTATGCCCAGTACATATTGATTGTTGCTTTATTCATTTTATGGATTACAAATAAAGAAAATAGAGTGACGGTTTTTCAGGTTTTATTCGCCTGTTCCTTAGCATTTACTATGAATCGAGTGATTGAATTATTTTTCTATCGCGATCGACCATTCGTTTCGCATCACATTAAACAATTGGTTGATCACGCCGCAAATTCTTCTTTCCCTAGTGATCATGCTACAGCTGCTTTAGTAATTACTGTAACGATTTGGCTATGTAGTAGAGGAAAGACATTTATGTGGCTCATTTTAGGAATGTGTATTGCTTTTTCAAGAATTTGGGTTGGTGTACATTATCCTCTAGATGTATTGGCAGGTATAATCCTTGGAGTATGTACTGCACTACTCGTCCACTATCGAATTATGAAAATGAATCTAATGAACAAAATAACGAGTTGTTCTTTATTTCAAAAATAGAAACAATTAGCAAATAAAAAACGCTTGGAAAACCAAGCGTTTTTTCAGAGTGTTGGGAAACCCTTTGGGTTTCCCAACCTCTGATGACCTTTATTGTAACTATGTATAAAAAAATTGTACGAAACAATAAAAAATAAGA
>NZ_JAVBXD010000060.1 GCF_030756675.1 Bacillus multifaciens
GTCGTAACTACCATTATACAAGAATTTGGGGAGGTACTCCTTTTTTGTGTGCTCAAAACCATTGGTATATCAGGGCTGAAAATTATGAAATTGATTCAATTATATAAAAATGTAGAAGTGCTGGACTCCGGAGCGCGCGGGGCAACGACTACTTTTGTAGAGAAAGGAATTGGGGATGTTCTTATTGCTTGGGAAAACGAGGCATTACTATCACAAAAAGAACTAGGGAAAGACAAGTTTGAAATTGTGACACCATCGATTAGTATCCTGGCGGAACCTCCAGTAGCTGTCGTGGATAAGGTTGTCGATAAAAAGGGAACGCGTAAAGTAGCTGAGGCATATCTCGAGTATTTATATACAGAGAAAGGGCAGGAGATTGCGGCGAAAAACTTTTACCGTCCTCGCGAACAAAAGGTAGCTGAAAAATATGCATCGCAATTCCCGAAAGTGCAATTGTTTACAGTTGATGAAGTGTTTGGTGGATGGAAAAAAGCACAAGAAACGCATTTTAATGATGGTGGTGTCTTCGATAAAATCTACCAAAAATAATAGAAGTATATATATTCATTTTTCAACATTTAAGTCGCTGCTAGGCAGAATACAACATAACTGCTACTTGCTTGGTCCTTTTGTTTTAAACCTTGCATGTGGTAGGAAAAGGCCCTGACCGTTTCTATGCATAGTCAGATGCTCTCGCCCGCCTAAAAAGAAAGAGGGTTTTTATGTTGGTTTTTTAATTTGTATTTATATAGATGACGTAATGAGGTGAAAGAATGTGAGGAAGAAGAGTAGGAAGCAAGTTTTACCCGGGTTTGGACTTTCGCTTGGATTTACGATGTTATATGTAAGTTTATTTGTCTTAATCCCATTATCTATCGTGTTTATCCAAACTTCTCAGTTAGGTTGGAGCAAATTCTTTCAAGTGATTACAAGTGAAAGAGTATTGCATGCGTATCAAATTAGTTTTACAACGTCACTCGCAGCGGCGCTTGTAAATGTTTGTTTTGGTCTATTAATCTCATGGGTACTTGTTCGATACTCGTTCCCAGGAAAGCGGCTGCTCGATGGGTTAATTGATTTACCTTTTGCTTTGCCAACTGCGGTTGCGGGTATTACGCTTACAACTTTGTATTCGCAAAACGGCTGGATTGGAAAAATTTTTGATGCGTTTCATATCAAGATAGCTTTTACACCACTTGGAATTATCGTAGCTTTAACTTTTATCGGATTGCCCTTCGTTGTACGTATGGTGCAACCTGTTTTGCAAAATCTGGAGAAGGAAGTAGAGGAAGCGGCTGCTAGTTTAGGAGCTTCACGTTTACAAGTATTTTGGAAGGTTGTGTTTCCAGAGATTTTGCCAGCTTTATTAGCGGGATTTTCGTTAGCTTTTTCAAGAGCACTCGGAGAATACGGATCGGTTGTCTTTATCGCGGGAAATATGCCGCTTAAAACAGAAATTGCACCGCTGATGATTATGACGAAACTTGAGCAATACGATTATGCAGGTGCAACAGCTGTGGCAGCGGTCATGCTGGTTGTCTCTCTTTTCTTCCTGTTTACGATTAATCTCATTCAGAGCTGGAGTCAAAAACGCGGGTTGCAAAATGAATAGAAAGGGGAGGAAAGGATGGAACCGTCATTCGCGAAACCGATTAAACAAAAAGCAGTGCAGACACCGGTAGTTACGACAGAATCGAAAGTGATTCGTATCATTTTCATTGCGGTTACTGTTATCTATTTATCTATATTTCTTTTGTTGCCGTTAGTGACGATTTTTATGAAGGCATTTGAACGTGGAATCAATGTATACATTGCCGCTATTACAGATAGCGAGGCAATTTCTGCGATTCGTCTCACAATTATTGTGGCCCTTATCGTTGTTCCGCTTAATACGATATTTGGCGTGGCAGCAGCGTGGCTGATTACAAAATTTCGCTTTCGAGGGAAACAGTTTCTTTTATCACTCATTGAACTGCCTTTTGCTGTTTCGCCGGTTATTGCCGGGTTAGTTTTTGTATTACTATTTACGCCTCGCGGTGGACTAGGAGCGTGGCTCATGGAGCATGGTGTGCAGCTTATTTTTTCTGTGCCTGGTATTGTAATTGCTACTGTGTTTGTCACATTCCCCTTTGTCGCACGTGAATTGATTCCTGTTATGGAGGCGCAAGGCACAAGTGAAGAAGAAGCTGCTTTATCGCTAGGAGCAAGCGGCTGGAAAATGTTCTTTCGGGTTACATTGCCAAATATAAAATGGGGTTTACTCTATGGCATGATTTTATGTAATGCCCGTGCAATAGGAGAGTTTGGAGCTGTTTCTGTTGTGTCAGGACATGTGCGAGGCGTTACGAATACAATGCCGCTTCATATTGAAATTTTATATAACGAATATCAATTTTCCGCTGCGTTTGCGGTTGCGTCATTAATGTCATTGCTTGCGGTCGTTACGTTAATTATAAAGAACTGGATTGAATGGAAAGGAAGGCATTAGGATGAGTATTCACATTCAGAATGTATGGAAACAATACGGTACGTTTCAAGCTTTGCAGCAAATTAACTTAGAAATTCCGAAAGGGGAACTTGTTGCGCTGTTAGGTCCATCTGGTTCCGGGAAAACGACGTTATTACGAATTATTGCCGGGCTAGAACAAGCGGATCAAGGGACGATTTTATTCGACGGAGAAGATTTAACAGATATTCATGTGAAAAATCGGCAAGTCGGTTTTGTGTTTCAGCATTATGCCCTGTTTAAACATATGACTGTATTTGAAAATGTCGCGTTTGGATTAAAAGTCCGCAAAAAGAAACTAAGACCGTCCGCGGCAGAAATAGAAGAAAAGGTACTTGAGTTATTAAAACTTGTGAAGATGGATGGGTTTGCAGCGCGTTATCCTGCGCAGTTATCTGGTGGACAGAGGCAACGGATTGCGTTAGCGAGAGCTTTAGCAGTTGAACCGAAAATTTTGCTGCTTGATGAACCATTTGGTGCATTAGACGCAAAGGTACGTAAAGAATTGCGGAGATGGCTCAGGAAATTGCATGATGAGTTTCAAATTACGAGTGTGTTTGTGACGCATGATCAAGAAGAAGCGTTGGATGTTGCGGATCGCATCGTTGTCATGAACGAAGGGCGCATTGAACAAATGGGGACGCCAGAAGAAGTGTATAATAGTCCAGCTAGTCCATTTGTATATGATTTTTTAGGGAGTGTAAATTTATTCCACGGTCGTGTTCAGAAAGGAAAATTGAATTTAGGTTCTATCGAATTAGAAGCGCCGGAGCATGTGCATATTTCCGATGCCGACGCCGTAGCATATGTGCGGCCTCATCATTTATCTATTACACGAACAAAGCAAAGCGTCGATGCCATTCCAGCGAAAGTTACTTACACACATGCTGTTGGCCCTGTTGTATATATTGAATTAAAACGTGATGACGTAGATGAATATTTAGAAGCAGAAGTGAGTAAAGAGCAATTTGAGCAGCTTAAGATTCGAACAGGCGAAGTTGTATATGCACATTTGAAGGAAGTGAAGGTGTTTGTACCGGAGGACTTTGTTATTTAGTAAGAAAACGAAAGGCGCTTCGTGTCGTCTTTCGTTTTTTTTTTAGTTGTTGTAAAATTATTATTTTACAGATTAATGAAAATAGTATAATGAGTATAATCACACTTTAGAAAGAAGGTATTCCCTTGAAGAAGATTCACATTATTCATGAAAACACAGAATGGACAAGACATCTAACGAAACGATTGGAAGAACTCGGTCTTCCTTATGAAGAATGGCATTTAGACAAAGGGAATGTGGATCTTTCGTCTGTTCCGCCGAGCGGCGTATTTTATAACCGGATGAGCGCATCTTCTCATACGAGAAATCACCGCTTTGCCCCGGAGTTTACAGGAGCTGTCCTTGCTTGGTTAGAGAGACATAATCGAAAAGTGTTTAACGGAAGCAGAGCACTTCAGATGGAAGTAAGCAAAGTTGCGCAATATATGGCACTGAATGCACAAGGAATCCAAACACCGAAGACAATTGCCGCTGTTGGTAAGGAACATATTATCGAAGCAGCAGCGCAATTTGAAGGACGTCCATTTATTACGAAGCATAACCGCGCTGGAAAAGGATTAGGCGTTCAGCTGTTTCAATCTGTTGCTTCTTTACAAGAATACGTAGAAAGTGCAGCATTTGAAGAGCCAGTAGATGGTATTACATTAATTCAAGAATACATTCAATCTCCAGAGCCTTACATCACACGTTGTGAGTTTGTTGGCGGGAAATTTGTGTATGCAGTTCAAGTCGATACATCGAAAGGCTTCGAATTATGCCCAGCTGATGCTTGTCAAATTGGCGATCTGTTCTGCCCGGTTGGAGAGAAAGCGCCGGAAAAACCAAAGTTTCAAATTATTGAGGGCTTTAACGACCCAATCATTCAAAAGTATGAGGCTGTTTTGGCTGCGAATGATACCGCAATCGCTGGTATTGAGTTCATTCGAAATGCAGATGGTGAAATTTTCACTTACGACATTAATACAAACACAAACTATAATGCTGACGCCGAAGCAGTCGTTGGGAAATACGGTATGTTAGAAATTGCGAAGTTTCTTGGTAGTGAATTAGGAAAAGTAGAATAGATAGGAAGAAAGCTGCTGATGAGGCAGCTTTCTTACATATACTTGATTTGGTAAGCAATATGTAACGGATCTAATGTAAACATTACGATGATAGATGCTAGAATAAAAACGAATAAGCTAAATAGACAATATTTGAATGTGCTCACACTTGTCCTTTTGTAAATGAATTTATTACCGGATATCCCAATTAAAATGATAACCGTAGTAAAAATGATAGTAATAGGAAGAAAAATAATAATTATATCTTCTTCTCCTACCATATCCGATCCATCAAAATATCCAATTATAGCACCTATAATATCAATACATGTAAAAATAAATTTGACAACATAAGGAAATGAGATTGCTAAAAATGAGTTAAGACACACATTTAACAATATAAATAGTAGTCTCAATGTATATACCCTCTTTTCGTATACTTCTTCATAATAATTTACCAGTGAATTGGTAATTTGTCATTATTCTTGTGTTCAAACCCTGAGGGATGAATTCGCTACTTCAAAACAAAATGTATAAAACAAAAGCAAAAAACGTCAAGAAGAAAACGCACGTTCCCTTTATCATAATACATATAAGGCAGGTGAACAGAGATGGGATGTTATGAAATACAAATTCAAAAAGTAATTGATTCTATTGAAGAAGATGTGATGGAAAAGCAAACGTTAGCGAATCTTGCACGTATTGCAGGATTTTCTGAATATCATTTCCACCGCGTTTTTCAAGCACTCATAGGAGACTCTGTGATGGAGTATGTGCGAAAGAGAAGGCTCGCCCGGGCAGCTTATCAGCTTTCTCATACAGAGGGGAAAATTCTAGATATTGCATTAGAGCACGGCTTTCAATCTCATGAAACGTTCACACGCGCCTTTAAAAAGCTGTTTCATATGACGCCGAGTGAATATCGAAAGCAAGAGATTCGAACACCGCTATATTCCAAGGTGAATGTGATGCAGCGAAAATTTAATCCGTATTTAGGGGGAATCAAAATGGAATTTCGTATAGAAACAAAGCCAGCTTTTCAAGTGATCGGGTATGAAATGAAGACAACGGGTAAAGACGGACAAAATCTAACAGATATTCCAGCGATGTGGCAAAATTATTTGCAAAATAATTTGTCGGAAAATATTCCAAACCGTAAGCATACGAATGAGTTCGTCGAGTTAGGGATGTGTACGGATTTTAATTTAGGAACAGGGGAGTTTACGTATATTATTGGGATGGAAGCAACAAGCTTTGATGGTGTATCAAGTGAGCTGGCGTGCCGCACATTTCCTGAAGCAACGTATGCAGTATTTACAACGCCGAAAGTTCCGCATGAAGAGATGGTTCCATCGATTCAGCAAACGTGGAATGCGATCTTTACAGAATGGTTCCCACATTCCGGCTACGAGCACGCTGGTGTTGTAGAGTTTGAATTATACGATGAGCGCTGCCATGCAGATAAACATGATCTTGCACAATTGGAGATTTGGCTACCAGTGCAGAAGAAAAAGTAAAGTAAAAAGAGACTGAGCATTTAGGCTCAGTCTTTTACTGTGTACGCATATCGAACATCGTCGAATGGTCTTTATTCTCTGTCGAATCGCCGATATATTCTAAAAGTCGCCGATAAATGTACCATTTGCGCCGATATATTAAAAAAAGCGCTGATATCGTATTATTTATATGAAACTATTTTGTTTTTTAACATATAAATCGCTGCTATGCAGAATAAAACATGACCTGCACTTGCCCTTAAACTTTGCATGTGGCAGGAAAGGGCCCTGACCGCGTCTATGTAAGGCCAGATGCTCTCGCCCTTCTAAAAGAAAGGGGTTTTACATCGCTTCCTTAATTTTCTCTAACACTTCTTTACTATCAAACCCGCGCTCTCCCATACCGAATACTTCAATTAAACGATTATTTTCATCTAGTAAGTAAGAGTTAGAAGTATGAATGTAAAGGCCACTTCCAGGGTCGCGGTAGCGGAAGTTAAAAGATTCGGCTAGTTGTTTCGTTTCTTCCTCGTCGCCGCGCAGCAGATGCCAACCTGTTGTTTCTTTCATATCAAACGTTTTGGAGTAATGTTCGAGTATTTCAATCGTATCGTATTTCGGATCAATGGTAATCGTAATAAATTCGATTTTTGTGCCGAACACTTTTTGTTTTACAAGTTCATCTCGTAAATGTCTCATTTTGTATGTTGTAATCGGACAAATATCCGGGCATTTTGTATACATAAATTCGACTAATTTTAATTTTTTCGGTAATTGATCAAATGATACTGATGTTCCGTTTATATCTTCCATAACAATCCCCTTTGGTATTTCCGCTGATGCTTTTCGGTAACCGGTAAAATAAAAAATTCCAATTCCGATTGCGATAATAAGTCCTAGCGTAAAAGTAATGTACAACTTCTTCATTCCAATCCCTCCCAATTTTTATTTTATAAGAAAAATCTGAAAAATAAGGGGGGATGAGTGAATATTACATGACATTTCATGTATTAGCTTGTTCTATTTTTCGAGGAACGAACTACAATATTAATAGACAGGCAGCGATGAGGAGGAGAGATCATGCGAAAAGTGATGAGTTGGACACTTTTTTTGTACGCTCTATTTGCATTATTTATATATTGGTACTTATTTGGATGGAATCATGAGATTATACCGGAAGCGTATAAAGGATCGAGTGCAGATCCAGCAACATTTATGAATGCAAGGGAATTGACACTTAGTCAAGATTACTCGCGGGTAAAGAATTTATTATTTTTTTTAGCAACGCCGCTGCAATGGATTGTGTTATTATTTGTCCTCATTTTCGGTGTATCAAAGCGATTTGAAAAATGGGCGAAAGATACAACGAAATTCCGAGTACTACAAATTGCGATTTATTTGTTTTATTTGTCGCTTGTGACAACGGTGCTCGCATTGCCACTGCAATGGATTGGTCATCAAGTATCTGTTGATTACGGCATTTCTACACAATCAACAGCAAATTGGATAAAGGAGCATATACTTGATTTTTGGATCAATTTTTTGCTTATGTTTCTGATTGTGACTGTTCTGCTGTGGCTCATAAAAAAATATCCGAAACGCTGGTGGCTGTATGGATGGGCGCTTTCTGTTCCATTTACGATCTTTTTAACATTCATTCAGCCCGTAGTAATTGATCCACTCTATAATGATTTTTCGACGCTGCATAATAAAGAGCTTGAGAAAAAGATTTTAACATTAGCCGATAAAGCTCATATTCCAACAGAGCATGTGTATGAAGTGGATATGTCAAAGAAAACAAATGCGTTAAATGCATATGTAACTGGAATTGGCTCAAATTCTCGCATCGTTTTATGGAATACGACGCTAGAACAGTTAAAAGATAAAGAGATATTATTTATTATGGCGCATGAAATGGGTCATTACGTGATGAAACATATATATTGGGGTGTTGGGGGTTATATTGTTTTAACTTTCGTTGGCATGTACCTCATTAGTCGCATTATGCAAGTATGTATTCGTAAGTGGGGAGATACACTGCATATTTCTAAAATAGCTAGTTTCTCAGTTTTACCATTATTTTTCCTCGTATCTTCGGTGCTTTCCTTTGCGGTCAGTCCTGCCACAAATTACGTATCACGCATTGAAGAAAGAGCGGCCGATCAATACGCATTAGATATGACGAAGGATAATCAGTCGGGAGTTAAAACATTTCAATATTTATCGAAGACGAGCTTGAGTCAAGTGAACCCGCCGTCCTTGGTGAAATTATTCATGTATACGCATCCGCCAATTTTTGAAAGAATTCTCACGTTTGAGGAATATAAGAAGAAATAGTCGTTAAGATCAAGGCTAAAAATGGAAAAGAACAAGTAATTTTCTAGTATAAAGACTAGGAAGCTACTTGTTCTTTTTTTTGACATATAAGTTGCTGTTATGCAGACTGCAACACCACCTGTACTCGCTTTTTCCCTTTGTTTTAAAACATCGCATGTGGCAGGAAGAGGCCCTGACCGCTTCTATGCACGGCCAGATGCTCTCGTCCTCCCCTAAAAAGAAAGAGGTTTTTATGTCGGTTTTTTAATTTGGATATATATAGAAAAATATTGATGCTATAATGTGAGGGTAAAATCATAACTTGAGAGGGAGCGATTGTGAAATGATGCCTGAAGTTGTAGTCAGAAGATTCTTTGAAGAAATACGTTCAGGACATAATCTACATTTAGTTACAGAGTTTATGGCAGAAAAAGTGTTGGCGCATCAAGTTCAAGCTGAAGATGAAATAACAGTTGAAAGATCTCCTATGGATTATGCAGATCATGTACAAGAGATGTTAGATGCTTATGGTGCATTTACTTTAGAAATTCAAGAGTTGTTATCTCAGCAAGATCGTGTATATGTTCGCTGGAAACAAACAGGTACTCATATTGGCGAAGTTGATGGATTTCAACCAACTGGTCTTCCTATCATTCAATTAGCCAGCGCTGTGTATCGTGTGGAAGATGGGCGAATTGTAGAGTATTGGATTCAAATTGACCGCATTGGTATTACAGCTCAATTGGAAAAGAATCAAAAGCAAGTACATGCAAAATAGAGATACATAGTGAGAGAAGCCCACATTTGAAAGAGCTTCTCTCATATGAAAGTGAATTATAGTGGCAATACTTCTTCTAGATGTGTATGTAGTTCATATACAAATCTATCAATATCCGGATTTTTTATTACATCATAGCAAGCGTAGCTCTTTAACGGTTTCATACCGATAAATTCTTGTGTTCGGTGTAAATGACAGAGTGCTTCTTCCAAACTTTTTCCTCTAAAGAATTGTGTTGAATCGTTAAATGCTTTTTCAGGGGCATTCCATGTCGTTGAAAACATATAATGTTTGTCAGTTAATAAGCCGCCTCTTCCATATTGCTCAGATCCTTTGAAAAATAATCCGTAAGCATACACCTCGTCCATATACGTTTTCAGTAACCCAGGCACATTGAACCAATAGATAGGTGTTTGGAAGATGACAATATCAGCCCATAAAAACTTACTTTGTTCTTCCTCGAAATTGTATCCGTTTTGAATGACTGTTGTTTGGACAGTGTGATTTGCACTTAATACATGTACCATATTGTCCATTAATGTTTTGTTTAGTTTTCCTTCTGCTGATCTATAAGTTTGATGGCCGTTTATAATCAGTATGTTTTTCACACTCATTTTTATAACCTCCTTATTTTGTAAATAGTGTCAGGTGTTAATGATATTGTATATATAGTTAGTTTCTTTTCGGAAGTAGTGATATTTATTTCATATAGTTACCGTAAAGATAGAATTGTGATAACATAAGGAAAATGAATCGAAAAAATTTTTAGGAGTGTGGTTCAATGAGTAACATGGAGCCAATCGAATTAACAAAAGGAACACCGGGGCAGATTTGTCCCATTGCGAAAACACTTGATGTAATCGGGACAAAGTGGACGTTTTTAATTATTCGAGATCTTCTTATTGAAGGAACAATGCGATTTAGCGATTTGCAAAAATCAATGGATGGGATTAGCCCGAAAACGCTCTCGCTTCGTTTGAAGGAACTTGAAGTGCAGGGGATTGTGGAAAGAACGGTATATCCAGAAGTTCCCCCGCGCGTTGAATACACATTAACAGACAAGGGAAAACGCTTAGAACATATTTTCATTGAATTAAAGCGGTTCGGATTAACTTTATAGAAGAAATGATCATTCATGTTGGTAAAGGGAATATGTGTAAAGAAATATAATAATATGAAAAGGGGTGCTTTTTACTTAGCATCCTTTTTTATTTGGTGAAAAAAGAATTTCTTAATAACAGGAGGAAAAAATGAAAAGAATTTTACTCGTGTTAGGAATTGTAATATTGGGAACGGTAGGGTGGATTTTCTACCAAAATTCTTATGATATGAAGCAAGAAGAAGTAACGATTCAAACGAAAGAAAATACATTACACGGCGCCCTCGCTTTACCTAAAGAAAAAGAAAAGCCGGGATTAATTATTTTTGTTCATGGTGATGGACCTGTAAATGCAACGTATGATGATGGCTATTTACCTTTATGGGAGGAATTAGCGAAAAAAGGGTATGCTTCCCTAGCGTGGGATAAGCCTGGCATTGGAAAATCAACTGGAAATTGGCTAGATCAATCGATGGAGGATCGTGCAAATGAAGTAATCGAAGTGATTGAATGGGCAAACAAAAATCTTAATATTGATCCTAAAAAAATAGGTTTATGGGGAGCGAGTCAAGGTGGATGGGTTGTCCCGAAAGTAGCGAATGCTAGTGATGATGTTTCATTTAGTATTTTAGTATCACCTGCAATTAATTGGATTGAACAAGGAAAGTACTATACGGAAAAAAGTATGACTAGTACTGGTGCAACGGAAGAAGAAATTAATCAACGAATGAAAAACAATGAAAAAGTCCTCGAATTACTTTTGAAAAATAGTAATTATGAAGAATACCAAAACGTAACGAACAATAAAGGCGATATCTCTAAAGAAAGATGGGATTTTATTAAAAAGAATGTAAATAGCGATGCAACAAAGGATCTCTCCGAAACAAAAAAGCCTGTTAAGTTAATTGTTGGTGGCCGTGATGAAAATGTAGATGTCAAAAACACGATGGAAGTTTACAAAAAAGAAATACGGAAAGAGCTGTTATCGATATCTTATTTACCAGAAGCAAATCACTCCATGTTGAAACCACAATATGTAAATTCGGAATTTGGTATGTTGGTGAAATCCATTTTTGACCCAAGAGGGTTATTTGACGATGAATATGTGAAGTCGGTTGGTGAGTTTGTCGTTAAAATGAGTAGATGATATGAAGACAGAAAAATTTTTAGAAGTACATCCCTTATAAGAAAAGAAACTTTCTAAAATGTAACTATGTGAATTAAATATCACTACTTCAAAAAAGAAAGTTATAGAATTACAATAACCTCAGCAAAACAAAACAAGAAAAACTGGGGGAATTGAACATGTTACACAATAAAAAAATTGTCATTATCGGTGGTAGTTCTGGAATTGGTTTAGAAACAGCAAGACTTGCACTTATGCATGGTAGCGAGGTTATCATTGCTAGTCGTTCTGAGGAAAAACTGCAAAGAGCAAAGGATCAGCTAGGAGGAAACGTAACAATTCATGTGCTTGACACAACGCAAGAACAACAAGTGCAATCCTTTTTTAAACAAGTAGGCATAATTGATCATTTAGTTGTCACAGCAGCAGAAACATCTGGAGGCTCTTTTATCGATACAGATACAGCCGTGGCACGTCAGTTATTTGAAAATAAATTTTGGGGACAATTTTATGCAGCGAAATATGGTGCACCGTGCATTGCTGGGAATGGCTCTATCACATTATTCTCCGGAGTTGTCGCTTATAAATCTATGATTGGATCGGCGACACTTGGTGCAGTCAATGCAGCTGTTTCCAATCTTGGACAAACGTTAGCACTAGAACTAGCTCCAATTCGGGTAAATGTTGTTTCACCAGGAATTATTGATACACCGTCACGCAGCAAAATGGCAGAAGAAACGCGCAATAAATTTTATACTGACTTAGGAAACAAACTTCCGGCGGGGCGAGTAGGGAAGGCGGAAGATGTAGCTCAAGCTGTACTATATGCTATGCAGAATGGGTTTGTGACAGGAACAGTTCTTCATGTTGAAGGTGGGCATACGTTAATTTAGTTTGTATATATAAATACAAATTAAAAACGCTTTTTTTAGATGGGCGAGAGCGCCTGGCCATGCTCGGAGCGGTCAGGGCTCTTTTCTGCCATAGGCAATGTGAAAACAAAGCGAGAAAACGAGTGCAGATTACTTTTTGTTTTATATAACCGTAATTTGGATGTTGAAAAATCAAAATGGATATATAGAATGGAAGGCGCTATTCTTTTTGAAAGAATAGCGCCTTCCATTCTATATTAACGGGAGGTAAGACTCCACTGATGGAGGTTTCACTTTATTTTTGTTTCATTTCCTCTAACAATTTGATAAGCTGTTCATTTTGTTTCAATTGCTGTTCAGAATTAAGTCTAATTAATCTAAGGTTGTCCCAAATGAATATGAGGAAAACGAATAGAATGAATAAGATGAGGATAGACATTTTGATATACCTCCTAAAATGAGGATTTTAATCCTTTGAACAATCAAAAACCTTTACCTTATTCCATGTCCCCGGCCACTTCTTCTTACGTACCCGTTCTTTATAGATGTGTGCATATTCCTTCGTTTCCTCATAATAAGGAGTCGGCCTTACTTCTAAGTTAATGGCATCTTGCACGCCCCAAGGAGCAGTTAGTACAATTTCATCCCGGTCATTCAATTTCAAACCTAATGCCGTTGCTGTTTCTGGAAATTTTGATATTGCCTCTACTGAAGAAGAAAAGGGCGGCATGTTGCTAATGATGTGCATTCTTGCTTCATTTTTTACAGACCAAGGTACATTTGGAGACATATGCAGCAGTTGTTGTTCGTATTTCTTTTCTTCGCGTTCATCAATATTTTCAGCATCAAAATAAACAACATCAATATCTAGAAGAGGCGTTCTATCTTCAAACCCATGCAGGGTGTCCCATATTTTAGAACGGACAAACCCAGCGCATACCCACCAGTCGGGTAAGTGTAATTGTTTAGCAGTTTGTAATATATCCATCATCCACGGGTCTTCTTTTACTAATTGGATGATGTCTTGTTCGTTTGTTAGTTTCATAGTTGTATTCCCTTCTGATTCTTTGCTATATCCTTCCATTCGCTTAAGTACATTTTTTCTGTTCGATCCAATTCAAAAGGAAGGCGAGCAATTAGTTCTAAGCTATTGCCATCAGGATCGTTGAAATATACAGAGGCATGTGCTTGATTTGGAAATACAATTGGTTCGATAGGCTCCATTCCAAAATCCTTCCGTGCTTGAATTCCTTTTTCGTTTAGCCATTCAATCGCGTGTTCTAAATCATGTAAATCTACCTGAAAAGCGATATGTCTAAGAGAAGGATGGTACTTTGTTTGATATTCGTTTCCTTCCCAAAGTCCTAACCAGCTTTGTCCTTCTATAATCCAAAAGAAAGCGACTGTTTTATCTTTTTTGTATAGCTTTAAGCCTAATGCTTCATAGAATGAGATCGATGTTTTTAAATGACTGACAGGAAGGTGTGCTTCGTATAATCCTTTGATCATAAAAATGGCTCCTTTTTTGTTTTACAGACTATTGTTTTCAGAATTATATGATAACATAAAAGAAAGGGGGATACAAAAAATGGAACATTTGAAAATTGGCGATATACAAGTAACATGGCTGCAAGGAGGAAATACACATTTAGACGGCGGGGCAATGTTTGGCGTTGTACCGAAAGTACTTTGGTCACGCAAATATAGTCATAACGATAAAAATCAAATTTATTTACGAACAGATCCATTGCTGCTGCAAACGAAAGACGGAAATATCCTTATCGATTCAGGGATGGGTAACAACAAAATGGATGAGAGAATGAAGCGAAATCAAGGGGTGACAGAAGAGTCATCAGTGGAACAATCGCTCGCTCAGCTTGGACTAAAAGCAGAAGATATTCAGTATGTATTAATGACGCATCTTCATTTTGATCATGCATCTGGTTTAACGAAATGGGAAGGTGAAAAGCTTGTTCCGGCGTTTCCAAATGCCAAAATATATGTATCACAAACAGAGTGGGATGAAATGAGAAATCCAAATATCCGTTCACGCAATACATATTGGAAAGAAAATTGGGAGCCGATTGTACATCAAGTACAAACATTTACGGAAGAAGTAAGTATCACAGATGAAGTGCGAATGGTTCATACAGGCGGTCATAGTGATGGACATGCTGTTGTTGTTGCGCAAAGTCAAAATGAAACATTGCTTCATTTGGCAGATTTAATGCCAACACATGCGCATCAAAATGTATTGTGGGTTATGGCGTATGATGATTATCCAATGACATCAATTGAGAAGAAACAAAAGTGGATGAAGTACGGTATAGAGCAGAATGCATGGTTTACGTTCTATCATGATGCTTATTACCGTGCAGTGAAGTGGGATGAAGAAGGGCATATGGTAGAAAAAATAGAACGAAAAGAGATAGAAGTGACGAGCGAAGTGTAAGAGGAGAGTAGTGATTATTATAAAGTTATGTTAAAAAACGGTTTTTTAGGATGGACGAGAGGGTCTGGCCATGTATAGAAGCGGTCAGAGCCTTTTTCTGCCACGCGCAAGGATTAAAACAAAGGGAGAAAGCGAGTATAGGTCATGTTGTATTTTACATAGCAGCAATTTATATGCCGAAAAAATTAACATAGATTTATATAGTTAGCTTATTTGATGTTATAAATCATATTGCGAGGAGATTCAAAATGAAGGGGTTTTTTATCGAGAAATGTATAGAATTCTGTATTTGTATCCTTGTTATTATAGCTATTAGTTATGTACCATTTGCGTTTTTGGGGAGGGCCTCCCTTAGCTTTACTACCTTTTTACAAAGACTGTTTACAGATGGGCCTGCTATTCATAACAACCCTATGGATATACCCCAACTACCTTTTTGGAGTATAATTTGGGATCCGTATATGTATTCCGGGACTATTTTACTAGCATCTACTGTTTTAACAGTTGTGATGGCTACCGGTCTTTCTTTTGGGTACGTACTTTCTTCTTTGAAAGTAAAAAAAGCAATTGAACGATGTTTAGTGTTAATTGAATCAATTCCTGATTTGCTATTAATCTTTATGCTGCAACTATTTTTTGTTTGGCTATATAAACAAACAGGAGTCAATTTCGTAAATATTTACGCATTCGGTAGTAAACAAGCTTATTTCTTACCAATTGTAACGATGAGCCTTGTACCTGCTCTTCACTTTTTCCGGATTATGGTTTTATTTTTAGTAGAAGAACAACATAAACCTTATGTAGAATTTGCAAGGGCAAAGGGCCTAGGCAGAAAATATATTTTATTTGTTCACTTATTTCGAAATGTAATCTATCATCTATTCAATCATTTACAATCTACTTTTCTAGTCATGGTTTCAAGTCTGCTGCTTGTAGAGGCTGCTTTCAATATAAATGGATATATGTCTTTTATTTTAAAACCATTAGCATTACAGCCTGTCACGTTTGCATGGTGGATCTTTTTATTATTCATTCCATTTTACACTATTTTTACTCTTGCCCAATTTCAAATAAAGCGTACGACAGGAGGACTTGCAAATGAAAAATAGCATGTTCCGTTCGAAACGTTTTTGGATCGGACTTTCTTTTTTCAGCGGAATTGTGTTAGCTAGTTTTTTATTCACATGGTACGGAAAAGATTTGTATTCTCAGACGCAAGTATTAATAAAAGATGCTGACGGTAACGTTTCGCATAGTGCACCGTTTAATCCTTTATGGATGCCGCCTTTTGGATCGGATCGAAGTGGATACAATTTATTTTTTAAAATCATTATTGGGGCAAAGTTTACGATTTTATTTGTATTTGGAATTTGTTTCATTCAACTGTTAGTAGGAACTTTGTTAGGGAGTTTATTAGCATATACGCCAGATTCATTCCAAAAGCTTATTGAAAAAGTATGTAAGGTGTATTTCTACGTTCCAACAGTTGTTTTGGTTATTTTGTTTATGACGCCACTGATGATCCAAAGTCAGCAGACAGGTTTTCAGGAATCTATTGTTATTAAGCAATTTCTACTTCTTTGCATTGTCACCTTGCCAAATATCATTCTTTATATTAGCCAAGAGATTAATCTTTTTATGAAAAAAGATTATATTACAAACGCGATTGTACTCGGCGCTACAAAAGTACATGTGTTTCGAAAGCATATTTGGCTATTCTTGAAAGAAATTCTTATTATTTTGTTTCTGCAACAAGCTGTTCAATTATTTACATTACTCATACATATGGGCTTTTTTAAAGTATTAATTGGTGGAAGAAAAGTGGTTCAGGATCCTTTCGGAGGTGGCGATACTTTTTTTTCTCTTACAAATGAATGGTCGGGATTAATTGGATTGAACAAAAATGAATTATTAACAGCACCGTGGATTATATTGGCGCCGTTAGTAGCTTTTACAATATCGATTTTTGTTTTAAATTTTATGATTCAAGGAATAAAAGAGCAGTATAATACAAGGTTTATGCCTATTCTACAGAAAAACCAAGATTCATCAGTTGACGAAAAGAAAATGGTACTGTCTATGGATAAATTTCGATTCGCGAACATGAAGCCGCAGTACAAAGGAAAAAATCGTTCATATGAGTAAAAGTATCAGTCTATGTTGACTGATACTTTTCACTTTGTTGAAAAAAGATTCTGTCAAAGAAAATGCCAAATTTCTTTGGCATTTTCTTTGATTTCTATTTGTTTTATAAAGTAGTTTCTTCTAT
>NZ_JAVBXD010000061.1 GCF_030756675.1 Bacillus multifaciens
TGGAATTTAAAGAAGATGACCCCTGTTGAATTCAGAAATCATCTTCTTGATGTTGCATAACTTTTTTTCAAAATGTCCTTTACAAAGGGTACAGATTAACGTAAAGCAACTCCAAAATTAACTTTTATTGTATATTTTGGAGTTGCTTTACGTAATAGGAACCATGCCACTATCCCGAAAGATTACTTATATGGAAATTTAGATCGTTCAACAAATGATTGAAAATCATCCGTATAAGCGATAATTTCCCCCCACTGCATATAGTCTTCGTCAGATACTTTCCATGTGTGTTTATTGGTGTCATGACGTATAACAGCAAAATTATGTCTATCAGTAGAATAGACTTTAAAGCCATTCCTTTTACAGGTGTCTATAAAAAAATAATCTTCAGCTCTATTTACTTTTTCAAATTGAATTTTTTTGAATACGTCTTTTTTAAAGATTAGTGTAGCTCCTGCTACAGAATCAGTAAAGGCTTTTTCTGTATTTGATACCAACATCAAAGCTTTTTTATTATTAAAATAAACATAATAAGAGCTTTTACCTAAAATAGCAATATCTTTATTATTAAATTCGGGCATCGCATGAGCTAGGTAGTATGGGCCATAGTAATCATCATCATCAAATTTAGCTATATAATCATACTTAGATTTCTCCACTCCGAAATTTAAACAATCACCTAAAGTTGCCTGTTCATGTAGCTGAAATACACTAACATTATGATAATCTTCAGCTTTCTTTTTCCATTTACTTAAATTCATAGTATCCTTATTTAAAATAATAATTAATTCTTTATCTTTCCATAGTTGCTGTTCATAGTTTTTGAAAACGTTCTCTATATACTCCTCTCTTATTGTACAAGTAATGACTGAAACCATTTACTTTTCCACTCCTAACATAATATATAACTTAGTCAAAGAAAGGGTAATAAAATAAAGATTTAAAATTCTGCATTTTCCAGGGAACCCTCTCTATTTTAATTTTGGACCAATAATTTTTTCTACAATATAAATCAAGTTGTTATACTCTTTTAATTTTTTTATTTTATTGACATCAGATAAAAGCTCATTTCTTTGATCTAAGTCAAAACCTACTGCGTTTAATATGTCTATATGTCGAATATCGATCTTTAACAAAAGTACAATAGTTTTTAGAATTTCAATGAACTTTTTTTGAAAAGATAGTGACTCATTTGGATGATTTTGAACAAGTAACTTATACTCGCCTAATACTTTGTTCATCATTAATAAATCTGTAATTCGAGCAAGCTCTAAGCCAAGGATAAGAACGTCCACGTCAGGATGTTTTAGCGTGAATAAGTGGTAATTTCTCATCGCTTCTTGCCATCTGTTCTCTCCAACAGGATGCTCTTGATGATAAGCTGCAACAGTCTTACTAGCTAAATATTTAGCTCCAGCCTTATATAAGCGATATCCTAACTCCCAGTCTTCATAACCATAATTTATAAAATCATCATCAAACTTTCCCACTTGCTCAATTAATTTTTTACGTAAGGAAACGTTTCCGGTTAAAAAAGCCATCCACGGGAAATGAAACCCATTTAATTGCGCATCAAAATTTTTTAGTATTATATTATACCAATATGATGAAGGGGTCTTAACTTTTAATTCTCTATAAAGCTTGGTATCAATATCTTTTCTTTCTAATAACGGATATGAAGCAATAATGTTGGAATGTTTATAGTTTTCAATTCGATCGTAAAGCACTTGGTTGTTTCTTGTCATGGTGTATATTTCTTTTATTTGTTCGCGATCAAATTCCGGGAATATACAAGAATATACCGCGTTATAATACATACCTCCTGATAAAACCAAGTTATCCATTAATTGATGATACTTAAAATGATTTTCAACAAATTCAGGCTCTGTAATCATTTCTGCATCTAAAAATATAAGAATTTCCCCTCTTGAATATTTAATACCAATATTTCGAACTTTTGCTCTACCAATATTTCGTTTACATTTAATATACCTAAAATGATAAGAAAATTGATGTTTTTGTAATATCTGTAAGGTTTGATCAGTGGAGGCATCGTCAATGAAGAGGACTTCCATTTTTGAAAGGTCGAATGTTTGTTTATTTAAAGAATATAAAGTTAATAAATTTAGGGGATATTTATTATAAGAAGGAATGATAATACTAACTTTTATATCATGATCTTTAATTAGTTCCTTTTTATTTTGATTAGGAAGATTCGACTCTTTTTCTTCCATAAGCTCCTGAGATTTAGTTTCAAACCTTTTATTTTCCAATTTATTCTCACTCCTTTGCACACTATCACTACTATCAGTTAATGCAAAAAAAGAAGAAAAGATTGGACAATCACTTAGGCAAAAGCATTTTTTATAACCTAAAATCTTTCGACTGTAGCAATACAATTCTTTTCTCTAAATAATGTATAATTTTTGTGTACACTTATATATGAATATTTCTCATGTATTTATCTTCTCTTTATTTATTAATTTTTATATAAATTTCTAGGCCCTTGTTTATAGTAAAAAAACTGAAGCTCTCATTATCATGCCTAAAGGAGGCATACCACGAAACCTTTATATATAAGCGGAAATATTGTGAATAACTGTAACTAACTTATAGCTTATCTAGAATAGATACTATTATTGAAATTACATGAGAATATCGATTCTTAATGTTGGGATAAGTTAAAATCAGCTATCGAAAAATCCTTTCTACAAAATTGTGGAAAGAAGACCAATGTAATCTATTATTTACTAAAAAATATTGTGAAAATTTTAAAAAAATGATACTTGTCCAAACCATATCTACTCTATTTCATATAATGATTCCAGTTAGATAATACTAACTAATAATTTAAACCAATTTGGAGGGATATTGGAATGGATGATTTAAAAAATTTGATTTCTTCAACACTTAAGGGAAAACAAAAGAACGAAATAATCAATATAGTACTTTCAGATATTTTAAATAGAAATGATATAACAGATTCATCTCTAAAAAAATTGCCCGCAGAGAAAAAAGAACAAATCAAAAAAATCTTTTCTGAATTACAAAATCAAATTAATAACATTTTAGACTAAAAGGAGAGAGTTTATGACCGGAGTTTGGTATCCAAACCAAGATAAAAAGTGGAACGCACTAGATTCTTCAAAGCCTCATCCATCATTCTACGATCCAACAATTTCAGAAGAAGCTAAGCAAAAAAATAAAATTTATCAATTATCTGAAGAATATATTTCGATTGTTGATTCCGCTGATGTTCAAGTTACTACAACAGATACAAAAGTGGCACTATCAATTCAAGCCTCATTACAAGCAGCTATTGTTGCTATTTTAAGCATATCTATTGCAGATAGCGAAAAAGCTGATAAAATTGCACAAGAGCTTTTTCAAAAATCAGCTATTTCACAAGTTAATAAACAACGTACTGTTATTAAAAATTCTAGAAATGTTTCAGTAACTACTACAGATACTGATATAGCAGTAAATATTCAAATCCTTCTTCAAATTTTACTAGCTTTATTAGTTAAATTAAATATTTTATAAAGATAATTTAACTTTCCTAGCAAGAGTGTGAATAAAACATTTCCCCAATTCCCCTCCTATTGGGGTTTTTACTTGAAGCTTTGTTAGACTAACTAAACCTTTGTAAACATATCACATACAAAGAAAGGTTTTTCTATTTATTTAGAGTGAATATATTATTAACATCATAATAGAAATTTATAACAGTATCCTTATTAAACTAAATGGATAGAGTTTAATAAGGATACTGTTAATTCAAATTCAAATAAATGCCTACTTAGGGGGGAAATAGGCATTTTAAACTTCAATTATTATAGGAAGAATCATTGGCTTTCTTTTTGTATGTTCGTATAAAAGTAAACTTCAAATAGCCCTAAAATATACTACATTGTGCATTCGTATTAATTTTAGTATATAAATATTTTGTAATAAAACATGAAGGGTATGTTGATGTGGATTTGAAATAAAATCGTAGCGTTTTGAATAAAGTTTATCAGAATATAAAAAGATTAGGTTTTTGATTCCTTTTATATATTGATAAAAATCTACATTCAATTTTGATTAAACTTTTATATAAAAATTGAATGTAGATTTGTGTAACCGTCAAGACGAATTTTACACTTTCTGCTAAGTTCCCTTTTACACTTTAGATTGCACATAGCCCACTTGACATGGAGCATTGACAGGTATGATAAACAGCATTGAATCCTTGGTAATAAAAGAACCATGGCTGTTGCTACAAGGCTATCATACCTGCTTCTCCAAATAAAGTGGGCGACAAATGTGGCTAAAAGTGTAAAGTTCATATTAGCGAAAACTGTAAAATTTATTTGGCGTTCACAATTTGTTGTGGAAGAATCTAATTTGTTCAGTCTTTTTTCAAAACTCTCTAATTAGCTACGCTAATAAATAGACATTCGGGGATTATTTCCGAACAAACTTTTTTGCAAATCACAGTTGACTAATGAATTCAATTGGTTTTATTAAGCTCAATAATTATTTTTGTGAAATTATTAACAAAAAAGGTAAAAAAGTGTGCAATTAACTTAAAGAATGCCATTCTTATGCGATTTGTCAGTAGCGAACTTTTTTCCCTTTTGACAAAATGTGTCCAAAGGAAAAAAGTTCGCTACTGGATAACGGGAATTGTTTGTATTGTTGAAAACTAGTATAAAAAAGAACAGTATTATGAAATTAATAAAATTTTGTGTTATTATACTAGAAAAATAATGATGTAAGAGAAGTATTTTAATGGAAGAAAAAGCATGGCAATCTTATGCCATGCTTTTGTATATACATAGTAATATATTGGTTTTGGAAAAGAAATTTGTAGATTTACAATGAAAACTGACCCACTTTTCGCATCGGAAATTGACCCAGCCCATACCCATCAACTTAAGAATTTTATAATGCCCCCAAAAACAAAAAAATGTACTTTTTCACCTAGAGATGTCAATTTTCTCGTTTTGGGGTATTTGCTGTTCTTAGCTTGAGTGTGATGTGGTACTACCCAATACTGATTACACACTTTTTATAGAGTAGTCCTATCAGTATGTCCGAGTTTACTAGACTAGTTTTATATATTTTGAAGTTTGTACCAGAACCGAAAAACTTAACTATCCCTGTTCACCTTTATTTTTTAATCTTTTATTTTTTAAAGTAAAAAAGATAAGATCTTAGAATTTAATCTTATCTTCAGCATTAAAAATAATCGATTAGAAAGGAATGTAGCTTTAAGGTTTCAAAATAACTTTTATACAATTGTCTTCACGGTTATTAAAAATTTGATAACCGTAGCTCGCTTCTTCCAGAGGGATTTTGTGTGTAATGATCTCTTTTGGATCAAACTCATTTTTTGTTATTTTTTCAAACAGTTCAGGCATAAAATGAATGACAGGTGCTTGACCCATTCTAAGGTTAATATTCCTAACCCAAAATTCACCGAGTGGAAATGCATTATAGTTGCCACCATAAACACCTGTCATTTGGACAGTTCCATATTTTCGTACAGCTTTTGTAGCAATTTGAATAGGACCGAGAGTTCCCCCTTGTAATTTTAGTTTTTGTTCAAGAAATTCTAGAGGTGATTTCTTTCCATCCATGCCTACACAATCAATGACCACATCCGCTCCTCCATGTGTAATTTCTTTTAAATGTTCTCCCATATCGGGATACTTTGTAAACTCAAATACCTCAACATTGTTAATCTTTTTTGCATAATTTATCCGATAATCTAAGTAATCAACTGCAATTACACGCTTAGCACCTTTCATCCAAGCAAATTTTTGTGTCATCAATCCAACAGGTCCACAGCCAAGTATGATAACAGTGTCACCTGACTTTACACCTGCATTTATTACACTCCAATAAGCGGTCGGTAAAACATCAGATAAAAAAAGCAGGGATTCATCCTCAAGTTCGCATGATTCCGGTATAACAAAGGGAGTAAAGTTCCCAAAAGGAACTTTCAAATATTCAGCTTGTCCACCTGGATGGTTACCAAATTTCTCTGTATAACCAAAGTATCCACCAGAATCATAATGAGGATTTGAGTTATCACATTGACTTTCCATTTCATGTTGGCAATAAAAACAATGCCCGCAAGCAACATTAAAGGGGATAACAACACGATCTCCTTTTTTTACTTTAGTGACATCAGGTCCCACCTCTTCAACAATTCCCATCGGTTCATGCCCAATAATGTATCCTTGGGGTAAAGGCATGTTACCTTGATATAAATGTAAGTCAGATCCACAAATAGCGGTCGAAGTAATTTTTACAAGAATATCATCTTTTTTTTCTAATCTTGCATCCTCAACTTGTTCAACCTGTACCTGATTGGGCCCTTGATAGGTTACAGCTTTCATAATTACATGTCTCCTTTTTTAACATTTTTTCAAAATATACTTTATATTTATCTCTTTGGACTACAGCAATTATTTTTTTAGTTATTAAAGGGAGATTAGAAATAAATTTGGAGGAATATATAACATTGTATGAAAGTATTTCATAACCCCTTCTTTCCCTAGCCTTATTTTAAGAAGAAAATCAATATTTATTCATAATAAAAAGAAACTAAATTACCATAAAAAGGAATAATTATTTTTTTATGATTCGTAGCATATTAAAAACATAGGAGGTGATACAATATGGCAAAAAATAATAGCGGAAGTCGTAATGAATTATTAGTTCGAGGCGCTGAGAATGCAATTGATCAGATGAAGTATGAAATTGCACAAGAGTTTGGTGTACAACTTGGTGCAGACACAACAGCTCGTGCAAACGGTTCTGTTGGTGGTGAAATCACAAAACGTTTAGTTGCAATGGCTGAACAACAGCTTGGCGGTGGAATTAATCGCTAATTTTAACTATAAATAAGAGTGAATTGGTATAAGTCGTAGCAGATATTTAAAACAATTTCTTATGTGTATTTATTTTAAAAATAAATCCTCATAGCAAAAAAGTTTTCACTCAAAGATTATTGATAATCTTCCATAATAATCTTTGGGTATTTTGTTTGCAAATTTCTTTACTAGACTACAAACACACATTATTGGGAAGGTGTTTCCCATGCATGATAAAAAGTTCTTTGTAGGAAAAAACGTACTTAAAAATTTCTTTTCAATATTGAAAAATATACTTATGATGATATTTTCGAAAGGGAGGCTTTTTAAAATGGGTGTATTAAGTGGAAATCCTCAAAATGAACCTTTACATTATGGAGAAGTATTTGATATTTGGAGTTATCTTCTTGCCGCACAAGGGGCTGTTGCCGGACATCAAGTATTTATGAATCACACAGGTGATGAAGATTTAAAAAAGTTTTTACAAAACTTAATTGAGAATGATATGACTCCTGAAATAGAAGAGCTAAAAACCCTTTTAAAGGTAAATGGAGTGGCTTTACCACCAGCGCCTCCTGAAAGACCGATTGCTTCTATTGAAGACATTCCTCCTGGTGCACGCATCAACGATGCTGAAATCGTAGCAACTGTTGCAGCAGGTCTTGCAGCAGGACTAGTAACTTGTAGTCAAGTAATGGGAAAATGCCTTCGAGAAGATGTAGGCATGCTTTTTGGACAATTTCACATGAAGAAAGCACAAGCAGGAGTAACTTTACTACGTTTAAGCAAGAAGAAGGGGTGGATAGTTCCTCCACCATTACATGTCCGAAATTCTGAACAAGCTTAATTATAAAAATAAAAAAGTGGCTGAAAGTCACTTTTTTATTTCAATTTATTAGTTCCATCCTCCACTTTTCTAGATAGATGAACCTTGTTTATTTTAGAATAGTCTACATACTCGTCAGAAATCTCCATAGCATATTTATTATGACTCATATTAGTGGATTCTCGTGAATCCTCATCTTCATGTAAAACAACTTTCTTCATATAGATATGAAAGAATATTTCTGCCACACTGATAAGAAAAGCTGCAAAAAAAGCAGATGCTCCAATATTACGAGCTAGGACTATATCTTTTATAAGATACGTTAATACCCAAATTCCTACAAAATTCAAACCCCAATCAACAATGGTAGCCACCATGTTTCCATACTTAGGTAAAATAAATAAATCTCCTATTAAATAAGACCCTCCGGTAATTACCAATGAAAGAAATAATATTCTTGGAATTGAAATACCTTGGAAAATGCCTAGTATCATCAATAATACAGCACTAATAGCTGTGTATTTAATTAACAAAGCAACAATATGTTTCATTTGTATTTCTCCATTCTTTTAACTTTTATGTAGGAGAAAAGTCCTTAATAAAAAAATAGGCTGTGCCTTCATAAAGCACAACCTATTTTCATCGTGTTCTGGAGGACTGTTTCATACATGATACTCCTATGGCAAACACTTTTTATTTCGCTCTCCTAGACAATATTATTTTGTGAAATATATGTATTATTTATGCTTTAATAAGCTAAAAAATTGATAACAAAAAAAGGAATATTTATTTTCAATTACTTTTTATCATATTAAAAATATAGGAGGTGATACAATATGACAAACAATAATAGCGGAAGTCGTAACGAACTATTAGTTCACGGTGCTGAGAATGCAATCGATCAAATGAAATATGAAATCGCACAAGAATTTGGCGTACAACTTGGTGCAGACGCAACAGCTCGTGCAAACGGTTCTGTTGGTGGCGAAATCACAAAACGTCTAGTAGCAATGGCTGAACAACAACTTGGCGGTGGAGTTCATCGTTAACTTTAAATATGCATGGATAAAAAGGAGAGACACAGCGTCTCTCCTTTTTTAAAATTTCATTTTCTTCTTTTAGACGAAGCATTTCTTTTTTCATTCGTTTTAGATTTTCTAGTGTTATTTCATCTTCATCAATTGATGTGATAGGAGAATATATTTTCATCTATTTGTAAACGGTTACTTCTGATACGCCATACTCGCTGCTTAATTGTTTGACAGGTTGTCCTGAATGATATAACTCAACAACCATTTTTTTAAACTTTTCATTAAATTTCTTATTTGTCATACGGACACTTCCTCCTTGAAACCCATTGTAAGGACTTAACTAAGTTGTGTCCATATGACTATACTAACTCTAAACAAATTGCTTCATAGGTTGCATTATAAATGTAATTTAAAATAAAGATTGTTTTTCTATTCAGCCCACCTCAAATAGGATTGTAATTAGTAGAATCCAATTTCCTCTTGATAAAAGAAGACATATTTTTATGCACTATAGGAAAAAATTTATAATGTATAACTTTGCACATTAAATTTTATAAAAAGAAAAGGTGATAAAATGGAGTCTTCTAATAAAGGTAATATTTATCATGCTGGAGATATTGTTTATATTTTTTATCGAAACCCCCACACTCAGGACGTAGCAAATATACAAGCTGCAGCAGTTGTCAATAATCCTGAGAGACCAAATGAATTAGCATTATTTCTTTATGAAACTTATTATCCACTAACAAATGAGATGGCTGTTTATTCTACTGAAGAAGAGGCAAACCAAGCCTATACCTACTATTATGGGGATGTTTCAGAAGGGATGTTAGAATGAATAACCTGTTTATGCCTAAACTTGTATACTTTGAACCTAAAGCATTAGATTATCCATTAGGGAGAGAGCTTTATGAAAAATTTTCAAGTATGGATGTTGAAATTCGTTATACTACTTCCCATAATCAAGTGAGAGACCTGCCAGGCGAAAACGATTTTCAAAAGTATCGAGTAGCAAAATCTACTCTTGTCGTTGGTGTTAGAAAAACACTGAAATTTGATACTTCAAAGCCTTCAGCAGAGTATGCTATTCCCTTTGCAACAGGGTGTATGGGACATTGTCATTATTGTTATTTACAGACAACGATGGGAAGCAAGCCATATATCCGAACTTATGTAAATGTTGACGAAATTCTAGAAACTGCTGACAAATATATGGAGGCCCGCGTACCTGAATTGACAAGATTTGAAGCTTCGTGTACATCAGATATTGTAGGAATTGATTACTTAACTCATACTCTTAAATATGCAATTGAGCATTTTGGAGAATCAGAATATGGAAAGCTGAGATTTGTTACAAAATTTCATCATGTAGATCATTTGCTTGATGCAAAACATAATGGAAAAACAAGATTTCGGTTTAGTATAAACGCTGATTACGTTATTAAAAACTTTGAGCCAGGTACTTCCCCGTTAGCTAAAAGGATTGAAGCAGCCGGAAAAGTAGCCAGAGCAGGATACCCGTTAGGGTTCATAGTGGCTCCTATCTATCTTCATGAAGGTTGGCAGGAGGGTTACTATCATATGTTTGAACGTCTCGATGCTGAATTACCTCTTGATGTAAGAGATGATATTACATTTGAATTTATTCAGCATCGTTTTACAAAGCCTGCTAAGAGGGTAATTGAAAAAAACTACCCTATGACAAAATTAGAATTAGATGAAGAGAGAAGAAGATATAAATGGGGGAAATATGGGATTGGTAAATATATTTATCAAAAAGAAGAAGAAGAGGATATAAAAAAGCATCTTTATTCTTATATGAAAAAATTCTTTCCAAATGCAAAATTGGAATATTTCACATAATTAGGTACAGCTGAGGTACGTGTAAAAATGATTCAAAGCCTTGCTTTTATTCTCCACTATGACCTATTAAGGTATTGCCATTAAGTTAAGAAATTCTTTGTTCCCCAAAACGAAAAAGCACTCCAATGAGTGCCTTTCTCTGACTTAATAGGTTCAGTACCAGCGCCGCTGTAACCAGGGGCAATGTAGGTTTGTCCTCTTCTATGTTGCATACATGTTAATTCTTGCAACGCTTTCCTTGGGTCTATTTTACCCTTAGCGTACAGGATATTGACTTAAATACGTCTAAATTGTGTCATAACGTACAATTTTCTTTTTTTGATATGGTGAGGCCACGCCCATTAACTTAAGGTTTTGAAGTATCCGCTAAACGTAATTTTACTTTTTTTCATTTTGCTATCTTATTGTAAGCGTTGATGACATAATTCTCGTTACCGGAAGTGAATAGTTTCAAATTAACATGAACTAGAACGATCTTCTGATAATCTGGAGAACGATTAAGCCCAAACCGAGTTCTGTATACAGCATATATTGATTAAATGTATTGATAAAGAAAGTGAGGTTAACACAAGTGAACACTTCCCATCAATTTAATCCCCCTATTCTGTTTATCACAAGAGAGAAAGAATGTTACAAAAAAAGAAAATCTGTCTTGGTTTCCATCAAGATAGATCCTAAGATTTTATCTCTTTGTTCAGGTTTGAGCCATCAGTTTACTGCGACAGGCACGTATTCTGACAAATCAACTAGAGACATTACAAATCTTGTCGAGTGGTACTCTAGCAGTCCTTCAAGCGCAATAGTTTCAAATGAGAAAGAAACAAAAGGTTTGACTACAGCAATTGATACTGGGGAAGCTCAAATTTTTGCAAGATTAGATGGAATCATGAGTTCGGATAGTTCTCTCACCGTTGTTAAACCAGTGGTTCAAATGACAATTTTAAAGGAATCCAATGATTGTACGTTGGATATAAATAAAACAGTTTCTATGACTGAGACGATCAGTATGAATTGTCCTGGCAGAACCTTCGGCTTTGGTAAGGGCGTCTTACTGCTTGAGAATGGTGTTGCTTCCTATGATTTTGCCAAACAGCTTTGGTCACTCACTAAATATACTGTTGTGCAAATATCTCCATTAATTATCAAAAATCAATACACTACAGGTGAACAATTGGCAGCGGATTACTGGTGTGTTTGGATCGGAGTTCAAGGGAATATTACTGATCTGGACGTCATGGCAATGATGCAACCAGGAGGAATCATTGATGAATTCGTCAAACTTGGCGGAATTTTCATTGTACACAATGCTTACACTAATCCAACAATTGTAACATCTCTTGAAGGATTTGATTTCATTGGGGGGGAATCTGAGTCACTAACACAATTTTCGACACTTGTACAAATACCTTTGTCCTTTGAGTATCTTCGAACATATTTATATATTAACTCTATCAAGAAAGAAGGTAACTCTATGGCTCTTGAAACCAACTGTCAAACCTGTACTCCTCCTGAAGGTTCCACATCGATTCTTACTGTGGATATACCAGGTGGTCTAGCTATTAACCTATTGGGCATTCATATCGAAGCTTGTCCAATCTGCGTTACAGTATTCACTGAGGGATCTGGTACACTTACATCTCAACAACAAGATATTGCAAATAATCTCGTCAAAGTCGTTCAGAATTTGGTTCCAACTATTCCTGGTGCTTAAAGGGAAGTGGTTTGTAATTTAATACAGGACTTGACCAAAAAACGGTCGGGTCTTTTTTATTTTTTTCGAAATGCCGTGAAGAACAATGTTCCAAGGTCGAATTTCTATAGTGATGGAGGTGATAACAGCTAGTATAGTTCCTCTTAATTGATATTCTTTATAGAATATACAAAGTCTATTAAAACGATCAGATAGGTTATTAATTATGATAGAATGCAAGAAAAAATTTTACAATATAAGAGCGCGTTGTATGTCATTTCACAGAATCCCTTAAAGATACTTTACTGGGAGGGATGTTACTATGCTTCTAATTTAATGCATATCATATACACATTAAGTTAACATAACGTAATAAGGTGAGACCTATCTAAATTTATAGATAGGTCTCACTTTGTTCTTATTTGATAAGCTCTCGTTGAGCGCTCCTATAGCTTCCAATAATATTTTGATAACTAGGAAGATGTTTAGCAAGTAAGTCTCCAAATCCTTCAACGTCATTTCTCCAGTCACGTTGTAATTCGCATGCAATGCTAAACCAGTTCATTAACTGAGCCCCTCCATGCGCCATGCGTGTAAGAGCAGCATTGGCAACTTGTTGACTGAAAGTTCCTGATGCATCGGTTACAACGAACACTTCATATCCTGCTTTTATGGCAGATAATGCTGGGAATGCCACGCAAACATCTGTAACCACACCTGCGATGATTAGTTGTTTTTTGCCCGTTCTTTCAATCGCTTTTACAAATTCTTCATTGTCCCAAGCATTGATTTGTCCAGGACGAGCTATTTTTGGTGCATCAGGGAAGAGTTCAACTAATTCTTGCATTAGTGGCCCGTTAGGTCCATTTTCAAAGCTTGTTGTTAAAATAACCGGTAAATCAAAAAAATTAGCAGTATTAGCAAGAGCCATAACATTGTTCTTGAACTCATCGACACTATAGTCACGTACTAAACCAGCAATAAGACCAGTTTGATGATCTACAAGTAGAACGACAGCGTCATCTTTCGAAAGACGAGAATAGAGATCAGACATTATGTAATCCTCCTTTAATTAATTTGGTGGGCAAAGGCCCATTTATAATGATACTAAATTTAATTTATTATTATAAGTATTGTTAAAAATGTAATAAATAGGTAAAATTGTTGACGACGTTTTATTTTCCACAATTTTTTTTGGGGGAATTCGATTCAAAAAGGTTTCTTAGAGATATAAAGGCGGTCTCGCCACATCACCATCAAGCTAAGATAATTTTGTATCTATATAACGAAAAAAGCGCTATTCTTTTTGTAGAAATATACAGAAAGGATGGCGTTTTTGTATAAAACTCCAACATCAACATACACTACAGATAAGCTGTTTAACAGCTTTAATCCATTTTTCTTTCTCTTAACCCTTTTTAGAGAGCAGTTGACTTTTGCTGGCTGCTCTCTAACTTAAGATGCCTTTTCACCTTTATATGAGATGAGAATATATTATATGGTGATTCCTTTTATCATAACAGACTCCGCTCTAATAATAGTGCCGCTTATACGGCACCATTTTTTCGTTTAAATTGGGCAAGTTTTTTAATTCACCCACACATTTAATAAAAACCAGCATAGATTATATTAACCCTTGGTTAAGCGGACATTTTTTCAATCCTTATTGTTTTCCTATAGTATCCCTCACTATAAATAGTGCTCTTTTCTTATTTTTGTATAATAGTTCACCATTAACACATAATATGAATAAGCTATTCTGTAGCCATAGCTATTCTTGTATACTCTTCTTTTATAGGTGTAGTTATCCTTTGCTAGCTGCTCCTTTTTTTATTTAGACAACTTTTATTCAGTTTTCCCACACATCTGAATAAAAAAAACATCAATTATATTATGCTTTGACTAAATGCATTTCTTTTCAAACCTTATTTTTTTCTCATGCACCTTCCTTAAAAAGGGCACTTATAAAACAGTGCTCTTTTCTTATGTTTTTGTATATAAAATATGCTTCTTCATTAATTCATAAGCCGTTTTTAACATTAAGAAATTACTAAAGAAAGGTTTTCATGTACGGGAACTCTTTAGTTACATGCCACATACTGTAATGTAAATCCGCTGAAATATCTGTAACCGTATCTACCATTGTTTGTTTCCTTATTAATAAGGAGGAATATATTATGGGTTTTGGAGCTGGTTGTTGTGGCTTCGGCGGCGGATTCGCCTTACTGATTGTGTTATTTATCTTATTAATCATAATCGGTTGTAGTTGTTTTGGAGGTGGGTTTGGCTGCTGATGCTAAGAAAAGGCACTCAATTTGAGTGTTTTTTCTTATTTGGGTCCCGCCACATATCCATCAACTTAAGATTTTATGCAGCTTCAGGAAGGAATATTGTGTATAAATCACTTGATTGTATTGTTTTCAGTTAGTTTGTTTTTTAGATTAATGGAGATATGGTAAAATTCCTGAAATAATATCTCAATTACCTTGATAATTCTATTTAATTCCAATAATGTTTACAAAAAATAAGGAGGGATTCGATAAAATGTACCCTATAGAATAGACACTTTAAAAAAAGTCTGTTCTATAGGGTATTTCTTGTATAATAAGAGAAAAATTCGAATCGGAGCAATTTCAAAATGACGAAAAAATTATTTACAGAAAAAGAAGTTCAAGCTTTATCGAGGAATCCATACGTAAAATCAGTGAGTGAGAAAGGAATTACTTATACGGACGGATTTAAACGTATTTTTATTGAAGAAAATGAAAAAGGAAAGTTACCTCGAGACATTTTTGAAGAATGTGGTTTTGATATAGATGTAATTGGAATAAAGCGTGTTATGTCAGCAGGAAGCAGATGGCGTGCCGCTTATAGAGAAAATGGTGTATTTGGTTTACGGGATACACGTAAAGAAAACTCTGGGAGATCTCTTGAGAGAGAGCTTACAATAGAAGAAAAATATGCACGTTTAGAAGCTGAAAGAAACTTACTAAAAGCTGAAAACGAACTGTTAAAAAAGATCAAACTTATGGAAGGGAGGATAAAAAAGGAATAACGTTACCACCTAGTCAAAAATACCTATTGATTCGTTCTGTCATCGTAAAGTATAACCTAAGAAACATGGTGAGTTACTTGTGTAAAGTAGCTGGTGTTTCCCGTTCTGGATATTATAATTATTTCTCTTTATCATCTCAAGAACAGCGGAAACAAAAGAATGGCCAAGATGAAGTGGCGAAAGAAATCATATTAAAAGCACTTCGATTTAAAAATCGAAATAAAGGGGCTCGTCAAATTAAAATGACATTAGCGGGTCAGTTTCAAGTTGTCTACAATTTAAAGCGTATACGTAGAATCATGAAAAAATACGGTATTGTCTGTCCAATTCGTAAGGCGAATTCTTATAAGCGAATGATGAAAGCAACGCAAGAACATCGTGTTGTACCGAATCTATTAAATCGGGAATTCAAACAAAATGTCTCTGGAAAGGCGCTTCTTACAGATATCACTTACTTATTTTACGGTAAGAATAATAAGGCTTATTTGTCTACGATTTTAGACGGATCCACGAATGAAATCTTAGCCTATCATGTTTCAGAACGGCTTACGTTAGATATCGTTACACCCCCCCTTCACAAGCTGAAGAAGAATAAGAGAGTTCAATTGGCTGAAGGTGCATTTATTCATTCAGATCAAGGAGTTCATTACACGAGTCCTGTCTATCAAACATTGGTCAAAAAGCTAAAACTTGGACAATCGATGTCAAGAAGGGGAAACTGTTGGGATAACGCCCCGCAAGAATCGTTTTTTGGCCATTTCAAAGATGAAGCACATATAAAACCTTGTGAATCTTTTACTCAGTTGAAACATGAAATTAAGAAATATATGACGTACTATAATCATTATAGATACCAATGGAATTTAAAGAAGATGACCCCTGTTGAATTCAGAAATCATCTTCTTGATGTTGCATAACTTTTTTTCAAAATGTCCTTTACAAAGGGTACAGATTAA
>NZ_JAVBXD010000062.1 GCF_030756675.1 Bacillus multifaciens
CTCCTCCTCCCCTAAGAGAAAAAAACATATAACTAAATACTGGATAGACCTAAGTACTAAGTCTCATTAATTTACACAGACTTCTTGACAGAACCTTATATTCCAAATTGCGGTCGATATATCAAAAAAGTCGCCAATATACAAAAAAGGAGCTGAAATCAGCTCCTTTTTCTTTTCCAAATAAAACTGCTTATTAAAATACCTGTGAAACCACCGCACGTATCTAGTATAGAATCTTGCCACATCGGTGTACGGTCACCTGTGAAAGATTGATGAATCTCATCCATGCTCGCATACGCAGCAACAAGAAGCAGCGACAACCAGAAAACTTGCTTTCTCTTAAGCCCGCACTGCAATAACGCGAAATATGACAATGCTCCAAGAATAGCGAACACAGTAAAATGAGCGCCTTTACGAATAAAAAATTCGATAAAACCACCGACTCCTTTGTTCGCAATGCTAACAGGAGTACCCCCGCCATAATCAATAGATACCCACGAAAAATGTTCCTTCACAAACTCCACATTTACATATTTTGTGATATCTGAACGCATATCTTGCTTCTTATATGGCTGAGAAGATGAATAAAAAATGACCCCCATCCATATTAAAACGGGAATCCAAAATAACCACTTTCGCTTCATGTTTGAAACTCCTTACTTTATTTCTATTAAGCGTATCAAAAAAAAGGAAAAAATTCACGCCAAAAATATGACCTTCCCGCCTATATATATGACGAAAGGAGGGTGAAAAACATGGCGATTCAAACGATTGTATCTGATATGAGCTTACGTCTTGTCCTAAACGGCGGTACAGACAAAAACGGCAAAGCGATCATGAAAAACAAACAATTTAAAAACGTCAAAACAGATGCGGACTTAAACAAAGTACACGAAGTTGCAACTGCAATTGCTTCATTACAACAGCACAAACTTGATTCAGTTCAGCTTGTCAGCACAACTGACGTATCTAACCTATAACAAAAGGAGGGAATAACAAATGGAAGTACTAGAACTCGTTTTCTTAAAAGAAGACGGTAAAACAACCACTTTCTCAATCGAAAATCCTGTTACACCTGTAAACGAACAAACTGTAAATAGCGTCATGGATACCATTTTATCCGCTGGCATTTTCCTAACACTTGGGCAACATGCTCGCAAAAAAGGCGCACGCATTGTCGAAAAGAGCATTTCTGAAGTCAAAATTAACATATAAGCCAAAAAAGAAAGAGGGGGCTACCCCTCTTTCTTCTTTGGCATTTCAATCGGTATAAAGATATTTGAAATACCAACTGAAACATATTTATAATTTTCTTTTCCTATCTGAAACTCTGTTGTATATGTTGAGAAAAAAATATAGTCATTCCGCTTCGTATAGTGATCAATTAATAAACCAACTTGCGGCTCTACATAGTTCTTCGCTAATTTCTTTCCAATTGTAGCTAACTCACCAAGAAGCCCCTCTTTATCTTCTTGCTCCACTTCCGTCAACTTTTTATGAATATCATTTCGCGTCATAAACTGCTTTGCTGCCCAGTCTGTATATTCTCCTTTACTCGGATTACTATTTGCTAAATATACGAAAAGTACGACAGCTAAAGCGAGAAGTACATATTTCCATTTCATCTTTCCTCACCGCCTATCCTTTCTATTTTCATATATATGGAATCCCATTGCAAATTAGACAACCTAAATAGCTACAAATTTCTATATGAATCCATTTTGATTTTCCAACATATAGATTGCGGCTATGCAGAAAAAAAGGAGCTTCCACTCGCTTTCTCCCTTTGTTTAAACTTCACATGTGGCAGGAAAAGGACCTGACCGCTTCTATGCATGGCCAGATACTCTCGCCCACCTAAAAAAAGATGGTTTTATGTCGTTTTTTAATTTGGATTTATATAGCAGAGCATCCCTCTCACAAATATCGGGAGGAAAAAGTAAATAAATACAATTTTTAACACTAATTTACAAATTCTTTAAATTGTTTTTATATTTTATTTTTATAATAGAAAGTGTAATCCATTACAATACGAGGAGGATTTTTCATTGAATGACTTAGTTGATGGGTATGAAATTTCCGTACAAACGATGGCACTTGAGGCATACGCTCATCCTGTTTATCAAACAAAAATTTGGGAAACGCAAAGAATCATCTTTTCAGTGAAAACACCGCTGCAACTCATTCGTGAAAGTTGCATTATGCGAAACTACTCGACTTATGAAGGAAAACGATTAGCCATTCAAGAATGTTGTCGTTTTAAACAAAACGTCCCAATCCCTATTGATCACCAAAATCTCATGTGCGCCATTCCTATAAAGTCACCTTCATCTTGGCCATGCTCCTGGATATTTTATGCCTACATCGAAAGACTTGAACCTCACGATTCAGGCCACACAAACATACATTTTCGTAATGGCAAAAATCAAGTTTTCCCTATTAGTCCCAATCAAATGAAGAATCAGTGGATGAAAGCTGGTCATATTTTAGCAAAACTCATTCTTCTAGATAAAATGAAACTATCAATAGATCGTCCTTTTCCTCCTCTTTAAGTGAACTCTGCATACATATAGAAAAAGGAGGCTCTCTGCCTCCTTTTCCTATCACTATTCCACTGCATGCGCCCGCATTTTATTCAGCGCTTGCCTATATATCCAGCGCGCTTGATGATACGTCATCCCTAACTCCGTTGCAATCTCGCGCATTTTCTTCCCGCCGTAGAAATGCTCAAATAAGACAAACTGCTCATTCTCTTCTAACATACTCATATACGCAAACACCTCACTCTGCTTCTCCTCACCGCCTATATTTTCTAATACATAATGCTCCGTACAAACTTCCTTGTCTTGCACACGACACTCTTTCTTTAACCGCTCTAACAAATATCCGCGCACCGTCACAAGGGCATATGCGGGAAAGCTCCCCTTCTCCTCATCATATTTTTCATACGCCCGCCAAAGTGCAATGAGCCCGCATTGATAAAACTCCTCATAATCTCGGTAAATACAAAGCTTCTTCATTTGATTTTTAATCATCTTCTCATACAACGCTACTGTTTCTGTAAAGGTAACTGGCTTCACGTTTAACCCATTTCTAAAAGGTATACCTCTTTGTTATTCCGCGGTACCTTTACCTTATAAAAAAACAGCAACCCTTTCACCGCACTGCATTTCATGATAGACTAGCAAAATTTCAAATTTGCCTATGCAACATTTGAAATTCTGCTAGTATTATGTGAAATTCCATCGTAATTTTATCTTCGGCGTCATTATATCGGCGGAAACTCCTCATATATCGGCGATTTTTTAAATATATCGACCGCAATTTAAAATATATCGGCGCTTCGACACGAAATAAAGATTCTTCGCCAACGTACGACAAAAAAACGGCTCTATATGAGCCGTTTCGATAAACATAATCTTATATTATTTTTAGAATAAGCCGCCAACTGCGCCAAGTCCCAATGAAATAATAAAGAAAATAACAACAAGAATTGTCGCTTGTTTCTTGCTTAGGCCCGCTGTAATGTGCAGTCCTAACCATGTTACAACCAATCCCCAAATTGTGAAAACTTCAATTGATTTTGCGATGCCATATGCAACGCCGCCAGTAGAAGCAAATAGCGATCCTAATCCTGTGTACATTTCTTGACCATTTCCGCCAAGAATCCACGCTAATCCTATATTAATAATGCCACCAAGAATTGTAATTATACTAGAATAAACAGTAATTGCTAATAACTTCTTATAAGACGTATCATTGCCCATAAACATTATAAGTATTTTATACACAGCTGCACCAATAAAGAATGTAACAATAGTTATAATGAATAGAAGTACAAACCCACTGCCCAATGCCATTGCTGGAGTCATTTCTATCCCAAGCTTCTTATTTTGCGCAATAGTTGCAGGGTCCATAGAAGCTAAATATGCAGCTATAGCCCCGATAAGACCACCTAATACAGCCATTAAGAAAAACGCGCCCCACACTGGTGCATTCGTTCTCATTCTCTCAAACTGCAAACTAGGTGAGGTAATCATTCCAAATAATGAGGGCTTCTCTCCACTTACCTTCTGCGTGTTTACGTTCGCTTCCATATGTAAAACCTCCTTTATTTTTATACCCGTTCCAACGGGTGGTGAATCCCCACTTTTTCAAACAGGGATTCACCACCCATAAGAACTGAGTGTTATATAAATACAAATTGAAAAACCACTTTTTTTAGATGGGCGAGAGCGGCTGGCCATACTTGGAGCGGCCAGGGCCCTTTTATGCCACAAGCAATGTTAAAACAAAGCGAGCAAATAAGTAGCATATTACTTTTTGTTTTATGTTGAAAAACAAAAATAGATCTATATATTATTCATAGCGCAGTGCTTCGATTGGATCTAATTTCGCCGCTTTGTTTGCTGGAATTAATCCGAAAATAATGCCGAGCGTCATGGAGAATAGGACGCCGCCAAGCACAACTTCCCATGAAACGAGCGGTGGCCATTTCGCAAATGTAGATACGATATAAGCGCCGCCGTATCCAAGACCAATTCCGATCAAACCGCCAAGAAGTGTTAACATCACGGCCTCGATTAAGAATTGAAGCAAGATTTTCCCGCGCGTTGCACCGAGCGCTTTACGAACACCAATTTCACGCGTACGCTCCGTAACAGATACGAGCATAATATTCATAACGCCGATGCCGCCAACGACAAGAGAAATACCTGCAATACCGCCGATAATCATCGTCATGATACCTGTTACTTTCGAAACGCCTTCTTTCATTTTCTCAATATCAACAATTTCATACTTACCTGGAATATCATTTGGTTTGCGGTCGTTTAAAACGCTAGCAGCTTTTTTCCCGGCCGCTTCCATTTGATCAACATTTTTCACTTGTACTGAAATATTTTGAATTTCATTTTTTCCATATAGTGTTGGCCAAAGCGAAATCGGAATTAATATTTCCGACGGTCCCATGCCCATAAAGCTATTATCTGATTTATACACCCCGATAATTTGCAATGGCTGACCTTTTACCTCGATAATTTTCCCGACAGGATTTTCTTTCGGATAAAAAGTATCCTTTGCTTTCGTACTAATCATTACAACGTTATTGCCTTGCTCAACATCTGATTCATGTAAGGAGCGGCCTTCAGTCAATTTGATTTTATTCACCGCAAAATATTCACTATCAAGTCCAATAATATTCGTTATGCCTTTTTTATCATTAATATCGAGTGGCACCATATCCGAATTCGTCGTAACAACATGACTAATCTCTGGCAATTCTTTCAGTGCAAGAATATCTTCGTCTTTTAATTCTGGACGTTGCCCTATCCCCGCCGCATATGGATCATCAATATCCGCTTGAAACTGAAGGGGAACCACATTATTACCGATACCCGCAAATTGAGACTTCAGCATTGCTTCCCCGCCTTGCCCAATCGCAACGACAGTAATAATCGAACCAACACCGATAATAATTCCAAGCATCGTCAGTGCGGAGCGCAGCTTATGAGCTAGAATAGAAGAAAGAGCGATTTTAATACTATCTAGTAAACTCATATAGCACACCTTCTATCTTCTGTAATTTTCCCATCTCTGAGCACAATGCGGCGAGATGAATACGCTGCTACTTCCTCTTCATGCGTAACCATTACAATTGTTGTACCTTCTTTGTTTAGCTGGGTGAAAATATTCATAACTTGTTCACCCGATCTTGTATCAAGCGCACCTGTTGGTTCATCGGCCATAATAAATGTTGGATCATTGGCAATCGAACGTGCAATGGCCACACGCTGCTTTTGTCCACCTGATAATTCATTTGGCAAGTGATGCACGCGATCTGCGAGTCCTACTTTTCCTAATGCCTCTAATGCCCGCTCGCGGCGCTCTGCTTTCTTTATACCGCCGTAAATAAGCGGAAGCTCTACATTCTCCACTGCCGAAAGACGAGGCAGTAAATTAAAGTGCTGGAACACAAAGCCGATATATTCATTTCGAATGAGTGCCAACTTTGACTCATCTGCTGTTAAAATATTCACATCATCCAACATATATTCGCCTTCTGTTGGACGATCGAGACAACCAATAATATTCATAAGCGTTGATTTCCCCGATCCAGACGGTCCCATAATCGAAACAAATTCACCGTTATCAATCTTTAAACTAATACCATGTAAAATTGGTACAGCTAAACTTCCTTGATAATACGTTTTATGAATATTGCTTAAGGTAATCATTTTTTCTTCACTTCCATTCCGTCAAACACTTTATCGGAAGGATTTTCAACCACCTTTTGTCCTACTGTTACGCCTTCAACTACTTCGGTCCAATCTCCATCACCGGAGCCTTTCTTCACAATTTGCTTGCGAAGCTTTCCTTTATCCTCTACATACACAAATGAATCATCTTTTTCTGCTACAATACTTTTACTAGGAACAGCAACCATTTTCTTATTCTCTAAGTTTACTTGAATAGACACATGGTATCCTGGTGATAATCCATCTTGGGAATCTAATGATGCTTTATATGTATAATAAGACATATTTTGGCCTGCATCTCCGCCTGCTGTGGCTTGTGTATTGGCTTCCGCACTTGTCGGATACTCACTTACTTCTGTAATTTTCCCAGCCCATTTCTTCTTCGGTGCTGCCTTTGCTGTCACTGTAATCGTTTGGTCTTTTTGGATTTGCGATTTTTGTAGTTCCGTTAATGTACCTTGAATTTGGAATGCATCTTTAGAAGCGATTTGTAAAAACGATTTCCCTTGACCACCCATTGCTGGCATAGAACCTTGCGACGCATCTTTATCAAGCTTTTGTACAACACCGGCAAAATTACTGTAAACAGTAAGCTCTCCTCGTTTTTTCTTTAATTCTTCGATATGAAGGTTCCCTTTTTCTTTTTCAAGATCAGATGTTTTTTGTTGCATTTCCACTTCATTTAATTGCGATTCTAGCTGATCGACCATCTCTTTCGTCGCTCCGCTATCCTTCGCTTTCTTAATATCTTTTTTCAATGAATCTATCTTTTTCTTTCCTTGATCAAAGCGCATAGAAGCTACTTTCTGTTCAATTTCTGCTTGCTTCACTTGTAAATTAATTTCTTCATTATCATAGGAGAACAGCTTGTCCCCTTTGTTCACTTCTTGTCCTTCTTTTACAGCAATATCTTTCACTTTTCCTTTAGTCGCATCTGCATAGAAACTCTCGATATTCCCTGGTTTCACTTGACCGGAAACGAGCTTTGTATTATTGAGTTGACGTTCTGTTACTTCCGTAAACTTCACATCTTCTGTGCTGCCTTTCTTCTTACTCTGCATGATGAAAATATTTACAGCAGCAACGATAATAATAAGAGCAATCACCCCAATGATAATCCACTTTTTCTTCTTATTCGGAGTACGAACGGTATCTGGTAACATTGTCTCTCTCCTTTTATTTAAATTGTTAATCTAATCAAATTATACAAACTTTTCCAAAATATCTCAACAAACATAAGACATTTATTACATTTATATGACATAGTTTGGAATACATACTATAAATTGTATCAAAATATGTCATGTTTTGTTACGAATATGCATATATGCATATTTTTCTTAAACAAACGTTTGATTAACATGAGGAATTTCACGTGAACGACAATTACATTAAGAAGACATGCTTATAATGTGGTTCAAGAAAAAAGAGTACCATATGTCTACGATATCATCAGAAACATATGAAACTTCTATGAATATATACGCACACATGACAAAAAACATGGAAGAAAAAGCCTTCCAAAAGTTCAGTGAACTAATGAAAGGCTTCGTAATTTAAATATCGGTGACCAAAACGACTCAATATGCCCGCTCAATAGATGATCGATTACCGCTACATCATAGCCATTTGTGATTAATTGATTGACGACATGTGAACCGATATAGCCTGCACTGCCTAAAACTAAAACTGTCATCTCGTCATTACCTCTCGATTTGTGCTTTGTAATTCTTTGATAAAGCGTTCAAACCCTGCTCTACCCTCTTCATTCATCTTATAGACACCAGCATCTTCTAAGACGCGTTCAAATGTTTTTGCAACTTCCGTTTGAAGAAAGCTTTGAACGGTCTCTTCCCTATAGCCTCCCTCGGCTTTTAATTCATCTGCCCATTTTTGATGGATTTCAGGAACATTAGCTTCCTTATCTAACAAGTACAGCTCAACTTCATGAAGCTCCTCAATCAAACGTGGAGGGAGAATCGCAAGGCCCATGACTTCAATAAGCCCGATATTTTCTTTCTTAATATGCTGTACATCTGGATGTGGATGAAAAATTCCATCAGGGTATTCTTCACTCACATTATTATCACGCAGTACAAGATCAATTTCATACTTTTCTTCACGGCGCCGTACAATTGGTGTAATCGTATGATGCTTTGTGCCATCTTTTGAATCTGCACGAATTTGTAAGAATTCATCCGAATAGTTCTTCCAACTTTCATGGATGTAGGTGCTGGCATTAATCAATTCTTCTTTGTTTAAAGAAGAGAGACGAACCACACTCATTGGCCAGTTGACAATACCGCAAGAAACGTTTGGATAGTCAGGTAGTTGAAATATTTTAAGAACTTTAGCCTTTGCCATCGGAAAGTTATGGCGTCCCGTTTGATAGTGATCGTGACTTAAGATAGATCCTCCTACAATAGGTAAATCCGCATTTGAACCAATGAAATAGTGTGGCATAATTTCTACAAAACTGAATAAACGAGAGAATGCCTCACGGGAAATTTTCATTGGTCGATGCTCCTTAGATAATACGATGGAGTGTTCATTAAAGTATGCATATGGTGAATATTGAAAACCCCATTCTTCTCCCTCTAGCTCAATGTTAATGATTCGGTGATTGCTTCTACCTGGATGGTTCAAATGGCCGAAATACCCTTCATTTTCAATACAAAGTAAACATTTTGGGTAATTGCCCCTTGGTACATTTCTAGCCGCTAAGATTTCTCTTGGATCTTTCTCTGGCTTGGATAAATTAATAGTAATCTCAAGTTCACCATATTTTGATTCTGCTAAATAATGAATATTTTTTGCAATCGCACGGGTCTTTATATAATCATTGCGTTTACTTAGCTCAAAGAAATAATCCGTTGCTTGTTCAGGACTTTTGCGATATGCCTCCTGAAAATTCGCATTGACCTTGGATGGAAGTGGTGTAATCACATTCATTAAAAGCGCTTCGAACATATCACGATTGGCTTGGTTTTCAAAAATAACAAGATTTTTCATCGCTTTATCCATAAGCGTATCTAACAACACATGTGGGTCCGTTTCAACTACGCTAGTAATCTCTCCCATTTCCGATTCGCCAATCAAACGTAATAGTTGATTGTGCATATAAATTCGGTCATTTTCCTCAATGGCTCCATTCTCAATTGCAAGTGTAGTAAAATCATAAATTGCTTGACATGTATTCATCGTTTTCACCTCATTCATCATCCAATCACTGTAGTTCCATTACCAATGTGTGCCACATAAAAGACAGGCGCATATCCCACAATTTTGAGATATTCATCATAAACATTGTTTTTAAAAGTGTAGGTTTCACTTTCTTTTACTAATGCGATGGCGCATCCCCCAAATCCTGCTCCAGTCATACGGGCTCCAAGCACACCCTCTTGTTTTTGCGCAGCGGCCACCAATGTATCTAATTCAAGCCCGGTTACTTCATAATCATCTCTTAAAGATGTATGAGAAGCATTCAATAGCTTTCCGAATTCTTCTAAATCACCTGCAGTAAGAGCTGCTTTGGCTTTTTTTGTGCGTTCATTTTCGTAAACTGCATGCTTCGCGCGTTTAATTAGGATTTCATCTCCAATCAGATTTTGATTTGCATCAAATTCTGTTTCGCTTAGTTCTCCAAGTGCATGAACCTCTAACTTCGTTTGGAGACGTGCGAGTGCTTCTTCACATTCAGCACGGCGCTCATTATATTTTGAATCTGCTAGTTCACGACGTTTATTCGTATTCATAATTACAATCGCATAGTCGTCCAAAACCACTGGAACCATTTCATACTCTAACGTATTGGTATCAAGGAGAATTGCCTTGTCTTTCTCACCAAATCCAATAGCAAATTGATCCATGATACCAGAATTTACACCAATAAATTCATTTTCAACTTTCTTACCCATTTTCACTAATTCAAGTCGCGTTACGTCTAAGTTGAACAAGTCTTCTAATGCTACGCCTACAAGTAATTCAAGTGAAGCACTACTTGAAAGTCCCGCTCCATTTGGAATCGTTTCTTCAACTAATAACTCAAAACCACAGTCTATTTTATGACCTGCTTCTTTCAGTGTTAAAATAACGCCTTTTACATAATTTGCCCAATTCGCATGTTTATCGTAATCTAGTTCATTCAACGTGAAGCTAATCACTCCAAGCTCTTCAAAGTTCGTTGAGTAAACTAATACTCTATCATCCTCACGACGTCTAGCTACCCCGTAAGTTCCATAAGTAATAGAAGCAGGGAATACATAACCACCATTGTAGTCTGTATGTTCTCCGATTAAATTGATACGCCCTGGAGAAAAATATTGAGTTGTTTCTTGATCGCCAAATACTTCAGCAAATTTTAAAGCTAGTTCACGTTTCTTTTCCATAAATATAAACATCCCTTTCGCATTTATCCTAAATAAGGAAATTATCTCCGTATTCACTGGCTCACTTCTAACAGTTCATCATTATTTCTAGACACAGCATCGCATTTTAAATAAAGTGAAACTTCAATCAGTGGGAATTTTCTTCATCCCCCACTGATTGTCAGCCCTCACCAATCGGGCTTTTACGGACTGTTTATCTCCCACCTAAACTTCTTTGTATTCTTTTAGGTTTTGAGGCGGGAGTATTACAGCCCGCAAATAGCGGGATAAATTCTGATAGCAGTATCTAATTTTTTCTATACATGTTTCATATTTTAAGAAAACGCTTATGAAAGTAAGCATAAAAAAATTAACGAACTACATTAATGTCCTTCCTGTGGTTTTTTCATGTATAGTTTAACAAGAAAGCGCTTTCTGTTTTATATCATTTTGTGACCTTGATTTAACCTTTTGTTGCATTTCTTCCTTCAAAAGGTAGATTAGGTTATCGTAATCACGAAGAGGGAGAAGCCCATGGAACAAGCAATCTTTATGAAAAAGGAACAGCGTCACTTCTCAAGCGATCTTTATTTTGATTTTTGTGGTTTTTCAAAAACACTGCCTTTTCATGCTTTTGGACCGGCTGTACGTAACAGCTACATTATTCATGTCGTGTTGGATGGAAAAGGAATGTACCATGTAAAAGATAAAAAATATTCATTAAAGAAAGGGGATATTTTCCTCATTCCCCCAGGAGAGTCGACCTTTTATCGCTCGGATGCAGAGGAACCATGGATGTATGCGTGGCTGTCATTTGGTGGAAAGGTAGCAGAGGAAATTATTCATTACTCGAGTTTTAAAGAAGGTAACTACTCTGTTACCTCGGCTAATATTCAACAATATTCGGATATTATCTTGGAGTGTATGAATTGCTCCCACGGTACAGTAGAAGATGAATTAATGTTGAATGAGTTGACCTATCGGTTTTTAAGATTATTACTTACAGATGGTGTCGAATTCTCAATGGGAGTAAAACAAAAGTTTTCACAACTCGCAATTGAAGCGATGACATATATTGGAGAGCACTATGTAGAGGAGATTACAGTAAGTGACGTGGCAGATCATCTTGCGGTCAATCGAAGCCATCTTTCACGGGTCTTTCACAATCAGTTCGGGATGAGCATGAAAGACTGGATTTTAAGGGTACGCATTAATCACGCAGCGTATTTACTTTCAATGACAAATGAATCGGTTGAAAACATTTCCTATCAGGTCGGCTTTCGTAGTTTAGTAGTCTTTAGTCGCATATTTAAAAAAGTGATTGGAGAAACACCTACGCATTATCGAAAACGTATGTCGAAAGAGAATTTTCAAATAATCTCTTTATCAAGCTTGAAGTTCTTACTTGATGAACAAGAAATTATTTCACGGGCCACTTAGGAAAAATGACGGTTTATTAGTAATATAATTAAAAAGTAAACTAGTCTATGTCCAAGAAAGCGAAGAATTATAAACATTTTTCGCTTTTTTATTTTTCAAGATAATTCATATAATATAAAGATAGATCACTTCCAATTTACTGGACAGAGTCTGTAGAATCTAATTTCCATTTTGATTCTGCAAAACAACAACTTAAATCAAAATTCAAGGGCGATATAATTTAAACAAACGTTTAATTAAAAAAAGAGAACCTACCAATTGACAGATTCTCCTCTCCAAAATCATTAAGCCAGTATCTTCTTAGACTCTTTTCTCTCATGATCAAATTGAGCGATAAACAGGAATATCGTGGATAAAATACTGCCTAACAACTATCCCAAAAAGCCGTGGACATAAAACTCTTTTATTTTTATCTACTTGGTAGGAAGATGCCCACACTTCCCCTTATTTTAATACTCTTCAAGCTAGATCTTCTTATCATATAAGATTCTTCCTAATTGCAGGCAATCAAGAATAGCCTTTTCAGAAAATCTATATAATCCTTCTTTTTCCTGCATTCGACTAATTAAACTCATTAATTGGTCAAAGTAAGATTCTTTTACCGAAGACAGTTCCCATAGGTTATGATATTCTCTTCCGGGCCCCTTTTCATCAAGAACGGTTGTACACTCTTTACACCATATCTCCAAGCTTTGGATTACCCTAGTGTCGAACATTTCTTCTTTTTTAATCCTTACATTACCCTTCCAATCTTGAAGACGCTTTTTACACTGTAAACAAACCGGTGCATGCATTTCTTTTCCCATAAAATCACCTACTACATTGAAATATATTGATAATTAAATAATAATCGTAAAAAGAAAACATATCCATATATTATAAGAAGATACATTGTTAAATAGTTATTCAAAAAAGAAACAACAATGTTTACTGATGATTGTTTCCCTTCATAATTAATACTCAAATGGTAAATCCGAAATTAACTGTTCTTTTTCATTATCATTCATCACTACTACTTGATTATGATTTATCAAAAACACACCTACTAACATTGTTAATGTTAATAAAAAACCCCCACAAAAAATTTCTTCACAAACCATGATCCGTATCTTTTTCTTTCAAAAAAGCATAAGAGGTCATATCAGATACACTCACTTATGGAATAAATCTTCTCACATGTAAACTTGTTATTACTATTTTTCCCCCTACATGGTGCTGCAACTAATACCATTACTCCTAATGCCTTTTTCCTTTCCGTGTTTTTCACCTCGCATAATTCCCGAATTTACCAAACCCATATCAAGTATACCGTCTATTTATGTTGAAAAAGTGAAATGTAACCAATTTGTCTAGAAATATGCAAAATTGCATATTTTAAATTCTATTCGTAGAAAATTCTTTAATTAATCTATGAAAAACAAAAAAAGCTCATAAAAATGACCTGTATATCAAACCATTTTTGTTCGATACACAGATCACTTAGACAATACTTATAAAATAATATAATATAATAGCGATAAATCCTACTTACATTATTGCTTTTAAAAGGTCTGCTACTAATGGAATTACTGCACCTAAAAATTTTAAAACTGCCATTGCGATTTCCATAAACAAGCCCTCCAATTTTCTGAATATTTAATATTTTATACTTATATTATATTCTAAAATAACAATACTTGCAACTTATTTCGATATGCAATATTGCATAAACCAAATCTATTTATTAGTAATATAATAAAAGTGAACTAGTCTATCTATAAAAAAAGCGAAAAATGTTTATAATTTTTCGCTTTTTTGTTTTTTTTACCATAATTGTTATAATATAATATATAGATAAATAAAGAAAGAAAGATGTGGTGTATTATAATGTTATTTCTAAAAAAACATAAAATTAGTACAAAATTGAATGTATTAATGATTACAGCTAGTATTGCATGTATTCTCTTATCCATTATGGGATATAGGGGGTTAATAAAAACAGGCGAAGCTTCTGAAAGTATGTATGAAGACAGATTGCTTCCAATTTACTGGATAGAGTCTATCGAATCTAATTTCCATTATAATAATAAAAACCTTGTAGAACTTATCCTTTCATCCGATGAAAATAGAAATAATCAAATATTAACTACAATGGACGGAATACGAAGCGATAATAATAAATTACTAGAAAAGTATGAGGCTAAAATCCATTCACAAAAAGAAAAACAATTATATGAGGACTTCCAAAAAAGTTACCAAGATTTAAAGGAAAAAATAGATAAAACAAAAGACTTAGTGAAAAAAAATGAGCATGAGGCCGCTTATAATTATTATTTACAAGAAATTGATTCGGCTACGAAAAATTCGAGTAAAAAAATTCAAGAACTCATTCAGTATAATGGTGATCAGGCAGAACAATTACAAAAAAATAATGCCAGCAGTGTACAAAATACAATATTGATGTTTATTATTATTTCGTTGGTATCGGTTGCGATCATTACATTTATTGGATATATTATTAAATCTGCTATTCAACGTCCAATTACTTTATTGGAACATGATATGAAAGAAGTAGCAGACGGAAATTTAGTCATACGTACTTCTTATCAAGCAAATGATGAATTAGGAAATATCGTTACTTCCTTTAATCATATGTTAGATAACTTACAACAACTAATGGGAAAAATAAAGGTAACAGCACAAGAGGTTACTACCTCAACTGATAGCATGTTGAAAAATACAAACCAAGCATCTCAAATCTCTAATGAAGCTATGCAAATAATTCATGAAGTGAACAAACAAATATTAGGACAAGTTACGAG
>NZ_JAVBXD010000063.1 GCF_030756675.1 Bacillus multifaciens
CGTTCCCATACCGAACACGGAAGTTAAGCTCTCTAGCGCCGATGGTAGTTGGGACTTTGTCCCTGTGAGAGTAGGACGTTGCCAGGCTTATTTATATTATCGCGGGGTGGAGCAGTCTGGTAGCTCGTCGGGCTCATAACCCGAAGGTCGCAGGTTCAAATCCTGTCCCCGCAACCAAATGGTCCCGTGGTGTAGTGGTTAACATGCCTGCCTGTCACGCAGGAGATCGCCGGTTCGACCCCGGTCGGGACCGCCATTTATATAAAGAACGAAACAATATGTTTCGTGTTTTTTTATTTACTCTAATTAAACTTATAAGACAGTCAATCTTATCCTTAGGAAAACTCCTAAGGTCTTTTTTATATATAAATACAAATACAAATTGAAAAACTGACATAAAACCTCCCTCTTTTTAGGTGAGCGAGAGCATCTGGCTATGCATAGAAGCGATCAGGGCCTTTTTCTGCCACGTGCGAAGTAAAAAAAGCGGGAGCCGACTGTTTAGGCCCGTTGGCTAAGGTTCTTTCACACAGAAGGGCTTAGGAGGTAGAGCTAGATAAAGATGTCGAAAAAAAATGGATTTATATAAAAAATCTGTATAATAAAAAATAGAGAATACTAATAGTAAGGTAGGTGAGACTTTTGAATAAATATGAAATAACGACAATGTCTTCAGAAGAAACGCAGAATTTATCAGAAAAGCTTGGACAATTAGTTGAGGCGCAGGATGTTTTGATTTTAGAAGGGGATTTAGGTGCAGGTAAGACAACATTTACAAAAGGTCTTGCAAAAGGTCTTGGTGTAAAACGTGTTGTAAATAGCCCGACTTTCAATATTATTAAAGAATACAAAGGACGATTACCGCTGTATCATATGGATGTATACCGTCTAGCAGAGAGCGAAGAAGATTTAGGTTTTGATGAATATTTTTATGGCGAAGGTGTAACAGTGGTGGAGTGGGCCCATTTAATAGAGGCTTTCTTACCATCTTCACTTTTAAAAATTAGTTTATTCCACGAGGGAGATAGTACAAGGAAAATTGTATTAGAGCCGAGCGGAGAACGTTATATTAGATTATGTGAGGAGCTATTACAAAATGAAAGTACTAGCAATTGATACTTCTAACTATGTAATGGGAGTTTCTCTTATTGATGGAAATACTGTTGTAGGAGAGATCATTACAAATTTAACAAAAAATCATTCTGTGCGTTTAATGCCAGCAGTAGAGCAACTTTTAAAAGAATGTAATGTAAAACCAAAAGAATTAAATAAAATCGTTGTAGCGGCCGGTCCGGGCTCTTATACAGGTGTTCGTATTGGTGTGACAGTAGCGAAAACATTGGCTTGGTCACTGCAAATTCCAATTGTCGGTGTATCGAGCTTAGAGGTGCTAGCAGCAAACGGAATCAATTTCCCCGGATACATTTGCCCATTATTTGATGGCCGTCGTCAGCAAATTTACACAGGATTATATACATATAGGGAACAATCATTACAAGCTGTGAAAGAAGATCGTATTGTTCTCATTGTTGATTGGCTGCAAATGGTAAAAGAGATGGGGCAACCTATTTTATTTATCGGAAACGATGTAGAACAGCATAAAGATACAATTGTAGAACATTTAGGAGATCAGGCGGTATTTGCCCCGCTGACGAAACATAATCCACGTCCAAGTGAGTTAGCTTTCTTAGGTTTACAGAAAGAAGAACAACCTGTACATACATTCGTTCCGAGTTATCTTCGTTTGGCAGAAGCAGAGGCAAAATGGCTAGAAAGTCAAAAGAAATAGGAGTCTTATGAATGAACATTACATTTAGAAATATGAAGGAAAAGGATATCCCGCAAATTGTTGCGATTGAAGAAGCTTCATTTGCGACTCCTTGGACTGCCGAAGCATTTGAACGAGAGTTAAATATGAATGAGTATGCGCACTACGTTGTGCTGGAAACAGAAGAAGGAATTATGGGCTATTGCGGACTTTGGATGATTCTTGATGAATCACATATCACGAACATTGCAATATTGCCAAAATACCGTGGCCTAAAGCTTGGAGTAGCGTTATTACAAGAGGTAATGAACAAAGCGAGAGCTTTTGGAGCAAAGACGATGACACTTGAAGTACGTGTTTCAAATGAAGTTGCGAAAAAGTTATATCGAAAATTTGGTTTTCAAAATGGCGGAATTCGTAAAAGATACTATACAGACAATTATGAAGATGGTCTTGTAATGTGGGTGAATTTATGATGAAAAAAGATACAATTATTCTTGGTATTGAAACAAGCTGTGACGAAACGGCTGTAGCAGTTGTGAAAAATGGACGAGATATTTTAGCGAACGTTGTAGCTTCGCAAATTGAAAGTCATAAACGTTTTGGTGGGGTTGTCCCAGAAATTGCATCTCGTCACCACGTAGAACAAATGACGGTTGTGTTAGAAGAAGCATTAAAAGAAGCACAAATTACGTTTGAGGATATTGATGCAATTGCCGTTACGGAAGGACCAGGTCTTGTTGGGGCATTGTTAATTGGAGTGAATGCAGCAAAAGCAGTAGCTTTTGCACATAATATTCCTTTAGTTGGTGTGCATCATATCGCAGGACATATTTATGCGAATCGTTTAGTACAAGAACTACAATTTCCATTGCTGTCTCTCGTTGTATCGGGTGGGCATACAGAGCTTGTTTATATGAAAGAGCATGGTTCATTTGAAGTAATTGGAGAAACGCGAGATGATGCTGCAGGAGAAGCGTACGACAAAGTGGCGCGTACGTTATCGTTGCCGTATCCAGGTGGACCTCATATTGACCGTCTTGCGCATGAAGGAGAACCGACAATTGATTTGCCTCGTGCATGGCTGGAATCTGATTCTTATGATTTTAGTTTCAGTGGATTAAAATCCGCAGTTATTAACACTGTGCATAACGCAAAACAGCGCGGGGAAGAAATAGCACCTGAAGATTTAGCTGCAAGTTTCCAGGCGAGTGTAATTGATGTATTAGTAACAAAAACAATAAGAGCAACAGAAGAATATGGCGTAAAGCAAGTGCTTCTTGCTGGTGGGGTAGCAGCCAATAAAGGATTACGGGCACGCTTAGAGGAAGAGTTTGCAAAGAAAGAAAATGTTGAACTTATCATTCCTCCGTTATCTTTATGCACAGATAACGCCGCTATGATTGCTGCTGCAGGTACGATTGCATATGAGCAAGGAAAGAGAGCAACGTTAGCATTAAATGCAAACCCTGGTTTGGATATTGAATCTTAATATAATAGAACATATATAAATACAAATTGAAAAACCGACATAAAAACCTATCTTTCTTTTAGGGAGGAGGAGAGCACTTAGCCGTGCATTGGAGCGGTTAGGGCCTTTTCCTGCCACATGCAAGGTTTTAAAACAAAGGAAGCAAGCCAATAGCGATCCTGTTATATTCTACATAGCAGCGATTGATATAAAAGTATGTGGATAGAGAAATCTTTTTTGATAAAAGATGTAATTTTATACACAGAATTAACCACAACATGTGGATAAAACCTATATTATCTGTTGATAATGTAGGTTTTTTTGTGAGTATAAATTGTGGATAAATATTATTATTTTTGTGGATAATGTGGAAAACTTTTGTTTGTCTTGAAAATACAAAGGTGAATATGTGAATATTGTTGTGGATAAGGTGAAACTTCCAGCAGTGGGGGTCTTACTGCCCGTTAAAGTGGGATAAATAAAAAAGGTCAGTGTTAATCACTGACCTTTTCACAGTTGTAATTCTTCCCACTCTTCCATACATGCTTCCAATTGTTCTTGAAGTGTTTGTTTTTCTGTTGTAATATCACTGGCTCTCTCATAATCAGCGTACACTTCTGGAAGACATAGTTGTTCTTCTAATGCCATGATTTGTTCTTCAATTGTTGCAATGTTTTCTTCTAGTTCTTCAATTCTACGCATACGTTGACGTTCTTGCTTTTTACGTTCTTTTTCTTCAATGTAATTTAATTTTTCTTGTGCCACTTGTTTTTGTACAGGTTTATTTGTTTCTTGTTCGTCAAGTTCAGCGCGTTCGAGCATTTCATTTTTCTTTTCTACATAATAATCGTAATCACCGAGGTATTCCTCTGATCCGCCTGTGGATAACTCAAGAACTTTTGTGGTAATGCGATTAATGAAATAGCGGTCATGGGAAACAAATAAAATCGTTCCTGGAAAATCAATGAGCGCATTTTCTAAAATTTCTTTGCTGCTTAAATCTAAATGGTTGGTCGGCTCGTCCAAAATAAGTACATTTGATTTTTGCATCATAAGTTTTGCAAGAGCTAATCGTGCTTTTTGTCCACCGCTTAAAGAAGAAACGGGTTTTAGAACGTCGTCACCAGAAAATAAAAAGTTTCCAAGGACTGTGCGAATTTCTTTTTCCGGTTGCATCGGGTAATCATTCCAAAGTTCGTCTAATACACGTTTTGATGATGTTAAGTTTGCCTGTTCTTGGTCATAATATCCGATAGAAACGTTAGAACCAAACGAAAACGTGCCGTTTAAAGGACGAAGTTTATCCACAAGAGATTTTAATAAAGTGGATTTTCCGATTCCGTTTGGGCCGACAAGAGCGACACTATCACCTCTCGTTAATTGGAAATGAATGTTTTGAATAATTGGCTCATTATCATAGCCAATTGTCATATCTCTTACTTGTAATACATCATTACCGCTTTGTTTATCGATATCAAAGTGGAAAGAAGCGGATTTTGTATCACCGATTGGTTTTTCCATAAGTTCCATGCGCTCTAATTGTTTTCGGCGGCTTTGCGCTCGTTTTGTTGTAGACGCACGAGCAATATTCTTCTGGACAAATTCTTGTAATTTTGTTACTTCTTCTTGTTGTTTTTCGTAACGTTTCATCTCTTGTTCATATAGAGCTGCTTTAAGGTCTAAGTATTTACTGTAGTTTCCTGTGTACTTTCGACTTTGTTTATTAGAGATTTCATATACTTGCGTGACAAGTCTATCTAGAAAGTACCGATCGTGTGAAACGATTAAAATAGCACCAGGATAACCTTGTAAATATTGCTCGAGCCACGTTAATGTATCGATATCTAAATGGTTGGTTGGCTCATCTAAAATAAGTAAATCTGGTTTTGTTAATAATAACTTCCCGAGGGCTAAACGAGTTTTTTGTCCACCGCTTAATGTGGAAATTGTCGTTTCGTGTGTTTCGGGAGGAAAACCGAGTCCGCTTAAAACAGAGCGAATATCAGCTTCATATTGATAGCCACCTTTATTTTTATAATCTAATTGTAGGCGATCATACTCTGCTAACAATTTTTCGTAAATGGTTGCATTTGTGAAATTTTCTTCTTTTCCCATTTCTTGTTCTAGCCTGCGGAGTTCCTTTTCCATGCGCTCTAAGTGGAGAAATACTGTTAGCATTTCATCCCAAATCGTTAACGATGTTTCAAGACCAGTATGCTGTGCTAAATAACCGATAGATACATCTTTCGGTTTTATAATTTCGCCGCCGTCATGAGATAGTTCTCCAGCAATAATTTTTAATAATGTAGACTTTCCAGCGCCATTACGCCCAACAAGCGCAATACGATCACGCGTCTGTACTTCTAACTTAATGTTTGAAAGAATCACTTCGGCTGCGAACAATTTGGAAAGGTTATTCACTTGTAGTAAAATCAATGTTTTCACCTCAATAATTTCTTAACTTTGCCATGATTATATTTCTCAATCATACTAAAAATAGTGTATAGTTGAACATAAATAGAGAAATTCTCTCTCTATTATACAAGGAAAACTATTAATGCTAAACTTCCGTACATGTTTTAATCACTTGAACAGATAGGAAGAGAGGAGGGGGTTGCATGGAGCAGCCTAAAATTCCGCAGGCGACTGCCAAAAGATTGCCTCTATACTATCGATTTATCCAAAACCTATCGTTATCTGGTAAGCAACGCGTATCATCTGCAGAATTAAGTGAAGCAGTGAAAGTGGATTCAGCCACAATTCGACGAGACTTTTCATACTTTGGGGCATTAGGGAAAAAGGGATACGGCTATAATGTAAATTATTTATTGTCGTTTTTCCGCGAAACACTTGATCAAGACGATGTAACACGCGTAGCGTTAATTGGGGTAGGTAATTTAGGTACAGCTTTCTTACATTACAATTTTACGAAAAATAATAATACAAAAATTGAGATGGCATTTGACGTTGATGAAGAGAAAGTTGGAAAAGAAATCGGCGGGATTCCAGTATATCATTTGGATGAATTAGAAGAGAGACTATCGGATGATATAAAAGTGGCAATATTAACAGTGCCTGCTTCTGTTGCACAAACTGTAGCAGATCGCTTATCGCATACGAGCGTACACGGTGTTTTAAACTTTACACCTGCTAGGTTAAACTTATCAGAACATATTCGTATTCATCATATTGATTTAGCGGTAGAGTTACAAACGCTCGTGTACTTTTTGAAAAATTATCCACAATAAAAACGCAGGAATGTCCTGCGTTTTTATTATTTTTTCTTACTATCTTTTTTCTGTTTAGAAAAAAGAAGGCGAATTGCCAAATTAAAATCAACTGTTGCCATTACAGAAAGCAATAGTGTGTAAAAATTCCAAATTGTATCTTTCACGCTTGTGATTGCTAAGTATGTAAAAATACACCCTAGAAGAAAATACAAAGTTGCCATAACAAATGGTGAATTTCGCATGTTTAAAATCCTCCGATGAATCCTTGCAGTTTTTCAGCTTTTTCTAGATAGGGACGAAGTACGAATGTAATTAACATAACATTTGTATTCATCATAACATGAGCCATAATTGGTACAATAATTCGTTTTGTTTGTACGTATAAAAATGAAAAAACAAGCCCCATGGAAATATACACTAATAAATGTGTAGGGTCAAAATGAATGAGAGCAAATATAAGCGAACTTATGATTGCTGCGATAAAGAAGTTATATCGTTTATATAGTGTTCCAAATAGAATTTTTCTAAATACAATTTCCTCAAGAATGGGAGCGAATATGGATGAAACAATCATAAATAATGGAGCAGCCTGTATAATTCCGATAATGTTTTGTGTATTTTCAGATTCAGCTTTAATTTTAAAAACTTGTGTTTCAATTGTGCCGGCAATGACTTGGGCAAATAAAGCAAGAAGAACCCCTAAAATAATCCACCCTATTGTAGCAGGGATATTTGTTTTTCCGCGATTCCATTTTTCAGATTGTGTATCATTACGTAGTAACACGAGGATGATGATAAGAGCGATAAAAAAGCTAATCAGTCCCCAATGTGCCGTTGCCAGTTGAACTTTTTCTCCAAAGGTCCGGTGCCCATTATTGTATACTCCGCTTTTTAAAAGAATCCATCCACCAATTATACCTGATAATTGCATCAAAATATATGTAACAATAACCCACCAATATTGTCTCTTCAATTTCGTAACTCCTTTTTGAATTTTTTGTAAAGAAAAAGGAAAATGCTCTATCCATAGAGAAAACAACTTATGGCATCTTTCTTATTGTAACATAGGAGAAGATGAAAAAAAGATGGAATCTATCAGTGCATCTTCCCTTATGTAATTATCAAGTAAAGCATAATCACTTTTGAACAAGCTGGAGAGGGGATGGAATAGAATAGTTTTCCGAAAAATTACGTTTTTTCACTTGCAAAAGAAAATGAGATTCTTTATTATAATAAGTGTGTTAGCACTCGAAGTGATAGAGTGCTAATAAACATAAAATTTACATAAAAAATTGAGGAGGTTGTTGTTCATGCTAAAGCCATTAGGTGATCGCGTTATTATTGAACTTGTTCAAGCAGAAGAAAAAACAGCAAGTGGTATCGTACTACCAGACACTGCAAAAGAAAAACCACAAGAAGGTAAAGTAGTGGCAGTTGGTACTGGTCGTGTGCTTGAAAATGGTGAGCGTGTTGCTTTAGATGTAGCTACAGGAGATCGTATCATCTTCTCAAAATATGCAGGTACTGAAGTGAAATACGAAGGTACAGAATACTTAATTTTACGTGAAAGCGACATTTTAGCAATTATCGGTTAATTATATAAATCTTTAAAAATTCAAGGGGGTCAAATATTATGGCAAAAGATATTAAATTTAGTGAAGAAGCACGTCGTTCGATGCTTCGCGGTGTCGACACTCTTGCAAACGCAGTAAAAGTTACACTTGGACCAAAAGGTCGCAACGTTGTACTTGAGAAAAAATTCGGTTCTCCGCTTATTACAAATGACGGTGTAACTATTGCAAAAGAAATTGAATTAGAAGATGCATTTGAAAATATGGGTGCAAAACTAGTTGCAGAAGTTGCTAGTAAAACAAACGATGTAGCTGGTGATGGAACGACAACTGCAACTGTATTAGCGCAAGCAATGATTCGTGAAGGTTTGAAGAACGTAACAGCTGGAGCGAATCCAATGGGTCTTCGTAAAGGTATTGAAAAAGCTGTTGTAGCAGCAATTGAAGAATTAAAAACGATTTCTAAACCAATCGAAGGTAAATCTTCTATTGCACAAGTAGCTGCTATTTCTGCTGCTGACGAAGAAGTAGGGCAATTAATTGCAGAAGCAATGGAGCGCGTTGGTAACGACGGCGTTATTACATTAGAAGAATCTAAAGGATTCACAACAGAATTAGATGTAGTAGAAGGTATGCAGTTCGACCGTGGATATGCTTCGCCTTACATGATTACTGATTCTGATAAAATGGAAGCTGTTCTTGATAACCCATTTATCTTAATTACAGATAAAAAGGTTTCTAGCATTCAAGAAATCTTACCAGTATTAGAGCAAGTGGTACAACAAGGTAAACCACTTCTTATCATCTCTGAAGACGTAGAAGGCGAAGCATTAGCTACATTAGTAGTAAATAAACTTCGTGGTACGTTCAACGTAGTAGCTGTTAAAGCTCCTGGCTTCGGTGATCGTCGTAAAGCGATGTTAGAAGATATTGCAATCTTAACTGGCGGCGAAGTAATTACAGAAGAGTTAGGCCGTGACTTGAAATCTGCAACTATCGCATCTTTAGGACGCGCTGGTAAAATTGTTGTAACGAAAGAAAATACAACAATTGTTGAAGGTGTTGGAAACACAGAACAAATCGGAGCTCGCATCGGTCAAATCCGTGCGCAGTTAGAAGAAACAACTTCTGAATTCGATCGTGAAAAATTACAAGAGCGTCTTGCTAAATTAGCAGGTGGCGTAGCTGTAATTAAAGTAGGTGCGGCAACTGAAACTGAATTGAAAGAGCGCAAACTTCGCATTGAAGATGCACTTAACTCAACTCGTGCAGCAGTAGAAGAAGGTATTGTTGCTGGTGGTGGTACTGCACTTATGAACGTATATACTAAAGTAGCTGGTCTTGCAGCTGAAGGCGACGAAGCAACAGGTATTAACATTGTACTTCGTGCATTAGAAGAGCCAGTTCGTCAAATCGCAGTGAACGCTGGTTTAGAAGGCTCTGTAGTTGTAGAACGCTTAAAAGGCGAAAAAGTTGGCGTTGGTTTCAACGCAGCAACAGGCGCATGGGTAAATATGCTTGAGTCTGGTATCGTAGATCCAACGAAAGTAACTCGTTCTGCTCTTCAAAACGCAGCATCTGTTGCGGCAATGTTCTTAACAACTGAAGCAGTTGTTGCTGACAAACCAGAACCAAATGCACCTGCAATGCCTGACATGGGCGGCATGGGCGGTATGGGCGGCATGATGTAATCTGCCCTCATTTTGAGAAGCTGTTCCATGTATAAATAGTTAGTAAGAAGACTACTTCCTAATGAAAGGAGGTAGTCTTTTGCGTTAAATAGTATTTGATAGCAGCCGTTGAGAGTGGTCTTACTATATCGGGAAATAATTTCTGTAGAATTTTGTCGCTTTCTCCTTGACCGTATTCACCTTTCATTGTTAGAATCTAGAAAGATAATATTAAACGTTCCTTCATATATCCTCAATAATACGGATTGAGAGTCTCTACCGGGTTACCGTAAACAACCTGACTATGAAGGCAGTGCGTCTATATTTATAAGGAATAAACTCCTTTATAAAGCTAGACTCCTGCCTTTTCTTTGTTATGAGACTGAGGGCAGGGGACTGGCTTTTTTTATTATATTGGTAATTGTTTTTACCAAATTGGTGAAAATGTTTATATACAGAACTATGGGGTGATTATTTTGAAGAAACAGCACGATACGATTATCGTTTTAGATTTTGGAAGTCAGTATAACCAGTTAATTGCACGTCGCATTCGTGAATTTGGCGTGTATAGTGAACTTCATCCACATACAATTACAGCAGAAGAAATTAAAGCGATGAATCCAAAAGGAATTATCTTCTCTGGTGGACCGAACAGTGTATATGGTGAAAGTGCATTCCACTGCGATGAAAAGATCTTTGACTTAGGCTTACCGATCTTCGGTATTTGCTACGGCATGCAGTTAATGACAAAGCACTTTGGTGGAAAAGTAGAACGTGCAGACCATCGTGAGTATGGAAAGGCAGTATTAAAAGTAGAGAATCAATCGAAATTATATAAAAATCTTCCGGAAGAGCAAGTTGTTTGGATGAGTCATGGTGACTTAGTAACAGGTTTACCAGAAGGTTTCGTAGTAGATTCAACAAGTGACTCTTGTCCAATTGCTGGTATGAGCAACGAAGCACAAAACTTATATGGTGTACAATTCCACCCAGAAGTACGTCACTCTGAGCACGGTAACGATTTAATTAAGAACTTTGTATTCGGTGTTTGTGGTTGTACTGAAGGCTGGAACATGGAGAACTTCATTGAAGTAGAATTAGAAAAGATTCGTGAAACAGTTGGCGACAAAAAAGTATTATGTGCACTTAGCGGCGGCGTAGACTCTTCTGTTGTAGCTGTATTAATTCATAAAGCAATCGGTGATCAATTAACATGTATTTTCGTTGACCACGGCTTACTTCGTAAAGGAGAAGCTGAAGGGGTTATGAAGACATTTAGCGAAGGCTTCCACATGAACGTTATTAAAGTGGATGCACAAGAACGCTTCATGAGCAAATTAGCAGGTGTTGAAGATCCGGAACAAAAACGTAAAATCATCGGTAATGAATTTATTTATGTATTCGATGACGAAGCTTCTAGATTAGAAGGAATGGACTTCTTAGCACAAGGTACACTGTACACAGATATTATTGAAAGTGGTACAGCGACTGCACAAACAATTAAATCTCACCATAACGTTGGCGGACTTCCAGAAGATATGCAGTTCAAATTAATCGAGCCTTTAAATACGCTATTTAAAGATGAGGTACGTGAATTAGGGTCAGAACTAGGAATTCCTGATGAAATCGTATGGCGTCAACCTTTCCCGGGTCCAGGACTTGGTATTCGTGTATTAGGCGAAATTACAGAAGAGAAATTAGAAATCGTTCGTGAATCTGATGCGATTTTACGTGAAGAAATCAAAAAAGCTGGTTTGGATCGTGAAGTTTGGCAATATTTCACTGCACTTCCTGGTATGCGAAGTGTAGGTGTTATGGGTGACGAGCGTACGTATGATTACACAGTAGGTATTCGTGCAGTAACATCTATTGATGGTATGACAGCAGACTGGGCACGTATTCCTTGGGATGTATTAGAGAAAATCTCTGTACGTATCGTAAACGAAGTAAAACACGTTAACCGTATTGTGTATGATATTACTTCTAAGCCACCAGCAACAATTGAGTGGGAATAAGGTGAAACTATAGAAGACGATCCATCTATACCTTTATGTATAGATGGATCGTCTTTTTTTGTTATTACACGAACGAAAATTAATTTTAAGTAAAAAACGTTCGCTTTTCGGATTGACACTTACTTATATATGAGTTAATATGAATATGTAAGTAATAATAAAAATGAATATTTCAGCCGTCGTATAATATCGGGAATATGGCCCGAAAGTTTCTACCTTGCTACCGTAAATGGCTTGACTACGAGGCGTTTTAATATAAGGGTAAGGGATACTTGCCTTTGTTTACAGACGCTTCCATGTATAATGCATTGGAAGCCTTTTTTATTTTTAAAGATAAAAGAGGGGCTAGTAAGGAGTGCGACGAGCAATTATATAACGGGGGAAACATAGGATGAAACGTTATTTTCAGTTCGATGAGCTCGGCACAAATTATAAAACAGAGTTCATTGCAGGATTAACAACATTTTTGTCTATGGCATATGTATTGTTTGTTAATCCCGCTACACTATCGCTGGGACATGTTAAGGGATTGCCGGCAGGAACCGGAATGGATCCGGGAGCAGTGTTTGTTGCTACAGCCTTAGCAGCGGCAATTGGATCACTAATTATGGGGATTTTTGCAAAGTATCCAATCGCACTAGCGCCGGGAATGGGGATTAATGCTTTCTTTGCTTACACAGCCGTATTAACAATGGGGATTCCATGGCAAACGGCGATTGCTGGAACATTAGTATCTGGTATTCTGTTTATTTTTCTTACAGCTTCCGGCCTTCGTGAAAAAATCATTAACGCAATTCCAACAGAATTAAAGTTTGCAGTAGCAGCTGGAATTGGGTTGTTCATTGCATTTCTTGGTTTTCAAAATGCGGGGATTATTGTAAATAATGATGCTGTACTTGTTGGTTTAGGTGATTTAACGAAAGGTACGACATTACTTGCTATCTTTGGTGTAGTTGTAATCGTTATTTTAATGACAAGAAACGTGAATGGGGCCGTATTCTTTGGAATGGTGCTTACAGCAATTGTTGGTGTAGCAACAGGGTTAATTGATACACCAAAGTCGATTGTTGGTGCAGTTCCAAGCTTAACACCGACATTCGGAGTTGCTCTTCAACACCTTGGAGATATTTTTACCGCTAAGATGCTCGTTGTTATATTAACTTTCTTTTTTATCGATTTCTTTGATACAGCAGGAACGCTTGTGGCAGTTGCCAATCAAGCTGGCTTAATGAAAGATAATAAATTACCGCGTGCAGGAAAAGCGTTATTCTCTGATGCGATTGCAACTGTAATTGGAGCAATACTTGGTACATCAACAACAACATCTTATATTGAATCCTCTGCAGGGGTAGCAGCAGGAGGACGCTCTGGATTTACAGCAGTTGTAACAGCAGGATTTTTCTTATTAGCACTTTTCTTTTCACCTTTATTAAGTGTAGTAACACCATCAGTAACAGCACCGGCTTTAATTATTGTAGGGGTGTTGATGGTTTCATCATTAGGAGAAATTGATTGGAAGAAATTCGAAACGGCAGTACCTGCATTTTTCACAATTATTGCAATGCCGCTTACATACAGTATCGCAACGGGGATTGCGATTGGGTTTATCTTCTATCCAATTACAATGGTTGTGAAAGGAAGAAGAAAAGAAATTCATCCGATTATGTATGTCATGGCAATTTTGTTTGTACTCTATTTCATTTTTGTTCGTAAATAAAGGGGTTTTTTGAAAGGACTAGGAGGGGATGCCTAGTCCTTTTTGTTATAATATAAGTATTAAAAATCCAGTTGGTTTGTGGCTATTTCGTAACTTGATATAGATGAAAGTTGTATAAGTTATATAAAGAAAATAACTTCAGATATAGATAAGTTGAAAAGAGCAGGATCAAGCTGTGCATAGCAGAGGCTTATATATTGATTGGGGATAAATAAAAGGCTTATTAATAGAAAATGAGCCTTTTTATATTTTATTAGAAAAACATATTGACGTTTAATCTGAAAGAGTGTAGTATTATACGAGTCGCTGCTGCAACAGAGCAGAAAGCGAAATGAAAAACTTAGTTGACATCGAATGAATGAGGTGTTAATATAAGGAAGTCGCAACCAGGCGACAGATGAGTTCTTTGAAAACTGAACGAAACAAACAATGTGAAACGTCAATTTTTATTTATGATGCTAGACAAACACTTTATTGGAGAGTTTGATCCTGGCTCAGGATGAACGCTGGCGGCGTGCCTAATACATGCA
>NZ_JAVBXD010000064.1 GCF_030756675.1 Bacillus multifaciens
GTTGTAATGAATCAAGATCACACTGCATTTGTAGAAAAAGCATCTGGTAAAAATCCAAGATTGCTTAATCCACTTTATAAAAAATATTCAGGCGATTCGTTTCAAGACTGGAGCGTGATTACTTATAGTCAGGATACCCTATTTGATTATATAGCAAATAAATTATCAGATGAGCAAAAACGATTGGTAACGTTGACTTCAAAGCCAGTATCCAAAGATGTTCTTTGGAATTATCTCACAAACGATGCTGAAGCTTTTGCAGATTTTCATGACCGTATGGTAAATCTATATGCAGATACGAACCTGACTCTAGAAACACATGTTGGAGTAGAAAATTCTGTATTAGACCATACACCTTATCAAATTATCCCGATTAAAAAAGGAAGCAATAAAGTAATTGTAAAAAAAGGTCCAGAGTATCTTTCAGGGAAAGAAGGAACTGATCTTCAATATGCATTTTCAATTGGGGATGACGAAATATTAGAACTTGTCCCAATCCAAAATTCTGGTAGCAATGAAATTCAATTTGATTTGATAAACAAGAATGGAGCACGTTTGATATTTACTAACAACCTTGCTAAATTCACTACTGATAAGGAACAGCCATCTAACCTTCGTTTCACTTCAAAAAACAACAATGAACTTCACAATTGGTTAGTTGATTGGCATCCTAGTAAGGTAAATGAGACAAAGAAACATGAAGGAAAGACATATGACGGATTAGAGTTCAAACATGATGAAAAAGATATCCATCTATGGACTGCATACAATTCTGGAAAATTGATAACGAATAGTTGGATAAAGAGATATGACCGTCATTATTATGCGGATTCTTCAGGCATTCTTTTAAAGGGCTGGCAAGAAATTGAGGGGAATACGTATTATTTTCATCCAGATTCTAATCACAGGGTCTCAGGAATTAACGGATCTGACTCAATAATTGATGGAAAGTACTATTACTTCAACGATGACGGTGTTCTGCAGAAATCAGCATGGAATGGTCTAGAATATTCCGATGCTTCAGGAGCGTTTATTAAAGAAGGAGTGAAAGAAATTGATAATAAAATTTATTATTTTAAAGATTACACGGCTACTACAAATGAACTGCGTCTAGAAGATCAACATGTTATACTTCACTTTTCTGATAAAGGCGTACTTGAGAAGGCTTCTAGGATGGATGGAAAATCATTGAGTGACACTGGAACTTTTGTTACTCTTGATGAGAAAAAGTTAGTGTTTGAAAAAGATGGGGCTATTAGAAAAACTGGAGTCTCTAAAATTTATGACTCTTTATTTAAGAAGCATATACTGTTTTATTACAGCTTTGAAGAAGGGCCTTTCTATACTGGTTGGAAGGAAATTTATGGTAAAAAATATTATTTCAGTTCTGGCAAAAACTATACTTTTGATGGACACGAAGAAATTGACGGAAAAAGATATTATTTTAATCAGGACGGAGAAGCTAAGCTAACTGGTTTTGATAAAGTTAACAATAAAATATACTATTATAACGATAAAGGCGAAATGCAAACGGGATGGCAAGAAATCGATGGCAAGTGGTATTACTTCGATGAGTCTGGAGCAGCTAAAATAGGATGGTTCCAAGTTGGTGGCGGATACCACTTCCCTGATTACGGATACTTTACTTATTATGCTAAAGAGGATGGTTCTATTTATACAGATACCAATGTTGAAATTAATGGAAAAACCTATAAGTTTGACAGCCATGGACACAAAGGCTATTAAGTAATACAAAAAAAGTCTATTTTTATAAGTATCACTCGTTAAAAGGGATGCTTTTACCTGACTTAAGCATACAACCCTGAAAAACTAAAAATGACTGTTCCACTCAGTGAGTGAGAAAATCGTTTGAAGAGTTAGCTTATATATACAAAAATGGGTCATATTATGTACTGGATTTTATTCCTATAATATGGTCCATTTTATTTTTATAGGTATACTCATTTCTTGTTGATTCTATCCTTTGAGATTGACGAAAATATAAATATTTTTGCTCAATTGAAATCACTCTATGAAGTTTTGGGGATTTAATTTGCAACATAATATATGCAACGTTGTGGCGCTATAAAAATCAAGATCAAGGGAAGTGTTGCATATATGTTAATTTTTGCAACACCTATTGCTGGCTCATATTACTGGTTAAGTAATAGATAACTTATTTAATAAGTTTTACGCCTAGCATACAGAAAAGCAGCTTTTTCTTTTGCGGAATTTGCTTAGCGAAGAAAAATCCGGTTTTTATTTTCCAAAAAATGTCTTATCGTGGGTTTTATGTCATTTGGTTGGCGGGACCCCTTATAGAAGTAGAATTTGTTGAGAAATTTGAATTTTCATAAAAATAGGTTGTTCATCTAATATTTTCCACCTATAATTTAGATGTACCACATGATTATATAATAAAGGAGGAGTTCATAATGGGACGTTGGATTATAGTAACAAGTGAAAAGCATGAACCTAAATTAACAGTGTCTGAAACAAAAGAATTACAGAAACTACAAGAAAAAAAATAAAGAAGATAAAGAGGACATTCTTATGATGTCCTCTTTATCTATACATAAATCCATGAAAAATTGTATTCATTTAATTTATTTTATTTAACTGGAGGTTATTAGAATGCTATATTCCTGGGAAAGAGAAACCTTAGAAGAAACTGCTCATCAACGTATTATGGATACGTTCAAAGAATTAAGTTTTTCAGTGAAAAAAAAGGCTTTTGGAGATAAAATACAAACCACATATGTGGAATTATTTAATTTAAATCAACAGATTGAATCATTCGGCGTAGGAAAAGGGAAGTACAATGAATTAGGCGCATTGTTTGAGGCCTTAGAGCATTATACTCTGGAGAATATATCAATGAAAGAGTGTGATTTTTTCTCTTCTCATCATATTGCGAAGAACCCAATATTTGACGGAGAGCGTGTTATGCAATTGATAGTAGAGGAACCTGATCAACAATTACTTTGTAAAAAATACTATTCTTTGAATGATACACAACAACATGTATGGTACCCATTTTTCATTGCTAATCCACATTATATGCAACATCCAATTGAAACGGATACTTATCAGTATCAGAAAGTACAACGATACAGTTCTAATAATGGCACAGCCATTGGTTCCACTTTACATGAGGCAATTATACATGCAACGAATGAAGTCATTGAAAGGGATGCCTTTTCTTTATTCTTACTTCGGTATTTCTACTATGATATGCCAGATCATACATTAAAAATAATTCATCCAAATACGCTTTCACCATCCCTAAAAGAAACGATTGTACACGCAGAAGAGGAATTACAAGAGGAAATTATACTATTGGATATTACAACGGAAGTTGCAATTCCAACTATATTAGCTGTTACAAAAAATAAAAAGCATACTGGTATATTTGGGCTTGGTACATCTTTATACCCTGAATATGCTATCTTGCGAAGTATTACAGAACTGGTTCAGGTAAATCATATCGCTTTTGCAAATATTGGTGATGAGCTAGCACATCGAGAGCATTTTTTGAACCAATTACAGCCGTATCCTCGTCACTATGCTTGTGCAGAAATGAATATGTGCTCCGTATTTAATCAATTTCCAGCCACTTATGTTTCGTTTGAGGATTTACCGAGATTTTCAGAACGTAATTTAATACTTTACATCGAAGAACTGCAAGAACGATTACACCAACAACATTTTTCTATCTATTATTCTCCAGTCAAAGAGTTTTCCAATGGTATAAAAATCATACATGTACTAATTCCACAAATGGAGCGTTTTTTATTGATTACAAATGGTCAATTGGTATTCCCGTCCGAAAGAGGTATAAAAAAGAGTCTTAAATTACAGTCCAGTTTATAAAAAACACCCTATAAGAATTTAAACCAAAAAACAAATCGACCATTACGGGAAAAAAATTAGTAAAATCAATAACCGGTTCCTTAACGTACAGGGAATCGGTTAATTTGTGTCTAAAATGTGTCTAAACGTACAATTTTCTTTTTTTGATAAGGTGACCCCTAATAGTATACCCCTATTCTCACATTTAGTTGAAACACTCGCCAACATTAAAAACCAGGGCGAAAATCCCTGACTTAATGTACGATATGAATACTGCCATCCTCAAAAATTTCAATCTTTTGATAGCTACCTAAATACTTAAAAGCATCTGCCATAAATCCATTCTTCAATAAATCAGTTTGACCTTTAAGAAATTCAATTTCGTCTAAAATTAAAAAATAGAAATAACATTTCTGGCCATCAATAATTTCAGAATCAGATAATTGAAAGCTGTCACCTTATTTATCTTTAAACCAAGAACGAGCTTCATCATGACTAGCAAATGAAGGGATTTTAGATTCATCTTCTCGAGAAATATGACCATCAGCGTACATAGTGTTTATTTGTATTTATGTTTCATCTCAACTTGAACATCGCACTCACCAGGTAAAATAAGGTCACTTCGAAAGGGTAGATATCCAAGTTGCGCGCTAACTTATCCAGCCAAAACAATTCATTTTCCTTGTACCATTACACATTATTAACACGAAATTCAGAATTCAAACAACATAATGTGAAATAAAAAAAAATAAAGAGAATCCATTTTAAAAATAGATTCTTCTTTTACAAATTCATGTCAGCATTCATATCTTTTAAGGCATCAATTCAGCAATCGTAATTTCTCCTGGTTTCTTATAAAAGAAAGAAGGGACTAGAGAAGAATAAACCGGTCTTCCCTTTTTCATATTTTTATTGTGATATATTTTAAACCAATATACAATTGGATATTGTCTAGGTAGTATTCTTTTCCCTTGATGTGTTGTTTCAAGCATTTTATTTACTTCCGAATCTGAAGATTCAATTTCAGGTGTCTCAAAAGCGTTAGCGTGTATACTAGGAATATGCTCACAAATCGTTGCCTTATCACTCAACATAAGTGAAAAAGAATCATGTGTAGTACCGAAGGTTCTACAAATCATAGGTCTTTTATTATATATCGTACAACTTCCGGTGTTTTCATCTAACATGGGACATGGAAATGGAAATCTCTTTGTTTGTTCATATTGTTCTATATCCTGAATATCTATTTCCCTTTTCCCTTTAAAACTTGCATCTTCTTCTAACCTTCTATATAAATCAGGGTTACTTTCACGGAATAACTCTAAATGTTTAAGTGCCTTTTCAAAGACCATTTCAGCGAATTCTAAACCAATATTACGCATTTCTTCTAAAAGTAATTCAAACTCCAATACTGAAACAGGAAAGACATCATAACAACAATTGAAACACCCTTTCTTACATGGATGACCTTCGAATTCTTTATGTGTAACTTTATAATCTGAGAGGACGTTGTCAATTTTAAAATATTTTTTGTAAAGATTCCCAATGTAACTATCTTGATCTACATTAATATGACACTTTTTTTGTTTTTTACCACTACCACAAAAACACAATTCATTTCTTCCCAATTTTATTCCCCCTTAGAACAAAGTTTAAAAATTCAAAGCCTCAAATGTGGCTTTGTAATAAAGTTTGATCAAAATAGGTTCTATTCTTGTGAAAGAATAAACAATTTTTATAAAAAAGTTTGAATAAAAGTTTCATAAATACCACTATATCAATGTTTTCAACAAAATTATCAATCTTTTTTATAAAGCTACAACAAGGTAAGTTGTTCAAATCTATCATCAATTTCTTTCATATTGTTTTTATTATTTTCTTTTTCCTTCTTCATTTTAGCTTTATTTTCTCGTATATCAGCTTCTATTTCTATTTCTTCAGACCTAATAGCTTTCGCTGCTAACCATTGTGGCAACCCCGCAGGGAATATTTCTTTTTCGAAAGAGATACGTTTCCTTTTTTCCATACATATTATTTCTTTCCAAAACAGTTCTCTAATATTATCAATTTCTTGTTTTGTAAACTGAAGCAACTCTTGAGGTTCTTTCATTAAAATATCCCGCTGCAAGTACCAATTTTCGATTACCTGTCGATTTCGTTCTTTTTGCTCATATATCTTTCTTTCTTCTTCTCTTTTTTGTAGTAATTGTTCCTGGTGATACTTTTGTTCTATCTCTTTTCTTTTCACTTCTTCTTTTCTTAGTTTTTCTACTAATTTTTGTTCGTAATTATTAAGTAACTTTTTACAGAACATTATCTGTTCTATATCGTCCTGGTGTTCTTTGTCTAATTTTTTGTAGTAATCGTATAACTCTTGAACAAAACTGTTTAGTTCTCTGCCTTCAATCCATTCCTTATACATTTCTTTCTCATTAGTATAATAGCAATCAAAGTCATTTTTATCCTTACTAAATTTATGAGAAAATCCTTTATATAAATACATAACAAATGAAGACCACTTTTTTTGTTCAGTTTTTAATATTTTTAACCATGTATACCAATCACCAACCGAATCAAATAAAAATTTATTTTTTTCTTCTCTTAATCGGTCCACCAATAAACCAAATTCGATTTGATACTTCTTATCTAGTTCATCTACAAGGTCTTTTGCCATCTGTGCGGCTAACTCTTCTTCTTTTCGTCTCTCTGCTTCTTTTTTTTGCAATTCCATCTCTATTAATTTTTGTTTATATGCCTCTTGTAGACCTTTCCGTGTTTCCCTAACTAACTCTATACTATTTAATGATTCATTTATCATTCCTGCCTTATTAAATTCAATCTCAGAATCAAATAGACTATTTGATTGGTTTTCACTAATATGAATTTGACCCTTAAATTCTTCATTCATCTCGCTAGATTGTTTTGAACTTGATTCAATCTCTTTATAAGAAGCTCTTAATAACTCTGTTTCTAGTAAAACGGGAACAATGTTCGATTCTTCGATTCTGCTTACCAAGAAAATATCATCTTGCGTAGAATGTGAGCGATTTTCAAGAAGAGCTTCAACTCTTAATCTTGCACTTTCATTAGTTCGACGAATCAGAAAAACATGACCATTATGATCCACGGCTACAATAACATGATATGAGTCCATTAAATAGTTAAATGCTTTGTTATCCGTCCCAGTTATAAAAAAGTATTCCTCTTTTAAAGGAGAAATATATGTATATTCATAAGATTGCTTTTCTGGATTGAAATTACTGATTCTTGTCCCACTATAACTGTCTGTATAAATTTTTTCTCCGTTTATCTCTGTCTCTTTTTGGGGAAAGAAACTATCTAACACTAAAATCCATGCTGTAGGACAATTTTCTTCAAAATAGGTATTAATCCTTCTTGCAATGTCACTAATCCGAATATTTGATGCTTGCACTTCAATAGCCAGTTTTAACTCTTCTCTTCCATTCTCCATTTGAAGTACTGCTACATCAGCACGAACAATTCTTTGGTGTCTTCTCTCTTCTTTTACTAAGTATCCAGCCTTATTAAATAGCCCATATAAATATCTTTTCGTATGTCCATGCGCTAATGATTCATACGAAAAGCAATCTCGACTTCGATGAAAGAAAAATGGGTTTCTATTAGTGGTATGTTTCCCATCCTCATCGGTATTAGATCCTCGATTAAATGAAAGGGAGTCCTGGCAAACTGGACAAGCTGCTTTGTAAACAGGGTTTCTACCTTTGATATACACGGCTTCTGTATCTTTATCTATAGTCATAGAATCCAATTCTATATACTGTTCGTTCTGAAATACAACTTCTCTGCCGCTAGAAAATATATCTCTCCAACCTTCAAATTGTTTAATATAAGAATATTGCAATGTTAATTCTCCCCTTTCTACTTCAGGCCTGCCAACCAAATGTTAGTGCGTTGGCTGCACCCCAAGAAGGAATTTATAACCCTTACAACAACATGTTTCGATAATCCTCTTACAAAAACCTTTCGAAAAATCCTTTTTTTACAAAAAAATCAAGTTATTTAAAATATATGTAGATTAATTAAAAGAATATGAACAAGGGGATGGTTCTATAGAACCATCCCCTTGTTCCCTTACTTGTCTGTGAGAAAGGATATTTCATTCTGTTGATTAACTTCATACGTAAGAATTAGTTTAATATACCTTATTAATCTAGGACTCTTTTACCAATTTCATTAAAACATATTCAAAAGGTTTATAAGCCTTTTAAAAACCTTTTCATTTCACCTATAAGGTTTGTTAGTGCCTCAAGACACTTTGTTACTAGCTTCGCACAAATCGTTACTTCATTTACAAAAGCAATCAATCGCAATACTTCCCTTTTAATAACAGTGTTTTTTACCTCTTTTTTATTATTCTCTTTTTTCTCCAAAGAAAATTTTCAATATTTTTTTCAAATCCATAAGGATTCTTCTTTGCTAGAAATAGTACAAAATTAAATCTTACCTAATTTCTATAACCACTTCCCATTAAAATTTTATTTCAGCTTTCTTCTAATATCTATTAATTTTTGGAATTCCTATGAGTTTACGTCCCCCATAAAACATAGAGTTAACAATAAAAAACAGTAGAATTTAATAACGTTTGATTAAATAAAAAAGATGCTGAGTAGCATCTTTTTTATGATCAACAAAACTATAATTCTTTTTCACTCTGCATTAATCAACAAACATTCTCTCCAATTAGCAGGGAATCCCATTCTATCCAATCTTATAATCTCTTGGTTATCAGAAATATATTGATTCACCGATACAATGAACGAATCCCAGTCACTATGATAAAAAGAATTATAGACTATAAGGTTTTTTAGAGTGAGCAATTGAGCGAATAACGTCTTATTATTGTTATTACCGCCTTTTCTTATGCCGGCCTTTATCATGTCTTCTACAAGCAATCTGGGAGGTGCTGCACTAAAATAACGTGCATAAATCCTGCCATAATGAGCACATGTATTGCGCATAATGTTTACTGCCTTTACCCATCCCATTATAAATTTTCGATATTCTCTTCCAAACGCTTGTGCAATCCAATGTTCACGATATTCCTGGTTCAGTTGACCAATAAAATGATACAACTCACCAAAAGTAGCTTCTTCAACAAGCAACCAAAATGGAATAGCTCTATTTTTATTACGCATATGATGAATAACCGCATCAGACTTACTTTCCTTTATCCGCTTGCTAAATGCCACAAGGAGTTCGTGAGCTGCGGAATCCTTAGCGTATATAGACTTATCTAAATAAAATTCACCTTTATGGAAATCTCCATCGTAATAATCACAAAGGTGCGTAACTAACGTAGAACGAAATAATAACTCCACAACACCTGTGAACTTATTAATTTCCTCACGTAAAAATTCATTGAATTGATATAGAATCAAACAGTCTGTAAAACTGTATTCTTTATCTTTAATCCTAGGTAAATATTTTCTATAAATTTGAAAGCTATAGTAATTATGAACAACAAAAAAATTTTTCGCCAAATCTTTTTCATCCTCTGAAAATTTTAGCGAATAATCATCTTTCAATGAAAGTTCTTCAATAATCTGTCCAACTGTTTTAAATTCGTTCATTGGATGCTCTTCCGAAGAACGATTAAATATGTACGTTTCTTTTTCTTGACTATTTGTTGCTTTTAACACTTGTTCAATCTGTTCGAATAGGAACATTATAATCACAACCTTTTTGGCAAAAAAAAAGACTCACCATGGTCCGCTGCCGATTAATCGCCAAGCGTGGTAAGTTCGTGTATCGATAATATACCAGATATTTATAATTTGGTCAACAGGTGTTATTAATTTTTTTATAAATAAAAGTGAGTGCTAAAATAATACTAAATAATCTTATAACCTTAAATAAAACATAATAAGTTTCAAAACATGACAATCATATATAATAGAAATATTTAGTTTCCCTAAAGGTACACTTACTGACGACTCAAAAGAAAGAATCCAACTTCAAAATTAAAATCTCTAAATATTAATATTTGTTATACAATAAACTTGTCAAAGCATTACCCCTATAGTTTCTATGATGAATCTGTTAACATAGTTTGTTTGTCCCGTGTAATCACCTTAAAAACAAAAAGAACTTGTTGTGATTCCTACAAGTTCTTTTCGTTTTATAATTGTATTTATGAGAAAAATTTAAACGCCCAATAATATAGTAGAATATGCATCCATCTTATGCTTAAATGATTCTTCCCCACCTTCAAGGTATTGAACAATGTACTTCATTACTATCTTATCACTTGGATATCCTCTATTTTCAATCCATCCATGCTTGTTATCTGATTTTAGTACAATTACTTGTTCCGCATCAGCATTAGTTACAATTGTTGAGCTATGAGTGACTACAATAACTTGTCTTTCATTTTTTACCTGTCGCAAACTAGTTACTAAATTCTTATATATATATTGATTATCTAAATTATCTTCAGGCTGATCAATAATTAAAGGGCTATTATCACCACAATATGTACCATAGTTCAATATAAATGTTAGTATTGCAACTACCTTTTGTCCTAAAGACAAGTATTCTATGTTTCTCATCATTACTTTTTCATGATTTATTGACTCTTTTGAGTTAATGTTAAAGAAAAGTGTGTAATCATCAATGATCGCAAAATATTTATTTAGTGCAGATAATAATAGTTCTTTATCCTTAAGTAACTCATTTTTAATTTCCTTATAAACTGTAGATAAATTGCGTTCGGTAATTACTTCAAAACTTTCATCAACATCATGCATAGAGCTACTAGCATTTTTTGTAAAGCTCAAGATTGAAACTGTTTTTTCTAGTTCCTTATGCTTCTCATTTGCCAATAAATTGAAAAACTCTAAGAATCCTATACGATCTACAATTTCATATAAATATCTTTCCACTTCTTCCCATGTTAAAAAGGTTTTAGCTATATGCTTATTTTGATTGATACGAAGTAACAAATCTCCAAGAAAGTAATCTAACTGTTCTTGTTTAGGGGAAAGTTCAATTTTTATTAAATCTTTATTTTCTTTATTAAATCCACTAATAACAGTTTTAACATGTTTTTTTTGTGAATCTAGACTTCCAATCAAATTACTCAAATTTTCTCTAAAATACTTTTTATATTTAATTTTATTTTCTTTTTCTAGTTGATTTAAAAACTCTTTAAATTCAAGCTTTATTCCATTGAAGACCGTCTCCCGTACAAAATCGCCAATTTCTCCTTGATCTATTCGATGAATGATATTATTAATTGAGTACCCTTTTCTGTAAACTTTTTTTAAAATTTCACGTCGGTGTTGAATAGTAACTAAGGATGCAACAAATGTATCCTCTCTCTCCTTCTCGATTTCAAATAATTCCATCCAGTGGTTAGCAAGTTGTATTTTATCTTGAAGCATATCAACTATAAAAGCCTTCTTATGAAAAACATGTTTTCCAGTGTAACTTTCGCTACTATCTCGTTGAGGAAGGAAACGAATAATATATTCCTTTCCTTTCAAAGAAAATACAATATAAATTCTCTTGTGCTGTGAAAGAAATTCTAACTGATCTCTATTTGTAGTTTCCATGGTAAAAACCGTTTCGATAATATTCAGTAAAGTGCTTTTTCCAGTACCTCTTCCGCCTATGATACAGTTTAAATCCCTCGAAAAATCTAAGTTGAACATATTCTTATCAAACTTATCTTGTTTTCCTTCAGTTCCACATAAATAACCATCATCTCCAGGATCGATACATATTCCTTTTATATATTTATCTGTAAAATTTGGTTTGGTAGTAAAAACACAGAAACTATGATTATTAATCGCTTGCTTTAACGCTCCAAAAGTAAAACTATTAAATTTAATCCAAGTATTATTTATCCCTATACTGTCTAAATCATGAGCATCACTTTCATGAAGAAAACAAAATTCTTTCTTTTTCACATAATTTCTAACTGAGTTTAATACTTTCCCTTTAACACTTATGTTAGTCAAACCTAACACTTTTAAGATATCTGAGGAAAATAAACTTTTTTTGTAGATATTTGTTCCTATATAATCTGAGCTGTTTATGTGTGCTATATAAGGTAACCCTCCAATATCTGCTATAGCTCGAATTATTGTTAGACTATGATCACAAGTTCCATCATTTTCTGTAATTACAAAGCGTTCTAAAAAATCCATTACATTTTCATAATTCGCTTCATCAAATATACCAACTACATGATTCTTATCAGCACATGATATTTCTACTCCTAGGAATAAATGTATGCTTTTTTGATTTAATACTTTCCCTTTTAGCCTCTCTATAAAGTATTTATTAAGAGCATACCGAAGTTTATTATAACCACTAATGGTATTATGATCCGATATTACTACAACCTCAACTTTGTATGAGTATAATTGATGGGCAATTAACATATAAGCTATGTATTCTTTTAAGTTATCATAAGGTACTTTTTGATGAGATAAAGCATCAATATACTCCTGTCCTTTATATTCACCCTCATTAACGAGAGAAAGCATTTTCTGTTGCTGAATCTCGGTAAAATAACCATAATCTTTCGCTATATTGATTACTTCTTGTTCTGTTAGTTGTTGAAACGACTTATCAGGAACTAGACGGTAATCATACGAAGCTGGGGTATGTAAATGAATTTCACACTTCTTCAAATCGCCATATCTTTTCTGCGCTTTTTCAATTTTTTTATATACCTCCAATAGGTCATCTGTAATTACATTCATTCTACTCATCCTATCACTTTAATTTACTAAAACAGTTAGATATAAGCCATTAGCATAATTATATCACTTAAGATATATAATAAAAAAATTGTAATTACATTCACACTAGAGTCCGTGAAAATAATAGAAATATAATTGCGCCTTAAATATACAATAAAAAGAAAACACATATTATATAGCTAATATGTGTTCCCTTTTTATTAATAGGGGGGAAATATTAAAAGTAAAGATATAACCTCACAGATTACCTTAATGTAATCCCAACAATATTTGATGTGCAATGTAGTGCTTTTTTTATTGTATCTTCACCCAGTACTTTTTCTTCTTCACTATAATAATCAGCAATTTCTTCTATCGTCCACTCCTGAATTTGAAAACGTACAAGCCATTCAAAATGTTCTTTATTTCTTTTTTCTTTCCCTTCTACATATCCCAATTTTTTTATATAAGTTTCTGTACGATTCTTATATAAATCTTTATATTTTCTAAAAGCAATATCTAATTTTTTCTCAAATTCATTCCATGTTTGATCTCTAGGATCCCATGCATACCCAAATGTATACCCTTGTATATTTTCTTTTCTTCCATTAAAGGCCTCAAATAAATCAAATTCATAGTTGGTATAAATATTCTCATAGCTATGTGCTTCAATGGGAAGTCCTGTAATGTTATACTGATTCATATTTTCAGAGTTTGGAGTAAAAACAAAAGGAAATTCATCTCCAGTGAAAACTTTGTCTTTGATTTTTTTTTCGTCTAACTCTTCTTCGTCCTCTATATAAATTGAGTCAGTTATAGACCAATTAATAATATACTGTGGTAGCTTTCTGCCTATTTTGTTATAGAATTTCTTTTTTTTCTCTATTTGTTCAGGGTGATCTCGTTTGCTAGGTATAGCCCAAAGTCCTATTTCTAAAAACGTTTTCTTATTTAATGAATTATCCACTAAATTATATTTTTGGGCCCATTCAATAATTGCATCTTTTAATTCTAGAAGATGAGAATTACATTGAGTATTCGCTTCTTCAAGCGCTACCCAATCATCTATATCTACAATACTATCGTTAGAATCCTCCAATTCTTTATGTAATCGTTCCGCTGTCGTATAAATTGGTACAATCTTATTTAAATCTTCCACAAATTGAGGTTCAAGTGCTTCTATAACTGTTTTTTGCAAGCAGAAAGTGCAGAGAATTGCAGCGAAAAGTGCAGAGGCTTGCAGTTCTCTTTTTTCTTAAAGATTCATGTCTAAATT
>NZ_JAVBXD010000065.1 GCF_030756675.1 Bacillus multifaciens
TACGAATTAAAAAACCGACATAAAACCATCTTTTTATAGGTGGGCGAGAGCATCTGTCCATGCATAGAAGCGGTCAGTGCCTTTTCCTGCCACATGCGAAGTGAAAACAAAGGGAGAAAGCGAGTGGAAGCTCCTTTTTTTCTGCATAGCAGCAATCTATATGTCGGAAAATCAAAATGAATTCATATAATTTGATAACCAGAAATTCCACCTAGTATGAAAAGAAATAAGTTACTCGAATTGTAGTTGTCTGTGAAGAAACCAATAATCAGCCAACCAACAAATGCACCGAGAAAAAGTAGAGTAAGGTCTTTCAATTATATGCCTCCTATATGTTTTGTTACAGGAAAAGAACCAGCAGAAAAGTTTCTGTCTGGTTCACTGTAAATTATCGTACTATCGCTTTTTCATTCTGTAAAAACATCTCATCAAACTGCTTTGCCATTTCGAAATCGAGTTTTGTTAAGCCTTTTGCATTCCATGAAGACAATGTAATGATAACTGCTTTATACTGGATCAGGATAAATGGGTGGTGATTGCGTTCTTCTGATAGTTTGGCCGCTTCAGAAACAAATTCTACACCTTTTAAATAATCAGAGAACATATATTTTCGTTCAATCCATTTTTCATCTTTTATTGTCCATTTATTCAACTTCATTAACTCTTCTTGTACTTCTTCATTAGTTAGTCGTTGCATTATTTTTCACATCCTTTATTGGGAGTAAAGCAAGTCCATTATTGATTAAACGCTGCACAGCTTCATTATCTGTAAAGGATGAAAGTTGTTGAAACAATGTTGCACGTTCTGGCTTCTCCACATTATGTTCTTGTAACAACTCTAAAATTTCAAGTCGCAATAGCCATTCTTTTTTATAAAATCGTTCTAGTACGTGATAAATCGCGACAAGCTGTTCTGTGTGCTGCTCATGTAGTGAACCGTCACCCCGAATGTTACGAACTGTTTCGTACATGTTTTCTAGTTCTGATTGAATACGAGGTGCAGGTGTTGTTTCTTCTTCGTCATCCACCTGGAAGAATGCTGCTGGATCTGCTGCCCCAGGGAATACAGAAGTAATAGCCGAACCAACTACCATGTCAAATGTACCCCATGATGTATCAAATAATAAGCGGTCTTTCAGTGTTACTGTACAATTTGTAAACGAAATAACAGCGACTTTTTCCTTATTTCTAATTATATCGCTTACTGTTCCTGTTACGTGTACGTCACTTTTAAAAATAAGCTCAGCCCTATTACCAATAATGATTCCTAATGTGCGTAATTCTTCATCAGTACAAGACTCTAATGCGAGATCATTTTGCAATAAGCCAATTGGTGTACCGAAACCGTCTTGATGTACAGCTGTAGAGTGATTTTGCAATTGTGTATGGTGAATTGCTAATGCCGTTTGGCTATTTGTTTTCATATAAATTGCTTCGCCGTTTTCATCTTTAATGATTTCAGCGAGCGTTCCTGTAATTTGCAATCCGCTGTTTAGTTCTACTGTTGCTATATTTTCAGAGCGGAGTGCTTTATCTAAGCTTTCTGTACCGCCTAATTTGAATGCCATTGTTTTTGAGAATGCTTCAAGTGAATCAATAAGTTCTTCAAACGACTGACAAACAAAGAGTTGCGGCTGCATTTTCGTTACATCGTAAGTTGTTTGAATACATGCTTCAATGGAGAAAGGTACTTTTTTGACTGCATCAGTTAAACAATGCTTACTTTCACCAACAGAGGAAAGGAGACCAGCACCGTAAATTTTTGGTTTTTGCAGATCGCCAATTAGCCCGTATTCTACTGTCCACCAAAATAGACGTGAGATTTGTTCTGCTTCTGATAGACCGGAAATATGCTTTTGTTTTTCTGCTACTTCTTTTTCCGCTGCTATAACTTCTTCTGGAGTAGATGTGCGGCTTTCTTTTACAATCGTTAATTGGCGAATCGCTTCAAATAATTCGTGTTCTTCTTTTGTAGAGAAAGCTTTTGCTCCAATCTTCCCAAATAATTTCACGTACTTTGCATATGTAGGATCGAGTAAAATGGGGGCATGACCAGCTGCTTCGTGAACGATATCTGGAGCTGGTGTATACTCAATGTTTTCCACTTTGCGAATATCTGTCGCAATGGGAAGAAGGCCATGTCCTTGGAAATCAAAGAATGCTACGCCAGGAATTAATCCGTCAATTGTAACAGCGCCCCAACCGCTCGGTGCTAAACAATCATTCATTTCTTCTACCTTTGGAATGGAGTCTATGTTAATCCCGGAAGATTGCAATCCGTTTACATAAGCTGGATGTGCAACGTCTTTTAAAAAGTTATGATTTTGTCTCATAATGTAGCGCCATACAGCATGATCAACTGGTGTGTATTGATCGTAATGCTGCTTTGATACATACGGTTTTAAATGTGATGGAATTTCTGTTTTTTTTGTCATATATACATCCTCCTTTTAAATGAAAAAATAAGATGTTACATGTGGTATTGCACATCACTCCTTTCAAAATGATGTAAGCGCTTTTAATTTTATCACAAGATTCCGAATTGTTTAACATTTCTTTTGGTGCAAATAAAAAAAATTGTAGTACTAACTCACTTGTAATTTTTTTAGGTGAACGTGATAAAGATTTGTTTTTAATAAATGTTGCATACTCTTCGGTTGAGTAGCGAAATGCTATAAGAAAAAGATAGGGGATAATTATGGCAATGGAGCAAGAGATATTAGCATTATTAATACACGGGGCAACAATCTTTTTAATGTTGTCTTTTGTTATTGCTGCACTGCTATGGTGGAAAACAAAATGTAGTGTATATGGATGGTTTTTTAGTCATCTTATATTTCTAAGTTTTGGGATTGCAGCTTGGATACATATTTTACAAGAACCGCCTGTTGGAGAGAGGTTTGGGTCGGAATATAATTCACTTTATATTGGACTTTCCGGCTCATCATGGGGAATTAGCATGCTATTTTTCATAAAAGGAATGCAGAGAATTGCAAAGCTTATAAAGTGAGGTATTCATATGCTTAAGAATCTGTTTCAGTTTTTCATATTTGTTTTTGTTTTCTTTGGCGCGGTTTCAAGTAGTTATGCGGAAAGTGTACCAGTACAAGTCGCTTTTATTCGTAATCATAATCTTTGGATAAAAATAAATGGAAAAGAAAAGCAGGTAACAAAAGGAGAACATATCGCGAATCCAAAGTGGTTTCAATGGGCCCCGTCAAAAAATATTCTTGCATACATAGAAGGAGAAGGACGCTTTATCGTCGAAAATAAACATTTAAAATTAAAAGATCTTCCTGCTTTTAAGCAAACTACTTTCACTCCAAGAGGTTATGTTGATTGGGATTTTACTTGGAACGATAATACTTTGATTACAATTTCCAGAGCAAAGGAAGCAAAGTGGTCCAATGATCCAAAGCAACGTCCAAAGCCTTCACTATATCAAATCAATGTTGCGAATGCACAGCAACTTCAAATAACAACCCCATCAAAAGGATACGGAGATTATTATCCATACTATATTACACACAAAAATCAAATCCTATGGATACGCTCTAACGGAGAGCAAGCTGATATGTGGATTGCCAATGCAGACGGTTCACAAGCGAGAAAATGGATTCACAATATAGACGAAGCAGCAAACTATTATGAGAAACGAGATTGGGAAAATGTAGTATCGGTAAAAGAATAAAATATGCGTTCTCTGTTGGAAGAGACGCATATTAAAAGAGTGTATAGTTTGTCATAGATTTTTCGGCATTTATGCAGCGTTGTATCCATTGAATTTCATATTGTGAATGAGGTAAAATTCGATAAAAAAAGAGTTCACTTTGGATCACCTAAGTCTTTTATAAGATTTTCGCCATATAATATTCATTTCTGGGCTGTCCATCAACAATTACACCATATACTGCTTCACCTTCCATAACAAATCCCATCTTTTTATATAATGCAATCGCTCTTTCGTTATGAGACATGACTGTTAATTCTAGACGCAGTAATTGTTGTGCGCGGGCCCATCTTTCAATTTCATGAAGTAATTGTGTACCGATTCCTTGACCGCCATATTGCTGAAGTACGCCAATGACTAAATATGCAGCATGTTGCTTTCGCTTTACTGCTCCGCCTCGAGCAATTATATATCCAACAAGTTGCTCATCTTTCTCTGCTACTAGAAGCGTTGAATTATGAGGAGAGAGAAGAGATTGAATCATAGATTTTTGCTTTTCAATCGTAAAGTTTCGCTCATTAGGTTCAAATAACATAAAATCTGTTTCTTGATCAATGGTTTGACATAGTTTCAAAAAAGGAGCTGCCTCTGCTTCTATAATTTCGCGAATCATTGTTATCACTCATTTCTATTTTTATGTAACGTATTACATTCGTTGTATAGATGCTTAACTCCTGTAAGGTTGGAACTATCTTACTCTGTTTCCCCCTTAAATTTATATATACGTTGATCCTCTCTTTTACATAAAGAGAGGATTTTTTTGTAAAGAGGAGAAGGATAAAGTGAAGGAGAGAGTTCGTTTTAATATGAAATAGAAAGGGTTTTTATATGAAGCTTATTTTTGTAAGGCACGGAGAAGGAGAGCATACAAACAATCTGCCAGACAGTTTGCGAATGGAACACCCATCCCTTACAGATAAAGGGAGAGAGCAGGCATTAGCACTGCGAGAAAAACTGTCTCTATGTGAGAGTGATATATTGATTGCAAGCCCAACGATCCGAACATTACAGACAGCTACGATATGGAGTGAGCAAGTTGCTTGTAGGAGAGTTGTTCATCCGTATATTTCACCACGTATTTTTCCATATCGAGAAGGAGCAAGAACATTGCCTTGTGACAAGATGTTAAGTCAAAAGAATGTTCAACAGTTATTTCCTCAATTTTTATTAGCAGAAGAACGGAATGAAGAGTTATGGAGAAATGGGATTAATACGATTGTAGAGTCTGCATTTTATAAAGCTGCTAGTAGCTTCATAGAATGGTGTGAAACGTTAGAAGTATCACGTGTGGCAATTGTTTCTCATGATGGAACGATTACAGCATATAGGCAATATGTGATGAACCAGGTGTTGACGAGGGAAGATTTTTTAGAGGAGACCGGGGTATACGAGATAAAACTATAAGATATGGGGGAATTTCAATGAATGTTGCATTAGTAATTGGCTATGATTCTGGTAAGGAAGGTCAAGCGTTGCGAGAAGCTCTTGAGTATTTTGGAGCAAGAGTGGTGACATATTATATTGGAAGGCCAAAAGATTTTATCGATGTTCTTTCTGGAAAAAGTTTATATGAAGATATGGAGTATATTGTGTTATGTTTTCATGGCGATGAAGGAGAATTCATCATGGATGAGCTCGGAGAAGATGTGTATGAGGAGAATGAACCAAAAGGTAATTTTGGTGTAGCAGAAGTGAAGCAGTATGCAAGATTACATCATAGAAGTGTTATAAATAGTGGATGTACACTAGGGGATAAAGCATTAGCAGAAGCATTTTTAAATAGCGGTGCGAACGTGTATATAGGTTCAATAGATTATGTAGATGGGAATGCTGCGCTAATGTTCTTGATCCGTTTGTTTTATGGAATGATGAACCATGAACAAACGATTTATGCTGCATTTGAAGAAGCAAATTTGTTAGATGACGAAACGAGGACATTTCAATTATATACGTAATAAGAAAACGTGCTAATTTAAATTAGCACGTTTCTCTTGCAGGTATATGTTTGATGTCTGTTATTTAGTATTAGGGTGTTGTTTAAAAAATTCATCAACATACTGCATAAACTCTTTCGGCTGTTGACGAAACGGTGCATGTTCACCTTCTTCGATAATATGAAATGTACTGTTTTTTAAGAATTGATGATACGTTTCGCCTTTTTGCCAGGCAACGCTTTGATCGTGTCTTCCCCAAATAAGTAACGTTGGCAATTGGATTTCATCTGCGTTAAGGCGTAAACGACGCGGCCACATTTTGCCGAGCTCGTCATGATGTGCTGTATCGTCACGATTATTCTTTACCTCTTCTTCGCGAAATTCTTTCGGAGTAGAGACTGTATTTAAATCATTTGATAATTTGGGTTTTGGAGATCCTTTCCCGTGCTGTAAAGTTTCTGCTCCTATTGCATCCGTTAAAATAAGGTGAGTTACTGCATCTGGGTATAAGTACGTTAAATTTAAAGAAATTTCTCCGCCCATAGAGTGTCCTAATATAGCGAATGTATCATAGCCTAATTTTTTCATTAATTTATAATATAAGTTCGCTTGGTTTGGAAAGGAATAACGAAAATCCATCGGTTTTGAGGAATGACCGAAACCCAAAATATCGACAGCGATAACGGTATGATTTTTTGCTAAATCGGGATAAATATCACTAAATCCATTTGATGAACCTCCAAATCCATGAAGCATAAGTAAAGGTGGTTTATTTTTACCGATTTGTTTGAAGTAAATAGTTTGTCCATCAATTTCAATCATTTTTTCTTTCGTTTCTAGTTTCGTTTCAATTGTTTCTTTTACGTGAGTTGCTTGTTTTGTTTGCTTTTCGATTGTACTGCAGCTCGTTAATGTTGTGAGAATAATACAACTGAGCATGTAAAGCTTCCATCGTTTCAAAATGTTTTCCCCTTTCTAGCATAGTGCTGCATCCATCATGGCGAATATAAAATCACGCTTACCAGGGAGAGCTTCTCCGTTTTTGATCATGAAAGGAGAAAGCAGCGTTTCTTCAAACTCAAATGATAACAGTTTATCTCTAAAGCTTTTTTGTGTATGTGGAACATCAATACGAACGGTTCCGTTCCATTTGTTACATATGGATAGCAGTAAATGCAAGGCATCCTCTTCATTGCTAGCAATAAGGGGAGTAACACATAAGGTATCTCCTTTTCGGATACATAACGCGAAAGCTTCGAGTCTATCATTTTTTTCTATTTTTAATGCAAGGTGTGCTCTATGTAACAGAACTGAATACAGTTGAGGGCGATGAGCACTGCTTGCTATGTAATCGAATTGAATGAGTGCGTTAAGATCTTGACTGGTGATTGTATGAGTAGGAAAGGAAACCGGTGTTATTGTTGTCCTATTTCGTTCTAGTCGATGAATAGAAGTAACTGTAGTAAATCCATATGCATGATATAAAGGAGCACCAGCATCCGTTGCAATGAGTGTAACAGGTTGTAATGGCGGGACCTCTTTCATACAAATATTTAATAAAGAACCTCCTAATCCTTTTCGCTGAAAATCTGGATGCACAATAAGCATACCAAGAGAAGTAAATCCTGTTTTATATGGAAAAACAGCAATACAAGAGACGAGCTGACCTTCGTTATCATGCCCAAATAAAGTACCGACGGAAAGGAAGGTCTCGAATTGTTCCTTCATAAACGAAATATCGTGTAACCATCCTACAGCATCACAAAGAGATAATAGCTGTGAAATATCAGATTGATTTAATATTTTTACTTTCATATATTATCCCCCTTATATTTCCATGTGCTAATCCATTTTAGCATATGAATTTAAAACATTCAGTTTCACATGAAAAAATAATGCAAGGTCAAGAAATAAAGCGACAAAGAAATACACATTGTAACGATAATCACCAACAATTAACAAAACATTTACATTTTTCTAATTTTACCTTAACAGTTTTCCATTACAGTGGGTAATGGGAAATGAATTAACAATTTAGGGGGACTTATAAAGTGAAAAAATTTATGAAGAAAGCATGGCCATTTGCAGTTGTTTCATCGTTAGCACTTACTTCCGTTGTCACATGGAATATGACGCGTTCAGATGTCATTAAGGCGGATGAAAAAGAGAATGATGCAAAGATTAAAAATGTCATTGTCTTAATTGGAGATGGAATGGGACCTTCTTATATGACAGCACATCGTTATATGAAGGATAACCCAAAAACATTTGAAATGGAGCAAACGGAATTTGATAAACACCTTGTAGGAACACAGGTTACATATCCAGAAGATGAGCATCAAAATATTACAGACTCAGCTTCTGCAGCTACTGCAATGTCAGCAGGGGTTAAAACATATAATGCAGCTATAGCGGTGGATAATGATAAAACAAACGTGAAGACAGTACTAGAGCAAGCGAAAGAACGCGGGAAATCTACAGGTTTAGTTGCAACTTCTGAAATTACGCATGCAACGCCAGCAGCTTTCGGTGCACATGATGTGAGTCGAAAAAATATGGATGCAATTGGAAATGATTACTTCGATGAAAAAATTAACGGTAAGCATAAAGTAGACGTTCTTCTTGGCGGCGGTGTAAATAACTTTGTAAGAAAAGATCGCAATCTTACAGAAGAATTTAAAAAAGATGGTTATAGCTATGTAACGGATCGTCAGCAATTATTAAATGATAAGAGTGACCAAATTCTTGGTTTATTTGCACCAGGTGGTTTCGATAAGATGATTGACCGCAATGATAAAGCACCTTCTTTAGAAGAAATGACAAATGCAGCGATCGATCGTTTAAATAAAAACAAAAATGGTTTCTTCTTAATGGTAGAAGGTAGCCAAATTGACTGGGCTGGTCATGATAATGACGTAGTTGCAGCGATGAGTGAAATGGAAGACTTTGAAAGAGCATTTAAGGCAGCAATTGAGTTTGCGAAAAAAGATAAACATACATTAGTTGTCGCAACTGCTGACCATTCTACTGGCGGCTTCTCTCTTGGAACAAAAGGTGAGTACAACTTTGATGTAAAACCAATTAAAGCAGCAAAACGTACACCTGACTTTATGGCGGCTGAAATCGCTAAAGGAGCGAGTGTTGAAGAAACATTGAAAAAGTATATTGATTTAGAATTAACACCAGAAGAAATGAAGTCAGTAAATGATGTTGCACCGTCAAAAGACGTGACAAAAATTGATAATGCAATTGAAGCAATCTTTAATAAGCGTTCTTACACAGGATGGACAACAGAGGGGCATACTGGTGAAGATGTTGGTGTCTATGCATTTGGACCAGGAAAATACTTATTTGCTGGTGTTCAAGAAAATACAAATTTAGCAAAACGTGTATTTGATATTATTGGCGGCGGTGACCCAAATAAAGGTCGACGCTAATATGGAGAAAAAGCGGGGCTTCTTTGCCTTGCTTTTTCTTTTTGGAGGAGAGAGATGAAAAGAATACTAAAGACAGTGGGAATTGTAGGGATCATAAGTCTTCAATTATGCGGATGCAGCTCACAAGAAAAAGTGCAAAAAGATACAATAAAAAAGGAAGAAACGGTTTATAAAGAAGAAAAAAATAAAAAGATAACAAAGCTTATACCAGAGAAAGAAGAACAAGCAATTAAAAAGGTAATAGAGTCCTATATTCAAACAATAAATGAGAAAGACTTTGCAGGGCATATGGCACTATTTTCAACGAAATCATTAGGATTAGAGGATACAAAAGCTCAAAAACAAGCAAAGTTTCAAAATAAGAATAAAAAAATCGCCCTAGTGGATTTTAATGTAGAAAACTTTGAAGGAGAGTATGCTGTTGTAGAAACAAAAGAGAAAGAAGAATCTATTCAAAAGAAAGTGCGTTACACCGTAGGGAAAGAAAATGATGTATGGAAGATAGAAGATGTGCGTGTGATTGGGGAAGGATAAAGTGAAACTTCCATCAGTGGGGGGCTTCATCCCCCACTGATGGAAAGCCCGCCCAATCAGACTTTTACGGGCAGTTTTCTTCTCTGCTCTTTTCCAGCCTTTACTGCCCACGAATAGCGGGATAAAAAAGAAGTTCTCTAAAATAGAGAACTTCTTTTACACAGGTAATAAAATGCGCTCGGAACACGCTTCAATTTCATCAATATCTTGACGGATAGATGCCATCTTATTGTCTAGTTCTTCAGCCTTCATAGCAGCATCATGTAATTCATTTTTTAAATACTCAGGGATATTTCCTTCATATTTATAGTACATTTTATGTTCTAAACTTGCCCAGAAATCCATTGCTAATGTGCGTAATTGTATTTCTGCAAAAACATCTTGTGTTCCTGAATTTAATGCTAATGGATACTTAATAATCATATGGAGACTTTTATAGCCGTTTGGTTTTGGCGTTTCAATATAATCTTTAACTTCTACGATTTCCATATCTGTTCGTTTTTCTATCACTTTTTTTAAATAATAAATATCCTCCACAAAACAACATGTAATTCGAATACCGATAATATCGAATAACTGATGTTGGGCGTTTTCGACAGTTGGTGCTAAGTTTTTTCGTTCTAGCTTTTTAATAATACTTTTTGGTTGTTTTAATCGTGTTTTTATATGTTCAAACGGGTTGTAGTCTTCTAGAAACTGAGCTTCCCGGTTCATAATTTCGAATTTTGTTTTCAGTTCTTCAAGAGCAAATGTATACGGTAATACAAATGCTTTCCAATAGTCAACTGTTGTTTGGTTATACTCCATTTTCTACACACCTTTTTCTTATTTGGAAAATAAGGTTGTTTATACTAAATACCAAATCATATACGCACATGCTGCGAATGATGAGATCATAAAGCGATAACGTGTTTTCATTACATGTCCCTCCTTTGTTATGGAATTTATTGTATGTAAACTCTGTATACTCCTTATACTAATCGATTGATGTGAATTTCGTATGAACTAATTGTTTCAGTTTTTTGTCTTTTTTGTATTATTTTCAATACGCTTTGATTTTGAGGTACTTTTACTCTCTAATTAGGAAAAGTGATAAAACTACAATTCAAGTATATATCCAAGTTAAAAAAACGACATAAAAACCCCTTTTTTTAGAGGAGGACGAGAGCATCTGGCCATGCATAGAAGCTATATTACAAAGAAAAACAAGCGAAATAACCCAGAACGTATTGAACTAAAAAAATATTGCCCGCGGTTAAAGCGAGTAACATTGCATCGTGAAACGAAGTAGACGACTAGGAATTCTAGTCGTTTTTTTGTTGGGAGGGATTACGATCTTTTTAGGGAATCCATAATTCCTACTAATCCCATTTATACAAAAAAAAGATAATTTTGTGTGATATGATATAAATGTATTTTTTACCATAGGGGGAATATGATGAATCAAGTAGATAGGAAAAGAGTGCAACAAGTAGCACATATCGTTGCAATTCCACATGATTATATACTTGTTGTTGATGATGAAAAACTAAATGAAGGTGTTCATTTATTATGGTGGGAGAAACAGGAGAATCCTGAAGGATACATTCAAGTTTGTTTCCGAAAAGAAACAGGAGAGTTAATGGAATTATCTATACATAAAGAATGCGCCTCAAAGAAGCTAAGTGTAAGTAAAGAGCAAGGAAAAATCATTGCGGATGCATTTTTGCAGCAGCATGCACCGCATACATATAAAGAATGTACAGTTATTTATATAAATGAAAGAAAAGAGAGTATAGTGATTGAATATAGGCAGGAAGTAAGTGGATATTCATTACCTCGAACAGGTTTTGTAGTAGAAGTTGATGTAGATGGGAATGTTATTAAATTTAGAAACGAGGGCATAAAGAAAAAACCATCGTGGCCTAGTTCTATTGTGGAGAAAGAAGTTGTGACAAAGCAGTTGAAGCGAAGACAGAGTATGGAGCCTGTCTTTATCCAGCTTTCGAATTCGTTGTTTGAATGGGAGGATGGCGAAATAGAAGAAGGTTATTATCTTGTATATGAACCGATTCCTGCACATGCTTTTATTGATGTACATACTGGAGAAGACTGGCATGATCGTAATCATTATGTGATTGAAACAAAAGAATTGCCAGCTTTAAGTGAGAAACCGCAACTAGAAGAAAATATTGATCGGTTATTGAATATTGATAAGAATGTCATGACGAAAGTACGTGAAGAAGAAGGGAAAGCAGAGAAGACAATTGTTTGGGCGAAGTTACCAGATAAACAAGAGGATGCAGAAGGAAATGACAAATCTTTCGATGCGTACTGGAAGAAAACGTTTCATATGTTTCAGTATGAAATGTCGATTATCGTGAAAACGGATAAAGAAACAAATGAGTTGCTTGAATACAATGAATGGGGAAACCGCCACGGAAAACCTGTATTAACTCGTGAACAATGTTTTGAAAAGGCGCTGCAATTTCTAGGAAAGGTTCTTCCAAATTATGAGCAACATCTTCGCGTTTGGAGCAATCAAGATGATCCAGCTGAAGAAGATCCAGGACACTTTCATTTTTACGTATATGTAAATGGTGTTCGAATAGAAGGTGAGCTGGTGCGCGTCGTTGTAGATGGAGAAACCGGCCACATAAGAGCGTATAGTGGTACGCCGCAAAGTCTTATTCAAAAGCTGCTCACTTATGACAAGGAAGCGAAAGTGAGTGAAGAGCAAGCGTTAGAGCGATATTGCCATTCCCTTCAGGCAGAATTAAGGTGGTTTGAGGAAAGTGAACAAGAGCCCCCTCAGTATCGACTTATTTATAGTCAAACAACAGTAGAAAACAATGAAGAGTACAATGGGGATTATAGCAATAGACGAGAAATTCGCTATATAGATGCGAGTACAGGAAAAGCAATTTGGTGGAAAGTTTGAAATGACTGTATTTAGATAAGGAATGTTTTTCGCTTTGTCTATAAAGCTGTACAGACACAAACACCCCCTCGCCGACATACATATAGTAAAGACCACTATTTTTGCGGAGGTGAAGAGGTTGAGTCTGTTCGCCGCAATTGGATATATGATTCGTGAAATGTTTGTTTTTGTATCGTATGTCAAAAATAATGCATTTCCACAGCCGTTGTCGCCTGATGAGGAAAGGAAATACTTAGAGCTTATGGAGCAAGGGGATGCGCATGCAAGAAATCTCCTCATCGAACATAATTTACGTCTTGTGGCACATATTGTGAAGAAATTTGAAAATACAGGAGAAGATGCAGAAGATTTAATTTCCATCGGTACGATTGGCTTAATTAAAGCAATTGAAAGCTATTCGCAAGGAAAAGGAACAAAACTCGCAACATATGCAGCTCGTTGTATTGAAAATGAGATTTTAATGCATTTACGTGTATTAAAGAAAACGAAAAAAGACGTTTCTCTTCATGACCCAATTGGACAGGACAAAGAAGGGAATGAGATTTCCTTAATTGATATTTTAAAATCAGAATCAGAAGATGTAATCGATACGATTCAATTGAGTATGGAACTTGAGAAAATTAAAGAGTACATTGATATATTAGATGAACGGGAAAAAGAAGTCATTGTGAACCGATTTGGTCTTGGCATGGAGAAAGAAAAAACGCAGCGCGAGATTGCGAAGGCACTAGGTATATCGCGGAGCTATGTATCGCGTATTGAGAAGCGGGCGTTAATGAAGATGTTTCATGAATTTGTTCGTGCGGAGAAGGAGAAGAAGGGGAAATATTAAGGATAATTAGCACGGCTGTGGTAGATTCACAGCCGTATTTTTTTGTTCTATATTTTACAAGTTTATAATTTTAGCTGCGAAGGTAACTCGTGTTGATGAGCGGAAAACACAATTACTTTGATGACAATGTTGTTCAGGATAAAAATTTAGTGAAATAAAAAGTAATGAATAAAAGGAAAAATCCCTGGGGGACAGGGATTTACTAAGGGAGATATTATTATCGAGCAATGTCGAAATTTGGCATGTTCAACAAATTAATATTATCACGAATTTTCAGGATATAGCGATAGTGAATGTGTCAAAAGTGTGTACGGGTTGCATATAAAAGTGTTATTTGCGCGACACGTTTCCTTATAAATGTGTAAGCATGAAGTAGGAGGGTTATCAACTTGATAACAACAACTGATTGACTGAAAGTAGGAAT
>NZ_JAVBXD010000066.1 GCF_030756675.1 Bacillus multifaciens
TCACTCCTCCTCCCCTAAGAGAAAAAAACATATAACTAAATACTGGATAGACCTAAGTACTAAGTCTCATTAATTTACACAGACTTCTTGACAGAACCAATATATCGACCATTTTTTGCAATATATCAGCGATTTTTTCGATATATCGGCGATTCGACACAAGATAAAGACACCTCGACAATGTTCCACATTCTAAATGCACGAAAAGGAGCTGACATTAATCCTTTTTCAAGTCAGCTCCTTTTCTTCACTTTTGCTGCTCGGCAACAAGTTCTGCAATTCTCTCAAACTCCGCTTGAATTTCATCTTTGCATGCATCCACTTTTTCAAAATCCATCGCCGCAATATAAATTTTCTCTAGTTTATCACGCACAGATTTTGCCTTTGCTAAATAGGACATCGCTTCATTCATTTTCTCTCTATAGCGTCTTGATACATCTTGAATTTCTACTGCATATTTCTCATCTGTTCCTGGTTCAATAATAAGCTCATACATATCGATGATTTCATCACTCTCACGGGTCGGAAAATATTCATGCGGTGCTGTACTATCAAAAATGGCAAAGCCAAGTTCTCTGACAATGACCATATCAAGACTATTTGGATCAAAGCCGCAGTGATAGATTTCAACATCGAATCCTTTCTCTTCAGCTGCCGCCGCTAATTTCTTTAACATCGTCGATTTTCCAGAACCAGGCCGCCCTTTTACAAAATAACGCTTCGGTACATCTTCCGTTAAATTCGGAACAAAATCAACTGCGCCTTTTGGCGTTGCTGCACCTAAAAAACGATGCTTCACATTTGCTGCTTTCGTACACGTTTTATCAGCAAAAAATTGTTGTATGAGCTGCTTTGTTAATTCATTCGCTTTTTCAAAATCAATGTGGTCAATATAAAACTTCTCCCATTCATCATGAATCTCTAGCGCCGTCTTAAAGCACGCATAAGCTGACTGAAACGCATGAGTCGCTTCTGATGTATAATGCACAATCTCACCTTTCTGTTTCCTAAGTTCAACAGAATCCCAAGTTATTCCTAAGTTTACATACTCTTCTACAACACCTGGCAGTTTCGGTTCAATTACATGCGGTGCCGTTCCATCAACAATCCCAACTTTTAACGCCGGAATGATCACACCATCAATTGAATGATTGTCAGATGAACAATGTAACAACTCAATATCGTACCCTTTCTTCACCCACTCACGACCAATCGCCTTCATCAGTGAAGATTTCCCTGTTCCAGGCCCGCCCTTTAGAATAAATAACCGGTCCAATCCCGTTAGGTTCTCTTCATACAAACTGTAAAATCCCCTTGCTGTATTACCGCCCGCATAATAATTTTTTATGTTTCCTGTCACTGCCTTTCACTCCCTTGTAAGCAGTTTCACTACATAAGCTACGATATGCAAGTAAGAAAGAATAGGTGAATACCTACCTATGAATACAAATTAAAAAGACAACATAAAACCCTTTTCTTTTAGGGGTACTGACGCATCGTCATCAGGCTAAAAGAACGAGTTATCCCCAAAAATGCACAAAATTTTCGTTCTGGGGGTGGTATGAGATTTTAACTTGATGGGCATGGGGTACCGCCAGCATTTCAGCCCCCCCCACGCTAAGCAAAAAATACAATAAGCCGTCCATATGGATGGCTTATTTACATAAAATTTGTTAACGGAAGTTTCTACGTACTAAATAAAAAGCTAAGGACCCCATAATAACAGGTGCAACGAAATAAAAGAAATGTGAAAAAGAAAAAGTAAACATAAAAAGAAATGGTGTAAGTGTATAGATAACTGCTAGTCCTATAAATACAGGAATTCCAAATTGCAATTTTCTACATCGTTTGATTTTCCTATATAAGACTTCCCCAATTAGACAAGCTATAAGAGCTGGTATACTACCATAAGTGACGATAGTTTTAATGAATCCAAATAAAACGTCCGGGTGAATAAAGATAGGATTAAAAATATATGAAATCAAGAACCATCCGAAAACAAAAGCAAACAGACTTGCAGCATAACTAATTAAAAATTTTTTCATTTATATCTCCTGTATAATTCATAATGTTATTTCTATTATATTACAATTTTCTTTACGCAAGATAGATAAAATATAATATGTATACCGCATTCATGATCGGTTGACATAACGTCTCATTATAAGCAGTAATCAAATCTCAGGAATCCATTCATACCAAGAGTTTGCCATCCTTCTGTTCCCTCCACTGTATGCAGGATTCCATATATTCCTGTCACAACAGCATTTGACAGTTCAAACCGTTCTTGTAGCTTACATGAAATCCTGCATATCCTTAGTGTATAAAATCCACGTTTTACCGCGTCAGTACCCCTTTTAGTTGGGCGAGAGCATCTGGCTATGTATAGAAGCGGTCAGGGCCTTTTTCTGCCACAGGCGATTGAAAACAAAGGGAGCTTCATCGTGTATTCTGCATAACATTAAAATAGCTTTTTATTTCAAGTATTTTCATTCAAAATTACAAAAAACTCTTCTTTCTAGAATATGAAAGAAGAGTTTTTCCACATATATTTAATTCTCTTTTCCTACCGGTAGCTTAATATTTACCTTTGTTCCAACACCAGGTGTGCTTTCAAACTCCATTTCACCGTGATGTTCTTCAAGAATTTTGTATGTAACCATTAACCCTAAACCTGTTCCATTTTCCTTTGTCGTATAAAAAGCTGCACCTATTTTATCTATTTTCTCTTTACTGATCCCGCACCCTTCGTCAGTCACACTCACTACAATCTGTTCATGAACTACATTTGCTTCCACAATAATATTACCGCCCTCAGGCATAGATTCGATCGCGTTTTTAATAATGTTAAGAAATACTTGTTTCATCTGTTTTTCATCACACTGTATAGAGGATAGATTTTTAGCAAACACCGCCGAGATGGTAATACCATATTGAAAAGCTGGCTGTTCTACAATCGAAATTACATAAGATAAAATATCTTTTATATTATGTAATGCATATTGTCTCTGTTTCGGTTTTCCAAGAACCATCAATTCACTAACAATCGCATTCATACGTTCAATCTCCTGCACCATAATGTTATAGTACGCTGCATCTTCAGGATGTTTTTCTCTCTGCAACTGCGTAAAACCTTTTAGTGATGTTAATGGATTGCGTATCTCATGTGCAATCGTAGCCGCCATTTTTCCGATGACTGCTAATTTTTCAGCTTGTTGTGCTTCTTCAAACATGTTTTTAATTGTACATACATACGATTGAAAGCGTGTTAACAGAATAAACGCGATCGTTGCAAAAGTCATACATAGCATAATAGGTATCATCACAATTGGTGTATGTAATACAATTCCTAACAAGGTATACTTTCCAATAATTCCAAGTGACACGACCCAACAATAGCGTTTATTCACAAAAATAGGAGAAAATAACAATAAAAACGGTTCTACTACATTATCACTTTCAAATGGTTTTATAGTGCCATAATAAATGAGTATATTGTTAATCAAATCACTCAAAATATACCCTATAAAAATAATATATTTTACTAAGTATATATGTTTCTTTTTTGTAAAATAGATAGAGATTAACAATAATAAAAACATAAAAGCATACATCCAGAACCCTAAACTACCTTCCGGAAAGCCGATACTGCTATCTCCCATTTGTACTTTCGGATAAAAATAATAATACAAGATGTCATTCAAAAAGAAGGTTATATAAAATAAACTTAAAAAAAGTTTTAATGCTTTCACTTCTTCTTGTATAAGAATATGAGCTTTGTCCATATTAAAACTCCTTTATCGACAACAACAATTTTATATACCGCCATTAAGCCTAAACCAAAATCACTCGCTTTCTTTACTCCGAAAATATCCATACTATTTTCCAGCTTCTTTTTACTTATTTCACATCTCTCATCTGCAATATATATAAGAATATGATTTTTGGAAATCAAGTAAGTGCCAATATTTATACAACTTCCATATTTTGTTTCTTTAATTACCTTTTTTATAATATGAACAAGCGTATAATGCATTTATTACAAAATTCTCCTATTGAGTACCCTATTAAATACACATATTTTACAGCATACAGGTTCCCCTTCTTCATATAGAAAATCCCTATCCATAACATACATAAAATAATGATGCATAAGCTAGCACTTAACATAATCTCTTTTAGATCATTAAATTCTAAAACGTAAAATTTACTAAAAAAATGAAAGAATATAAAAGTACAATTCATCATCCACAAAAATAGCTTCATACTTTTCCGCTCTTCTTGAAATAACATCGTACTTGGGTCCACATTAAACTCCTTTATAGATTATAAAAAATTTCCACCTTTTTTTATTATAGCGATATACTTATAACCTACAATCCTATATTTTTAAATAACAAATTGTTTACGCAAACAATCATTATGTTCATCGAGGCCAATCCATTACTCGTTCACCATAGTTATGAACACATATATAAAGACTAGGAAATGCTTCCTAGTCCTCATCTTTCACATCCATATCTTCTGGAATTGGTTCATTTAATATTTCTTCTACTAACTTTTTGTATTTCTCCATTTGTTCTAAATGTGTATTAAACTGCTCTTTATTCAATAAATACTGCTCTCCGTCATGAACAGCACGTATGCGTTTTTGTTGAATTAAGCTTTCGATATACGATTCGGGCATACTTAAAAATTCAGCTGCTTCTTTTACCGTTAAATACAATGTGTTCAGTCCTTTCTTAATAGAAATTACTCCTTTTATTATCCCTATCAACTTTACCACATACATTGTACATTGAGGAACTAGCCATATGAAAACTCTAGATCTTCTTCGTATTTTGAGCTTGTGCAACTGCTTCTGTAAGATTCATTCAAAATATAAAAATTGCAGCTACATAGCTTACCCAAGCTGAATTAGGAGTTTTGACAATTTCTCCCGCCGCATTTGTATAAGCCAAACTTAAATCACTCCATGAATTCCCCGCCGTAGCATTAAATCTGTTATTGAACTCATTAAATAATATATATGAATCCATTTTGATTTTCCGACATATAGATTGCTGCTATGCAGACAAAAAGGAGCTTCCACTCGCTTTCTCCCTTTGTTTAAACTTCGCATGTGGCAGGAAAAGGCCCTGACCGCTTCTATGCATGACCAGACGCTCTCATCCACCTAAAAAAGATGGTTTTATGTCGTTTTTTAATTTCTATTTATATAGTTGTTTGTTCACTATTCCAAGGACTCACCACATCTGATAATAAAGGAAATAGTTTAGTAACAATTAGTTCTGCTGATGGGTTGTATTTTAAAGAAATTACAATCAAAGTTATATAAATTTGAAAGGGTAGTTAACTAACTCTTCTACAGAAACTGATACACGTTCATCACAATAATTTTTTAATGCACCCATCATAAGAAATCTCTCCTTTTCCTCTTTTTATCAGTGTTGACATGTTCAAACACAAAAACAGGCTGTGGAGAAGACCTTCTCCACAGCCTGAACAAAGTATATACTTTGTTGATTTTTTTACTTGTTTCATTTAAATTATCTGACATATTTTATTTACCTTTCAAATAGCTAGTTTTACAGCGGTCCAAAAATTCGAATTACTTCCATAATCTTTTGAGTGAAGTTTATTTATTTTTGACCGTACGTCTCAAATTTTTCCGCTAATACTTGCAGCTCTTCTTCCGGCAATAGTTTCGGTTCTCCGATGCATTTCGTTTGATAGTAAATTTGTGCACAAAACTCAATCTCTTCCGCAACTGTAAATGCCATTTTCATATTATGTCCACCTGCAATTAATCCATGATTCGCAAGTAGCACGGCGCGGCGATCGATCATTCCTTCATAGGCTGCTTCTGCCAATTCTTTCGTCCCAAACGTTTCATAAGGCGCACAGCGTACATTCGGTCCGGCAAATGCTATTAAATATGAAACGGCAGGAAGTTCCCAACCTAATGATGCAATTGTCTTTGCATAAGGAGAATGTGTATGCACAAGGGCATTTACATCATCTCTTTTTTGATAAAAAATGAGATGCATATCAAGTTCACTGGACGGCTTTCTTGTTCCCTCTATACTCTCACCATCTAAATTTAGTACGACCACATCTTCAGGCATTGTTTCAAAGTAATCTAATCCGCTTGGACTCATTGCTACAAGGCCTTGTTCACGGTTAAAAATACTAATGTTACCGCCTGTCCCCTTTGTTAAACCACTTGTAATTAATTTCTTTCCATACTCTACAATTTCTTCTCTCTCTTTTTGTAGTAACATATACTATGCATCCTCCCCGGCGAAACACTTCTTACTGCTCATTTGCTATAATAACCGTTGTTCCATCGTTTCGATTATTCATCATGACTGAAATAACTTTTCCAAGTTTGCCGCAAACGGTGGGCGTACAATTCCCTTTTCTGTAATAATTGCCGTAATATTCTCGTGCGGCGTTACATCAAACGCTGGGTTATACACCTTGCTATTTTGCGGTGCTGAATATTGTCCAAAGCGATTAATCACTTCTGCCGCATCACGTTCTTCAATTGGAATCTCTTTTCCCGTTGGCGTTTTTAAATCAATTGTTGGCGTCGGCGCTGCTACATAAAACGGAATATTATAGTACTTTGCTAAAATAGATACACCTAACGTTCCAATTTTATTGGCTACATCACCGTTTGCTGCCACGCGGTCACAACCGACAATGACCGCATCAATTTTCCCTTGTGACATGACCATCGCTGCCATGTTATCTGTAATAACTGTTACATCAATACCAGCTCGCTGCAGCTCTAATGCTGTTAACGTAGACCCTTGTAATCTTGGACGCGTCTCATCCGAATAAATTTTTAAATCCCAGCCCTTTTCTTTTGCCAAATACATCGGTGCTGTTGCTGTTCCATATTTTGTCGTCGCCAAAGCACCTGCATTACAATGCGTTAACACACCCATACCATCTTGAAATAACGTAAGTGCGTGCTCGCCAATTTGGCGATTAATCTCTTCATCTTCTCTATGAATCATTTTTGCTTCTTCTAACAATCTCTGTTTTAAATCACTAATCGATAAATGAGCATGTTCCTTCGCAGTACTCTCCATTCTCTCAAGCGCCCAAAATAAATTTACAGCTGTCGGTCTTGACGTTGCCAAATATGCACATACTTCCTGTACTTTATTGATAAACAATTCCATCGAATCTTCTTGCACGTCTTTTATCCCTAAATACACGCCGTAAGCTGCTGAAACACCAATCGCTGGTGCACCGCGCACCTTCATCACTTGAATCGCATCCCAGACACTTTCTGCCGCCTTAAAAGATTCATAGACAACTTCATTTGGTAATAAGGTCTGATCTAATAAAACTAAAGCATCCTCTTTCCATTGAATCGGTATTAATTGTTCAGACATTATCTTCTCTCCTTATTTTGCGCCAAGTGACAGCGCTTCTGCCTTTAGCGTTTGTAAAAAATCATTTCCTGTTTTATGCGTATTTGCGTGTAAAATAAACGTTTTTGCCGCTTGTAAACAAATACGCTCTGCTCTGGCACGAGCTTCTTCATCTGCAATAGATGTCATATCCTTCACCTTTGCTAATCCAACAATACGGCGAATTAATTCAAGACCAGTAACAGACGCTGTATCTTTTAATACAGACTGTAAATACCAACAATTAAACCCTGCTTCCTTCGCCATAATCTCTGTAACATGAACATCCCATGCTTCTAAAAACTTCGTAGAGAATAGATCAATTACATCTATAATTGTACTCTCTAACCAGTTCATATACACATCTTTTTCTACTCCTGAAACCATTGTCGCATCTGCATTTGCCCATGCAAATATTAAATTTGCCACAACGTTCCCAACGTCATATCCCATCGGGCCGTAAAACGCAAATTCTGGATCAATTACCTTTGTAGAATCTTCTCTTACAAACACAGAACCAGTATGTAAATCGCCATGTAACAATGCTTGTGCATTTGTCATAAACGAAAACTTTAACTTTGCTACTTCCATGCGAAGTTCATCATCGCCATATATATGTTCCCGAATCCAGCCTTCATTTAAAGAAAACAGCTCATTTCGTTTATTATGATCAGTAAATGGCTCAGAATACACGAGGTCCTCTGTAATCTCACATAACTCTGGATTGATATAATTTTTTACAAGCTCTTTCTTTTCTTTATGATCCATGATCACATCCGATGTGAATAGTAATGTGTTCACCATAAAGGTCGTTAAATCCTCTGCAAGTTTCGGAAAGATTTGATGACTCATAAGCGCAGTCCGCAGAATTGTATGATCTGATAAATCCTCCATCACGCAGCAATTCATGACATCATCATACAAATACACATTCGGTACAAGTCTTGGTGCCAGCTTCCCCTCTAACTGCAACACATCTGACTCAATCCGAATACGATTCGTCGATAACTTAAACTCATCAGAAATACGCGCTGTATCCCCTGCTTGCTTTACAATGACAGAATTCCCCTTATCTTCATCCCAAACGCGAAACACATAATTTAAATTTCCATCTCCAATTTCCTTACACTGCAGATATTTTACACCCTCGAACATCGACAATTTTTCCATCACATACGGTATAACATCACTAGCTTCCATCAAAAAATACTTCGTGAACTTAGACATGGTTTCTCCCTCCACCCTAAATGTAAGCGTTTTCTAAAAGCCATAAAAATAATAGATTAATAGTACTTCAACCCATATATCACAATTTTTTGAAACAAATATCTAGTTTTAATTATAGCTTTTAAAAAATATGCGTCAAACATTTCCCTTGACAAAATAAACAATTCTATATAATAATTAATATTGAATTAGAATTATTATATTTTAACTACAAATACATACTGAGTAATCTATGATTCTCAGAACATATACTTAGGAGGAATTTTATTATGTTATTAATCGGAACAGAAGTATTACCATTTAAAGCTCAAGCTTACCACAACGGTGAATTTATCCAGGTTACTGAAGAAAACTTCAAAGGAAAATGGAGCGTAGTTTGTTTCTACCCAGCAGACTTCACATTCGTATGCCCAACTGAACTTGAAGACTTACAAAACCAATATGCAGCTTTAAAAGAATTAGGAGTTGAAGTGTATTCTGTTTCTACAGACACTCACTTTACACATAAAGCATGGCACGATAGCTCAGAAACAATTGGTAAAATCGAATATATTATGATTGGTGACCCAACACGCACAATCACAACTAACTTCAACGTATTAGTTGAATCAGAAGGTCTTGCTGCTCGCGGTACATTCATCATCGACCCAGACGGCGTTATTCAATCTATGGAAATTAATGCAGATGGTATCGGCCGCAATGCAAGCATCCTTGTTAACAAAATCAAAGCTGCACAATACGTTCGCAACAATCCAGGTGAAGTTTGCCCAGCTAAATGGCAAGAAGGTTCTGCAACACTTAAACCAAGCCTTGACCTTGTAGGCAAAATTTAAGGAGCATACTCAAAATGATACTAGATGCAGATATAAAAGCACAATTAGCCCAATATCTTCAACTACTGGAAAGCGATGTACTACTTAAAGTAAGTGCAGGATCCGATAACGTATCAAAAGACATGCTAGCTCTAGTTGATGAGCTAGCAACTATGTCTTCTAAAATTACAGTAGAACAAACACAATTAGAGAGAACACCAAGCTTTAGTGTAAATCGTATCGGCGAAGACACTGGCGTAACGTTTGCTGGTATCCCTCTAGGACATGAATTTACTTCATTAGTGTTAGCTTTACTACAAGTTAGCGGAAGAGCTCCAAAAGTTGAACAAAAAGTAATTGATCAAGTAAAAAGCATTCAAGGTGAATATCATTTTGAATCTTACATCAGCCTAAGCTGTCATAACTGCCCTGATGTTGTGCAAGCACTAAACGTAATGAGCGTTCTAAATCCTAGTATTACACATACAATGATTGACGGTGCGGCATTTAAAGAAGAGGTAGAAAGCAAAGATATCATGGCAGTGCCATCTGTTTACTTAAACGGTGAATTCTTAAGCAGCGGTCGTATGACACTTGAAGAAATTCTTGCTAAGATGGGTAACGGCCCTGATGCATCAGAACTTTCTAATAAAGATCCATACGATGTTCTTGTTGTTGGCGGCGGCCCAGCTGGTGCAAGTGCAGCCATTTATGCAGCACGTAAAGGCATTCGCACAGGTATTGTTGCTGAGCGCTTCGGCGGTCAAGTAATGGATACGATGGGCATTGAAAACTTCATCAGCGTAAAACACACGGAAGGCCCTAAGCTCGTAGCAAGCCTTGAAGAACACGTAAAAGAATACGACATTGATGTTATGAATTTGCAACGTGCAAAGCGTTTAGAAAAGAAAGAACTTATCGAAGTGGAACTGGAAAACGGCGCTGTTCTAAAAAGTAAGAGCGTAATCATCTCAACAGGTGCTCGTTGGCGCAATGTCGGCGTACCAGGTGAAGCTGAGTTCAAAAACAAAGGTGTAGCATACTGCCCTCACTGTGACGGTCCATTATTCACTGGAAAACACGTAGCAGTTATCGGCGGTGGCAACTCTGGTATTGAAGCAGCAATCGACTTAGCAGGTATCGTAAAACACGTAACGGTTCTTGAATTCATGCCAGAACTAAAAGCTGATGCTGTATTACAAGAACGCCTTTACAGCCTACCGAACGTAACGGTTCTAAAGAACGTTCAAACGAAGGAAATCACTGGTACTGACAAAGTAGACGGTATTTCTTACATCGATCGTGAAACAGAAGAAGTTCATCACATTGAACTTCAAGGTGTATTCGTTCAAATCGGTCTTGTACCAAACACAGACTGGTTAGGCGACACTGTTGAACGTGTTCGTGGTGAGATCGTAACAGACAAGCACGGCGCTACAAACGTACCAGGCGTATTTGCTGCAGGTGACTGTACGAATAGTCCATATAAACAAATCATTATTTCTATGGGATCAGGTGCGAACGCAGCCTTAGGTGCATTCGATTACCTAATCCGTAATTAATGAATCTTCCCTTGTCTAAAAGTCACTGTGCTACCTAATTGGTAGTGTAGTGGCTTTCTTTTTTGGAAAGAAATAATCGCTATTTCTTTTTAACTTCCTCTACAAATTCCCATGTCTCCCCTTTATCTTTTGATTGATAAAGTGCACTACTATCGCCATTGTAGTCTCCATCTGCTCCTTGTCCAACTAACATATTAAAAACTCCATCTTTCTCATATGGCATACCTGGAGAATCAAAAGGACTTATTATAGACTGTGTATGATCTAATTTCACTTCATGAGGCGGATAATCTACCTTTTTGAAAGATAGGCCTCCATCATCTGTACGATATAACTCTCCCTCATTACCAGAAGGTCTAACTGCTCCTAAAAACCCAAGTTTATCATTTATAAAAGTTATTCCTGATATACTACCAATCCCTCTATTAAATGGGTCTGGATTGATAGCCTCCCATGTTTTCCCTCCATCACTAGTCTTGCTTAGCGAATAAAAAGCACTACCCAATGCTTTTTCTGTCATATTTAGTTTATAACCAACTTCTTTTGATAGGAAAAACTGTTCCTTTTCATTCGTTAAATCTTGTTTCTTCTCTTTAAGCCTATCTTTATTTGGAGGAGTCTTTGATTTACTCCAATTTGCGTCACATATTAAGTTATATCTAGCAGGTACTAGCTCTTTCTCTTTTCCAGGAACAAATATAGATACAGTATATCCAATGATTTCAGAAGCTGCTTCTTTAAGATTCTGCTCCTTACCATCCTCAGTAATATTCATAATTCCCTCTGTATTGTATCCCCAATTCCTTTTCCCATAATAAATCAATCCATACTTACTTTCATCCCACTTACTAACCGTTCGCTTAACTGGAATAGCCTTAACCGTTTTAATTAGAGGCTCTACTAATTTATCATCATCATAATCAGGATTTGCATACCCATCTCGTATTATAGTAATATCTTCTGATTTCTTCTTATTATAAGATATTAAATAAGTTTCCACTTTCCCCTCAGCATTTTTCCCATAAACAAATGTATCAAACGCTGTGATTGTTCCATCTGAATGAAATGTAAGATCAAAATCAGTTGCCATATATAATTTCTTTGGCAAAGGATATTTTTTATTTATATCTTCAAAAATACCTCCTACTCCAGATTCATATATATTATTATGCTTAAGTTCAACTGACCTTTCGTGTTTTAATCTTTCTATAAACCATGCCAGTTTGCCATCCAAATTTATTGCACTTTTATAAATCTGTACTCCATAAAATGATGTGATTACAACAATAATGATAATAGAAATGTATTTCCATGCAGTTGAATTAGTTAATTTTTTAGATTCATATTCTCTATCTTTTATCACTCGCATTGTAATAAATGTAGTTATGGATATAAAAAATACTATACATGAATCAATTTCATAATTGTTTCTTTTCCTGAGTTGGATGGACAGAATTTTAGAGGTGGGGGTTTTGAAAATACTAAGCGGCTTGATT
>NZ_JAVBXD010000067.1 GCF_030756675.1 Bacillus multifaciens
CCTAAGAGAAAAAAACATATAACTAAATACTGGATAGACCTAAGTACTAAGTCTCATTAATTTACACAGACTTCTTGACAGAACCGATAAATGTACCATTTCCGCCGATATATTGAAAAAAGCGCCGATATTTTCTGGGCCCGTAAAAAAGAGGCTGACCTGTAAGGTCAGCTCTCATTCATAAGAATTGAATTTATAGCAAAAACTAAATGAACCATAGTATTTTCATGGTGAGATTTTGAGGGGAATGTGGAGGTGACATTGATGAAAAAAGCATGTTCACTTGCATTAATATTTCTTTTCTTTTTTTTATATGTACCAATTATATTTGCTGAGAAGGCAGATCATTTATTACTTATCAATTTAACAACAAATCAATTATCTTTTTTTGAAAATGGAAACTATGTACGAACTTTTCCTATTACTACTGGCAAGAAAATTACACCTACACCAGAAGGAACGTTTTGTATTATTAATAAATATAAAAATAAAGAATATCATCGAAAAAAAATCCCGGGCGGTGCACCGAATAATCCACTTGGGACTAGGTGGATGGGTTTAAATAAAAATGAATATGCCATTCATGGAACAAATCGAGAATGGTCGATTGGCAGACGTGAGTCGAACGGATGTATACGTATGTACGATCGGGATATTCAATGGTTGTATGAGCGAATTCCATTACAAACGAAGGTAATTATTACTCATTTTCATACATCTCCTGAATATGCAGCGCATCAATTTGGATACCGGGTTGTCAGCTGGAATGGACGCGTGTTAGAGGAAGAACAAATTGGGAAGATTACAACGATCGATCAGACGAAAATATATTGGCAAGAACCGAACGGACAATTTACAGAAATGCAAACCGTATTACCGAATGAAGTGTATCCGGTGTATTCGCAAGGAAAGAACGGATTTTATTATATAGGAAATAATTTGTATATTATGGATGGAAAAGAAACGACGGTAAAGTATGAACAAGTTCCTTACTCGATATTAAGTAATATCTATAAACGAAAATACGAGGTAAAGTAAAGGATACTGTTTGGATATGGTATCCTTTTTTATCCCGCATTAACGGGCAGTAAAGGCTGGGGAAGCACGGGGAAGAAAACTGCCCGTAAAAGCCCGATTGGGCGGGCTAACCATCAGTGAGAAAAGCGTCACTGATGGAAGTTTCACTTTATATCGCATTGGAGTTCCTCCTTGAATAGAATGATGTAAAGGCGAGGGGGAATATGCGGTGGAGACGGAAGACGGTAAATTTGCATTTAAAATTTTTTTAATCACATTGTGTTTATTTGCTATATACTTGTTCATTTCATTTATCTTTTCGATGTACATTCCGTATGTAGACTTATTGTTATTGGTGGGATTTGTATGGGCATTTGTTGAGGCTAGGGATTGTGAAGATAGTATATATCGCTGGGTTACATTAGGCGGAACAGCTTTTATTCTTATTGTATATGTTGCAATGATGCATGATGCTTGGAAGCATGTATAAGAGCGTACAATTAATCATACGCTCTTATATCTTCAAGTGCTGGGAGGGAAGAGACTGCTCCATAATTTGTACAAGTGAGTGCTCCAACTTTGTTTGCAAATGAAAGCCCATCTCATGTATTGTGAGATGGGCCGCGGTTTAGTATTTCGGCTGAAAGGTATGGCAACATGTTTCTACGCTTGTTGTTGCCGAACTATCTATCGTTTGTCCAGATAAAATTGTATCTGTATATGACTCGTCTTCTGAGTGTGTAGACTCTTGAGAGTCGGGTTGTACGAAGATGGCAGTTGCTTGACAAAAGTTACCTTGTCCCCAAAATGAGCAGTTAGAGACAGAGCATCGTACTTCTGGCATAGGATCCCCCTCCTTATATAAGTAGTGTGAGATATTTAGGCACACTTCATGTATACAGGAAGTTTCCTTTTCTTGTTACTTTTTATTTTCTGTAAACCACTTTTTAAATTTGTCTTTCGGTTGTTCTCCTTCAATGCGGCTTACTTCTTTACCTTCTTTAAAGTGAACGATCACTGGTGTACCTGTAATTTTAAATTCATCCCACACCGCATTTGGTTCATTTTCTAAGTCGATAACTTTCATATCAATGTTCATATCTTTTGCCATCGGAACGATAATTGGTGATACTTTGTGGCAGTGTGGACAGCTTGTTTGGTAGAAGTATATTGTTTGATCTTTCTTTTCTTGGATATTTTTTCGAAGATCATCTAAAGAGATTTTATTTGTGTAATAATCTGTTTTCGTTTCTTCTTTTGTTTCCATGTTTGATACAGCAAAAATAGCAATTAATAAAGCGATGACAATACCGCCGAACAGAAACATTTTCTTCATTATTTCATCTCCTTATTTGTTTTTAGTAAAAGGAAACTGCAAATTGCAATTATGATAAACGTAATTAGTGCTAAAAATGGAATTGTGACGAAGCCGAACCAATTAATATATTGTCCTGTACATGGAACTCGTCCACATACTGCACCGGCTTCTGAAAAAGCAGGAACCTTTTGAATGGCATAATGATATAGCGAGATACAAGCCCCGATGCTTGCGATTGGAAAAGAATATGTGGCAATGCGGTAATCTTTGCGGGCCACGGCAATTCCAAGTAGTAACACAAATGGATACATAAAAATACGTTGGTACCAACATAATGTACATGGTTCAAATTTCATAATTTCAGAAAAATATAAGCTTCCGAGTGTAGCAATAAATGAAGTTCCCCAAGCTATGAATAACAGAGCTTCTTGTTTTTTTTCGCGGTCCATTTTTTATACCTCTCTTATAATAGTTACATACAAAATTATAGTATGAGGAGCAGGGGAAAAGAAAGCAAAACATTCCACATAATAAAAGTTTTTTGCGCTGAAAACTCGGAAATAAAAAAACAAGGTGAAATACACCTTGTTCTTCATCGGGTTTTAATGATTCACAGCTTTCGTAGAATTTATAAAAAAGCCTTGAATCGCTTCTTTATTTTTTTGCGAATGAAGTTCTAATACTGCCCCGGCATGTTTATACGTTTTCGGTTCGTATCCATTTGCGACTGGAATCCGCATCGTTTCCACTTTTTCAATAGGGTGAGCGAGAACATTACTGCCGAGTGAGAATAACGTTTGCGTATCCATGCTCGTTTGAATATAAGGGAGAAGGTCATAAACGATCATAGGTAATTGGAAGACGCCGTCTACGGATTGCACTTTTTCGGTAAAGGCTTTTTGCAATGCTTGCAGTACTTCTTGCTGGCGCCCTACACGTCCAAAGTCACTTTCAGCATCATGACGGAAGCGTGCATATTTTAATAATTCTTTTCCGTGTAATTGCTGCGAGCCAGGTTGTACATGTAATCCCATATCATTGATAATTGTCTGCGTTACATTTACAGTAATTCCTTCTGGTGCGATAGTGTCTACAATTTTTTCAAATGCAGCAAAATCAACTGTCACGTAATGAGATACATCGATTCCAAAGTTATGTTGGATCGTTTTGCGTAATAATTCAGGACCACCATAATAGTAGGCGGCATTAATTTTATTATACTTTTTATCGTATGTAGGAATCTCTACGTAGCTATCGCGCATAATAGAAGCAAGTTTGACCGTTTTTTCTTGTTTATTATACTGTGCAATCATAATCGTATCAGCCCTAGCTTGCGTTTCTCCTCGTGAATCGCTGCCAATAAGGAGTACGTTCAGTAATCCTTTATCGTTTTTTGCCCCTTGAAACTTAGGAGTTGTTTCTTTTGGTGATTGTTGACAACCGCTGACCAATAGGGCGATAAGTAAAAGTAAGTAAATGTGTTTTTTCACATCATCACGTCCGTTTGCTTATTATTCATAATATGTATTATGAACAATAAGTTGGTAAAATATACTAAGACGCTACCCCAATGAATCGGGATAGCGTCTTATCGTAGTAGGAGCTTGGTTTGTTACATATAGACTTGCTCTGCATATGTTTTTTGCGTAGCATGATCAATATATTGAAACAACAGTTGAAGTTGTTTGTCAATTTCTGGTAATTCTTTACTGTATTGATACGCGTGTAGGAAGTGTTCAATTCGTTTTGAAAACAACTGATCTTCTGTTTGTACCATAAGTACAAGCAGCTTCTCCCAATTGCAACAATATGTGTAATAAAGAGCTTTGTCGTAGTCGGTGTATGTGTGCATTTTGTGCCTCCTTTAATGAGGAGTTATATATAGTGTGTGACAGAAAGAAGGAAATACACTTGAAAGAATTTGTTAACAGAGCGAGGGCTTGGCACAACAAAACGAGGGAGATAATCCCTCGTTTTTATTTCGCTTAAATGGGGAATATGTTAATACATCGTGAAAATTTCAGTTTAGCCCGCTATTCGCGGGCAGTAAAAGTCCCACTGATGGAAGTTTTACTTTATGCTTTTGGCATCGGAGTAGGTGTCGGTTTTGCATAGCCTTCTTTATATTTATTATCAATGTATTTTCGAATTTCAAGTGGTGATTTTCCTTTTTCTTGTAACCTTGCCGATTCTAATGCAATTTCAAGGCAATTTACACAAGTTGTGGCATGAGAATCCCAAACAACTTGACCATCTTTTTTGATTTCACGAATGAAACAGTTTTTATTGCTTTTATGTCCTACGCTCTCACCGCATCCACAGTAGCATGGAATCCATTGAAGCAATTCGGCATGTTGTCCTGCAACAGCGTAAATCTTTTTAATTTGGGCATCTTGTTCCGATAAGAAAGAAGGAAGTGTGTCAATTCCTTTTGTTGTTTCGGCAATATCTCTTTGCTCTTCTGTATGATGGTTATGTGATGAGCTCGTCTCTTTTGCGGGTTGTTTTTGTTCAGCATTGTTACAGCCGATCATTGTAAATGCAAGTATTCCTGTCATACAACATAACAAAAGCGGCTTTTTCATTGGCATTCCTCCTTTAGTTTCCTACAAAAATGGACAGGTATATAAACATATATTAAGCACAGATTGGTTTTAGAAGTAAAAAAGAAGGAGCGAATATACACTCCTTCCTTATCTAGCTTTTTTCATTTTTAGTTCTGCTTTTAACTTCTTCATTTCGGCTTGTATATCCTCTTTTTTCACATTTAATTTTTCAGCAATTTGTTTTACATTCATACCGTCTTTCTTCATTTTTAAAACGTCATTTAAAGGTGTATTGCTTTTTTGTGAAATAACGTTGAGCGCAGCAAGTTGGAATAAAGAGACTTCATAGTCACGCATTGTTTGTTTTACCTGATCTGGCGTTGATTTTTGCATGTCTGCTACTTTTTGAAACAACTTTGCTTTCATCTCTTTACTCATATGATGTTTATGTAGTTTCTTCTTATCAACGCCGAAGTGCTTAGCGGTCTCTTTCCACGTATGCTTTTCTTTATAGTAGTCTAATACAGTGTTAATATCTTTTCCGCTTAACTTAGCAATGCGCGCTGCTTTCTTAATTTCACGCTTTTGATAGCCTTTTTCTGTTAATGATTTGTATTGTTCTTCAGAAATGAATTTATGGTGCACTGTTTCTGCTGGTGAGCTATTTGTAGAAGCATATGCAGTTAGCGATGTTGCTCCGCATAATAATGATACCGCTAACATTCCTGTTACTAGCTTTTTCTTCATGTTTGATCACTCCTATATATAGTTGATTGCTTTTGTTATAGCTTATCCAAAAAGTATGACAAAACTATGAACAAATTATGTTTTAAATAGGTACAATTTGAAAAACTGTATAAATACAAATTAAAAAATCGACATAAAACCTTCTTTCTTTTTAGGTGGGCGAGATCATCTGGCCATGCATAGAAGCGGTCAGGGCTTTTTTCTGCCACATGCAAGGTTTAAAACAAAGGGAGAAAGCAAGTAGCGTTCATGATTTTTTAGACATAGCAGTGGCTAATATGTTGAAAAATTAAAATGGATTTTATATAGAGAAGTAGAGAGTTGTTTCTATATGATAAGAGCTTTAAAATGGAGAGAAAGATTTCAATGAATGGAGAAGATGCTGCGATGCATGTATTAATTGTAGAGGATAATGAAAGTGTGTGTTCTATGCTTGAAATGTTTTTTATGAAAGAAAACTTTCAAGCAACATTTGTCGCAGATGGTTTAGATGCATATGCATTGTTTCAAAAGAAAGAATGGGATTTGCTTATTATAGATTGGATGATTCCAGGGATGGATGGTATAAAGCTATGTCAAAAAATAAGAGAAAGCAGTGACGTTCCGATCATTATGTTAACCGCAAAAGATAGTGAAGCGGATCAAGTGCTAGGATTAGAAATTGGGGCAGATGACTATGTTACGAAGCCATTTAGTCCGCTTACATTAATCGCACGGATGAAGGCAGTTGTCCGCCGTTTAGCAAAAAAACAGGTAAAAAATGAAACGAGTCATTTTCATATTAATGAAGAAACGAGAGAAGTATTTTTAGACGGTGCGAAAGTGAATAATTTAACGCCAAAAGAATTTGAACTACTCGTCTTTTTTACGAAACATCCGCGCCAAGTATTTCGCAGGGAGCAGCTTTTAGAGCGCATTTGGGGCTATCAATTTTACGGAGATGAACGAACGGTCGATGTGCATATTAAACGGCTTCGTAAAAAAATTAGAACGGACTCGCATATATGGATTCAAACTGTGTGGGGCGTTGGTTATAAATTTGATGAAGTGGTAGCTGGTTGTGAAAAGGATTAAATATTTTTATCAGCTGTTGTTTAGTTACATTTTTGTTTTTCTTGTTGCCTTTATTTTATTAAGTGTGATGTTTTTAAGTTTAGCTGAAAATCTTGCTTATGAGACAAAGGTAGACGAGCTTACTTCTTATGGAAATAAAATTATTGATGAGCTTGAGAAAAAGGAAATGGATGTCCATGTTGTGAAATTGAAACATTTTTCTAGTCTACTACGTGCACGTGACACGAAGTTTTTCATCTTTAATGAAAAGGGCGAAATTACGCAATCACTAGTTCATGTAAAGAAAAATCCATTGTTAAGCGAGAAAGAATGGAAGAAAATTCAACATGGTGAAACATTGAAAATAAAACGAGACGTAAATAGATTTGAACAACCTGTATCCATTGTTGCGATTCCCTATATGAGAAATGGTGAACTGCAAGGCGGTGTGATGTTAACTGCTCCCATCCGCAGCACACTTACAATCATTACAGAATTAAATCGTTATTTATTTATTGCAGCAGGCGTTACATTCCTAATTGTACTCGTGGTTAGTATTTTTTTCTCACGCTCTTTAGTAAAACGGGTGCAGCGCCTTCGCGGGGCAACCGCAATGATTGCAAAAGGTCAGTATGATGTACATATTCCTATCGGACAATATGATGAAATTGGTTTGCTCGGAAACGATTTTAACAATATGGCGCAGCAGCTTCATAAAGCACAGACAGAAATCGAGCGTTTAGAAAAGCGAAAGCGTCAATTTATTGCGGATGTTTCCCATGAATTAAAAACACCGCTTACGACAATGAATGGTTTAGTAGAAGGGATGAAGAATGACCTCATTCCAGAGGAGAAAAAGCAGCGCTGCTATGAAATGATGGAACAAGAAACGAAGCGGTTAATTCGCCTCGTTCATGAAACGTTAGACTATGAAAAAATTCTTTCGAATGAAATTACACTTCAAAAAGAAGAAATTGACGTAAAAGAAGTCTTTGAAGTCATTGGTGAACAGTTAGAACTGCAAGCAAAGGAAAAGGGAAATAAGATTGAAATGGATGTCCCCGCTCGTTTATTTGTTTACGCTGACTATGACCGGTTGCTGCAAGTTTTACTAAACATCTCAAAAAATAGTCTGCAATTTACAGAGAACGGAACGATTATGCTTCTTGGAAAAGAAGATGAACAAACAACAATCATTGAAATTGCAGATACGGGTATAGGAATGAAGCAAGAAGAAGTAGCTGCTATGTGGTCGCGCTTTTATAAAGCGGATGCTTCTAGAACAAATAGCTATGGCGAATTTGGATTAGGATTATCAATTGTAAAGGAACTTGTGAAACTGCACGATGGAACAATTGAAGTAACGAGTGAACAAGGTAAAGGAACAACGTTTATCATACGTTTTCCGAGATCATGAAAATCGTCTTACATAAAGTAAGGCGATTTTTTGTTGTGTTATATAAAAAGAAAATGGTTTTTCTGTATTAAATATTGATTTATATAAGGAAACAGGATTATAATTGAAATTGATAATCTTTATCAACTAATGACGTATACATATAGATAAAATTGATGAGGGAGAGGAAAAGATGATAACTTATACTTCTATCGCAACTGTTGTGAAAGAAAGAAGATCCATTCGTGCATTTACAAAGCAAGCAGTAGAAAAAGAATTGTTGATTGACCTATTAAATGATGCAACGTGGGCGCCGAATCATAAGAACCGCGAGCCGTGGCAATGTAAATTATTTATAGGGGATGGCCGCAAAATATTAGTAGACGCTGTGTTAAGTTCTTTTTCAGCAGAGGAAAGAGAAAAGCGCGGAAACATGTTAACAGAACGGTTTATGAATACACCAGCTCAAATCGTTGTTTATATGGATGAAGACCCGCGCCAAGTACAGCGTGATGAAGACTATGCTGCTGTATGTGCATTTATCCAAAACTTCCAGCTGTTAGCTTGGGAACATCGATTAGGAACTGTTTGGAAAACAGGCGGACTCATTTACAATCCTGATTTTATGAAAGGAATCGGTTTAACGAAAGGACACCGAGTTGTTGGTATTTTACATGTCGGCTATTTTGATAAAGTACCAGAAGGAAAAGAGCGTACGCCGATTATGGAGAAGTTAGAGATTGTTGAGGGATAAAGTGAAACTTCCATCAGTGGGGGGGCTTCATCCCTCACTGATAGAAAACTCGCCCAATCGGGTGTTGGTTTGTAATTAAAAGTGTGCTGCAAACGTTGATTTTAAGTAACTACTCAGCCATACATTGCATTTAGAAGTTTAGTAAGGAGTATAATTCCAGCGAAAATACGCTTACCTATAATTGTGCTACCATGAAGATAAAAATGGACCTACACCTCGCTGCCCTTCTTTGTTTTAAAACTTTGCGCGTGGCAGGAAAAGGCCCTGACCGCTCCTATGCATCGCCAGTCCCTCTCGCCCATTTAAAAAAATGCTTTTCTGTCGGTTTTTTATAAAGTAACTGAGTAGTTACAAATACCTTTTTATACATAACATCACTCTTTTTTGCCACTATTGATTTTTTGCCTCATCTAGTTATTGAATTCATTAACTGGAAGAAGTATTCAGGTTTATGAGTCTTATGTAGGTTATACCATGAATGCAATGTATCTGGTGCAAATACATCTAAGGTTTTCAGTACTTCCGTCGCAAATTCCAGAGGGGCTATTCCAGATGCAGTAACCAAATTCTTATCAGATACTACGGGTCCCATCTCATAAAATTTTTCTCCTTTATAATTAGGACAGACCATTTTCATATACTCTAAGTTATTACTTGTATGCTTTCTAGAGTCTAGGTATCCAATATTCGCCAGTCCCTCAGTTGCACCACAAATTGCAGCAACAATAGTGCCAAGCTTTAAAGCTTCGCCAATTTTTTTCAAAATAGGTTGATGAATATCTTCTCCCCAAGTATTTCCTCCAGGTAAAACGATAAGATCTGTACTCTCAAGAGTACACTCATCAAGAGAAATATCTGGTTTTATATTCAGTCCTCCCATTGTAGTAATAATTTCTTTAGTAGCTCCTACTGTAACTACTTTTAAAGGTGCTAAATCTTTTTTGAAATATCTTCCTGAGTTTAGTTCAGCAATTAAATATCCATATTCCCAGTCTGACATTGTATTAAATACATAAAGATAAGCTTTTTTTGTTTGCATCCAATCACACTCCAATTACAATTGATATAGCCTATTATAAAATAACTTCCCTGACAGCTAACGTCAGGGAAGTTATCATACTTGATGAAATTGTATTAATTCTGACAGAACTTCAATAAATCTTTTCTTAAGACTCATTGGCTCAATAATTTGAATAGATTTACCGTATGGTAAAAGTAGATAAGGTACATATGTATGTAGTATATCTTTTTCAAGAAGGAATACAGCTTGATTTGAAGTTCGTTCATGTAAATAATTTCCTAAAAACCAATGTTGGCAAACATCATTTAGCGTACTTTTATTTCCATTAATAATTAAAGAAATAATCCCTTTCTTATCTTCTATAGTAGGAAGGAGGTTTTTCAAAAAAAAGTCACGTGCTGAAAAATTTTCTGGCCGGTTAAACTTATTTCCAGTTAGCACTAGACTTTCAATTCTCTCTACTCTAAAACTGCGGATATCATTTCTAAGATGACAAAATCCAATCATATACCACTTATTATTCCAATAAATAATTCTGTATGGATCAACCAATCTATACTTTGATTGCTCTTCGCCACTTTTATGGTATTGGATTTTTACAGAGCATCCGTCAGCTACAGCCTGCTCCAGCTCCTTCAAGAAAGGTTCCATCGAGAGGGAACTTATTCGACTTATTACCTCAAGACTGGTTAAATGTTGATTTATCTTTGTTTCCTGTTCTTGGTTTGAATATTTGCTTAGCTTTGAAATAGCCCTATTTAGTGCTTCTTCTCCATAATATCCAGCCTCTTCTGCAAAAACGGCAGCGTGAAATAGTGATGTTTGCTCCTCAGAATCAAAAAAAAGAGGAGCTTCAACAAAATTATTTAATAAAGTATATCCACCGTTATGTCCTGTGTCTGAAATTATAGGTACACCACTTGTCGAAAGTGTATCAATATAACGATACACAGTCCTTATATTCATCTCTAGCTTTTCTGAAATTTGTTTTGCAGTAATTTTTTCACCTGAGCTAAGCATCCATAGAATAGCTAGTACATTGTCCATTTTAGGCATATAAAGCTACCTCAATATGGAATTTATTATCTATCATATAAGTTTTCCCCTTGACTAGTGTTAAGTAAATTTTACTGTATTAATCATTTGAATTTAACGCATTTTCCTTGAATTATACTATTCTGTTTTATTAGTTTAAATATGACTCTTTACAAATATATCCTCAGACTGTGGATTAAGAAAAAAAACTGTCAGTATTTCAACAGGATTTTTGAACAAACCTTATTATGCGAGTTCTACAGGAAGAGTGAACGTACCATCTTCATGTTGATGTAATGTGTAGACATTTGTAATCGCACTCGTATGGATGACACCGTAAATGTGCGGATATTGTTCACCGTTTGCAGCTAATTCGTACTTTATTTCTGCTTGTACACGCTCGGCATCAATTGCTATCAACATAAGAGAAGATTCTAATGCAAAATGTTTATGAGCAACTCGCAGTGATTGATGAAGAAATGAGCAGTGAATGAAGCCTTCTTCGTGTAAAGAAGGTTCGACAATTACCCCTTTTTCCTTGGCATTCTCCCATGCTTGTACGGTCATAACTTTCATGATTGTTTTCATAGTACTGTCCCCTTTGTAATAACTATTTTCCTAAAGAAAATTTTACATGTTTTTCAAATAAATCGCATCTAAAAGACAGAGGTAGTTTCTATAATCTTCATGAAAGCTTGTTTTCCTTCATACACTGTCATAAGGGAATGTGTAAGGAGGGGAAAAACTATGAGAAGCAGTGAGGATAAAGCATTGCAATATGCAATTGCGGAAATTACAGAAATCGCCACAGGATTTGGATTAGATTTTTATCCGATGCGTTATGAAATTTGTCCAGCAGATATTATTTATACATTTGGTGCTTACGGGATGCCAACACGTTTTTCGCATTGGAGCTTTGGAAAACAATTTTACAAGATGAAACTCCACTATGATTTAGGGCTGAGTAAAATATACGAGCTCGTCATTAATTCGAATCCATGCTATGCCTTTTTATTAGATACAAACTCACTTATTCAAAATAAACTGATTGTCGCTCACGTATTAGCGCATTGTGACTTCTTTAAAAATAATATTCGGTTTTCCAACACAAAACGGGATATGGTCGAAAGTATGTCGGCAACTGCAGAGAGAGTGAAAAATTATGAGCATAAATACGGAAAAGCAGAAGTCGAAACGTTTTTAGATGCAGTATTAGCAATTCAAGAGCACATTGACCCTTCACTTATGAGACCAAAGCTTTCGTGGAGTGCAGATGATCAAGATGAGGAAGAACAAACAAGAAAGGCCCCAACGCCATATGATGATTTATGGAACTTAGAAAATCGAAATAAGAAACGTGAATTACCGAATGCACGGAAGAAAAGAAAGATCCCACCGCAACCAGAAAAAGATTTACTTCTTTTCATTGAACAATACAGCCGCGAACTAGAAGAGTGGCAGCGCGATATTTTAACGATGATGCGTGAGGAAATGCTGTATTTCTGGCCGCAGCTTGAAACGAAAATCATGAACGAAGGCTGGGCTTCGTATTGGCATCAACGCATCCTCCGTGAAATGGACTTAAGCTCAGATGAAGCAATCGAATTTGCAAAGCTAAACGCAGG
>NZ_JAVBXD010000068.1 GCF_030756675.1 Bacillus multifaciens
TGGGGCGCTGTATGCGATGAAAGTCGCACGTACAGTGCTAAGCGGGGGAAAAGATGGAGATAACTTCAAAGTCTTACCTATCGCAACTAGTAGGAAGTGACCATGATGAAATTTGATTTGCGTGGCGATGAAATAAAGATCATTGAAGCGATAAAAGAATATGTACCAATTGAACGTGAAGATATTTGGAGTTGGTTATGTGATTTAGAAAGTGAAATTAAAGAATCTTGATTTTGGAACAAAGGGGAATAGGATATGAAAATGTTAGATCTGTGTTCGGGGATTGCAGGAATAAGCATGGCAGCGGATTGGGCCGGGATTGAAACAGCAGCCTTTTGCGAAATTGAAGAGTTCAATCAAAAGGTATTAAGAAAGAACTACCCTAACATTCCTATTTTCCCGGATTTATATAAACTTACTAAACAATCATTAATAGATGGAGGTGTTAACGTTGATTCAATTGGAGTTATTTCTGCCGGATATCGCTGCCAAGGAGAAAGCATGGCTGGAAAGAGAAAAGGAGCAGAAGACGAAAGATGGTTATGGCCAGAAGTCTTCCGACTCATTAGAGAACTCAGACCCACTTGGTTCGTTGGAGAAAATGTTGCTGGGCACGTCACAATGGGCCTGGACACAGTGCTCTCCGACTTGGAAGAAGAAAACTACTCGGCAAGGACGTTCGTATTACCGGCTGTCAGTGTCGGGGCACCACATCAAAGATACCGGACATTTATTGTTGGCCACTCCAACGACCAGCCAAAATTACAAACCAATTCGAGAGTTGTGCCCTTCAGAAGCAAACGGGAAGCACGGAAAGACATTACCGGGATCAATCGGAGAACACTTTCCAGAACATATTGGGAAGAAAATCAACCCGCAGTTTGTGGAATGGATGATGGGACTGCCACAAGATTGGACGAAGATAGATTGAGATTTTTAGGGAACGCGGTGGTCCCACAGCAGATCTATCCGATATTTGAAGCGATAGCAAAGATTGAAGGTTTATTATAAAAATTTCATTTTGTAGTAAAGGAGATAAGGCAATGAGTACATTGATTACAGATTTAACTTGGTGGCAAATTAGTTTGCTGGGAATTTACTCACTCTACACATTGATTAGATCATTTTGGATTTTTAATAGTGGTCTTAAAGAAGCAACAATTGGTTATGGAGCGAAGAACATAAAGTTGTATCACATTTTATGGGCTGTAATAGATATTCCAGCGATTATATTAGGGACATTATTACCGTTACTAAAATTACTATTTTCAATTCCTATAATACCGCTTAAACAAGATAAAAACTAAACAAAAAATTTCATTGTGTAGAAAAGGGGAATGGATATGAATTTAAAAGATGTGAAGCTCTTTATAAAAACAGCTGATGGAGAAAATATAGAGATTAAGGAAACTCAAGACGTCAGCATTATCTCTGACAAGGTAGTTGATTCTGAGTTTGGTATTGGCGGAGAAATAAACGGTACCTTTACATGGGAAGAACCGGAGAACGTGAAAGAATTAAAGAAAAGAGGGTTCACGGATCAACAAGCATGGAATATCCATTTGCGTAAAGGTGAGAGTTGGAAAGAAAACTCAACAAAATAATCCTTTGAGAGAAAAGGAGAGAAGAAGAATGAGACATAGAAGATCTAGACAATGTATTACTTACAAATATGGAAATAACAAAAAAGCGAAGGATATTTGTAAAGCTAAAAAGAATGCAGCGATTCATTTTGCTAAATTGCTTGGTAGTTCAATTTCAACGATTGAGCTTGGACGGATGTTTTATGCGTCACAAGGAGTACTTGATCCGACATTTAAATGGGAGTGAACGGCAATTAAAACTGTTTTAAGAATGGTGTCATAGCATTTTGACAGCCATTTAGTGTAAGTGGTATTCAACATTTGTTATTATGAATGGTATAATAATGAAAAATTAAATATTTAGTCCTACTGGAAGAACCAGCGGACATCAAACTATAAAGAGCAGCAAGCATGCTCTTTGGTTTGGTGTCCGCTTTTTGTTTGTTATCAAATAGACAAGGAGTGTTTTATATATGGAACAATTGACATTCTTACCGAAAATTGACCGTAAAGCTACACAAGATCGCATAGAAACAGTTCTTGAAAGTATTCGGATTTATAGACAATTCGGTATGATTAGAAATGAAATGAAAGTGACAGCTTCTTGTGAAGTGAGATATCACGGGCCAACAAATGTGGTAGGTAATCCAGCTGAAGATGTTGCTCTTGAAAATGTAGAATTGAGTAAGCGAGAAGAGAGACTACAACGCCTATCTTTTCAAGTGGATAAGACATTAAGTCGTTTTAGCAAGAATCAACGGGACATAATTGTAAAACGTTACTTGGAAGATGAAGAAATCTTTGATTATATGGTTTATAACGAGATTGGAATGAGTGAACGGACATATAGACGAAATAAATCTAATGCTTTTTATAAACTTGCTTTTGCTCTTAGGTTAGAAGTTTACGAGCAAGAGGAACAGGTAGGTGGTGAGTAATGAACTTTGTTCAACCTATTCGTGATCCAGAGCAAATACAACAAATAAAAGATTATTTGAAAGAGAAGAGTGAACGTAATTATATCCTGTTTGTTGTGGGTGTTAACACCGGATTACGCATTAGTGATATTTTGAAGCTAAAGATTGGTGACTTAAAAGGAAGCCACATCTCAATGCGTGAAATGAAAACAGGTAAGCAGAAACGTATTCAAATTACTGCAGCATTAAGAAGAGAGTTGAAATGGTTCATTGAAGAGAGAGAAGATCATGAGTACTTAATTAAAAGCAGACAAGGTAGTAACAAACCGATTGGTCGTAGTATGGCATACAAAATACTTAGAAGTACAGCAGCAGAGTTTGGTATAGATGAGATTGGCACACATACATTACGTAAGACATTCGGATATCATATGTACATGCAGACAAAGAATATAGCGTTGCTTATGGAGATATTTAATCATTCATCAGAAAGAGTAACACTTAGATATATAGGGGTAAACCAAGATGCAATGGATAGAGCGATGACTAAGTTTAAGATTTAGTAATTCGCTTTTTATTTATGTAGATGGGCAGGTACAACATAAAAAGTATCGAATAAATACATTCAATAGTATTGTTTGCTTTTGATATGAATATTAGTTAAAGATACGTTAATTACATTCCAGTCAGTAACCAAAAAGTCGATTAAATAACAGAGGAGCAACTTACATGGAAAATATATTAAAAGTATCATCAAAATCAAATCCCAATTCAGTTGCAGGCGCAGTTGCAGGCGTATTAAGAGAAAGGGGTAATGTAGAAATTCAAGCGATTGGAGCCGGCGCTGTAAATCAAGCGATTAAAGCCATTGCTATCGCAAGAGGATTCGTAGCTCCTAGTGGTATTGACTTGGTTCTCATTCCAGCGTTTCACGAGGTTTCAATCGATAATGAAGAAAGAACAGCAATCAAACTAATTGTAGGTCCTAGAAAATCTAGGTCTTAGAAGAGACCAAAAATATAAGAATATTTGAAAAGACCGATAGAAGTCGGTCTTTTTCTTTTTTTACTTATAGTTACCCATTTTTATTGTGTAGTGTAACTCAAAATAGAAAGTCTTATAAAGTTACTGATATCAATGGATTCAGCGTTTGGCTTAGTTACACAAAATATAAGATATGGGTAAGTGAAGCGATGGCATAAAAAAGAAGCGTAGTTCGTCAAATGGACGTATCGCTCCATTACCATCAAGTTAAGAAAAAGTACTAATAATAATGGATTATGTTAATTGAAATATATGTGTTATTTATAAGAGTAAATTTTTTGTAACGGTATATCCTATGAGATGTAATTAATATATTTGGGTAAGGTGTTCCTTATGAGTTACAAGAATTCATTTTCTTTAATCCGAAACATGGTTGGGGAAATTTTTTCTATAGTAAACATTTTTGTTAAAAGTTTAATTTCTTTAAGGAGGAATATTTTAATGGGTGTTTTAAGTGGAAATCCACAAAATGAACCAATGCACTACGGAGAAGTATTTGGGATTTGGAGTTATCTTGCGGCGGCACAAGGTGCAATTGCTGGATATCAAGTTCTTATTAATCACACAGGAGACGAGGATTTAAAGAAATTTTTAGAAAATCTTGTAGAGAATGATATCCAATCAGAAGTTGAAGAATTAAAAAATTTATTAAAATTAAATGGTGTTGCATTACCGCCAGCACCTCCAGAAAGACCAGTTGCATCTATTGAAACGATTCCTCCTGGTGCTCGTATTAATGATGCAGAAATTGCAATTAAAATTTCTATGGATCTTGCTGCTGGGTTAGTAGCATGTAGCCAAGCTATGGGACAATCTCTTCGAGAAGATGTAGGAATGATGTTTGGTCAATTCCATATGAAAAAGGCACAAGCTGGGGCTGTATTACTTCGTCTGAATAAGAAAAAAGGTTGGATTATTCCACCTCCATTACATGTTCAACAATCAGAACAAGCGTGATACCTTAATAGAAATCCAATTTATTCTTTATGGTTGTTGCAATGAACTTGTCTAGGGAAATAAAGGTTATTGGCGAATTAAAATAAGTGGCAGGGTTGTGACCGCTTTTTGACCGCAAATGTGCCGGTTGTTTTGGAATTAACATGTTATATTTGTATTGTGAGAAGTGGCGGAAATAACACGACTCGCAATGATAAATTTATAATTCTAAATGGTTTCATATTAGCGGCATAATTACAAATCCGAATCCAGCTGCAATGGTGCAGATTGAATGATCCCGTTAAATATAGGAGAGCTTTTGCTCTTCTTTGAACTGATGGTAGCAGCGCTTTATATCATATATCATCAGTTGAAAGAGGTGTGAAAACTCCTTAACCAAATTTAATGAAATATGAAGCACACATAACTTGTCTATTTTTGAAAGACCGTTATCCAATCGAGATAGCGGTTTTTTACTTTATTTGATCGAGAGTAAAAACTTCATTTACCGTATTTATAATAATAGTTAGAGTTTTGACGAAAGGGCAACTGATGCATGGTTGCTCTTTTATTAATAGAATTACTTCAAAAAAAGTTACTTTTTGTAGGAATTTATGTTTTATTGTCGAATAAATTTAGAGTGAACAGATTTAGAAATGGAGATGATTTTATGATACAAACAGTTGTTGTTAATTCAAGTGGTGCAAACGGGTTACAAGAAAAGGTTAATGGAGAACTGGAGAAGTTAGCGGCTGATTCTGTTGAAATAGTTGATATAAAAATTTCTGTTACTGCTGGACCAGAACGTTATAATCATGTTGCTATGATTATTTATAAAACATTATAGATTTATAAGATGTGAAAGCATTCCTTTTGGAGTGCTTTTTTCACATCTTGAGAAGGACGAGCATATACTACTTGTACCTCTTAACTTTTGTTAAAAGGAATCTCGTAATCCCAATTTTACCCTTGCCCAAAGAGGAGCGCTTGCGGAAACAGGTGCTCTTCTTTTTATTATGAAAAAATTACATAGGTGGTGTAGAGAATGAATACTGAAACATTAATATTAAAACCTTCGCATTTACATAAGATTGATCCCAATAAAATTAAGTCTGTTCACGATATGCTTGAGATTTTAAAAAGAATTCCCATGTATGTTGATGATGAAAGAATAAAAGGGATTGAGCATTTGATTGAAAAGGATGATGAATGATGGATAATCCAATTATTGAATTAAAAATTAATGATTTAGAAAAGAAAGTTGAAGACTTGCAAACTGAAAATAGTGTGTTGAAAGACTCACTGAACTTGTTAGCATGTAGAACGGAAGAGTTGGAACGTTCAGTTACTAAGCTACAACACCAATTAATTATAAACCGTATTAACGCTGCTGAATCAGACATTAAGATTTAACAATAGCTGTCGTTAAGGAAAGATGAGGAGTGAGGATAATGTGTGAGATACGTACAGAAGTTAATCGTTATAATACTTCTAAATGTTTAGTATGTGGTCATCAAGATAAGGTATATCATCCATTTAAAGAAGAATACCAAGAGGTAACTGTTTGTCCGAAATGTAACGGTGCTTTTGTAGATATGTGGGTGATTAATAAATATAAACAATCAGATGATACAAAAGGGAAAGAAGAACCTTTATTACAAATCATGCTATCAGATATTAACGCTGTACCAGTTGTGATTTATAAAGGTGAAGAGATAAAACAAAGGATAAGAGTTAGTTTTGATTGGACGACAGAATTAAATCGCAAATCTGGTTCTTATATTCATATTGAGCATGGCGAAGCTGATGAGAAAAGTATTAATACGAAGATCATACAGCACAATCATCCTATTGCGAAAGAACTAAAGGTTATGAAAGAAGTAAAGCTGTTTATGGATGGAATTGAGATTGCTAGTGGTTATTGTAACCGATGACAGAATACAAAACCAAACAACAGAAGCGTAAGTTCTATGACAGTAGTGAATGGAAGAACATACGTGAACAAGTAAAGAAGCGAGACAACTATGAATGCCAGGAATGTAAACGTAATGGTAGTGTTCGTGTGGACACCAATGAATACAGTGAGAGTGCCAAGCGTAAGAAGATACAGCTTGTTGTCCATCATATCAAAGAGCTTGAGCATCATCCAGCACTTGCATTAGACATAGATAACCTTGAAACAGTTTGTGTGGATTGCCATAACAAAGAACATGGACGAGTGTTTGTTAAGAAGGTAAACAAGTGGCAAGACGATGAGAGGTGGTAATGAAGTGAAGTACAAACTCGCAAAACATACTTGTATTGATAGAGCATGTGGCTTTGCCGAATCAGACCATAAAAATCCTGATGCAAGGAGATGTCAAAAGTGCGGTAAGCAAACGAGTATAGAATATATAAAGAAAAGTGAAGTGAAATAACACCCCCCTTAAAATATTTCATCAAAAAATGGTCTAAGGGGCACCGGAGGAGGGGGTTAACTGTCAGGTTTTTTTGAAATTTACGCACGTAAGGGGGGTGGGTAGATGGCTGTTAGTATTACAAAATTGAAAGAACAGCTGATGAACAGTATTGATATTGCAGATTTAGTCGAAGTTGAAAAAGTAGAACGATACATTGATCTAGTTAAAGCATTCAGAAAAATAAATAGAACTATCAATAAAGAAGGGGAATCCGTCACAGTCAAAAACGGCTCTCAAGTTTTTGTTAAGGCCCATCCTCTTATAGGTGAAAGGAATAAAATTAACAGTTCTTTAATTGCGTTAGGAAGGGATATAAAGTTTGTTTGTAAACCTGATATTCCTAAGGCTGGTTATAATAAAAGTGATTTAACATGATTAGGCAAAAGTATGTTGATGAATACATTGAACTTTATCGAACTGGAAAAGTAAAGTTCAACAAAGAAAGAGAACTGTTAATTGAGTATCTAGAAAAATACGTTTTAAATAGGGACGATTTGTATTTTGATGATGAAATGATTCAGGATTGCATCAACTTCGGTGAGAAGTGGTATTTTCCTTTGCAACCGTTTCAAAAATTCTTGATAGCATTCGTCTTTTTATTTTATAAGAAAAATGGACGCGTATTTTATCGGAAATTCCTGTGGATGTTAGGACGTGGTGGCGGTAAAAATGGTCTAATATCTGTAATTATTCACTTTTTAATTAGTGAATTGCACGGCATTCCAGAGTATAACATTTCCGTTGTTGCGAATAGTGAAGAACAAGCGAAAACAAGCCCTGACGAAGTTCATAAATGTGTGAAGAAAAATGAAGTTTTACAGAGAGCTTTTAAAACGACATTAACTCAAACTGTTTCAAAAGCCACTGAAAGTGTACTGAAGTTTAGAACTTCAAACGGTGATACAAAAGATGGTTTGCGTGATGGTGCAGTTGTATTTGATGAAATACATCAATATGAAAGTAACAAAGATGTTCGCGTCCACATCAGCGGTTTAGGGAAAAAGAAAAACCCACGCGAGTTTTACATTGGTACAGATGGATATGTACGTGATGGCTTTTTAGATAAACAAAAAGAAAAAGCTATGAAGGTTTTAAATGGTGAAGCCCGTCCCAATGCTGTATTTCCTTTTATCTGTAAGCTTAATGATGAAAAGGAAGTTGATGATATTGATAATTGGGAATTAGCTAATCCTATGTTATCGAAGCCGTTAAGTGAGTATGCCGAAGGGTTACTTGAAACGATAAAGGAAGAATATGAAGATTTAGAAGATGATCCAAGTAACCGAGAAGAGTTTATGACAAAGCGGATGAACTTACCGGTTACAAATTTAGAACGTTCTGTTGCAAAATGGTCAGAAATTCTTGCTACAAATCGCCCATTTCCTAATTTGTATGCACAAGAATGTGTAGGAGCATTAGACTTTGCGAGTATTCGAGATTTTGCAGCATGTGGTCTTTTATTTAGACAAAATGGCGAATACATTTTTAAAACTCATTCCTTTGTGCGAAAGGAATTTGTTGATATCTATTATGGATATTCTAAAAAAGCAGGTGAGTTTAAAAAACAGAAATTTGCTCCAATAAAAGAATGGGAAGAACAAGGATTACTAACGGTTGTGGATGAACCGACTATTAATCCTCAACACATTGTTGATTGGTTTGTAGAAATGCGTGAACAATATGGCATTAAGAAAATTATAGCTGATAACTTCCGAATGGAAGCGATAAGACCTTTATTGGTAGCGGAAGGTTTTGAAATAGAAGTTATAAGGAATCCAAAAGCGATTCATAGTTTACTAGCACCTCGTATTGAAATGGCATTTGCAAATAAACAAATAATTTTCGATGATAACCCTTTAATGCGTTGGTACACGCAAAACGTATTGGTTGTTATCAAAGGTGATGGAAATAAAATATACGAAAAGAAGGAACCAGTGCGAAGAAAAACCGATGGGTTCCAATGTTTTGTACATGCTCTTTATCGAGCGGATGAGATACAAGAGGCAACCGACTTTATACTAAGCGATATTAAATTCTAATAAAGGGGGTGATAACCATTGGATGGTTAGGTTCAGTATTTAAAAGAAATAAAGAGCTAGAATTTATGGTCGATCTGGATTTGATTGCTGATACAGCAAACAGGGTTCATATGAAACGATTGGCAATCGATACATGCGTATCATTCTTAGGAAGGACGATTAGTCAGTCAGAATTTAGAGTAAGAAATGGTAGAGCGTTTGAGAAGAATGAGCTTTATTATCGATTAAACGTTAGACCGAACAAGAATATGACGGCAAGCACTTTCTGGGAAAAATTTATTCGCAAACTTATTTACGATAATGAATGCTTAGTCATACAAGCAGATGATGGTGATTTACTAATTGCCGATGGGTTTCAACATAATGAGTATGCTGTGTTTGAAGATACTTTTACCGATGTAATAGTAAAGGATTATACGTTTAAGAGAAGTTTTAAGCAAAGTGAAGTTATTCATTTGAAATATCGAAATGATAAATTATCTCCACTTATTGATGGTTTATTTGCAGATTACGGAGACTTATTTGGTAGGATACTAAACTCTCAAAAACGTAAAAATCAAGTTCGTGGCACAGTTGATATGGATATGATTGGTGCCAAGACAGAAGAACAAATAGCGAAGTTACAAGAGTTTATAGACAACATGTATAAAGCGATTGGTACGAAAGATATAGCTATTGTTCCACAACAAAAAGGTATTGAGTATAAAGAAGTATATAATGGTTCAGCTAATGGCCCTAGTGTGGAAGAAATAAATAAAGTAACTAATGGTTTTTTAAATCAAGTAGCAATGGCTATTGGTATTCCGACGGCCTTATTATATGGAGAAATGGCTGATGTAGAGAAGCAAACCAAAAATTATATGCTTTTCACTGTAAATCCTTTGCTCAAGAAGTTATCAGATGAGGCAAATGTGAAATTCTTCGAAATGAATGAGTATCTTAAAGGGCAAAAGATTGAAATTAAAGCTATTTCTTATCAAAGTATATTTGATCTTGCAACAAGCATCGATAAACTCATTTCTTCAAGTGCATTTACAGGAAACGAAATTCGATTAGAGGTAGGATATGAAGATTCTGATGATCCTAACTTAAATATCCATCATATTACAAAGAACTATACGAAATTAAACGAATCTGAAGAAGGTGAGAAATAATGGAGCATTTGAGCATGAATAAGCTTCTAAATTTAAAACGAGATATTCGTTTTGAAGCTAAAGGTGAAAATGAGTACAAATTAACCGTTTATGGGTCAATAGGTGGATGGTTTAGTGAAAATAACGCTGAAGCAGTAAGAGGAAAAATTCAAGATGTAAAAGCAGAGAAAATTCACGTTCATATTAATTCAGGTGGAGGGTCCGCGTTTGATGGTGTAGCAATTTGCAATCTCTTAAAGCAGCATGATGCTGAAATTATAGTTCATATTGATGGTTGGGCAGCTAGCGCCGCATCTGTAATTGCAATGGCTGGCGATAAAATCATTATGCCTAGTAATACTATGATGATGATTCATCAAGCTAGTACCTTTGAATATGGTAATGCAGATCTTTTCGAAAAAACAGCACGCGATTTAAGAAAAATTGATTCAGCATTAGCGGCATCTTATAAAAAACGTTTTGTTGGAACAGATGAAGAATTAAAACAACTTTTAAAAGATGAAACTTGGTTAACGGCAGAAGAAGCAGTTGCTCTTGGTTTAGCTGATGAAATTGCTGATGAAATTGAAATAGATGATACTCAAGAAGAGGAAGAAGAAGTAATAGAAAATTTCAAAGAAGATTTAGTAGCTAAGTATACTAAACAACCAAATAATCAAAATCCAAAAGAGCCTATTCAAGAGCCTGTTAATAAACAGAATGTGAGTACGCTCTTTTTAAATTTAGGAGGTAAATAAAAAATGGTAATTAAATTTAATAACTTTGAAGAGAAGAAACTGGATTTTGCGAAAGCGACACAGGAAGGAACACCAGAACAACAAGCAGCGGCATTAAATTCTATGATTGAAGCACTTGCTCAAGATGTTCGATCAGATATCTTAAATCAAGTCAATGAATCCATGGTGGACCGTTCTATTATGCAATCACGTGGTGCTAATGTACTCACGAGTGAGGAAATGAAATTTTTTAATGCCGTTGTTCAAGATGGTGGATTTAAAGATACTGAGACATTGCCTAAAACAACACAAGAGCGAATTTTTGATGACTTAGTTGAAGAGCATCCGTTATTACAACATATTGGATTAGAAAACTTAGGGGCTGTGACAGAGTATATCTATGGAGATCCAGAAGGAGCAGCAGTATGGGGACCGTTATTTGGGGATATTCAGGGCCAATTAAATGCCACATTCCGAAAAGAGTCCATTACTCAACTTAAATTAACAGCATTTATCCCATTGGCAAATGACATGCTTAAACTTGGGCCAGTGTGGGTAGAACGTTATGTTCGCACAATGATTTCAGAAGCGATGGCAGTAGGTTTAGAACGTGGATTTGTAGCTGGTACAGGTAAAGATGAGCCTATCGGACTGTTAAAAGATCCAAGTGGAAGTGTTGTTGGTGGAGTATATCCAGATAAAAAATCAGCAGGAACTTTAACTTTTGAACCGGGTCGTAAAACAATCAATGAACTGAAAGACGTTGTTAAGTTACTTGCTAAAAAGTTAAATGCGGATGGTTCAGATGCGGACAGACCAAAAAATATTGCTGGGAAAGTGGTTATGGTGACAAATCCATTTAACACTTTTGATATCCAAGCAAATGCAACAACTCTAAATGCAGCAGGTGTTTATGTGACGAGCTTGCCTTTTAATCCGATTCCTACAGAATCAGTATTTGTACCTCAAGGTAAAGTGCTGTTTTTTGTTAAAGGAGAGTACATTGCAGCAATGGGGGGAGCGGAACCAATCAAAAAATTTGACCAAACACTGGCTTTAGAAGATGCAACACTTTATATTTCCAAGCAACATGCTACAGGTAAGCCGAAGGACAAATATACATCACAAGTTTACACGTTAAAGCTTGATTCAGTTCCAGAGACTAAATAAGGAATGATGTGAATGAATACAGTAATTTCAGATGAAATATTAAAGCAATTCAAAGAAAGGATGCGCTTAGGTGACGATGAAGACGATAACCTAAGACGTATCCTTTTTGCATCCAATAAAGATTTAATCAGGGTTTGTGGTGATTATGATCTTAACGATGACGAGGTGTTCAAGGAGTTAGTCTTTGAACGCTCTCGTTATGTTTATAATGATGCACTAGAGTATTTTGACAAGAATTTTTTAAGTCAGATTAATAGTCTTAGCATTGAAAAAGCTTTAGAAGAAATTAAATTGGACGGTGAATAATATGCGTCCTTTTCAGTATAAACAGCCATTAAACACAGGAGATTTTAGAAATAAAATCATTATTGAACAGCCAGTAACAATAAAAGA
>NZ_JAVBXD010000069.1 GCF_030756675.1 Bacillus multifaciens
GTGAAATATGCTGTGCCTATTTCACCACTTTTTCTGCAAAGTGGTATCTGGTTTCCTTATGCTCTTTTGCAGTTAGGTTTAATTTGTATTGTAATATGCTCTGTGTTTAGCAAAGTGAGTTGGCTCAACTTTGAGCACACCCTAATCGTTTACTAAAAAAATAGTAACCGCTATAGCAGTGATACATCCATAATTTGATTGATTTTCACACTATGAAGGTCAACGGAAAATTGCGTTCACTTCAATACTACCTAACAGATCACAAGGGTGTGTCACAATATGACGCCCCATACCAAGACGGACTTTCTCATAAAGTTAGGAAAAAGATTCTTCACAACCGGTAATGAGGATAAGAAATGATAAGGAGCGTTCCTGTTATTTAAAAACAAACTCAAACACGAATACTCTTTTTTGATGATGAACAAAACAAACACGAATACTATTCGTGTATCTCAAAGTATTGATACTACTCTGATCTCAATGGAGTACTTACGGAGTACTGATCATTTTACGGAGTACTTTTTTCAGAATCGGAAAATACGGAACGTTTTTTAAAAGTAACGTTACCGTTACCAAAGGGAGCGTTACCTTTGCAAAACAAACTCAAATACTACATTACTTTAATGCACACACAATGCACCCTTTTTATGTAGTACTCATTGTAGTACTGCACCCCTTTTTGGTGATGCACTGCATACTATACAGACCTTTTTTAATGTAGTACTACATTAGAACTTGCAAAACAAACACAACTCAACACCAAATTTTGGCGTGAATAGAGCTAATAGGAACGGTATTCCGTTTAGATATTTACAAAACAAACACTGCTAACTATTAGTAAGCATTCTACAAAACAAACAAACAACTCAAATAGGGAACTCGTTAAGTGAGTATCCTATAAAATGTTCCATAATAGGACTCTTTTTTAACAAAACAAACGAACTTAACTCACTATCTAACAAATAAAAAACCCACCATCTGCAGATAGTGGGTTTTTGGCTTATAAGTTTAAAATGATAACTTATAGCCTTAGTTCAAAATGCGTATTAATAACGCTGGCTCAAAATGGCCTGAGATAATATGTATTCTTCTTGTCTCTAATATACATCATTATGTTGATGAAAATCAACATAAAACTGTTGATTTTCTAACTTATAATGGTTAGAATCACTCTTTTTTTTATCTTAAACAGTGATTTCTTTTTCGCTCTCTAACTTACGAATAATATCCTCTAATTCTTGAATACGTTCTTCTTTTTCTTTAATTTTTTGATCTTTTTTGTCATTCTCTTTCAAAGATTCCTCTAAATCTTGCTGCGTTTTTATTAAATCAGCTTCTTTTTTTTGATATCCCTTATACGTATAAGGTAATAGTAACTGCGCCAACTTTTCATCAATTTCAGCAAGTTTCTTTTTCCCATAATCGGGATCATCTGATGTTTGAGTATATTTCGTTAACTTTTTATATTTATTTATAATTCTTTTTTCAGAAACAAATCTTAAATTTTCTAACATAATAGCACATTTATTAGACATTAAAGGAGGTTCTAAATCTATATGAGTATCTACTGAATCTCCATAACGAGGAGAAGATATCGGCGCCACAATAGCCCATCCCCATCCCCCTGCAAGAATAATTGCTGGATGTTCATAAGTTAATTCTGTATCAAAATGACCAAATAGTTCAACTGTAACAATTTTCCCTTTTTCTCGTCCAAAATTATTTTGGGCTTTACCAGGTTTAGTTCTTCCAAGACTAGCAATCTTGTCATTAACATATAAATCTAACCCTAATAAGATATTTATAGCATCATATAATTTAACTTGTCTTACATAACCATCAAAATCCTTTAAAATATCTAATGTATCTAAAACCACTTTGGGTTCCGATAGTGTCATTTTGCCATCACACACTCTGGTGCGATCTGCTCTTCTCTTTATCATATCTTTATATTCTTTTCTTTTAACTGAATTCATAACTTCCTCCTGCATCCCTAACTATTTTTATATTTTCATTATATCAACTTTCATTAATGCAAAGTGTAAAATACATAACATCTAAATAGAGTCTACCCTATTCAGACGTTCTTGGACAAACGTAGTATCAAGTGTTCACGATGTCCAAAAAGGTCGTTTAAAAAGTATATAAAGAATATAAATAAAAAAGAGGTATTAAACCTCTCTTTACTTCTCTTTGAATTTATTCATTTCTGTAATGTAATCATACTGGATCTCTTCGAAAGCTTTGCCAAATCGGTTTTTTAATACTTTTAAATTTATTTTACGTATCTTTTCAGATTTCGCTTTATTTAGTTCTGTAGAATCTTGTGTATCCTTAACCTTTTCTAATTCTAAGGCCAATACAACGTCACTACTATATTCGATTGCCCCAGACTCCTTAAAAGCTGAAAAAGAAGCTTCTGAGTTGTAGTTTCCTCTGTTAAAAGAAGATACAGCAATTAAAGGAACTTCAAAATCACGAGTAATTCTCTTTAACTCTGTAATATTCTTATCTACAGTTTGTTTTTCAGTCATTCTATCATTTACTGGCTGCAAGATCTGTAAATAATCTACAACAATAACAGGCTTTTTATTGTGTAAACGAATATGTTTTTCTATCTCCTGGCGAATCGTATATACATCAATATCAAACATACCCTCATGAATGAACAGGTTTTTAGCTGTTTTCTCATACTCTCCAATAGCTAATGTAAGGATGTTTTGATTTTTAATCTTTCCACTCAATAAATCACGTGTATACGTTATTTCACCGTTAACCTTTTTTTCTACCTTTAATTCTCCCATTGTTCTTACTAAAGATTTAGCAACCAATTCTTTTCGGCCCATTTCAAGAGAGAAGAATAGTACATGTTCATCTTGTTCAGCTACTTTGTCTACTACTTCTTGTACAAAGGTTGTTTTCCCTAAAGAAGAAATCGCTCCTAATACATACAAACCTGTACGTAATCCTCCTAATACATCGTTCAGTTTAGGAAAATGTATTTTGATTGGTTCTATAGGCTTCATTTCAGCAAAGAAATCTACAAGGATATTAAAAGCACTATTTCCATTAACGCATTTATCTATTTGTTGCTCCAAAAATGCAGCTGCACCTTCACGATCAGATACAAGATACTCATTTATATCTTTATAATCTACTAAAGAACCTATATGAAGAGACATATTCATTCTTTTAAAACTACTTTGTAACGTTTTTTCTAGTTTCTTTCCAGCCTTATCGTTATCAGCTAACAAAATGAATTGTTTTTGTCGAGCTTCTTCTTCATTAAGCTGTATTTCTTTTATAAGTTGAGAAGCGTTTTTTGTGCTATTTAAGGCGATTGCTTTATAACCTAACGTTTCTATACTAAGAGCATCAAAGTAGCCCTCTACAACGAAGATAAACTGTATCTCGTTATCTTTTATGTAATGTGGATTGAGTAATTCTGCATTGCCAATGTTTTTATAACGTGGATTCTTTTTTTCGTCAATTTTACCATCCATCGTTCTACTTTCATCAAAACGAACAATAAAGAAACGATCACTAACTGGTAAAACAATTCTATAAAACTTTGTCATCATAAACGACCTATTAAAAAAGCACTCTCTTATTTCATCTTTTAACAATTCCGTCGTAGCTTCAGAAACTACACCCAGTTTATATTTTTCAATAACTTCCAAAGATAACCCGCGATTTATAAAATAATCGTCTTGTGTTAAACTATCGTATACAAGTTTATAATTCTTTTTTTCTTTTTTAACGTCTGTCGGTGTTGGAGCACTTACAGGCGCTTTTTCCTTTGTCTCATCTAAGAAATCACGTTCTAACATTTCGACAGCCCCTTTAAAATCAACATTGTGTACTTTCATAGTTAAAGAGAAAATGTCCCATGTTTCACTACACTTACTAAAGCATGTTGCAATATTTTTATTAATATCAACAGCAAAATTTTCGTTTTTCCCTCCATGAATTGGACAAGGTATGTTTTTAGATTTACCATTTTCCTTGATAGGAAGTGTTGCGTTTGTATATCTTTCTAATACATCCACTATACTAATCTTCTGTTTTAACACATCTGCTTTCACTGCTACACCTCGTTCTTTTTTATATTTCTACATGATCTGTACGCCAAACATTGGCGCAAAACCATTCTATCAAATAAGGCGCCACCACCTAAAAGGTGGCTGCCTACTTAATATAACTAAATATATCTACGGAACTATGATTATCCTTTAGAAGTCTCAAACCATTGCGGCTGTAGGGACAAGCTCTTTTTCTTTTAAAATACATTTTCTACACCCCATGTATGGTTTGTCTACACCCCATGTATGGTTTGTCTACACCCCATGTATGGTTTATAAAGATTCAATATAACTCTGAGTGAGTCTTTCGTTAGTAAATTCAATGTTTGTAGAAATTAGTTCTTCAAAGCTATCAAAATTGTAGGCATTGAAATCAAAAGAGAAGCCAAGGCTTTCTAATTCTTCGAACGCTTCACGTAGCTGTTTTTCTAACCACGAATACCCTTTACTTTCAACGGTTTTAAAATCGCTCTCCATCATGTTTACTAGCGTTTTAACTGGAACTTTATAGAGATGTTTATTTGTTTTCGCGCATTTCGTTCGTTTGTTATCAAATTGAGAAACCCTCATGATTTGTGTGAGTTTATCGCAAAAAATGATAGCGTTTTGTTTTTTTAATTTCCAATATTCATTAGGTATATATTTTACCTGGTTCTCATTGGTGTATTTGCACCATTCTTCTAAAATTACCCGCACACCTACAATTTTCTTTCCTTTTCTGATAGACAAAGTTGCTTCATCACTGTCAGTATAAATTATCCCTTTAAAATCCAAGTAATTACTTTCGATAGTTCTATATTGGTTATTGAATTTTGTAGGAATTTTCATAGTGAATTTACTTATAATTTCCACGTTTTCTATAAATGATTTAACAACTTCGGGACGTCTTTTCTGTTCTGTCAAACAGAAAAAATCATCTATATTTAAATTAAGAAAAATATTCTTTTCTTTATTAGCCTGCATTTCAATGAAATTAATTATTTTCAGTTGCGAAGGGTTCATTTTCTTTCTAATCAATTCAAGTTCGTTATCTACAAAAATTTGTGCGGTAGATAAGTTTACACTAAGTTTACCTGTACCTTTATTACCTACTGATATCTCAGGCATAACACCCCAATCACCAGGGATTAAAGCATTTCTTTTGCTCATATAGGAGTGTTTAAATGTTTCGTTAAATTCGTTAGATCTTGTAATGAAAAAGAATTTTGAGTCTGGTGAATTCTTTTTCAAAACCTTTACATCAGTTTCATTTTGGATATCACCTTTAAAAATGGTGTTATTTTTACGATAAAGACCAATAACTCTATGTATAAGTTGTGCTGTTTCTTTTAGTGCAAATATATCACTTTTAATTGTATAAGTAGTTCCTAATAACTTATATTCGTCACTTTCTTTTTGAAATTCTTCGTGTGACATATTTTTGTGCTTTTTTAAGAATTCTTGGTCCATTAATCCTACTTTTTTGTTTTTAATAATCCATCTCTTATTTTCTATGGATTTTATAGTTTCGATTATACCGTTAACTTCAAAACGTTCTGCGATGAAAGTACGAACAAAATAAGAAAACGCACCAGATTCATTTTCACTGTATAAAGGTCTGTAGTTCATTGCGAAATCTTCTATTGTCATGCCATCTTCTTCAACTATTTTTTTTAGACTTTCATCTTCTTTTAAAACTTTTAAGATTTCGTCTTTAAATCGGTTATTTGCATTTTGTAGATCTCTTTCAAAGACAGGGAGAATGTGTTTTCGAAACTTTTTTAAATGTTTTACTGCTGTAAAAAAACTGCTTTCGGCTTCAGCTTTTTCGATTTGTAATTTATCAAGCATTTTTACCACCCCAATATCTTTATTTTTTGTCTTGGTATTCTTTTAATCTCAGGTAAAAAGTACTTCTAGTTAAACCAGTAATTTTACAAATCTCATTTACTGTTTTTCCGCCTTGTTCATATAATTCGATAGCATGTTTAACCTTTGCATTCTTATGACTGAATTGTTTAGGTCTTCCATTGTATTTCCCTTGTTCTTTAGCTATCGCAATCCCTTCACGTTGACGCATTTTAATCAAATCTCGTTCTAGTTGGTTTACCCCAGCCATAACAGTGAGAAGGAACGTACTATATGGATTATCACTCGTTGTATCTAACCACGCATCTTTAATAGATTTAATAGATGCACTCTTTTCTTTGATCATTTCGATTAACTTAAATAGATCCTGGGTACTTCTACTAATTCGTGTTAAATCAGTTACGACAATCACATCATGTTCCTGTAAAGATTTCATCATTCGTTGTAGCTCTGGTCGATCTGTTGTTGCTCCACTTGTTTTTTCTTCAAATATGTACTCACAACCATATTCTTTTAATTGCTTTAATTGACGTGCTAGATTTTGCTCTTGTGTAGAAACACGTGCATATCCGTAAATGGCCATAAAAACACCTCTTTTTATCTATTTTGTTATTTTATATTATAAACATAATTATTAGACGTGTAAATAGGACATTCCAAAACAAATAATAAGCAGGTATCCCAGAAGTCTTAATAGGGTGTACCTTTTTAGATAGAAAATAAGTGAAAAAAAGTAAAGAAAAACTAGTGAAAAAACGATTTTTATGGTATAATAAACCTATAGAAAACGCGGTATAAAGCGTTTTGTTACATATATCAGATTGGCGGTGAATTAATGACAGAATTGCGATGTAAATGCAATAAACTTCTCGCTAAAATCAATGGTGTAGGAGAAGTAGAAATTAAGTGTCCAAAATGTAAACGTACAAATCGTTTTAAATAGATCATATATACATTCAGAGGTTCTAGAAACCCTATAGCTTTCAATAGATTTTTTCTATTGGGAGTTGTAGGGTTTTTTGTTTAAGAAAGGAGATTAATGATGGAAGAACAAGCAATTATATCTCGTCGTGAGTATATGAAAAAATGGCGTGAAAAAAATAAAGAAAAAATGTCAAATTACCAAAAAGAGTGGCGGAAGAGAAATAAAGATAAGGTAGCGAAGTACCAGGAAAGATATTGGGAAAAGAAAGCCAAAGAAATGGAGGAACAAGCATGTCAGAAGTAAGTATGGAAACTGTTATCAAAGGGAAGCAGCAGAGTGAACTACTGAAGCATTTAGAAAAAGTAGGTATTGAATTAATGGGGCGTAGAGATGAATTGCTAGAGCAATGGGAGAAAGAAGGACATAAAGAAGATAGTATTTTTGAAGATGATATTAAATTTGTCGATGAATTAATAAATCGAAATGATGAGTTAGCGTTTGATGTGAAGGTGGAATTAATTACAACTATGGATAAAATTCATCATCAAAAGATGGGGTATTGATATGAAAAAAGACATAGAAAAAGACCTTCCTTTTAATCACAAAGTAGTATTGAGCGTACTACCTTTAGGAAGATCTAACGCAATAACAACTAAAGAAATTATGGCACGTAGTGGAATAAAAGACAAGCGTGCTGTATCTGCTATTTTAAGTGAATTAGTGACTGTATATAAACAACCTATAGCGACAACGTCTAGAACGGAATTTAAAGGCGTTTTTATTGTACAAGACATAATGGATTACCAAATAGGTAAAGAAGCGTTAGTGAGCAGAAAAACGCATATAGATAAACGTGATTCAGCGTTCACAGAAGCATGCTTACCAATCTTCATGGGAGGAGTGACATTAGATGAGTCAAAAGAAAGACGAGTTGACAAAAGAAGAACAAGAACAAAACAAAAACCAATGGGCGGTAGCCTTCGGTAATAAAAATCCCGAACTCACAGAAGAACAAGAGAATTGGATGGAATCATTTAAAAATTAATTAAAACAAATTAGGAGTGATTTATATATATGGCAGTTATTAAGACAACTATAACAGTTGAAGATCCAACAACAATGAGTTTCAAAGAAGAAGATGGCAAGATCGTTGTATCGTTCGATGGGAATAAAGAATTAGTTCTTCCTGTTCCGGAATATACAAAAGAAACCTTCTTGGATGCAATGCCATCACCATCGTATAAGGATTTAACAGACGAATATGAGGAATTCAAGCGCGCTAATGGTTCAATCCATACAACGTATATGGATGCTATGGAAGAATTAGAAATCGCGAAAGAGAAATATGAAAAGGCGTTAGAATTAACGGCACTGGGGAAAGATCCAGGTGTAAATGTAGCGTCTGTTAATCAACAAGTCTTAAATGCGCAGATGAAGGTAGAAACACTGTCTAAAATCAATCTAAATCATATCTTCAAAAGTATGTACACACCTGAATCCATTAAAGGAAGTTATGAAGCAGGGCGCGACAAGGTTTTAAAGGAACATTACGCGCAAGCTGTGTACTATACACAAAACTTTGTTAAGTTAGCAGAAATGATTACGTCTCGTCTTTATTCCGCTGAGAGGGCATCAAGCAGCTCTGCTTATGATTTAGAGCATAATATCTACACACCACGTGGTTATGATAAGAATTTCTATGATGTATCAGTTTTTACAACACCTAATAAAGACCTTGAAGAACATTACAACAACAAATAATGAAATGCAGCGAGTCGCCTAAGGGCGGCTTGTTTTGTTAGGAGGGATTTTCATGAGTAAGGAGACTTTAAAAAACATATTTCACATGTATTGTTTTTACATCGTGCGCTTCCAGGACGGTACAGAGCCACGTATAAGCCGAAATAAGCTAGTTTTTGATAATCATATACTTTCCTATCATGAGAATTTTAGATACTGTCTAGTGGCGTTCTATGAACTTAGAGATGATGAATCATTGCACTCTTTCTACCAATTCATAGTGGATGCTGTTAACTCTCTGAATAAGCAAGAAAGGGAGATGATCTATGAGCGTTATCTGAATAAAGGTCACTACAAATCTGATAGGCAGCACTACCTGGAAATAGGTATGTCAGCACATAAGTATAAGAAGAAGATGGATGTAGTAAGAGCGAAGTTAATAGACGCCTTAGGAATTGAGAATATCGAACTAACTATCCCAGATTGGATGAAGAGATAAAAGGGTGTCGGTTGAAATGACATCCTTTTTATGAGTGGGCGTTTTGTCCAGCGGTCCCCAAAAGGGGTGAACGTTTCGTTCGGTGGTTGATTTTAATGAACCAGGTATAAACTTTCCATTTTTTTATTTGACTGTTGTAGTAATCATATGATACGATAAATATGTGATAAGGGAACTTAATAAGCCTTTCACAACAAAGGAAAACTACAATATTAAAGAAAGGTGGTTTTAGTAATTGTCCATACCGATATATAAGTTAGATGGTCTTTCGTTGAAGGCAAAATACTTCCTGTACATATTAGAAGAAAATGGCGACTTAGAAAGTACTATTACTCGTTTAGCTGACATTTTAGAAACAAGTAGGAATAGAGTACATGAAGTTATTGAATCGCTTGAAAGTGCAGGGTACTTGGAAATTGAGCGAGGAAGTGGAAGAAAGCCTTCTACTTATCGAATGAAGAAATAGAGGTGACTAATATTGAAAAAATATGATGTAACCAATGAAAATGGAAGTTTGAATGTATATGTAGAAAAGATAGATGAAACTAGTTCATTAGTAGCGATTCCAAGAAGAGAATGGTCATATCTTATTCGCTATGATGTAGGAACAATGTACGATTATGAATGTGATCATAATGAAATAGTTCGTTCTCTTTTTCATAAAGCGGGATTTTCGTATGAACAAGCGGAAAAAATAGCTGATTTGATTGAAGAATGGATTAATTTTTAAGTGTGTCTATTATTAAATTAAAAGCGTTATTCGAATCAAAAAAAGTAGGTGCTGGCACACCTACTCTTTCACAAAAATAGTCCCAATAAGAAAGGATGTATTTGTATGTTAACAAAAACAGATCAGTTAAGAAACCTTGTGGAGAGAACAGAATTAATCAATGATATATCCCTAATTGCACTCTATTTACTTGAAGATGAATTTTACACTAAGGACATGGCAGCTGAAGCATTAATTGAAATTATTAATAAAGACTTGGATTGCGATTTTACGAAAATTCGTTAAAACAATGGTTCAATAATAATTAAGGCGTGGAGATCCACGTCTTTTTTTATGCTGTTTTTGGGAATCCTACTGATACATTTTGAAAGTAGGTGGATTGAATGGATACGCAATACGATTATAAGATTACATATTATCTATCTAATGGGGAAAAGATTGTAGGTCATCTTACCATATCACAGACAAAAGAAGAATATTTAAAGACTCTGGAAGATGCGTTAATGAGGGAAGAATTTCTTGTTTTCAAAAACATGGGTTACATCATCCAGTCAAAATATTTAACGCATTTAAGAATTGAAGACGACGATACAAAATAATTTTTTCAAAAGGTATAGGAATTATTAAGTAAAAGGATATATCATTGCTATAGCGAATATTTTTTATGAGGTGAAACGCTATGAAGACGTTTTATAGTCCTGGCGATGTAGCAGAGCAATTAGGTATCCAATCATCAACATTACGTAAGTATGCAGACGTGTTAGAAAAAGAGGGATATACCTTCCTAAAAAATGATCGTGGTCATAGGAAGTATAGGGAAAGTGATGTAATGGTGTTTCGTAAGCTGATACTCTTAAAGAGCGACACAGATATGACATTAGAAAGTGCCACAAAACAAGTAGTAGCATGGCATCAAGGCATTGAAGTATTGCCATTAGAAAGCTATGAGATTGAACGCCATGAAGATACCGATTTTAACGCTACAGCGCTACAATCAATGATCCAGGAACAAAGTGAAGTTATTGAAAAACAAAATGAATTGCTACAGGAATTAACAAAAAGATTAGCAGAGCAAGACCAACGATCCGCGCAAAGAGAAATGGAATTACTAAGCGCTATGCAAACGTTACAGGAATCCCAAAAGCTTATAGCGATGAATAATAGCGAAGCAGCAAAGGAAGATGTAGCGCGTCACCAGGAACGGGACAAGATGCTTATGCAGACAATAAGAGAAGTCCAGGAAGTTAAAAAGATGATTGCAGCGAGCAATGATAAAAAGTGGTATGAGTTTTGGAAGTAGGGTTCCCCAAGTTTGGGGAGTCTTTTTTTATTGTAAGCCAGTGAGTTTGAGCCACCGGGTTTAGAGAACGCAATTTTGCGTTTAGCTACTTATTTTTTATAATTTCACATACTGTATGAGGGTAGTGAAATATTACTCACCTCCCAATTTGGGATGAAAGCTCACTATATTTAACATAGGACGTTGTCCATCATGGACAATAATAAGACACCTATAAAAGTGAAATCATAGGTGAAACTTCTCTATTACCACGTTTTACAAAATTGTCAAACGTGGAGAAAACAACGTCTTTTTCATAAATCAATACAAAACAAAAAACTTCACCACTCTTTTCATTCAATAGATTTTCTGTATTAGACAAATTGGACACCTAAAAAGAAGTGCGCTCAAATTTTAATAGTGTTTTTTCGGCGTATACAAAACGCATACACGCACATACAGAACATATACAAAATACCGATAAACGCATACAGAACACATACTTTTGGTCATAAAGTGATATCACTTAGGGATGTTAAGAAACCCAATAGGCACAGCATATTTCACCACTTTTTCTGCAAAGTGGTATCTGGTTTCCTTATGCTCTTTTGCAGTTAGGTTTAATTTGTATTGTAATATGCTCTGTGTTTAGCAAAGTGAGTTGGCTCAACTTTGAGCACACCCTACTCGTTTA
>NZ_JAVBXD010000006.1 GCF_030756675.1 Bacillus multifaciens
TTCTTAATTATACAAAAATGTACCATACAGAGAGAGACTTTTTTAGTGTCTACTCTATAGGGTACATTTTACTTCTATGCACGGCCAGATGCTCTCGTCCTCCCCTAAAAAGAAAGAGGTTTTTATGTCGTTTTTTTAATTTGGATATATATAAATATATTCCACTCTATCCAGTATATCGAATACTATGAATCTCACAAGTATGAATTAACGTTTTAAAGTGGCTGATTTTCTAGCAACAAACAATGTCATTTCTGTTTGTATCCATTTTTGAATAGAAAATATCTTATATTCCCAATTATAAATCAGTATATTTTCTCATTAGTAATTCGATTGGTCCCCTTGTAAGGCGGGATCGCCAAATATAGGACAGAACAATTGCACTTACAAAGAAAAGAATAGAACACATAAGCGAAATATATAGAGTTTGATTTTCCAGCAAATTTACAAATACTAAACCAACTAAAAAGAGTACGTGCCCAATATAATGTGTTAATGCCATTTGTCCTGTTAGGATAAGAGATTTTGTAATTATATTTTTAGTGAAAATTTCTGTAAAATATATACATAAGATGATAACGATAACAGCTGAACTTGAACTAGATAAAATATAAAAAACATTTGGAGGCATAGGCTTTGTGGAAAAGATATACATTGCAATGTCTTCTTCTATATAGGGACTTATTGTTTTAATAAGAAAAAACGAAAGGCTTTCTAGTACAATAAATGAAAAAGAGGCATACCATAATAATTTTTTTCTAATATCATTTTGCGTAAAATCTAGCCTTCCTAACCACATACCAAGTAGAAAGAAGCATAGCCAAGGAAAAATAGGATGAAATCCATTGAATAAGAGATTACGCCAAAAACCTTCTAGTGTCCAAAATGTTGAGTATTCATGGAAAGATGTATCCCAGCCTTTCGTATAATCAAATATTAGTTGGGAAATTTGGGCTGTAGTTAAAATTACGATGCAAGAATAGAGAAGTGTACGGTTTGATGCGACAATATAAAAAGAAGATAGAAACATATAAAATGCATAATAGTGTAATATATCAGCATTCCAGCCAATTATATATAAGAAGATTCCTAGAATTAATAGAAAGAACGCTCTCCTCCAAATTGTATGTTTATTCTTTTTAATAAGAATAAGGTCTTTCGTTACACGTGCTTTTTTAGTCATGAGAGAGATTCCAATCCCAGCTAAAATTACAAATATTGCAGAAGCCCTTCCTTCAAAAAGGCCTGTGAAATGAATGATCCACGCTGCCCCTTTACCATCGGCTCCCATTGCCAATTTATAATTCACAATGACCATTCCGAATATCGCGAGTGCTCTAGCGAAATCGAAACCTGTTACTCTTTTTGATTTTTCAACCATTGTATTACTCCCCTTTATAAAATACTCTTTACAGTTAACCTCCAAATTTCTTCTGCATGGAGAATAATTGCACTTCCCATATATTTATCTAGCCCTTCGACAACTAAAGTGAGTAATTGTGCCTTCGCTTCAATTTTTTCATTTTTTAGAACTCCTAATTCAACTCCAAAGTGTAAAATTCTAGTAAACCCTTCTAAATATTCCTGCAGTACTTCTTGTAGCCAGTTTTCATACTTTTCTTCGCGCATGCTCAACACAACAAATTCATTTAATATTTTGGAGTAATAAACGTCTTTTTCTTGGACCTGTATCATATGAATCCCATCATGAATAAGCTGTGTTTCAAAATTTTCTTTGTTATATTTGTGCATTGAAAAAAATCTAGAGAAATTAATTTCTTTTACAATTACTTTAAACAATTCTTTAATTAATTCTTCCTTTGAAGAAAAGTAATAATAAATGGCAGGTTTAGTCACCCCCACTTCTTTTGCAATCATAGATAAACTAGTTTTTTCAAATCCATTTTCGGCAAATAGCTTATAAGCTGTTTCTAATATTTGTTCGTATTTTGATGACATGAGGTACACTCTCCTTTTTATTTACTTACCGGTAGGTAAATTATAAAGGATATTATTTCCATATTCAATAGGCGAAATGACAATTTATTTTCTTATGAACAGAAGGTGTAAATACAACACATATATCTTCTAAGTCAAAAAATTTGAAATTCTTCTTTTAAACCCTTAGTATATACTCTGACTCAAAATTTATAGTTATACGATGTAATGTAAAAAAGGAGGTTTTATATAGGATTTTCACTACTATTAAAGACTGAGAGGTTTTCCTATGTGGCGTAATAAAAATGTATGGATCGTTCTCACCGGTGAATTTATTGCCGGGATAGGGTTATGGCTAGGGATTCTAGGTAATTTGGAATTCATGCAAAAGCATGTACCATCTGACTTTATGAAATCCATTATTATGTTTATTGGTTTATTAGCTGGTGTCCTTGTTGGGCCCATGGCTGGAAGATTTATTGACCAATATTCTAAGAAAAAAGTTCTTTTATATGCAGGGTTAGGCCGTGTATTAAGCGTTATTTTTATGTTTTTCGCTATTGAGTACGAAAGTATTTCATTTATGATTTTATTTATGATCGCCATTCAAATTTCTGCAGCTTTTTATTTCCCTGCACTACAATCTGTTATCCCACTTATTGTTCAGGAGCATGAATTATTACAAATGAATGGAATTCATATGAATATCGCAACAATCGCTCGAATTGTCGGCACCTCACTAGGCGGTCTCCTACTCGTTGTAATGAGTCTGAAATATATGTATGCTTTTTCAATGGCTACATATGCACTATTATTCTTTGCTACTTTTTTATTAAACTTTGAAGATACAAAAACAAATATAACTAATGAAAAGAAACGCCAAAATACAAGTTTCATGGAAGTATTTCGCATTCTAAAAGAAATCCCAATCGCGTTTCGTGCTTTAATTTTAAGTATTATTCCACTTTTATTTATTGGCGGATTTAATTTAATGGTTATAAATATTAGTGAAATGCAGCATGATACAACAATTAAAGGGTTTATTTATACAATCGAAGGTTTATCTTTTATGCTTGGTGCGTTTGTCATAAAACGTTTGTCAGAGCACGTTTCTCCATATAAATTACTATATATCTTTTCAATTTGTATTGCTTTTTCTCACTTATCACTCTTTTTCAGTGATATAAAATGGATGACACTTGTTTCTTTCGGTATGTTTGGATTTAGTGTTGGTTGCTTCTTTCCCGTTATGTCAACCATTTTCCAAACGAAAATTGATAAAAGCTACCATGGACGTATATTCTCATTCCGTAATATGTTTGACCGTGTCATGTTCCAAATTGTCTTACTCGGAACGGGTTTTTTCTTAGATACAATTGGATTACAATATATGGTGCTTATCTTTGGTGTTATTTCTTTGTTTATTATTTTCATTTCAATATTGCAGCAAAAACAATTAAACAAAAACACTTCTCAAACACCAAATATGTAGGAGCCATCTCATTTTTGAGATGGCTTTTCTTATGATAAAATCAGTTTACCGAAATCTCCTGTTTTTATATTTGCACTGTTTGCTTCATCAGTATCAATATGCATATCTAAAGCATACGTATCCTTCACTCGGATTAATACTTGATTAAAAATCAGCCCTCTATCACCTTTAACTTTCACACTCACATATTGTCCTTCACTCACTTGAAACTGCGTTGCATCTTGTGGTGTCATATGAATGTGCCGCTCAGCGACAATTACTCCTTTATCAATTTGAAATTCACCATTTGGACCAATTAAGGTAATACCAGGTGTCCCATCAATGTTTCCCGATGAGCGCAGCGGGGCATCGATGCCAAGATGACGAGCATCTGTTTTTGAAATCTCGACCTGTGTAAATTTGCGAACTGGTCCAAGAATTCGTACTTTCACAATTTCGGATTTCTCTGTTTTGATCGTAACTGTTTCTTCTGCTGCGAATTCTCCAGGCTGAGAAAGCTCTTTTGCTACCGTTAACTCATAACCTTCTCCAAAAAGCTTTTCTAAATCTTCCTTTGTCACATGAATATGTCGATTTGATACACCAATAGGAATGTTCTTCATTTTATTTCTCCTTTTGTTGATATACACTTTCTATTATTTCCCCCTTTATAAAAATTAGTTATAAAAAATAGCAGCTAACATGTGAACTAAGAGTTTGAGTTTTTTGTATTTGTTTTTATTAAAAAATATACGGTAAAGGAAATTTTATTATCAACACTATTTTTACATCTACATCAAAAATGGTAAAATAAATTTATGCGTGTTTTCAGAAAAGCGTAACAATACAAATAACAGGACAAGTTTTAATAACAAGAAGAGTATTTTAGGAGGCGTTATCCATGAATTATAAGTTAGCAAATCGTATGGAAGCATTTCAATCCTCAATTTTTAGTGAACTAGCAACATATAAAAAAAAGAAAATTGCAGAAGGTCATGAAATTATTGATTTAAGCATTGGAAACCCAGATATGCCACCTGCTGATATTGTCATAGACACACTTGTAAATGCAGCAAACGAAAAGAATAATTATGGTTATACATTAACAGGTACACAAGAATTTCACGAAGCCGTAACAGAATATTATAAGATGAATCACCATGTAACTTTAAATGTTGACAATGAGGTCTTATTATTAATGGGATCACAAGACGGACTTGTTCATTTACCAATGGTTTTTGCTGATTCAGACGATATAATTCTTGTTCCAGATCCAGGATACACTGCGTATGCAACAGGACTTGCAATGGCAGGAGCAACTCCATATTTTATGCCGTTAAAAAAAGAAAATCATTTTCTTCCTGATTTACATACGATTCCAAAAGAAGTTGCTCAAAAAGCAAAAATGATGATTTTAAACTTACCTGGTAATCCTGTACCAGCAATGGCAACAAAAGCATTTTTTACTGATGTGATTGTCTTTGCAAAAAAGCACAACATTATTGTCGTTCACGACTTTGCTTACTCTGAATTTTATTATGATAATCAAAAACCTATTAGTTTTCTATCCGTTCCTGGAGCAAAAGACGTTGGCGTAGAAATTAACTCATTATCTAAAAGTTATAGCTTAGCCGGCAGTCGCATCGGTTACATAATTGGAAATAAAGACATTGTCGGAGCGCTCAAGCAATTTAAATCAAACACAGACTACGGCGTCTTTCTTCCCATTCAAAAAGCGGCAACCGTTGCTTTAAAAGAGGGTGCTACATATTGCGCAGCAAACCGGATAATCTATCAAAAACGAAGAGATACACTTATTAATGGGCTAACAGAAGCGGGGTGGCATGTTGAAAAACCACCTGGAAGTATGTTTATATGGGCTGAAATTCCAAAAGGCTATACTTCTTTAGAGTTCGCATATACATTAATTGATCGTGCCAATGTCGTTGTTACACCAGGTCATGCATTTGGTCCACATGGAGAAGGGTTTGTTCGCATTGCCCTTGTACAAAATGAAGAAAAATTAATACAAGTAGTTAACAACATTAAAAATAGTGGCATTTTTTCTAATAAAGGTGCTTTAATTAAAAATTAATTACATTTTTTCTTCTCTTTTCTATATATACAAGTTAAAAAAACGATAAATCCTTTTAGGGGAGACGAGCGCATCTGGCCGTGCATAGAAGCGATCAGAGCCTTTTCCTGCCACATGCACTGTTCTTCCCTCTTATCTAACAACAGAATAATATATAATCAAGGAGGTCATGCATGAGTAATATTAATATTCAAAGCATACTGCCGCACCGGTACCCATTTTTAATGATCGATGGCATCGTTGAAATAGATACCGGTAAATCGGTAAAGGGTTATAAAAATATAAGTTGCAACGAATGGTTTATAACCGAATCGCAAACGACGATGCCACATATGTTAATTGTTGAAGCAATTGCACAACTCGGAACATTTGTCAGCATGGAAAATACTGATGGGTTGGGATTTCTTTCATCACTAGAAGGAGTAGAATTTTTAGGGGCCGTTCAGCCTGGCGATCGATTAGACCTATATTATGAAGTTATTCGTAATAAGCGTGGATTCATCCTTGAGAAAGGCCATGCCACTGTAAATAAGAGAACCATTGTCAGTGTAGATAAATTATTAGTGTACATGCACTGAAGTCCAATTTAGATTTACAAAAATTAGAACAGTGACATTTACACTCACTGTTCTGTTCTGTTCTTTTCTCTTCTATCATACCTTTCGAGAGGACTCCCACCTCTAAACATATATGAAAGTGGTGAGGTGAATCGAAAAAAATATTTTATGTTCAAGTAAAAAGACAGAAACGTACGTTCTCGTTTTGGTATAATATCCTTAACAAGGAGGTGAAAAAATGACAATGGAAAATCAAACAAATTATAAAACTCTTCAGATTTGGATTAAAAAAGGACATCGTATGTATTCTTATTTTCAAGAATCTTGCCAAAACGCTAAAAATATGTACAACACGACAAACTTTTATATACGACAAGTGTATACAGGTTTGACACAAGATAAAGAATTGCAACTTTTACAAAAAGAAGTTTTGGATACAATTGATAAAAACATGGGGAAGATGAATAATACACAACTTCTTGCCTATCAAAAGAAATTGGAAAAAGAGAAAACAAAGCCAAAAGAAAAACAAAAAGAAGTGAAATGTAATTTGTTTTCAGAACCAACTACAGAAAAACCTTATGTAGATTATAATTTTCTAGATGCATTATTTAAAGCGATGATGCAGAAAGATTATCGTGCTTTGCCTACGCAATCTAGTCAATCCATCATGAAAAATGTATTCCAAAATTGGAAGTCTTTTTTCGCTAGTTTAAAAAATTATAAAAAGAATCCCAACAAATATACTGGAAAACCTAGAATTCCAAAGTATATTCGTTCTTCTGAAAAGGAAATCTTGTATACCAATCAAGATTGTGTCATTAAAAATGATAAGTTTTTAAAGTTTCCAAAGACAAAATTGCAATTAAACATTGGGAAATTGGAGTTTACTGAAGGGAAACTGAAGCAAGTTCGTGTGATCCCAAAATACAATGGATATGTGGTAGAGTTAGTGATAGATGTTCCTTCAGAACAACAACCCATTGAAGAGAATGGTCGTTATATGAGTATTGATTTAGGGATTGATAACCTTGCAACCATTGTAACAAACACAGGTATGAAGCCTGTACTTGTTAAGGGCAAGCATGTCAAAAGCATAAATCAATATTACAATAAAATGAAGAGCCATTTTACAAGTGTTTTAAGGCAAGGTAAACAAACAAATAAAGGCTCTTTTACTTCTAAAAGAATAGAAAAACTTCATCAAAAGCGTTACCTGAAAATAAAAGACATCTTCCATAAGGCTAGCCATCATATTGTAAAACTAGCTCAAGAAGAGGAAGTTTGTAAAATCGTTATTGGTCAAAACAAAAGTTGGAAACAAGAAACTGATATGGGAAAGAAAAATAACCAAACATTTTGCCATATCTCACATCGTTTATTGATTCAAATGATTACATACAAAGCAAATGCGGTAGGTATTCAAGTTGTTGTAACCGAGGAGTCTTACACATCAAAAGCAAGTTTTCTAGATCATGACTTTATTCCAATGTATGGTACAAATAACCAAAATGTAACTTTTTTAGGAAAACGAATGAAGCGTGGTATGTATCGTTCTGCAAAAGGAATCGAAATCAACGCAGACGTAAACGCTGCGGCTAATATTTTACGAAAAGTAGTCCCGAATGCATGGACAGACGGGATAGAGGGGTTAGGCGTGAAACAGCTCGCTAGTGTGTTAACTCCACTGACGTTAATCGTCCGTTAGGTCGAAACGTTAGAAACCCCCACTTCAAGCTTTGGTAAGTGGGGGAGTATTCATTAAGATCCTTTTGCTCCATAACCTTTAATATTTATTTTTACGCTATATTTGATTGGAACTTTACTAAATGTTTTATCCCAATCTTTTTTGACCTTTTCCCATACTTTTGGGTTCTTAATTCTTAATCTGTTTCCAAAGCCAGCAACGTCAACCTCATATTCTTTTTGTATCTTTTTTAATGTGTGATCTACTAGTCGATTCACTTCTTGTATAACAGCTTTTTCTGCTCTTGTTAGAAATTTATTATTAAAAGAATTCCCTGAAGTAACCCAATTTTCAGATATTTGCCCCTCTGATTCGATTTTTACATCAAAAGAAATTTTGTTTCCTTTAACTTGTGGTGTGATCGTGCTTTTCATAGACGCCACCTCATACATGATAGGTTGCCCTGTCTCTTTATCAACACCTTTCACTAAACCACCTTTCCCTTTACCCGTTATCCATGTTAAGCCTTCTAATTCTTTTTCAGACAAAAAACCACGCAGTTTTTTTGTTTTCCCTTTAATAATAGCAGCTCCCGAAAATTTCACTTCCCCTTTTGCCGATACCACATTTTGCAATAGAAAACTGGATTCTGATTGCATCTTGCCAGGTAATTTAGCAAGAGGAACAGGAGGTAAAATCCTTGATGTTCTATATTGATTATCTGCAATTCCATAGAGACGAAGTGCCGGAATTTCTCCTGGTTCCTTCATTTCTAACGTATTGCTAGCTCGTCCTTTGCTAATTAACATGAGGCAGCTTGGTCGAATCTCATTATCACGAAGATAAATATCAAGTATCTTTTTCAAACTATACGTACGCGCAAGATTTGCACTTATAACAATCACTTTTGTATGGTGGAAAATCACGGGGCGATCTCTTCTTAATGAAACTTCTCGAATCATTTGATGGAGAGAATCACCGGTTTCAGAAACATTCGTATAAGCTTTTTGCCCTGACGCCCCGCCCTTCCCACCTCCACCAGATGATTGTGGGTTAACAAATTGATAGGTAGTGGTTATAAGGTTCTTTTTTGGATATCCTCCGTCTTCTTCTTCTAGTGCTTTTTCAACAGTCGACTCCTTGCCCTTATCAAATGCCAAACCTACTTCAAAACCAAGCTCTTCAATTACATGACTGCTCCAGCATCCTGTAAGAGAAAAAAGGAAAAGTACTAACGGTAAAACTAGGAGGAATCGTATATTATTAAGATTTTGTTTCATTCTTTCCCTTCCTCCATCTTACGATCATGAGGAGAAGAATTGGCAATACACCGAATAAAAACAAAGCAGTATTCCCGATCATATCTCCAAGTTTAAATAAATCGTTAGTATTCTTTGGGATTAAAGCAATAACGTAAACAACTGGTAGTAATCCATACATAAACGAATGAATATTCTTTTTAAAAAGTTGAGCCAATCCAAAAGCAGCAGCATAGTAACAGATTGTATAAGTTGAAAAGATTTGCATAATCCATATTACAAGTAATAAAGATTCAAACCGTTCAAATATTAAACCAGGGATTTCAAAACTTCTCATGAGATCAAACGTTGGCCATGTTCTCGTTATTACGCCATCGATAGAAAAAGCTCCAATTACCATCACAACTGTAATAACATAAAAAATTAAAGGAATAACAGTTCCGACTAGCACAACTTTTACACCTTTGTTCGGCTTCTCCATAAACACCAACAGGAGCAACATGATTTCGGCACCTGAATATGCGAGAGTTGTTGTTTTGATCCCTTTTAGTACTGGCATAATACCTAATCCTAATACTGGACGGAGATTATCTGTCTCAAATATTCCGATACTCATAAAGGCAGTTAATAAAAAAATAAAGATTGTAATCGGAAATATAATCCCAAACATACGAGCCATCGGATTGATGCCACCTATCATCAAATAGAGACCTACCCACATAAATGTCATGATAATAGCCCAGCCAGGTGTTCCTTCCAGTAAAAAGAAACTTGTTACTTCCTCCAGTATTCTCACTTCAAATGAGGAAAGGGTAAAAAAGTAAATGATAATACATAGACTAAGTAACCCGCCTATCCATTTCCCTACAATATCTTGGCTATACTGATAAAATGTTTTTTCAGGAAACTGTTGACTTAATTTGACCATGATTATCCCCGTAACCATTGCAATCAATCCGCCTAAAATAACAGTTATCCATACATCTGGTGTTTTCACTTTCTCGGCAGCTGTTCTAGGCAAGGTGAGAATACCTGCTGCAAGTACATAATTGATCATAATAACAGCTGCTTGTGAGGTCTCAATTCGATCTTTAGGATTGGTAATCATCGCTGGTCACTTCCTTTTCAAAGTAAGCTATCCTTTTCGTATTGGATCTTTCGTACGCAGCATCTTTGGACGACGTTTCATCATTTGAAATGGAACGCGAACTATAAAGTCTTTCCAATCACTTGATCGATAAGGAACAGCTGGACTAACATAGGGCACACCGAAACTCTTTAGCTTCACCAAATGACTACATAAGAAGAGAAAAAACAAAATAAGTCCATACAACCCAAACAAGGCAGCGCAAAACATACCTACAAAGCGAAGGATGCGAAGAGGAATCGCTGTACTATAATGAGAGAGCGCAAATGAAGAGATTGCCGTTGCAGCTACTACAATAACCATAATAGGACTAACAATTCCTGCTTCAACCGCAGCCTGTCCAATAATGAGTCCGCCAACGATTCCCATCGCCGAGCCAATTGGTTTTGGCAAGCGCAGTCCAGCTTCTCGTAAAATTTCAATAGCGACTTCCATAAGTAATGCTTCTATAATCGCAGGAAAAGGAACACCTATCCGTCCTCCTATAATAGAAATGGCTAACTTAGTCGGAATTAATCCAGGATGAAACGAGATAAAGGAAATATACAAGGCAGGTGTAAAAAGAGCAATAATAGCTGCTCCAAAACGTAATACACGGATGAGTGTGCCTGGAATCCAACGCTCATAATAATCTTCAGGCGATTGCATCATCATACTAAATGTAACTGGAGCAATTAACGCAAAAGGCGTTCCGTCTAATAAAATTGCCACCCGCCCTTCCATCAATGCAGCAACGACTCGATCAGGACGCTCCGTACTTTGCACCTGTGCAAAAGGACTAAAATAATTATCTTCGATGAGCTGTTCTACATATCCTGATTCCGGTACATTATCAATATCAATTTTCTGAATTCTTCTCTTCACTTCTTCTACCAATTCCGAATCAGCAATCTCTTTCATATAAGCGACGACGAGTTCTTTTTTTGCTCGCTTTCCCACTTGGAATTTTATTAATGATAATCCTTCATTTTCACCATGGCGTCGTAACAGAGCGGTATTATCACTTAAAATTTCTGTGAAACCGATCCGCGGACCTCTAACTGATACCTCTGATATAGGCTCTTCTATATTCCGGGTTCGTCCTTTCGTTGTACTGAGAATCAACACATCTGTTGTGCCATCAACCAAAAGAGCTGTTGAACCTATCAATACTTTCGACATCAAACTCTTTATATCATGAACTTCTTTTACTGCACTTATGGAAAGGACTTGCTCTTTAATAAATTCTTTTGAAACCGTCCCTTTCTTATAAGTTGAGTCATGTTTATATTCTTCATAAAAATCAATCATTAATGATTTCATAATATGTGTTTCGATGAGCTCTTTATCTGACAATCCTTCCACAAAAATAATTGCCGCTTGAATACCTGTACGCCCGATGTTAAACTCCCGAAAGTGTACATCTGAGTTTTCACTAATTTCTTTCTTTACAAGTTCTAGATCCACCGTAAAATTGCCTGTGAAATTTTTAGAGGTGTTTTGAACGGACATAATTCCTTGCTTATTTTCATACATATTTGCTGTTTTTTTCATTTGTTGATTTTTTGACTCCTGTTCTCTCATTCTTATCACTCTTTCTCTAAAAAGCTTATTATATATCCGCCTAATACGAAACTTCACCAGTAATCACCGACTTTGGTATCACATTACAGTAAATGTTTATCAAACTGAGAGGTTGTTGATAAAGCTAGCCTATTGTAGTTGACTTCAAAATGGATACATTAAATCATTCATTTCGTTATTTTTCCTCTAATGTATGGATCCAACTAAAAATTTTTGAAATCACATACGGAATGAACAACACAATAAAGGATTGTCCAAAAACTTTCCATTCGGGGAGATAGGCAACGATTGTTTTCCACATTTTAACCATCCTATATCATCGGAATTTCATACGTAATTATTATGTGTTTTGTGCGGAAATTTAATCCAACCAAATACAGTGTAACTGCTCTGCTACCATATAAAAATGTAAATGAAACAGAGGTCACGCTTCATAGCGTGACCTCTGTTTCATTTATTTATTCTGTGTATAAGTATTCGCCTCGACCGTTGATAAAAACGGACTTAATTCATTTTTAAAATAAATATATAACTCGTGCATAGCACGTGTACAAGCCGTGTAGAAAAGCTTACGTTCACTTTCTTTTCTATATCGTTGATTTGAAGCGTTATAAATAATTACAGCGTCAAACTCTACACCTTTTGCTAAATATGAAGGTACGATAAGTACTCCCGGATCAAACGAAGTTGTTTCTTTTTCGATAAGGTGAATTTGTACATGTTGCTGCAATGTATTATATGCCGCTTTACTTTCCTCGGCAGTTTTACAAATAATTGCTATCGTTTTATGATTATTTTTTTGCAAATCTTTAATCCGATTTACAATATTTCGATGTAATTCCTCATCTGTTTCTACTGCTGTTATAACAGGTTTTCTCCCCTCGCGCTCAAATGGTTCAATACGGTTACCTTCTGATATTAGTTGCCTTGTGAATTCAATAATTTGTTTCGTGGAACGATAACTACGTGTAAGTTCAATCTTTTTACTTTTTTCCTCTCCATACAAAGCATATAATTGCGAAAATCCATTTTCGGCCGCATGTACATGTATCGTTTGATTAAAATCACCAAGTACCGTCATTTTACTATGTGGAAATAATCGCTTCAAAAAGGTGAATTGAAAAACAGAATAATCTTGTGCTTCATCAATAAATAAATGCATTGCAGATGTATTTCGTTGTAAGTCTTCCAGCTGATCTTTTAAATATAAATAAGGCGTCGCATCCTCATAAGTCATATGAAAATTCCGTATACACCTAACTGTTTCTTCGCATATTTCTTTCCAGCATGACGGTAAGTTATTATGATCTGTAAATTGTTTTACAAACAACGGATCAGTGAATAACTGTAAATAAATAGCGGTCATATTAATAAATTGAAACTGTTTCACCCGTTTTCGAATTGGTTTAAAATGCTTTTTCACAACCATTGCAGCTAACATTTGTTGTTCACGTTCAAAATCATCAAATGTATTCGTATCATTTTGTCTCTCTTGTTGCAGTTTTTTATGGATTTTTGCATACGTTTCTTTATCAAATAGCTGTATTTCCTCTTCAACCCAAAGTTCTTTTCGCTCTAACTGCTCTCTTTTCTTTAATTCTTTCAGTAACCACTCAGAAATTAATTTCATTCGATTCGGAATCCGCATGGATTCAGGAAAAGAATAAAATTTCTCTAGAATTTCCTCTTTCGATATTAAAACATTCCTGCGAAATTTCACGTCTTTAAAAATCATTCCAGCTTGTTTCAAATATGCCACATAACTGTCTACAACTTTAACAAAATGTGCACTTGCTTTATATTGAATGCCTTGCATACGTATTAAATATGCTGTGTCTTCTTTCTCTGAAAGTACATATTCCATTTGCGTAAACGGATCTTCTACATGAAACGTTTTCTCTATATGCTCCTCTATATACTCTTGAAATGTGGTTTGTTTCATATTCTCTTCTCCTAATTCAGGAAGAACAGTCGAAATATAACTATTAAACATTGGATTAGGAGAAAAAAGAATGATTTGATCTGCATGTAATGTATCTCGATATCGATATAGTAAATAAGCCACACGCTGCAATGCAGCCGATGTTTTTCCGCTTCCTGCTGCTCCTTGTACAATGAGTAGACGACTCGTTTCATTACGAATAATTAGATTTTGTTCTTTTTGAATCGTAGAAACGATACTTTTCATTTGTGTATTTGCATTCTTTCCTAACACTTCTTGCAATAATGCATCACCAATTGTTACCCCTGAATCAAACATGCTGTCCATTTGACCGTAACGAATGATAAATTGTCTCTTTAAAGTTACTTCTCCTGTAATCATTTCATTTTGCACCTTATATACGGCCGGTCCCAACGGAAAATCATAATACAAACTGGATATTGGTGCTCTCCAATCATAAACAAGAAATTGTTCTGTACTCTCATCAAAAAACGAATGAATGCCAAGATAAATTTGATCCGAACTTCTTTCACCATCTTCTAAAAAATCAATTCTCCCAAAATACGGGGATTGCTCCAGTCGTTTTAACATTGTAAGCTGCTTATCTGCATGATAGTGACTGCGTTCTCTTTCAGCTAGCAACTCTACTTGTTGCTTTATACTTGCCGCTGTTTCAACGGCCTCTTCAGCATTATCGAAGTTAGCTGTTACATCGTTCCAAAAGTTTTTTCGAATTTGAACTACTTCTTTCTTTCCACTACTTACATATTGTTGAAGACTATCTATGTGCACTTTAATTTTCCGTACAACTTCCTCTATTCGTTTTTGTTCCCTCTTCCACTCTTGTTCATACTGCTCCATATTGTCACTCCTTATCGACAAAAAAATTTTGACCAAAAGTTTGACAAACACAGGTGTTTTTTGATAAAATTAAATTGGGTAATTATTGAATAAAAGATAATATTTTCTATTGGTCATTTTTTCATTTTAACATATACATCTTACTTAGTTCAATGAAAATCAATACAATTATCAAACAATTTTACTCTATATGAGAGATCAAAAAAATCGATTCCCTATTTAGGAATCGATTTTTTGACGTATTCAATCACTTCTTATCGTTTTATTTTATTGAATTCCGATTACTCTACTATTTCCGTTCTTCGCAATTTGGACTTTTGCATACTTCCCTTCCCCTTTCACAAGGCTAACAGGAACTCCACGTGTACTTCCAATCGTAACATATCCATAATTCATATATCCCTTAATCCAAATTCCTTTTTCTTTCGGGTAGTCACCGATCTTTATTTGATCTAGACGATAATTCTTTTCTTGTTCTTTTTTCAATTTTATATACACTGTTGTTTTTGATTCTTTTTTTGTTTCACGATTCAACATCATTTCATTTGCTTCCGCTTCTATTTTGAAAGAAAACCATACTTTTTTCATATCCCCTAATTCTGTAACTGGATTTTCCAATTCTAACAATACAATATTACTGTTAGAATAGTTCCATTCTTGTTGTGTAACAGTACCTAGTAATATAAAACCAGAAAGTATACCTACTAACCATATATGTTTTTTCTTATAGGTTCCGTTATATTTTATTATGTTCTCTTGTTTATGCTGCTTATTTGTTAATAACAATACAATCCCTGCCAGAAACAACATCCCGCTCAATCCGTAGTTTCCAATGTAATTTGTCTCATACATAATAAAATTCGTAAATAAATAGATTACAATGCCAATCCGCTTCATTACAATATCTCTTACATACAAAATGCCTAGTACAAGAAGTAATATATATCCACCATGTGCACTTACAATAAACCAATAATCAGCTCCTTCGTATTTCCCTAACAAATAGAAAAATGCATATACCAATCCAAATCCAATACTATGTCTGAATAAAAATTTATTTTTCCGTACAATCGCAAAAATGAAAAATCCGATATGAATGAATACGAGATAACTCATACTTGTTGTATATTCCTCATCTCTTATACATTCACTTACAATAATTCCTTCCAATAGCCACCATAAACTATATTGTTCTGCCTTATGCTTTGCAAATAGACAATATCCAAATATACAAATAGCATACAACAATCCCCATATGTAATGGTGACTTGTTACAAGTGTTGTAATTCCTGACATGATAGCGAAAACAAATAAAAATATCCGCAAAAATTTTGCTGTTATTTTTTTATATCCCAAAATTCCAAGCACACTTAGTGTAGCGCTTATAATCATGATAATGCTGCTTTCCCTTACTATTTCCCATAAAATAAAGTACAGACTCGCAAGAAAAAGAATACTCCCTATTGAGCTTACGAAAACATATAGCACGTACTCTCCTATTTTCCGATGGTTTATGTTCGTTTGATTCTTTTTTTCTTGCCAAGTGAGATATTGCTGAGAAATAACAACAAACAAGCCAACAAGTCCCATCAATATATAAGAGATATTCATAGTTAAATTTACAAATAAATTCGTTATATCTATCAATGCATACAACGACCAAGCCGTTAAAATTGCACCAGTTGTTATTTTATACAAATTTCTTTCTTTTATTTTTTTGAATACCGTAATGTATACAACTGTCAAGAATATTGCACACACTACTTTTATCAAATAATTTGGTTCTCCTCCATCGTATAATCGTTCAAGGTACACTGTCCACAATCCTAATAAACTAGTTGTATAAAATACAAAACGTCCTGTCATTTCTCTTCCGAATCGGTACCATATAACTGAAGCAACAGTTATCATAGTAGATTGCCACTTGTCCGTGAAAGCAAACCATGTTATTTCATCGATATTTGATAAAAAGAAAAACAATGCTCCGCCGCTAAGCACATACCACTCTGCTTTTTTATCAGTTATATAAAAATATAACACGGGGAGTAACCAACTAATTGAAAGCCATAACTCTTCATTTTCTATACCGTAAATGTTTCGAAACATCCAACATGACCACGCATAAGCTAGATAGATCGTTACACACATCCCTCTCATAAACAACACATTTGCAAACATTACATTCCTTATTACAAAATAGCCCCCAAGTGCAAGAAGAGGTACCCCTAGTACGGCTAAACTTTGATAAACCGTCTCCCATGAGTAACGCATCGTCATCATTAAAACGATATAAGCACCAAGCAAAGACCATACTCCAAGTATTCTAACAATATCATCTTTCCAGTCCTTCATCCCCCATCCCTCCTTCTATAAGTGTATTCTTTTTATACATATTTTTCACTTATAATTTGTATATTTTTCCTTTTGTGATTTTAGTTGGGAAATCTATGAAAAAAAGCTCAATGTTTCTCTTTTTTCATAGAAACATCGAGCATCTTACACATTCTATACTAAATAAATTCATTTTTATTTCTCGAGATATACATCGATGCTATGAAGAATACAACATAACCGCTCCTATGCATGGCCAGATGCTCTCCTCCTCCCAAAAAAAGAAAGGGTCTTTATGTTGGTTTTTCAATTTGTATTTATATACTCTGTCTTAAGTATAAACAACCGTCCTAACTTTTCTATTCATACTATAATAATTCCTTTATAGCGTTTATCACGACCTCTGGATTCTCTAATTGAATTGAATGACCATTCTCTGTTTGAATGTGTTTCGTACAGTTTGTTAGTTGACATAAAAGTTGCTGCTGTTCTTTCCATATAGGATCTGAATTATTAGAGCTTATGATAACTACCGGCATGTTTTCACGTAAATTTCCTGCTCGTTTTACTTGGTTCGCTGATTCTTCACTGTATAACATTTCTTTATAAACCGCTTCATATGCCCGAGGAGTATATCCCACGTGTTTTACATGATTTTGAACTTGCGCCGGAAGACTTCTTCCTCCTACCGGTATTTTTAATAGACGCGGCAAACCAATTGTAGAGGTGATATATCCTAATCTCATCTGCTTTAAGCTTTTTACGTATTGCTGCGATCTGTCTGTATTCATTTCCTCTTTCAAGTATCGATTTTCATGTACCGCATCAACCAATACAATTCCTGCTACTTCATCTGGATATTGACTTGTAAATAATCGCATATTTAGTCCTGCAAATGAATGTCCCACTAAAATATAAGGAGGCGAAATCCCCATTTTGTCTAAAGCCCTTTTCAAATCATTCACTACTTCTTGACTAGTCGATAAACCACTTCTTGTATCACTCCAACCATATCCAGCCCGGTCAAAAGAAACCACTCTTGTAAACTTTGATAATTCAGGCTGGACAAGACACCAGGCTAAACAATTACCGCTTAAACCTGCATCTAAAATAACAGTGGCATTTCCATTTTCTTCACCAGAAATAATAGCATGAACGCTGCGACCATCGACTTTCACGATACTTCCAGGTTCTTTCGTTTCGTTCATTTTTCTTATATACAGATTTCCCGCTGTAAACGGAAATAGTACTGTGCTAATTGTGGTTTTTAAAAGATAATCAGTTTGAAAAGTCATGACATTAATTGTACCCCCATCCAACTTTTTAAAAATTGATGTTACCCTTATTAACTAGAGTTCATCCTCCGGAAATAAATAAATTCATTTTATTCCTCTCCAAACTAATTATTCGTCGTTCATTATGAAATCTCTTTTAAAAACTGTATATTTTCACCAAAATTCAAAAAATTTATCCTATTTTTAAATTTCAGGGTTTACAAACGGAACCCAACTGTATATACTTACTTACGTAAGAAAAAATTTCCAAAGGAGGTCGAATGATATGATGAAAGTAACTGTATACGTAGCACCTGTTTCACAATCAAATAAATATTCGACCATCCATATGGGGAATTGAAAATCGTGTTTACTATGATTTAAATTATTCTGCCACAGGAGGTCGGATGCCTCCCTGTGGCTTTTTCATGCCTTGCCGCAGGAGCACTCTGTCTTCCTGTGGCTTTTTTGTGCGATTTTCATATTCTTATGATTTTATACACTTGAAAGGGGTTAAAAATAATATGACATTTCATGTATTCTTTTTAACGATTACGATTCAAAAGACTCGTCTATCTGAAGAAGAACTTGAACATAAACAACGTGTTCAACAAATCGTGGACGAAGTAAAAGATCGTCAAATATCGTTTTATAACCATCTGTAATTTCGAATACCAAATAACGATGAAAGGAGATATTTAAAATGATTTTATCTAAGCGAAAAATTATGATTTGGATTGTAGAGGTAGACTCCGCATAACTTAGTATTTCTTAAGTTTGGATTACGAATAAATAGAGCTATTGAAAATTACCTCTGTCAAGTTTGCAACATACAGTAATACAGTATATAAAATCAAAAAACATACTGTTTGAATAGTTCGAGAGGAATCATTTTTTAAATTAGAAACATGCTCTCATCAATCGACCTTTTATCGGTTAAAATCTGATATGCAAACAAAAACAAGGTTGCTATAAATAATTATAAGCAACCTTGTTCACAATTTTTATTCATTACTTTTTTAAAAATCTAATGCATTCACTTTATCTTTTACTTTATTCACTTTCTGAGGTTGTTGAGAAAGTTGGCTGCATTCACGAAACGCAAAATGTTTACAACCTATACACTTTTTCGTATCCAAATGTTCTAAAGCGTAGTTAATTGCATCCCCTGTATGCTCAAAGAAGTTCTGTTCCGCAATCTCAGCATATAGTCCATTTCTAACTAAAGTTGTTTTTAGTTCAGATTGAATTCCTGAGACTAGAAGTATACCACCTTGTTGTTTAAAAGAATGAACAATACTTCTAAAATAAGACTCTCCCGTCGTATCAATAAAAGGAACTTTCCCCATTCGTAAAATTAAAACTTTCGGTTTATAATGAATGGTTGCTAATATATTTTGTTCAAATGTTTGAGCAGCACCAAAGAATAATGGACCTTCTATTGTATAAATACTAATTTGCGGACAATCATGAGCCTTATTCACCACATGTGGTAACAATTTTTCATTCTTTTTCGAATGATCTGGAAGCACTTTTGATATAACTAGCATGTTGCTCATACGTTTTGTAAATAAAATAATAGCTAAAATAAGACCGATTTCTACAGCTGTTGTTAAACTTGTAAATACAGTTAACAAAAATGTTACAACTAATACAAGAGAATCTCCGCTCTTCATTTTAAGGATATGGGCAAAATGTTTTTGTTCACTCATGTTCCAAGCTACTACCATTAAAATAGGAGCCATACTCGCAAGTGGAATGTGCGAAGCATACGGAGCTAATAATATAAGTATTAATAAAACAAAGATTCCATGAATAACACCTGATATCGGTGAAGTAGCTCCGCTCTTAATATTAGTTGCTGTTCGAGCAATTGCTCCAGTTGCCGGAATACCTCCAAATAATGGTGTCACAATATTGGCAATTCCCTGCCCAATAAGTTCTTTGTTACTATTGTGTTTACTATTTGTCATACCATCTGCCACGACAGCGGATAGAAGAGATTCAATACCACCGAGCATCGCAATTACAAATGCCGGACCCATCAGCTGTTTGATACGCTCGAATGTAATTTCTGGTACATGAAACTGCGGAAGTGTATTAGGTATTGTACCATATGCTGTACCGATAGTGGGTACATGGCCTGAGAAAAATACCGTTGCAATTAAAGTTGAAATTACAATCGCTACTAATGAACCAGGCACTTTTGGAAAGATTTTTGGTGTTACGAGTATAACAACAAGACAAATGAAAGCTGTTATAATGCTATAAAAATTGATGGTATCAATATGAATAAAGATTTCGTTCAGATTTGCTATAAATGCCTCATGCTTTTTTATACCTGTTAAACCTAAAAAGCTAGCAATTTGCCCTATAAAAATAGTAACAGCAATACCTGATGTAAAACCAACTGTTACAGGACGCGGGATAAACTTAATTAAAGATCCCAATTTAAAAATCCCCATTAAACATAAAAGAATTCCAGCTAATAAGCCCGCCAGTAACAAATTTTCATATCCATAGGTAATTACAATACTTAAAAGAATCGGAACAAAAGCACCTGTCGGCCCTCCTATTTGATATCTTGAACCACCAAATAGCGCAGTTAAAATTCCAGCAATACATGTAGTATAAATCCCATACTCTGGTTTAACCCCAGAAGCTATAGCAAAAGACATAGCAAGTGGAATCGCAACAACTCCGACAATCGTTCCTGAAAGAAGATCCTTTTGAAAGTGCCCCAATGAGTATCCTTCAAATCTTCCTGTAAATAACCCTTTCATTATAAACCCTTCTTTTCTGTTTTAATAAATCTTACTTTTTCCAAAAAATTAACTACCTCTTAATAAATTTGAATTGTAAATACATATTCTTATATAAAGAAATCGTTAACTTAATATTTACTAAACGTTTTGCTCAAATGACGTTCTAATTCACCTATATCTCCGTTCTCTTGTGCAAAAGTTTTCAATCTTTTTGCTAAAAGCAATCCATCTCGACTATCTAGCTTTTTCATATCTATAAATGATGTAATCTTTACTGTCTCTGGTGTATTATCCCTACGAAACATTTGCCCCGGAATTTCACTCCAAAAACGATTCCATTCATCCAGTAATCCTATTTGATCAAATAAAAAACTTTGAATCCCACATAACCAAGCTGTACAAGCCGTATTTCTCTTCTGACACCCAACATTATCTTGTAAATGCTGGCATGAAAAACAACAAGAATTCCCGCTCTTAATACAAACTTTACAAACGTGATAAGCTCCTACTGAGCGAAATATCTCAATTCCATGTTGAATAATAACGTCTTTCTTAACTTCGATACTCAACCCCCTCCTTAACTATGTTTTTATCATCATCTTCTAACATTGAAATCGTATCAATTAAATGGTTATTAAAAATTGCTCGTGCAACTTCGAGTAAATTCATAATCATTGGATCTCGAAGAGCGTATAAAACTCTTTTCCCATCTTTCGTACCAACAACAATATTTTTTGCACGTAGTACACTTAACTGTTGTGAAACTGCCGATCCTTCCTTATTCAGAATACTTTGAAGTTCATTTACACTTTTTTCACCCTCTGATAACAATTCGAGAATTCGGATCCGTAAAGGATGTGATAAGGCTTTAAAGAAGTCAGCCTTAAACTGTTGCATTTCGTTTCCCATTCAAACGCCTCCATTACTTACTTTTAAAGACTTTACAAGTATTCTATACATCTTCAAATGTTTGAATATGTATAGAATACTGCTATAGTTAGTAATTTTCAATACAAATTTTTAACCATTAAAAAGGCCCAAAATTCAAAAAATCCTATGTATATTTTAATTATTCGTATTACAATTATACTTAGAACGAAAGAAGACCAGTTACACTCTGTAACCGGTCCTCTTTTTATTTCTTATTTCTTTTCATTTTAAAAAGCCTAACTAAGTTTGAAATGATTGTTTTCAGTACAGCATAAGTTGGTACAGCTAAAATCATTCCAATAATTCCAGCAAAATTTCCGACACCAAGAATCAACATGATAATTGTTAAAGGATGAATATTTAATTTCTCACTCATAATTCGCGGTGATAAAATGTTACTCTCAAATTGCTGAACAATCGTTACTACAACAATAACCCATAACGCCTGCATCGGCGATACAAAAAGACCAACAATAACCGCTGGTGCCGCTCCTATAAACGGACCTAAATTTGGAATAATATTCGTAAATGCTGCCACAATCCCTAAAATAAAAGCATAAGGCAACCCAATGATTAAATAACCAACAAACGTGAAAGCTCCGACAAATAAACAAACAAGTGCTTGACCTTGAATATAAGCTGCAAGCGTTTCATTCGTTTCTTTAAAAAGACGAAACCCTTCTTCACGATAAGATTCTGGTAAAAAACGAACTGCTGCTCCAGGGAATTTATGACCATCTTTAAACATATAAAACAAAATAAATGGAACTGTGAAAACAACCAATGCAACGTTTGTTATTATTCCAAATAATGCTGTTGCACTCGCTGTAAGCGTATTTGGTATCTCTTTCAAATACGCAAGAGCGTTCTTTTCTAACGTCTGTAACGAAACATAATCCTGTGTTGTAAGCCATTGAAATAGCTTATGATTTGATAAATCTGCTATGTATTCTTTCCCCACTTTAATATACGTTGGCATATTCGTTACTAAATCCATCAACTGATGAGATACAGTTGGAACAACAACGCCAACTGCAACAGCTATTAATGAAATAATAAAGACATATAGTAACAAAATTGATAAGCTGCGTGGTACCTTTTTGTTCTCTAAAAAAAGTAACACGGGATTAAACATAAAATACAAAAATGCCGCAATTAAAATAGGGAAAAATAAAGTGGATATAAAAATACCGATTGGTTGAAATAAAAACGAAATTTTTGTACAGATAAAAATAATCGCTACAACCATCAATACTTCTAATGTCCAAAAATGAACTTTTGATTTCAAAAAAAGTGCCTCCTTTTAAATTTCTTCTATACATTGTAACAAATTGTAGCAAAAATTTATATGCTATTTCCACGTTCTATATTCCAAAACATAAATAAATACACTACAATAAAGGCATACGTGAAACTTTTGTCAGTAGAGTTTTCATTCTATGATGATTATTAGTTGAACCAATCGGACTTTTACGGGCGGTTATTCCTTCCCTATCTCCTTTGTATATCTCAAAGTCCTGAAGTGAGGATTCAATTGTCCGTAAGTAGCAAGATAAAAATTTGCAACTAAAAGGTGATAATTATGCCAATATGCAGTATATGTAGAGATGATAAACAATGTATAGAACAATATGTAATTCCAGAAGTGTTATGTGGATATTACTATATCAGCACTGTGTGTGAAACATGCCATGAAAACGCGCTAGCAAGTATAGATCGTCTATTAATTAGTCATAAATTAATCCAGTATAAAATTGATCAACTTAAACATCAAATTGACTCTCCTCTTCTTCTAGATATATATAATGAAGAAGAATATGCAAATGAAGAAACGGAAAGTGATGAGTTCCAATTCTCAAATTCTCTCATTATGAAACTATGTAAAAGACACGATATCTCACTTCATGATGAAATATGGAAAGAAGAACGAGTAACAAGAGTTGCGGGTTCTATTCAACGTGAATTACTCCTTGATAACCGCAAATATAAAATGGGTTTACTGAAAATGGCTTACTTATTTGCTGCAAATACAATAGATGGTTATTTTCATGACCCTGATGCAGTAGTTATTTCTAACATTTTATCTAACATAGATTTCATTGAATTAAAAGATAGAAATATTGTACGAGAGTTAAGTAAAAGTTCATTATGGAACACTTTAAATACCGATTGCGAAAACCACTATTTTATTCTACTAAGCGACAAAGATGGATTATTTTGTTTTATTCGCCTCTTTGATGTGTTTGATGTGGTTGTTCATCTATCTAGAAAAAGATACAATCTCCCGTCACCAATTGTTGGTATAAATGATGCAATCAATCAAGAATTTTATACAAAAAGCTTAAAAGAATATATGAATGGATTATTTAAGCCAACAAACGGAATTCAATCTTAAAAAGTCAATGTAATCCCAAAAGGAGAACGTACGCTCTCCTTTTTTACATGTACAAAATTGTGCTATAATAACTATGAAAAGAACGATACAATCACTTAAACAAGTTTAATTAGCATATAATAAAAAAAAGACTAGCGTGCGGCAACACACTAGTCCCATATAACTCAGCAGAGTGGATTATTCATTATCCTATTTGTTTCTCATGAATTAAACAACCCACCTTCTATTGGCGTAGAGTGGGTTGTTATTTTTTGAGCTTATCGATTAATAACACGACAAACGTTAGCAATGCAACGAGAAAAAGACCACCTTGCAAAAGCAACGAAAGTTCACTCAATTTATCACCTCCCAACACTTAGAGAAGTGATAATAAAACAACCACTCTGACCATGAGTTACTCTTTCATTTTATCATAAATTTCATTTCTTTACGATGAAAACCGGCAAGCTTTATACTTGCGGGTTATTTTATTGTGTTGAGAAAAAACAAATGTGACATACTAAGAAAAGGAAGGTAGTCATATGTGGAATTTGTAATCATTCCAAAAGAATAAGCATTACGAAAGAACCCTTACAAACCGAGCATTTTATCTTTCGGCTTGTAAGGATTCATAAATGATCAGCTTTTTATTATTGATGAAGTTGTACTTTATTCATTACTGTATCATAAAACGCTCTCTCATCATCCACATTGATGTGAACTTTTGTTACTGTTTTTTGAAACCCATAAAACATAGTTGCCTGCATTGGCTCCACTAACACGATTTCGAGTTTTGCTGGTTCTTTCATAAACTCGTTTACTGTCGCATCAAAAATTTGTTTTTGTTCAATTTTAGAAGGTAATGCCCCTTTATTATGATGTATGCATTCAATATTACCAAATGGTACAATAAGCTGTTTCGTCAACCCAACTTGTAAAATAAGCTCTTTATCAGTTACAACATATGGACATAAACGAATTGCTTGTATTTCTGCTAAGAAAAATATCACAGCGTAAATATTTAAGATTAGTAGAATCCATGCTACAATCGGATTCCATTGATGAAGAAAATAATGAAAACCGATTGATTCAATTAAAGTTGCATGTATAAGCATAATATTAAATGCAATGACACCTGTTTTTTTATGATATGTAAACATTCCTGAATCTGCAGGTACTTTTTTACGCCAAGAAAATAACGCGTAATAAAACAACTTACATTCTGATAACAATACATTCACAGCGACACTTTCGAAAACGGAATCGTATACTGCCCTTTCGATGGCATATGAAAAAGATGGATACGTGAGCTTGTATTTCTTATAAGCACGAACAATCGCAGGTAGTTTTCTTGCTATTTTGTAAAAAAGATACAATTCTAAGCAAAGAAATGCAATTTCCCCGGCTACTACTATATATGTGACAAACGAATAAGATTCAAAATACGGATTAGGAATAATAAATCTTGCAGCCACATAACCTGCAAGTATCACAGGAAAAATATATTTTAGTGAATATCGCCTTCTTATAATCAGTATGTAAGTGACGATTGGAATAGTAAGTATAAAATCAAATAGAGAAGCAAGTACTACTCGGTTTGGTAAAGGCGACATGATTGGTAGTGCATAAAGAAGAATATTCGAAAGGATAATCAAACTCGTAATAGCAAACCAAATTAACCATCGTTTCTTCGATATAGTATGATTCATGTAATCATTCCTTTTTATTTAAAAGTTTCATTTAAATGATCTCTGTAAAATGTAATTGCTCTTTCATAGTTCTTTACACCTTCCGTTTTCACTACCACGTCTAGCAGCAGTTTCATCGCATCTTCATGAGATTGTACATTGTACTTTGCAATGGATAAAAATACTTTCATGGCGTCATCATCTGGATAACATTTTATTCCCGATTCCAATGTAGCAATAGCTTTCTCATACTCTCCAATACACCGATATGTACTTCCTAAACAAATATAAGCACCTCGCAAACTTTCCCCTTCTAATCCTAGTTCAATAGCTTTCTCGTAATACGGGACGGCTTCCGTTTCCATTCCCATAGCATCGTGTGTGTATGCACATTGATACAAAATTTCTGGATTTTGAGTAAAGTTTGTTAAACTTAACAATATCTCTCTTGATTGGGCAAACTTTTTCTCATTACGTAATTGAATCGCTTTTTTTAATAGATTTTCCATCTTCTCCACCTACAATATGTATTCTTTTTTAACTCTCATGAATGAATAACAACTTGTTCTTTTTCAGAGTGTATCATTGTAAGTTTATTAATAAGACTTCTTGCTGTATTTGCTTTATCTAGACATACTTGAACTTCACTACCTTTAGAAATAATATAGTGATTTGTTTCAGTGGTATATAGTGCATTGGAAGCATTTGCAACTATGAAATCTGCTTGTGCACCTTCCATTCGGATTTGTGCTCTCGTTATTAATTCTTGTTGACTTATACCACTCTCTAACTTAAATCCTACTAACACAACACCCGGATCCCATTGTTTAATTTGAGATAGTACTTTGGGAGCTTTCTTAAAATGAATAACTGGCGGCATATCGCTTGATAACTTTCCTAATTGATCCATTACATTTCCTTCTTGATCGACAATTTTATCAACAATCCAATCCGAGCCAGCTACCGCCATAATGACAATATCTACTTTTTCACTTGTAATAATTTGTTTCATTTTCTCTTGTAAATCAATAATTCCTTCAAACGAATGAGAAGAAAGATTATGAGTCGCATCAGGTTTTTCTGCAAAATAACCATGTAAATATATAACAGAAGCCCCGTTCTTCAACGCTTCTTCTGCAAGAAGTTTTCCCATTCTTCCTGTCGATAAATTCGTATGTCCACGTACTTCATCCCATTTTTCTATACAGCCACCACTAGTTATGAGTACCTTTTTCCCCTTCATGTTTCCCATCCTTTAATTAGAGATTTGCTTCGTTTGCTTTTGTGTAAAAAACCATTCCGTTCCAAAATCAACGACTTCTCGTTGCTTCATTAATTTACATGATGCGTTCCCTATTTTTCCAAATATAACTGATCCGGTTTCATCAAATGCTTTTCCTAATGGCTCAAAATCATCAGAATCATAATCAAATTCCTCATACTCTTTCCATATGCGAGCTCCATTTTCGATAATCGGTGCTCCAATTTGGACTGTTTCTCGATATTGCGAACGAACTTCAGATAAATGAAGTGATGTATTCGAATCATGATCTACTCCGATTAATAAAATATATCCATCTAAATCATACATTTTTCCCAAAGGTGACTGTTCTCCAAAACTAGGAGTAAGGATGTGATCATCAATAATTTGTTTTGCGTGTTTCCCCCACGCTGCAAAGCTATGTAACGGATGATTACTTCTTTTTGTATTTGGATATGTCCGAAAACACTCCACTATTTTCCCCATACTTCGCGTTGGTGTTGTTTCCGGATGAAACGGTGGTACATTGTCACGAATAATTTCCCACCAACTTTCTGGGACAGGTGGCATTTGCCAATTTTTCGGATCAGACAAATCACTTGTTTGAGTTGGCATAATGATTGTTCCTTCTTCTGTAACTACTTCCATTAAAGCTTCTACTACCGCCAAAGCCCCACCACTTACCCAACCAATCGAACTAAGTGATGAGTGTACAATAACGTTCATTCCTTCTGTAACACCTAATTTTCGTAAATCGCTTACAATTGTATGAATTGTATTTGGCATTTTTGTTTTTGCGATTAAATCGTTTATGCTCATAATAAATCCCCTCGTACCTTCTAATAAAATTTCTTTTATCTTCCATTTATATATTATCATATTTTTCTTAATTTTTAATCTTTAAAAAAGGGACTACCTTTTACCATAAACAGAAAAAAGATGACCTTTAAAGATCATCTTCTCATGCTGTTATTTTCTCCTCTTTTTTCTCCATAACCGCCGCAAAACTATGTAAAATCATCCCCACGACAACAAGACTCATTCCAACCCAAGACAAGGTTGATGGTAATGGTGCTGACAATAATATTAATTCACCAAATAGCGCGAATAATACTTCACCAGATTGCGTCGCTTCAACTGTTGCCAATTTTTGCAGATCATCTTTTACAAGATCCGTCGCAAAAAAGAATAATACAGTTGCAATAAGACCTGAACTAATTGCAACTACCAAACATTGCAGTACTTGATCTGATGATGGTAATCCAACCGTTACAATTCCATATCCAGATAAAAGAAACCAAAAAGGTAAACTAGCCAACGTCATCCCTAACACCCTTTGAAATACATCCAATTCGCCGTTACACACTTGCATCATTTTACGATTACCAAGTGGATATGCGAACGCTGCAAGCATCACTGGTACTACACATAAAATAGTTTCTTGAATTCCTAGTGACGATGCATGTTCTATTTGCATAATGGCGACTCCAATTAAAATAACGCTGGACATCGCCAACTCTTTTATCGGTATTTTATTATGTATCACTTGATTCGAAAAAAATGGTGTTAACAAAATGCCCGCAATTATTGTCATTTGCCAAGTTAATGCGACGAGCCATCCTGGTCCATAAGCCCCGGCAAAGCTCAATGGTGCATAGAATAGTCCAAAACCTACAACACTCCATAACAACCATTCAGCTGGTTGTTTCTTCATATACTGAATAAGCTGCTTTCCATTCCCTCTATACATAACAATGATTAGTAATAGCGGAACCATAAAGAAATAACGTAAAGATGCGCTCCAAATCCAGCTTCCTCCTTGTAAATCCATTGCTCTGTTTAGCACAAAAGTAAACGCAAAGAAAAAAGAAGCTAGTATTCCTAATAGAATCGCTTTCATGTATAACTCCCTATGACATTAATGTTCTTATAAAAATAGAACCATATATTCTTCATCTCGATACACTTCATCCATTTTCAATGCCTTTTTTTCTAGACCATACGTTTCAAATCCAATTGATTGATATAATTTTTTTGCTACAATATTATTTGAAACAACTGATAAACTAATTTGTTCTACATTTAACTGCTTCGCTTTTTTCACGACTTCATTTATTAAGTTACGTGCATACCCTCTTCCTCTACTTTGAGCACTTACATACATTCCAACAATATGCCCTTTATGACGAAGTGCTGCTCTTGATTCTGTTAATAGTGTTACAATCCCTACTAACTTATTATTCTCATCTAAAGCGCCAAATGTATGGCTATGTTCTCCTTGTAAATTTTTGATTACTTCTTGAATCGGCTCTTCCTTTTTGATTGCTTCTTCATATGTAGTAATATAAGCTTCTGGATTTTTTTGCAATGCTTCTAAGCGTAAATCCCAATAATTTTCTGCATCTACTTCAGTTAACATTCTAATCATCTGACTTCATCCTTTCTTACATAATAAAATATAAACCTGCCTTTAGACAGGTTCTACAAAATTAGATCTTTTCCTATATATTTAATAAACAACATTTTGTTTACATAATAGTATTATATGTATCTTTTACTTCTGTAATGAAAAAATACGAAGTACCTCATCAACTTTATTCATTGTAGCATCACTTAACTGAATATTTTCAGTTTGATAAAAATGAAACGCCTTTTGTAAACCGTTATACAAATTTATTTGTGGTACATATAAATAATGTGCATTTAATTTTTCTATATTCATAGTATAAGTAACATTACGGAACGGAAAATAATTTCGTGTTGAAATGCCAGGATTTAAAACTGTTTCATCTATTTCCACAGTATGCGCTTCTCTTCCTACGATTTGGCTTGCTGTATCGACAAATGTATTCCATGTAATATCTTCTGGATACGACAAATTATAAGCTTGTCCATTAGATTGTTCTGAACCTATTACACTTTCCATCACTCGAACTACATCATCGATATGAACAAATTGCACTGGACCTACATTTTTTGGAATTGGAATCGTAAGTTTTTTTGTCAAGCGATCGAATATGTACGCTTCTCTATACAAATTATTGCCCTCACCATATATATACGAAGGTCTAAAAATCGTAATTGGAAATCCTTCTTGTTTATGTAAGGAAAATAAATAATCTTCCGCTTCTTTTTTATCAAGTCCATATTGCCCCCAATTATAATTTTCTGCTCGCTCAAAATCTTCAAATAAAGTTTGGTTAGTAGGAGCGTATACTGCTCCTGAACTACAAAATACATATCGCTTTAATTTACTTGTATCTACATAATCTAGTAATGTTTTTACATGATTCTTATGATAAGCCGTAATATCAAAAATATAGTCATACTGTTTATTTGAAATATTCTTCTTTATGTCTAAGGGAACATTTCGATCTCCTATAAGATGTGTATGTACTCCCTCATACATAATTTTCCGTGTTCCTCTAGTAAAAATATCTACTTCATATCCTTTTGAGATTAAAAACTTTGCTAATGCTTCACTAACAAACTGCGTACCACCCATTACTAATATTTGAACCATATATATTTCCTCCTTTATCAGAAAATCTATTTTATAACTCTAATTCATAGTGTTTCATAACAACTTCCATATTAAATTTTCTCATCATAAATTTCTCTGGTTCTATAATTCTTTCAAATCCAAATTGCTCATATAACGCATGTGCATCTTTTGTAACTAACATAAATCGTGTCCAGTTAAGCTTTGGATGCTTTACAATCGTCTCCATTAACCACTTGCTTAATCCTTTTCCTCTATAAGCAGATACAATAAAGACATCCGCCAACCAAGAAAAACGCACAAAATCCGTAACAACTCTTGCAAACCCAATTTGTTGATTCGTTGCACTTTCATATACTCCATAACAAAGCGATGAGTTATTAATAGCTTCAGTAACTAATTCTTTTTGTATTCCTTTTGCCCAATAGGAATTATTGCAAAGAAAATCATGGATGGTATCGATTTGTAACAAATCTTTATTGGTTGAAATATAATAATTGTTATTCTTCTTTACGTATAAGGCTGATTCCTTCCTTTCAAATTCCCCCTTATTTTACATAAGATAAAGGTAAATGCAGTTGGTTTGGAATAGTAGTTAAAAACTCTGGTGTATATTTCAGCGTAATAGAATAAGAATGTTGCACAAATTGTATTGTGTCTTCTTTTTTATTTACGTTTTGGATAAATTCTAGATCCGGAGTTCCAAAGGTGATGTTCATTTTGGGCATTAATGCTCCCATATCAATTGGAATCCACGGCCTTCCTTCTTTCACAACAACCGCATGTGCAGTACCGCCAATTACAAAATTGAATATATCTTGGTCATGCATCGTCTTCATTTGTAATGTATTTTTCAACCATTCTCGAAACATAGGAACAGACGGAACTGGAAATCCGACTTCTCTTACATACATAACTTGTAAAGGACCATTTCTTTGTAAAACCTCTTCTTGTACATATTCATGTGAAATAATCTCAAGAATATTCCCATCACTATCTTTGAAATATACGGCTTTACTTACCTTAGAATGATACGTAACTTTTTCACCTTGTTTATCCTTTAAAATTTGTACACCCGATTGTGTGAGCCACAATGCAATTTCATCAAACAGAGAATACGGCACTTGAAAAGCAAAATGAGTTGGCACAATTGGTTCTAATATTTCTTTGAAACTAATGGTTGTAAAATGAGTAACTTGAAACCGAATAAACGTTTCTGTTTGCTTTGCAATTGGAAATTGTAGGATATCAGCATATACTTGTTTTACGCCTTCAATGGATAATGTTTGTAATTCTATATCTGCAAAATGTGTAATCATATAGCATCCCTCACAATGGTTATTTACTACTAGTGTATAAAACATACTTAGTAAAAGAATCCACTTAAAGAGGGATCATGTAATTGCTACTTTTGTAGTATAGGCATGTTCACTGATAAATCTTCTCCCTCTATTACAATTGCCATCAAACCAGTTTTTGTACTTGTCTCATGATTTTCTCCCTTTTCCCAAAAAGCAGCTTGTCCTGCCTGAATAGGAATCTTTTCTTTATTCTCTCCGCAACATTTCAAAAAACTCTTCTTTTAACATACTAAAACGAAAACGATCAACAAATTCTCCGAGTCTCAGTCGATCTTTTCTCATTAATCCTTCACATACAAATCCAGCCCGTTTATAACTCTTCATCGCTTTCGTATTATCTGCATCTACTCGTAGCCAAATTTTTTCTAAATCGAACTCTTCAAATCCAATTTGCAGCATTTCATATAAAGCAGCCATTCCGTATCCTTTTCCCCAATATCGTTTATCTCCAATCGCAATTCCTAGCTCTGCATTTTTATTTGTTCGATCAAAATTTTTCAAATCTACCCAGCCGATATGCACACCTTCTTCGGAACAAATTGCTCTTTGTTCATAGCCATTTGTTCGATTGATACACATTTCAATCCATTTTCTTGTATCTTCATGCGTAAATGGTGGATATTGATCTGGAACTACTAGGTGACGTGTTACTTCTTTATCTAAAGACCATTGATATCGATCTTCTATATCATCTAATGACAATTCTCTTAATTGAATATTCGGCAAATTGAACATGTAATCATTCCTTATTTTTATATGTTTGTACAATTAATTCTCCTATATTTTTCAGTACTTGTTCTAATTGATACCACTCTGTATTTTCACCTTTTGCTTGAACAAAACCAATACAAAATAATACGCGATCTTCTAAATATAAATAACCAACATCATTACAAACTGTTTCAAGCCCACCAGTCATATGCAGCCATTCATATTGATTAGAGAATCGAAAACCATCTGGGTCTTCTTGTTCTTTTAAAGATTCGAAGATAAGCATATTTTCTTTTTTGTACTGATATAAGAATTTCATGAATTGAAATACACTAGCTGGTGTTCCGCAATTTTGAATTATACTTGTATTATCCTTGTTAACGAGTATATCGAGTTTCATATGCTGTAATTCACTATTTATCTCTTCTATATCAATTTTTTCTACAATAGAATCATATGCTTCTCTCGAATGTTTACTAATAGCCTCTTTGATTGTTATGGGTGTTATATACTCATGTTTCTGAAAAGCAATACTACCTACAATCCATTTTGCCAAACTCGCTAAAGGGAAATTTTTATTTTCATTTATACATAAGGTTTCCTTTGTTTTGGTGTCATATAAATACAGACCTATTTCTACAGAAGAAGGAATGAGTTGTAGGATATCCTTTATCAATAGTTTATTAAGACCCATTACTTTTCACCCTTTCCAATACAAAAACCCTCAAAAAGACGGCCTCCGTACATGTCTAAAATACCATCCACAAATACAATAATTTGCTCCTTCTCTCCCGTTTTATAAAATTGTTCAAATGTAGATACAAACTCTGCAGCAACCTGTTCATCATATTTCTTTAAAGTTTTCATGAACCACTTTGAGTGTCCTGTCCAACAATTATTCATTCGCAATATAAACTCATGAACAAGATCCGCAAGATGATTTGCAATAAACAATTCATCTTCTCGTTTTGCTACGCCAATAAAGTCGTCTAATACATCTGTAATGAAATATCGTTTCTGTTGTATCATTTCATTTGTCCATGGTTCTGGTCCTTTTTCTAATAGTTGCTGCGCTTCTTTCTTTATTGATGGTATGATGCCATTTATATCTTTTAACACAATTCCCTCAACAACAAGTTGCGGTAAAGAAGGACGACCACGTTTACAATCACTCGCAAAAAAGTCTTTATAAGACGTAAAGTTGTGAACAAATACTTCAACAGGCCATCCGTTAGCTATGAAAGATTCACGATACGCTGAAGAAAGCGTACTATCAAAAATGATAATGTCTAGATCAGAAGTTTTCGTTCCTTCTCCCCTTGCGATGCTTCCTCCTAAAAGAGCCGCGTCACAATTTGGAAATTGAGATGCAAGAATTTGTTTAGCTGCCTCTACTGGTTCCATATGTATCTCTCCTACTAGTTTATTATTTATATATTCTTTACTATCTATTGTCACTCATGATATATTCGACATTACTTTTTGATTTCCCTATTTTTTAACAAAAATACGGTATGTGAAATTCAAAAACTAATCTTTTCCGAACCTAGCTATAGCTAACTCATATATTTTAAAAACATTTTTCTTGAAAAAGACAAAATTTGAAACGATAGTTTAAGACCTTTTATTTTAATTAAAAAATCCTTTAACTAGACTGTACATAGACCATAAACCGAACATAAATAAAATGAAACCAGAAATACGATTCACAATGTTTAAAGAGAAATTTTTCATTCGATTCATCAATATTCCAGTTACACTACTAAGAATTAACCACCATAATGTTGAACCCAAAAACACTCCCAACACTACAACTAAGATGGTCGTCGTATCATCATTCAAATTAGAAATTCCCAGCCCAGAAAAAATGGCTAAGAAAGATAAAATGGTTACTGGATTTGTTAAAGTTAAAAAAAAGGTAGAAACATATGCTGAAAAAGCATTATTACCATTGGCCTTAGCTGATGTTTTTGACGGTTTTGAAACAAAAATTTTCAGTCCTAAATATAATAAAAACACACCACCAATAAAATGAATCCATCCTTGTTGTTCAATTAAAAAATCAGTTATAAGTGTTAAGCCGAGTCCAGCAATCATCCCATACAGACCATCAGCTGTTGCTGCACCTAACCCCGACATAAAACCAATAAATTTCCCATGCGCCAGTGTGCGTCGTATACATAAAACTCCAATAGGTCCAACAGGGGCTGCGATACTAAGCCCAATAATTAATCCTTTAATAAACAATTCAACGGCCACCATACTCCCCCTCCAATATTAATACTATCCTTTTATATATCTAAATCACGTTTACATTCGTATCGCGCTATAATCAACACAATATTCAAAATACTATTATAACATGTCTTCTATACTGGTAATAAACCAATTATGTAACTGACCTGCTCCAACCGGTTTTTAAGGTTAGTTAAAGAAGAAAAAAGGTACACCACTATATAATTAGTGATGTACCTTTTTTAATATAATGTGTAACATTATAAACAATTTCAAAGTACACTTTATATATTTTTTTCGATCGCGCTAAAACTAAATATAGTCCCATCTTTATTTGACTGTAAAGTATATTTGATATTGAGCAGTCTAGATATATCCTCAATTATTTTTAATCCCAGCCCCGTACTTTTACCATTCATATCAAATCCAATTCCGTTATCCCTAATAGAAACAATACTATTTTCAATCGTTACCACAAGTTTTTTAGCTTTTGAATGTTGTAACGTATTTTGAAACACGTTATCAAACAACCTTTGAAGCCACAAATTATTACTAGTCCATATCAAATCTTTATTTATTGGACTATATATTAATTCCATGTCATGCATACTATACAGATAACTCCATTTTTTAACCATCATTCCTAATAGATCATGTATATTCACATCATCATTTACAATATAAGAATTCTCTAACATATCTGTAGATTGCATTTTAAATTCATTGGTTAATTCAGCAATATACTGTATTTGTTGATATAACGATTCTAGTACTTGTGTTTGGCCATGATATTGATCTTCTAAATAAAATAATTGTAACCTCATAGCGGTTAAAGGTGTATTAATATCATGTCTTAGTTTATTTAAAAGCTCCTTTTTCATTTCCTCTTGCTGTTTAAGTTCTAATTCTCGATATGTAGTTCTTTCAATTAATAAATTTACTGATTTAATTAATTCCCCGACTTCATCATCGTTTTTCACATCTAATGTATTCGGAACCTTTTTATCGCTAGCTAAATGTCGAATTGTTTTATTTAATATATTTATTTTATTTAATAGCGAGTTAATTGATTTCGAGAATAAAAATGCTAACATTAATAGCGATACAAAAAAGATAACTAACATTGTAGGATATGCAAATGATTCATGAAAAGGAATGCCCTTGTTCTTCGCTTTAAAGGCAATATCATAAATTACTGACATAAAGACACTAATCAATAGCAATAACAATGGCACGCTACTAATAGCGATAAATAATAATAACTGGTATTTCTTTTTTAATTTCATTTCTTCATGTAGGTATTTAGTCTATACCCTTCTCCATATATATTTTGAATAATTTCACCGTTCTTATCATTGATTTTTGTTCTAATCTTTTTTATATGTACATTCACGATATTGGGATTTCGGTCTTCAAGTTGCCATAAGTAATCAAAAAAATGTTCTTTCGTTAAAATCCTATCCTTATTTTCATATAAATAAAAGAATATTTTACGCTCAATTGCGGTAAATACAACTTCATTATGCAGGCTACTTCTGAAAACCTTTTTATGTTCTGCATCAATATATACATGTTTAATTTGTGTAAAAGTACCATATTGATTATCTAGCATTTTCTGCATTCTTAATAACAACTCTCGCGGATCAAAAGGTTTTATCATATAATCTTCCCCGATTGTCAAACCTTGAAGTTTGCTATCCATATCACTTCGAGCGGATAGAAAAATAACTGGAATATTTAATCCGAGATTTTTTATTTTCTTTGTAATTTGATAGCCATCTTCACCTGGCAACATAATATCCATTATGACTAAATCTATCTCATGGATGATTCTAGTAATATCTTTTCCTTCTTTCTTCCAACATACGTTGTACCCTTCGCGTTGCAAAATTTTTTGCAATAAATCACCAATCATCAAATCATCTTCAATAATTAAAATGTTATATCCCCTCATCACATAAAACCCTTCATTTTTTATCTTTCTTATTCATAAACTCCATTGCCAGGTTGTAAATTTCATCTGGTTCGTATAAATAAATACAGTGTGTACCACTAATTTGTACAACTTCTGACTTTGACAGCTGTTTGGCAAAATCCTTATAATTTTCATACTTTTGTTTTGTATATTTCGAGTTTTTATATTGTTCAGCAACTGCATCTATAAACAATATCGGTGTTTCTTTTGGGAATGGTAGATGAATTGATTTCCTCCCATTTTCATATACCTGTAAAAGCTCTTGCTCCATATCATCATTAAAGAACTGTTTATAAGCTATTGCTTTATATACCTCTTTTTCCTGTTCAGTTAAAAAGGATTGTCGAATTACTTCGGGATTATAAGCTAAAGATGGTATTAATCGATGCAATCCGATTTTTGTAAAAATATTCATTCCTTTTACTTTTAGTGTATCTACTTGACCTAGTTTTTGCGTTACATATTGTTGTGGTAAGCCAATATCTAACGCAATTATTCCTTTTATCTCATTTGGATACTTTTGTGCCCAGTAGATAGCTTCTAGACCGGATAATGAGTGAGGCATTAATATATATGGCGGCTTATTACCACTTTGAATAAGCGCCTTCCTAGTCTGTTCTAATATTGTATCAATATCTCTGTCATCTTTAAAAGTATCACTGTATCCGTAACCCGCTCTTTCAATGACAGCAATCTTATTTTCTTTTGAGAACTTACTGTACAGTCCTTTCAATTCATAAACAGGAGCAGCTATCCCTGCACCAGACATAAATACATATGTATCCTCACCGCTACCTTCATTATATACATTCATTTTTTTATTATTAAAATAAACTGACGTTCCCTTACTTTTAATTAACGCTGACTCTTCGCTTAATTGGTAGTTATGGTATATACATACAGATACCAATACAAGTAAAATAACCGCAATGAACGCAACAAATATATTTTTTAATACTTTACATAATTTTCTCATAGAATTCTCCTTTCAAGCTATATTGAAAGGATACGAGATAAAAATAAATTTCTAATAAATTTTCATCTATATTTTTTAACATATGTTGCTATGCAAAATAAAACATAACCCATACTCGTTTTTTCCTTTTGTTTTAACCTTGCCTGTGGGAGAAAAAGGCCCTGAGCGTTTCTATGTTCTCCCCCCCTAAAAAAGGTTGGATGTCGGTTTTTCAACTTGTAATTACACAAATTAATTTACAAACATTTTTCAGGATTGATTTCAATAAACTCCCATTTTCCTTTCATATTCTTTTTATATTGCGCAGCCAAAATATCTGTATCATTTGTTAGTTGAAAAAATACAAAGCGATATTTGTTCCTGTCAGTACCAATCACATCAATTATTTTCGTATAACCTTCTTGTTTTGTTGGAAGTCTTTCTTTTACAAGTTTACACCAATTCCCGAACTTGATATCAACTACCGCCTCCGCATTATGTTGCCAAAGGTGATAAGCAGCACATAAAAAATCTTCACCCCAAAATCATTTATTTTTAAAATATATGGTTTCACTAAACGATTAATAAACAAAATTCAAAGAATCTTGCATCGCTTTCAAAAATCACTTCATTTCTTGTAAATATATTTTTTTACAGTACTATACATAAAATTCCTAATATAATAGAATGAAATAGAATGGGATTATTAGAAATAGAAAGAAGGACATTTATGCGTAACAAATCATCTCTTGTAACTTTATTTAAAAGAACTCTTATTATGTGTGTAGGAATATCATGCATATACGGTGTGTCTACCAAATCGAGTCACATTGTAAAAGCTAGTACGGACGATTCTCCACAATCTGTTCAGCTAGTAAGCGAAATACAAACTGCACTAGCTCCAAAGGAGACACCGGAACAATACAATGGTCAAGTTAGAAAAGTAGCTTATCTTACTTTTGACGATGGACCAGGAAAGTATACTGCTCAATTATTGGATATATTAAAACAAAATGATGCGAAAGCTACTTTTTTCCTTATTGGCTCTAATGTTAAAGAATATCCAAATTTAGTAAAACGCGAATTAGCAGAAGGTCACTATGTCGGCATGCATAGTATGTCACATGATTTCGCGAAGCTATACAAGCAAGGCGGTTATGTGAACGAAATGAAAGAAGATCAAAAGTTAATTGCTAATATAATCGGACGAGATCCAAAATTAACACGTCCACCATACGGTTCTATGCCAGGCCTAAATGAAGCATTACGAAATCAAGTCGCTGAAAATGGTTTGCGAGTATGGGACTGGACTATCGATTCTTTAGATTGGAAGTATAATAAAATGCCAGTGGATGCTGCTTCTACTAAAATTGTAGAAAATGTAATTGCAGGTGCAAAAACGAACAAAGAAGTAATCCTACTTCATGATATTCACCCACAATCTGTTTCTGCCGTATCTGCTATTATTAAAGGGTTAAAAGAAAAAGGCTATGAGTTTGAAAGTTATAATGAAAATGAGCATTTCGAATTAAACTTTTGGCATGATAAACGAATTTAATATAAATAAAAGGGCTGATTTCTACATCTTAAGAATCAGCCCTTTTATAATTAAAGTATGCTCCATTATATGAAAATGTAGTTTTGTATTATAGTTTGATAAAAAATGACGCTACTAACTCTTATAAGACAGCAAATAAAAAAGAATCCATTTTGAAAATATAGATGTGATATTTATCAAATAGTTTAACGTAATTCCGAAAAAAGTCCCCATCTTCAAGCGCGTAACGCGCAAGAGCCCAACAGTAAGGTAGGGATGAATTTCAGTTAGGCATCGCCTAACTGATTTGTAAGAACTGCCAATTGTTCGTATGGTGTATACGTTCTATATCTGATATCTTTACTTGCTTATAAGATTTAGCTGGATTTTGTATATATTGTCCATCGATATCTTGTACGTATACCATTTTCCCTGTAAATCCTGTCACAAATCCTACTTGTCCAAATACTTTCACTTTATCTCCTAAGTAGATTCCATCTACATACGGTGTGTTTTTCTTGTTCCGTTTTGCACTTGTATTCTTTATTTTCTTGCCTTTTCTTGCAGTTGCTTCATGTAGGGAACGCTTTTTCTTTCTAAATTGCTTGATGCGAAATTCACCACTTTGATCATATTCTTGCAAATATTTGGGACTTGTAATCGCAATTGCGTCATTTATATGTGTTTTTGATAAACCTAATTCTTTTCGTTTTGGTGTTGTGTAGCTGCCATACGTAGTGTCACAATCTAAACGATTCATGATTTGTAACCGCAATATATTCATAAAGGCTGTCTCTTTATATTGTTTTGGCTTCTTAAAAACATGTTTAAGTTTCCCTTGATGAAATTTTTGATGACATTCATCATGTACGGTTACGAGGTTATCTGCCATATCCGAACCACCATTGCATCGTTCGATGATATGATGCGTATGCAAGATGCCACCTTGTTTCTTACAAATTTGACAGGTGTAATTGTCTCTTGCGAATACATAATATCTAGTATTCCAAAAACCAAAAGCATCTCCTTGTTGGTATTCTGTTCCTTGTATATCGGGATTTTTTAGCTTTTGGGCATCAAACTTTCCTACTTCGACAATCACTTTTGGCGAAGATAAGAGTGACTTGAATGTTTCAATCCAATGAATTTGATTATCTACTTTGCTTTGAATCGATGGAGGCAACCATCCTTTTTTCTTTTTTCGATTGAGAAAACGCGCTTTGCGATACCTTATTTTTCGCTGTCTTCTTCCTCTGCGTAATGCAGCTCTTAGTGTGAGATTTTCTTTGACGTCCTGACGTAACTGGATGGTTCCTTTTGCTAACACATTGTTTTCAGTGGTAATCGCAATGCCGATATGCTTTACTCCGCTGTCAACACCGATTGTAACGGGCTGCACCGCTTCACCTGTGGCATATTGCAATTGAATTGTAAACGGAGTGTATCCAATAATCTTTGCTTTTCCTTGTTTGAGAAGAAGCCTAGCCTTACGAGGACTACAAGGCATAAGTGGTTCTCCTCTTAAATTCTTAACAAATACACGCATGTTTTGTCCCTCCTAAGAGTTTGTTTCCCTTCGCCAATGTTTGTAGGTGTTGGCAACTTCTTATACAAGAAGGCTTGTGGTTGACCGTTCCTTCCCAATCAGAACTGCTACAGAGCCACCATAGAGCCAAGAACTAGGGAATTATTCTTGGGTATGCAACCTACGAACGGAGTCCACGAAAGACTGTGGCTAGACAACCAAGGCTTTTTTTAAGCCCCCACTTCAAAACGTGTTAGCGTTTAAGTGGTGGGTAGTTGACCTTTTCAGGATTTAACACGATATAAATAGATATAATTTTATTCCCATCAAACCTAAAGCTCATTACCGCTTGCATTCCAGTACAATTTGTGATTACAATTCCAGGAGAGCCATTTACCCTTGTTTGTATTATAGAATATTCATCTTGATTCGCAAGGAATTTTTTTGCTAAAACAATAAGAAGTTTTTGTACACGCACTGCCCCATAAACAGGTTTAGCTGCAGCGGTTACTTTGCCGCCGCCATCTGCATAATATGCGATGTCTTTCCCTAGAACTTCCATCATCTGATTTGTATTTCCCTGCTGAATAGCGTTTATAAAACATGTAATGACTTGTTCGTGATCTTCTTTCACAGTTTCGACCACAATTTGCTTTTCAAGTTCTGGAAGCTCCTTTTTTATCCTACTTAAGATTTTACGGCAATTTGCTTCTTTTTTCTGTACAATTTCAGCAATCGTTTCATAGTCATATTCCAAAATTTCACGGAGTATAAAAATAGCTCTTTCAATTGGATTCAATTGTTCAAATAATACAAGCAAAGCATATGACATATCATTTTTCATCATCATTTCTTGTAATGGATCTGCTTCAATTGCTGCAATTGGTTCTGGTAGCCATGTCCCCACATATAACTCTCGTTTTTTCTTAGAAGACTTCAACATATCTAAACAACGATTGGTAACTAATTTACACAAAAATGCTTTTACATTTTTGCTGTGCTTCAATTCGTATTCATTCAACTTTATAAATACATCTTGTATAACATCTTCTGTATCAGCAATACTACCAGTCATTTTATAAGCAAGTGAGAAAAGAAGAGATTTATACTCAATATATAATTGACTTAGTTCAGCGTTTTCCATTGAAAAAAATCCTCACCTTCTATTTCATTCGGCACAATTAGACAAGTAAACTAGCTTGATTCCATGTTCGTTCTCGTATACGAGAACCTATTTTACCCGATAAAATGAAATCAAGTCCCCATTTTTGAACCCAAACAAATCCATTGTTAGGTCCAAGACTAATACAATATAATTTGACAGGATAAGGTTTATGAATAATAGAGTTAGATACTCCATATATCTCATTCTTTAAAATTTTACTTAATCTCGTCGCCTGAGGAATCGCTTCTTTACACGTCATTCCATCTACTTGTTTTGTTTTTTTATCAACAACTCTTGCACAGTCTCCGATTGCGTATATATGTGAATACCCTTTTATAGAATACGTATCAGTAACTAATATTTGGTTCTCATTAGATAACGGAAGATTAAATGTTTGAATAATCGGATTCACTTTAACCCCCGGTGTCCAAATACACTCTCCTACTGTATATGTTGTTCCATTTGTACAAACTAACTGACCATTTTCAAATTTCATCACTCTCGTTTTAGAGATGCATTTTATTCCGATTTTTTTGAGTTCATATGTTAATCGGTCACTTACTTTTACCGGAACCCCTCGTAATAAATGTTCTTTTGAATCAAATAAAATGACTTCTACCTCAGCTGGATTAAGTCCTACTTTTTGAACTTCTCCTTTAAACCAAACACATATTTCTGCAGAAGTCTCAATACCAGTAATCCCTCCGCCTACAATCGCGATGCGCAATAGTTCTCGCCTTACTTCTTTATTTTCTTCTATTTTTGCTAGTTGAATTAAAGAAAGCAATTTTTGTCTTATCTCTATAGCGGTCTTCGTACTACTTAATGTTGTTCCGCCTAACGTACTAGGAATTTCTTGAATGACACTCCCTAGTGCTAATACAAGATAATCGTATTGCACTGTTTTTATTCTTTCATCTTCTAATTTTATGTCTATTTCTTTTTTAGAATGATTACACGTTATCGCTTCTCCCTTTATAAATTCCATTCCATCTGTACAATACCTCTTTAATGGAACTTTTAAATCCGCATCTTCAACCACTGACTTAAACAATAAAACCTTCCGAAAATGAAACGAACTTTTATCCACTAACGTAATTTTCACTTCTTTTCCTAGTGAAATACCTAATTCTTTTTTTAATCCATTTAATAAATTAATACCAGCAAATCCTCCGCCTAATATAACAATATGTTTCATTTTCATTCCCCCTTTACCCTTAAAACGATTCGATTTATTTACTTGTGACATTTTAAAAGGAGAATTTATAAAAAAGAGTACAAAAAAACATCCCCTACATGAAGGGGATGTTACTATTTATTTTGCTTCTTTATACATCGCTTCTACTTGTTTTTGAAGCTCTTCGTTCTCTAAATACTCATCATATGTCGATTGTTTATCAACTAAACCGCTTGGTGTTACCTCAATAATACGATTTGCGATTGTTTCAACAAACTGATGGTCATGTGATGTGAATAAAATTGTTCCTTTAAACGCCATTAAACCGTTGTTTAATGCTGTAATAGACTCAAGGTCTAAATGGTTTGTTGGATCATCGAATGTTAATACGTTTGCACCACTTAACATCATTTTAGAAAGCATACAACGTACTTTTTCTCCTCCAGAAAGAACAGAAACGTTTTTCTTTACTTCTTCACCAGAGAACAACATACGACCTAAAAATCCGCGTAAGAAGCTTTCAGACTCATCTTGTGGTGAAAATTGACGTAACCACTCCACTAAGTTATATTCGCTATTTTTGAAGAACTCAGAGTTATCACGTGGGAAGTATGCTTGAGATGTTGTAACGCCCCATTTAAATGAACCACTATCTGGCTCCATTTCACCTGCTAAAATTTTAAATAACGTTGTAATTGCAATTTCATTACGTCCAACGAATGCAATTTTATCACCTTTATTTACAGTGAAATACACGTTATCTAATACTTTTTCGCCATCAATTGTTTTAGAAAGGCCTTCCACTGATAATAAATCATTTCCTACTTCACGCTCTGGTGTAAAACCAACGAACGGATAACGACGAGAAGACGGTTTAATATCATCTAATGTAATTTTATCTAATAATTTTTTACGAGAAGTTGCTTGTTTCGCTTTTGAAGCGTTCGAGCTGAAACGAGCAATAAAGTTTTGTAACTCTTTTACTTTCTCTTCTTTCTTCTTATTCGCATCTTGTGTTAACTTTAATGCTAATTGACTAGACTCATACCAGAAATCATAGTTACCAACATAAAGTTGAATTTTACCAAAGTCAAGATCCGCCATGTGCGTACATACTCTGTTTAAGAAGTGACGGTCATGGGATACAACGATAACTGTGTTTTCGAAGTTCATCAAGAAGTTTTCTAACCATTGAATTGCTTTTAAATCTAAATGGTTGGTAGGCTCATCCAGTAATAAAATATCTGGTTGACCGAATAGCGCTTGAGCAAGTAATACTTTTACTTTCTCTGCCCCTGTTAACTCAGACATTTTTTTCGCATGAAGGTCTTCACCAATGCCTAGTCCTTTTAAAAGAATTGCAGCTTCTGACTCTGCTTCCCAACCGTTTAACTCAGCAAATTCACCTTCTAGCTCAGCTGCGCGCATACCGTCTTCATCACTGAAATCTTCTTTCATGTAAATCGCATTCTTCTCTTGCATTACTTCATAAAGACGTGTATGTCCCATAATAACTGTTTCTAGAACTGGGAATTCTTCATATTCAAAGTGGTTCTGTTTTAAAACAGCTAAACGCTCACCTGGTGTAATATGAATATCTCCTGTTGATGCATCAATTTCACCAGATAAAATTTTTAAGAACGTAGATTTACCAGCACCATTTGCTCCGATTAAACCGTAACAGTTACCTGGTGTAAATTTTATGTTAACATCATCAAAAAGTTTACGATCTGCAAAACGTAAACTTACGTTACTTACTGTAATCATGTAGTTCCTCCTAGTAATACCGCTGCATCCAGCGTTTTCTCACCGAATGTCCTAAAAGTCGTAGTTTACGACTCACTTATTTTAGACTATTGCTATTATATAGTAGAACTCGAATGAATAGCAACGATAGATTCATTTTCTGCAAGGAAATCAAAAAGCTTTCCGCATTAATTCCGCTTTACTATCCTATTTCGTATAAAAAGCTGTTCAAAATGTTTTTTCATATCTTTTCGAAAAACAAAAAATTAAATAGCAAAAGTTATTGATATTAAGAAAACTATTACAAGTAAACAATAAACTCTATACGCTACTAAAGAGTCAATAATTTAATATAAAATGCCTCTATTTTCCTTGTTTATATAGCTTTTTGGTATATAAGTGAGGAACTAGGATCTCCTTAACATTGTAAATCCATATTTTTTGTTTTAAATAAAACAAAAGACAATCCTGCCGAGATACAGATTAGTACAGCACCAAATATATACACCATTCTAATACCAAAATATTCAGCTATAGCTCCTACTATAAATATAGAAATGCTTGAAACTGTTGACAACAAAACATTACGAGAAGCATATACTTTTGGAAGTAATGACACATCTATATTTGTTTGAAATGCAGTTTGCTGTGCTATATCCCGTATTTGATACGCCGGTCCCATCGCAATACAGAGTATAAGCGATAAGAGAGGCATACTACTAAGCCCATATAACAAAGTAAGAATGCTGAACAAAAAAGAGCCAGTTGCCATACTTAGTACAAGATTTGTTTGAATCTTTTTTGCTAGATATATCGTTATAATTCCTCCGACAATGGTACCAATATAATAACTAGCATTAATGTACCCCCACCATTGTTCTCCTTTGTGGAGTATTTCTTTTACATAAACCAATGTGATTGCACCAACCCAGATTTGACCTGCAATTCCTTCGATTACATCCATTAATGTAACTAATCGCAAGGTTGAGTTACTCCAAAGATGAATCCAACCTTCCTTCATAAGGGTCCACTTAGATGCTCCTTGCTGCTCTCTTTTCTGATTGTACAGAGAGCGAATAGCAAAGTATAAACAAACTATAGAAATCCATAAAAAGACAGCCGTTATTAGTAAAGTAGAAGTATACCCCATTTTTACAACAATAAATCCCGTCAGCGTATAGCCACCAATTTGTACCGCTTGATTGGAGATCGATAACAAGCTATTTGCTTTTACAAGTTCTTCTTTTAAAACGATTTTGGGAACTATAGAATTCAATAAGGGACTCCCCCATCCTTCAACAAAAGAAAGTATCAATATGTAAGTGAGTAAAATATAAATATGAGAAGTTAAGAATGTAAATCCTAATAGTAAAAAAGTAATCAAGATACTCTTAGTTATTTGCAAGTTTACAAGTGCTTTTGACGTAGAAGTATTTTGTAGAATTAGCGGTGCTGACAAACCAGCTATTAATCTTGTAAGAGCTTTCAAAAAAGGAAATAAAGAAGCAAATAAAACAGATTCCGTTTTCTGATAAATAAAAGTTGTAATGACCATAATATATACGACATCAGCTAACGAGATGGTTGTTTGAGCTATCCAGAACGAATAAAATCTATAATTTTTCATTGCCACCTCCAGATAAGAAATATAATTTAATTGTAACTATTATAAAATAAATAGAATTTAAATGTTTAATACAAATATTCAAGAGATAAACCTAATGCATTACCACATAACAATTTTCGGAAATGAATGACGAACAATTGAATGGCTATTAAAAATAGGGTAGCACTTCTTAAATATAGCCAAGACAACGGACCTACACAATCCTAACTAAAATTCACTTGCACACTTCAAACAAGTAAAAGAATATACTATTGCATACATGACCCATTGGAGTGAATTTATTATGAACCTCTTTCCAATAAGGGTTGTTGCCGTTACCCCTGTAGCAACCCCTGCCATCCACGTTGCCGCCATTCATACGGCAAGTCCCGTTGTAGGAATTGTAACGCCATTCATTTGGCCATATCCACCCATTCACTTATCGGTAACACATCCACACGTCAGCTATTATTACCATCACTTTCCTACAATATATAGAAAGTATTGATGAACCGTTTCATTATTACCGAACATAAAAAGCGCCATTTTTACATAGCGCTTTTTATGTTCTATATCCATTCGAAATGATTAAAAGAAATCATAAAAAAACGGCTGCTCGGAAGGAATCAAATTTTCAAATTGTTTTATGTCTTTTTCCCTCCCAGTAATGTTACCAATTTGATATAATTCCAATGGCCTTTTGTAACCGAAAAGCACTGTAGAAAGTGCATTAATGTTTACATGTACCCCCTTTCCTTTTAATGCTGCAGCTTCTTCTTCGCTTAACATAACTATTTCTTTCTCTCGTATAACTACTGTTTGATTATTCCAATGTGCATATGAATCAGAAATATGTAAAATAACCTCTTCCTCGTTATTTTCCCAAGCAAATGGATATTGCTTAAGAAAACGCTCAACATCTACGATTCTAGCCATAAAGTAAGGTTTTACTTCCGCTTTAATACGCGGCTCTTGCAATGAAAACAGCAATGGCTCTTTTTCATGAACGATCATCTCAAGTTCTTGTATCATTGAATCATGCTGACAAATGAAGTTCCATAAACCCGTTCTAGCTTCACTGTCTAATGGTACAAATTCTTCTATTTTCATCTTAGAGCTTTCTATTTTATACAAAATATAGCCCATTGGCTCATCTGCTCGATTATAATAAACGGCTGCATTTAGGTCACCATAAACAAAATTTAACCAAATATCTCGATCTCGAACTAACATCCCAGAATATTTCTTCGCAAATTGCTCATATACGATTTCAATCTCTTTCAAATGAGAGTCCTTCTTACATCGTTTGATACTTCCTGATACATGTTCTTTCATGATTAAATCCGCTTTTGTTAATGAACATACAAGACGATTCACAAACAGTTCCCATCCATATTTTCTGTAAAATGAAACAGAAAATGGGTGTAGCATGGAAACGCTATAACCGTCTTGTCTCATCGTCTCTAAAACATGTTTTAATAGTTTTTTTACATGACCGTTTCGTCTAAATTCTGGGTATGTAGCTACGCCTGCAATTCCACCCATTTTGAACTTTTCTTTCCCTAAAAATATTTCAAACGGGATAAGGTGTAATTTTGCGGCAAGTTCTTTTTCTTCTAATATCCCAAATATTTGATGATACTTTTTCATAAGCTGAAGACGTTTTTCAATTTGATCTTCTGCTACCTTGTATTGAAAGGCATATTCAGATAGCCGAATTGCCTCCCGGTATTGTTCTTCTACTAATTGAATTACTTCCATGCTCCGTTCCCCCTACATCGTATTCATACATACACATGCAAAACATAATATACCACAATAATCAGAAAATATAAATTTTCCGAATAAAAACCCGATAGATCTTATATCAATCTATCGGGTTTCTAATTTCAGCTTCTCAATCTCTTCAAAAAATCCTGGATATGATACGAAGGCAGCTTCTGCATCCTGGATCATCGTCTCTCCATTCGCAATACATCCGGCAATTGCTAGCATCATTCCAATCCGATGATCCCCATGACTGTTTACGGTATTTCCGTTTAATGATGTTTTTCCATAAATAATCATTCCATCATCTGTCGCTTCTATACGTGCCCCTAGTTTTGTTAGTTCTTCTACCACTGTATCAATTCGATTCGTTTCCTTTACCTTCAACTCATGAGCATCTTTAATAATCGTAACCCCTTCTGCTTGCGTTGCTGCAAGAGCGATAATTGGGATTTCATCAATTAACCTTGGGATAATGTCACCGCCAATCTCAATTCCCTTTAACTTTGATGTTTCGATTGTAAGATTAGCGGCAGGTTCCGCTGCATCTCTATCGTATTGTCCAATTGTTAATTTTGCCCCCATTTTTATAAGAACATCAATAATTCCCGTTCTTGTTGGATTGATTCCAACATTTTGTAATGTAAGCTTACTATTTGAAGTAATTGCTCCACCTACTAAGAAAAATGCAGCCGATGAAATATCTCCTGGTACATGAATGTTCGTTCCTGTTAGCTGTTGTCCGCCTTCTATTGAAACTTTCGGCCCGTCTCTCTTCACTTGAATGCCAAATGCTTGAAGCATTCGTTCTGTATGATCCCTTGATACATGAGGCTCTGTAACACTTGTTACACCTCGTGCTCCTAGACCTGCTAATAAAATAGCCGATTTCACCTGCGCACTTGCAACAGGAGAAATATAATCAATTGCTTGAAGATTCCCTCCTCGTATCGTTAACGGTGTAAATGTTCCATCTTCTCTTCCATCAATTGCTGCTCCCATTAAGCTAAGCGGTTGTGTAACACGTTTCATTGGGCGTTTTCCAATAGAATGATCACCTTGCAAGCAGAAATGAAGGTTTGTATTCGCTAGTATGCCAAGTAATAAACGAATCGTTGTACCAGAATTCCCAACATCAAGTACTTGCCCCGCTTCTTGTAACCCTTCCATTCCTGTTCCAATTACTTCTACTTCATCTCCGTTTTGCGTTATGGATACCCCCATCTCACAAAAACAAGAGATCGTGCTTAAACAGTCTGCCCCTGGTAAAAAGCCCTTAATCGTTGTTTTTCCGTGGGCGATAGCGCCAAACATGACTGAACGATGTGAAATTGATTTATCACCTGGAATTACAATCGTTCCTCGCAATCCTTCTATAGCTGTCTGTACAGTTTTCATATTTACCGCACCTTCTTTTATATATTTTCATATGTTTGATACTGTTCACGCTGTAAAGCTTGCGTTGCTTTCAAACGATCTTCTTCTGTCTGAAAACTAATTCGTAACACCCCAAGTAATCCTTCACGTGCTTCTAGTATTTGCAAATTTGTTATACTAATCTCATGCTTTGCAAGTATGCTTGTAATATGCGCTAACGCCCCAACTTTATCTAAAACATCAACATATAAGTCATGATAAGCTGGAATCGCCCCGCTTTTGCGGACAGGCATAGAATCGCGATATTCTTTTGCCTTAGCGAAGTAATTGTGTAATACTTCGGCATCTCCTTCTGCAACTGTATGGTGCAGTTGCTTCATTTCTGTAATCCATTCCTCTAATAGTTGTAATAAGTGAGAACGGTTTTGCCTTACAATATCACACCACATTTTCGGACTACTAGAAGCAATACGGGTAATGTCTTTAAAACCGCCTGCTGCCAGTATATGAATTAACGGATTATCTCCGGCATGCTTCTCTACTTGCTTCACTAACCCTGCCGCAATTAAATGGGGAAAATGACTAACTACACCTGTTACATAATCGTGTTCCTCTGTATGTAACACAAGAAAATGCGAACGCGTTCCTTTTAACCAATCTTTTAATTGTTCAACCTTCTCTGCCTGAACATGGCGCATCGGTGTTAAAATGTAATATGCATTTTCAAATAAATGCGCCTTTGCACTTTCAACTCCCGTTTTATGAGATCCCGCCATCGGATGCCCGCCAATAAACGTAACACCGCCGGGCAGCAACATTTCTGCTTCTTTCATAATTGTGCCTTTTGTACTTCCAACATCCGTCACGATGACATCTTCACGTAATTTATACGAAGCAAGTTGTTTTAATAACTTAGTTGTTTCTTCAACAGGAGATGCAAAAATAATTAAATGCGCTTCTTCACATATTGTTTGTAAGTTCACTCCCGCTTCGTCGATTACGTTCAATTGTTTTGCACGTTCCACTTGCTCACTTTGAATGTCATAACCAGTAATGATGACATTGTGTTCTCGCTTTATTGCTAAAGCAAGTGAACCGCCAATTAATCCTGTTCCTATTAATACAACTTTTTTACACATGTGCCTCATCTCGAGACCTACTATTATGAAAGTGTCGTTTTAACACTGCGATCACTCCTTCATTTTGTTTACCCGTACCGATTGTGATGCGAACACCATTTAAAAATGGACGAACGATATATCCAGCGTGTGCACAAAGTTCATAAATTTCTTGAGCATTTTCTAACGGTAAAAAGATAAAGTTCGTTTGAGATGAATAAAATGGAATCTCATTTTCTATACAAAAGCTTTCATATTGCTGCAATCCTTCTCGGTTTGCACGAGTGATCCTTTGTAAAAATGAATCATCATTCCACGCAACTACGGCAGCTTTTTGTGCAAGTGATGATACATTAAACGGAAGACGAACAACATTTAATTTCTCAATGATTGCTTCATTTCCAACTGCATAACCAACGCGAAATGCTGCTAATCCGTATGCCTTTGAAAATGTTCTTAAGATAAGAAGGTTCTTATACTCTTTCAAAAGTGAAATAGTATCTGGAAAGTCACCCGCTGTGACATATTCATAATACGCTTCATCAATTACAACTAATGTTTCTTTATGAACTTGCTCCATAAATTCACGTAATTTTCGGTCATTCACATATGTGCCTGTTGGATTATTCGGATTACAAATCCAAATAATTTTTGTTTTTTCATTCATGACTGCCGCGATTTCATCTAAGTTATAGACTCCATTTTGAAGCGGTACTTCCTTGACCTCACACCCTTCAATTACTGCATGATGGCGGTATTGCGGGAATGTTTCTCCAGCCGTCACAATATTATCGCCTTGGCAAAGCATTGTTCGGCTAATAATTTGAATGACTTCATCAAGACCACTACCACATAAAATTTCTTCTTTTTTCACATCCAATTTCTCCGCAATCGTTTGACGAAGCTCAACCGCTCCTCCGTCCGGGTATAAAGCATATGCATTCAGCTCTTTTCGTAATCCTTCCATCACACGAGTTGAACAACCAAATGGATTTTCATTTGATGCTAATTTTACAAATGAATGGACACCATAATCTGCTTGCATTTGTTTTGCTGATTTACCTGGTTTATAAGGTTGCAACGCCCGTAGTTGTTCTTTTACTTTCATAAAAATCCTCCTTTTTAAAATTCTTTCGCGTATTTTTTATGCTGAGCAATATTTTCCTTAATAAGATCCATACGATCTTGCCCAAATTGGTCTACTATCGCATTTGCCAGTTCCCAAGCGACAACAGCTTCTGCCACTACACTTGCCGCCGGTACAGCGCAGCTATCAGAACGTTCAATACTTGCTTGAAACACTTCCTTCGTATCAATATCCACACTTGCCAGTGGTTTATATAATGTCGGAATTGGTTTCATAACACCTCTGACAACAATCGGCATTCCTGTTGTCATTCCGCCCTCTAATCCACCAGCATTATTCGTTTTTCGTGTGTAACCCGTTTCTTCATCCCACAAAATCTCATCATGTACAGCACTTCCCGGTTGTCCGGCTGCCTCAAAACCAATGCCGATTTCAGCGCCTTTAAATGCATTAATACTCATGATTGCCGCTGCTAACTTTACGTCTAATTTCCTGTCATAATGAACATAACTGCCAACACCAACCGGCATTCCTTCCGCGATTACTTCCACGATGCCACCAATAGAATCTCCGTTACTTTTCGCCGCATCAATTTCTGCCATCATTGCTTGCTCCGCTTCTTGATCTAAGCAGCGAACAGGCGAATGTTCTGAAATCATCTGCATCTCTTCTAATGATTTATGTGAAATTTGTTTAGCTTTTACGCCACCAATTTCAAGCACATGACCTGTAATATTTACTCCTAACTCTGTTAAAATCTTTTTCGCAACAGCTCCTGCCGCTACTCTTACCGTTGTCTCCCTTGCAGAAGAACGTTCTAACACATTACGTATATCACGATGTCCATACTTTATTGCCCCGTTTAAATCAGCATGCCCTGGACGTGGCTTTGTAATTGTTCGTTTCATTTCTTTACTTTCCTGTTCAGAAATCGGTTCTGTTCCCATTACGTTTGTCCAATGTTTGAAATCATCATTTTTTACAATCAATGTAATCGGTGAACCAAGAGTATAACCATGTCGTACACCGCTTACGATTTCCACTGTATCTGTTTCAATTTGCATACGTCTTCCGCGGCCATAGCCCTTTTGGCGTCTTAATAGCTCTTTATTTATACCTTCTGCAGTTACATTTAGACCTGCCGGAACACCTTCCAAAATAACCGTCAATTGCGGGCCATGTGATTCTCCAGCTGTTATATATCTCATTTCCATTTCTCCCTTATCATTTTATCCCGCGCTAACGGACAGTAAGACTCCTTCCACAAGATTCTGAAAAGTCAAAGAAGATGGGTAGGAGGTAACTGTCCATAAGAGCCCGATTAGTTCAACTAACCAGCAGTGGGAGATAAACCCTCCTACTGCTGGAAGTTTCACTTTATAAAAAAACCCCTACTGATTTCGTTCAGTAGGGGCGACAATACGCGCGGTACCACCCTAGTTATAGACAAAAATGTCTACCTCTTTTTATTGTTAACGATCATTTTGACCGTCTTTCCCTTTATAAAAACTTTCGTCTTTACTACGAAAAAGATGCTCCAGGGGTGTAATTCACACATATCTTTGTACTGATTTCCACCAACCATCAGCTCTCTGCAACAAGAAAATACATGCTACTGCTTCCCTATCAACGCAATAGTTATTTCATTATGATAACTTATTTTTAAATCCTTTTAACTCTTCCATGAAGGCATGGAACTGCGGAATATCCATTTGTTGTGCTGAATCCGATAAAGCAACTGCTGGGTCTGGATGCACTTCTGCCATAACAGCATCTGCCCCAATCGCTAATGCTGCTTTCGCAGTTGGTAAAAGTAAATCTTTTCGCCCTGTTGAATGCGTTACATCTACAACAACCGGTAAATGTGTTTCTTTCTTTAAAATTGGCACTGCGGAAATATCAAGTGTATTTCGCGTTGCTCTTTCATATGTGCGAATGCCGCGTTCACATAGAATAATTTGATCATTCCCTTGAGCAATAATGTATTCTGCTGCATTCACAAATTCATCAATTGTCGCTGCTAAACCGCGTTTCAGTAATACCGGTTTATTCACTTTTCCAACGGCTCTTAATAAATCGAAGTTTTGCATATTACGAGCGCCTACTTGAATCACATCGACGTAATCAAGTGCCATTTCTACATCATTAGGATTTAAGATTTCGCTAATAATCGCTAAATCAAATTCGTCAGCAACTTGGCGTAAAATTTGCAGCCCTTCTTCCCCCAATCCTTGGAAGTCGTATGGAGATGTTCTCGGTTTAAATGCACCACCGCGCATTAGTTTTATTCCTTGTTCTTTCATCGCCTGAGCAACTTGGCGAACTTGCTCTAAACTTTCAACTGCGCACGGCCCCATAATGAACGTTTGTGCGCCGCTTCCTAGCAATTCACCTTTTACATCAACAATCGTATTTTCTTGTTTCTTTTTACGTGAAACTAATAATGCTTTACGATTATCATCTTCTTGCAGTTCTAAGCTCGCTTTAAAAATTGTTTTGAAAATATGTTGCACTGTAGATGTTTCAAATGGTCCTTCGTTATGCTCTGCAAGCATATCGAGTACTTCACGCTCACGAACAGGATCGAAGCGTTTCGTTCCTTGCAATTTCTTTTGTTGTCCGATTTCTTGTACAACCTTTGCGCGCTCATTCAATAAGTGCAGAAGTTGTAAGTTAATCTCATCCACCTGTTTACGTAATTGTTCTAATTCATGATTTCCCATTAAAAATTCCTCCTTGTATCTTTTTGAAGTTATATAATAAGGGATTGAAAATTCCCTATTTTCTGAACTTATCTCTTATAACAAAGCAAAGATGATAACGATTTCTCATATAAAATATATGAAAAAACCCCTACTGATCCAATCAGTAGGGACGATTATTATCGCGGTACCACCCTAGTTGCAGACACATTTGTCTACCTCTCTTTATTGTTAACGATCGTTTTGACCGTCTTTCCCTTCATAAAGACTTCTGCCTTTACTACGAAAAAGATGCTCCAGGATTGTAATTCATGTTTGTTTATGTACTAGTTCACACCAACCACCAGCTCTCTGTTACAGGGAAACAACCACTACTCTCTTTCCTATCATTGCGCTTATTATTTGATTATCATTTAGATCCGCGTATATGCAAAAAATCCCTACTGATCCAATCAGTAGGGACGATTATTATCGCGGTACCACCCTAGTTGTAGACACATTTGTCTACCTCTCTTCATTGTTAACGATCATTTTGACCGTCTTTCCCTTCATAAAGACTTCTGTCTTGACTACGAAAAAGATGCTCCAGGACTGTAATTCACGTTTACCTTTGTACTGATTTCCACCAACCATCAGCTCTCTATAACAGGGAGATAAACACTACTTTGTTCCCTTCAATGCATTGTTTTTATTAAGTATGATTTGTATTATAAAAGGTCATTTTAAAATATGTCAACACTTTTTCATTATTTTTTATATTTTTATTTTAATTGCATCGTATGTTTCAAAATAGCAAATGTGAATCATTTTCATTTCGATTAATCATTCCTATTCGCATTATCTCATTTTGAATACGTTCAAGTAACGTATTTTCAAGCTTCATCTCATCAAACAATAACCAAAGATGAATCACTTCATTTTCAATACACTCTGCATCATTTATCTTTGTTAATAAAACAAAAAATAATGTTGCATATACTTTAGAATTTTGATGGATTAGCTCATTTTTTTCCAACAGCTGTTTCAATAACTCCTTCAATGCTTGTTTTTCTTCTTGCAATGAAGTTATAGAAAAATAAGATAAAACAGTTTCAATCCCTTTTTCAGCAATAACATCCATGTATAACACAAACCGCAAAAAGATAATATATTCTTTCTCTGCTATTATACTCATTTTAGGGCGTTCTACTAAAAAATCTGCAAGCCAATTTCGCCAAAATTTTTGTTGTTCTTTTATGCTCAAACTTTTTACATAATACGAGACATTTTCTACAAACTTTACCTTCTCTACCTCTTCTCCCTGTATAAAAAGAGTGTTCAACCAATCAAGTTGTTTATCCCAATATAAAATACACTTTAAAAAGACGAGACTTAACCATTTCATAAATACTTCTTGTGTTTGTTTATTCAATAAATGTAAATATCGAACAGCAAAAGCAATATATTTCTTTGTTTGTATAAATAAAGGCAAATTAATTTGCGTATTTACAAACCCTGCCCATGCATACTTTGTTTCCTCTTCATTTTGTTGCAAATCTAAATAAGGAATCATATGCTTTCTACACCAGTGCTTCTCGATATGATAGAGAAATGTTAAATCTGCTGTTAGCCTCGCAATCATAATATTTACGTAGTATGATTTTTTCCGCATTTGCTCTTCAAATACATACAAATAAGCATGTATATTTCGATCATATAAATGTTCATATGCTAGAAGTTTTAACAAAACTGCTGTTGTTTTCCCTACCGGATGCTGAGCAGCCTCATTATAATAATCTACTTGCTCTTTACTTCCTGCGTGCTCTCCTTTCATAACATGAGGAAACATCGAAAAAGCAAGCTGTTTTATTGCTCGAATTGTTTCTTCTTGAAATTCAGCTAATTGATTGCTCTTTTCATACAGAAAACTACTAATAATCCAATGATAAGTAGCATGCCTTACAAATTGATGTAGTAATGGTAAAAGCTCTTGCATCTGTTTATCTGTTAATTTTCGATTATTTCGCCACTCTCTTATGAATACAAACCATACTTCTTTACTCACTTCTTTATACTTAACTAATTGATACGCAAGAGAAATACTCCACTGTACATTTGTTTTACAAGCCTTTGAAAGCATTTCTAAAAAATGATGTTTCTCAAACAATCCTTCTTGTGAATATTGAAGTACTTGCCTTATCATTTCTTCCTCTTTCATATGTAACAAACCATCAGTTGTTAAATTACATGTAATTGTTTGTAATGTCCGCTCTTCTTGTAAATCAGGAAACTGCCTCGATAAAAAATGAGGGAATTTTTGTTTCATAAATTCATATGTTCGTTTCGTTCGTTCATTAGTTGGATCGCACATATATAGCCAATCGATTAAGTTACAAGCCAGATAACACGTCTTTTCTTCAAACTGCTTCTCTATAGTTGTCAGCACTTTTTGTTTCGTATGTTCAGATACATGCTCATAATGATTCTTTAACAATTGAAACACTTCATGCTTACAGGAGTCTTCAGTTAGCATTTGATGTTGTAACAACCATTCTATTTTCTCATTTTGCGTTCGGAAAACCGTATGGTTCATACTATGCACTGCAATTCGTTTTTGCAGCGTATTTCCAAATTCCATCATAAAAGAAATATAAAAGTTTGCTTTATCTTCGAAATGGACACAAACATAGTCCATACAATCTCTAACAATATTAATTAAAAAAGAAAATCCACGAGGTTGGCTATCTTGCTCATGCGGTTCAATTGCACTTCGCGATTCACTAACTGAATCATGGATTTGAAGTGCCTGTTGTTTTAGTCCTAATCTCTGTAGTTTTTCTAATCCAACTTGCAAAATCGGAATCGAAAAATAAGAAAGATGTGGTTTTATTTTCACTTCCCATATGTGCTGCATCTTTGAAAAGGTTGTATCTGACAAATGGTTTGTTTCCGCTAACTCTACAACATCCTGCATTTCTGGTTCCCATTGCCGAAGTCGCTTCAATTTTAGTTTTCCGTCTAATATGCAAGTAAATAAAAGAACTATAATTTCTTTATGTTTCGGGTACGTACATTTATGAAGCAAAGAAGGCAGATTTTCTATAAAAAACTCATTTTCCCTCGCCTTTTCTAACAATAATAAGAGCCACTTCGCAAACGTATCCATATGTATCGGTTGTTCCATATCCACTAAAAATGTACATATCGTATTCCATAACAAGGCAGATATTTCTGTATTATTTTTATACATCAACTGAAATAATTCATTTTGATGACTTACTAAAAAATGATCAACAATCCACTTTGCAAGCAACTGATCTTTTTCGGAAGTCTCAGCTTCCTCCGAAAATAAATTCCGCAATTGCCCGTCTTTTTCTAACCATTCTACCCATTCGTAGTCTCTTGCAAATTCAACAAAGTAACGAAGTGTCTCAATCTTTTTTATTGATTGTTTAACATAAGACAACTGTTCTTGTTCTAAAGATGGTGGAACCGTTACAATATCACGAATTCGTGTTCTCTTTGTAATATAATTATCCCCCATTAACTCTGCCCATCGCTGCACTGCTTTTGCTAATGATTGATGATTTTGCGACTTATTCGGATAGACAATAGGCTTAATCCCTAAATGCTCCCAGTGATATGTATTATCCCCCTGAGCAACAAACGCATACCGCCTCGTACTTGGTGGTAATCCAGTTGCTAAGTACTTCATAACAGGGTCATTATGACTATATCCAATAAACAAAACTGTATAATTAGAAAATAAATCAACTAAAAATCGTCTTGCCCATCCTTCTGTTAAGTAAGCCCTTCCAAAATCACCATCAGTCAAAATTAAATTTTCTTCTTCTTGTTCTACATTCCCATGAATATATGCCAACCCTTTAAATGCTCTTCCCGTTGGAAGCGCCGGAGCGTAATATATATTTGCTTTACGTTTTGATTCCTCAATTACCGTTGAAAAATGCCGATCAAAATTTGTAGTTACAATCCGAACATTTTCATCAACTGAAAATAATTGTAAAATAGAATAGTGTAATGGATTTGGCTTTGAATCTGCTACATGAACAAGATTCTTCGCAATCTGATGAACATCTTTCGTTTTTGCAATTTTCCCAAGATAATAATCGTGCGGTTCATTTTCCTCACGTTTGTCTACATATAGTGCATTCGCAATATCATCCACTAAATCATCAAAATTTGGTAAGTTTGAATTGCCTTTCATAGATACTCCAGCTCCAACAAATAAAACCAGTTTTCCTTGTTCGAATTTATCAAATAGTTCATCTGGAATTTCTACCTCTGAAGTAATCCACACACCCGATCCCCCCTTACCTAAAAATGTTAATTCCCTCTTTCTAATATAACATTTTCTTTGTTTTTTTAACATTCAGAAAAGTGAAAGATAACAAACGATTAACTTTTTCTTGTAATTTTTTCTTGAAATTACAAGAAACTCAGGAAATAAAATACGCACTAAAAACATTTGAGTTATCATTACGTATTTATCCTCCGTCTTTTTAGAAAACACCTTACAAATTGCATCTTGAATTTCCCATGCATAAAGTCCCTATTTTCATTCAAACTAAATAGAAAAAGAGAGGTTCCAATAATGAGTCATCTTACAATTATGCTGATCAAATTTATATCCTGTATGATTGCTTTTGCAATTGGTTTAGATTTATTCTTTGATGCAACCATTGTTGACATCTTTTCCTTTAGTTTATTTATTACTATCGCGTCGTATATGTTAGGAGATCAAATTATCTTGCCCCGAGCTGGAAATACCGCTGCACTCATGATTGATTTTCTTTTTACTTATATGAGTGTATGGATTTTCGGAAGCGTACTGTTAGACAACTATATGCAAATTGCTTGGGGAAGTATTTTATCAGCTATTATAGTTACAGGAGCAGAAACTTTTGTTCACCGCTATTTAATGGATCGCATTGCTACTTATCAAACAATTGAAAGAAAACCTTTCACTTTCAACAGATCGCTAGCTTATGGAACAGAATTTGCTGAGGAGCAAGATATTACTGATACGAAAAAACGGAAATGATACAACCACTTTAGAGATTTGAATTAAAAAAATACTGCGTTTCTTGAACAAAAAGAAAAATCCTGAGAAATACTCTTTCTCAGGATTTTTCGTCAAATTAAAGTCATTGTTTATCAAGCTACACTTCGTTCCACTTGACTCTTATGAAGAAGCTTTTAATGGACGAAATGCAATAGTGAAATATGATTAAAGTAACAAATTTTTTTCATTTTAACGTTTGAGGTTTTCTCCAATACCCTCTATCTTTATGATACAAAATCAAAGCAATCACTAAAATTCCAGATGCAATCCAAATCGATTTATTTCCTATATGAGTGGTAGTAAATGTACCGAATAGCGCACCGAGTATAAAAGAAAGAATAATAACAAAAAATTCATTAAATCGTTTTTTCTCTTCTTGATCACGTTTTATAAACGCTAAATATGCTGCCTGTGTTACAGTTCGAAGATTTCCTGTTGTCATCGTTGAATTGTAGGCCCACTTGTCAAGCTTATTAAAAGTAGAGATTTGTAAAGATGATACAAACGCAATACATACTGTTACCACGATGTTAGGGATACTTTTTGGCAAGAACCCTACAACGATTAAAACGATACATTCTAGTATAAGAATAGAACGTCTGTAACTATGCAACGCATGTCTTATATGAGGAATCTTTACTACTTCCGATATTAAAACCCCTAACATAAAAGCTAAAATAGGTGGAATATAAAGCAAAGCATTATGCCATTCTCCGTTAGCTGCTCTTATAGCGAGCAATACTACATTGCCTGTCTGTGCATTGGCAAACACTCCGTCCCTACTGATGAAAGTATACGCATCTAAAAAGCCTCCAACTACAGCTAACAAAACACCTAAATAAACAGAGTTTGAAGATAATGAGGGGATTGTACTTAGCTTGTCTTTCATATTATTATCTCCTTGTACCTTATGTTACATATATTATCGATTTATACAAAAACAACATTATTATGAAATCGTTTACAAATTATTCGCAATCTCTAACTAATGTCGCTTCCTTTTACTTTTTCCTAATATGATATAATACCATACCAAGTTTTTCAGCTACAATCAACACAATTATTGAACATATTTTAAATGTTTAATTTCGTTCACATTTATAGATTTTTTCGTAACTACTCAGTTACTCTGTAAAAAAAGATAGAAAAGCATTTTTTTAAATGGGCGAGTGGGACCGGCGATGCATAGGCGCGGTCAGGGCCTTTTCCTGCCACACGCAATGTTTGAAAACAAAAGCAGAGTCTGGTCGAGGTCACTGAAAAAGTCCACTTCATAAGAAAATGGAGTCCACCACCTACTATATACAGGTGATGGACTCCGTTATGTTTCGGCATATTGATAAAATGCGTGTTATCTTTTCAAAGTAATCACTTTTTCAGTGTCTTCGTCTGGTCATAAGTTCTTTTACGTTCTCATCATTTCAGTAATCCATTTATGAGCATAATAAATTATTTATTCATTTGCTGTACTTTTTTTTGAGTAATATGCTGAAAGTAAATTAAACTCTACATGCAAAAATATTGAAAACACAATTGGTAGTGAGTAATCCGCAATCGCACCAAATATGATTCCACCTAAAAATGCGAACAGCATAAATTTTATACTAGTCTGATTAAAGCTGTAATATTGTAAGTGAGCTACAGCGAACAGAAAGGAAGATATTAGGATCGGTACTGTAACTGGTATGGAAGCTATTTCTAAATAAAGAGGGTATATTGGGAATGCATTGTTAAGTATTGGTATAATCATCCCTCTGAAAATTACTTCTTCAAAAATAGGATACATAATTACAAAGTTTAAAATATTCTTTTTCCCAATCGGCATATATCCTGAGTATCGCGAAATGAATATATTCGTTATCGCGGTACTCGAGATTAATAGAACAATTGATTCGTAGTGAATTGGTAACCGGAATACATAATTATCTTCATAAAAATAACTAATTACCGTCAGCAATGTTCCCCATATATAAATAATTTCATTTTCTATCTTTCGGTACAACGTTCTGCCAATAATAACGCCAACTGTAATATCAACAATTTTATATGAAAAAGCTAATAAAACAGCAAGTACCAAAGCAATAAAGTAGCTCATATCGATGTATCACCGCATCTCACAAGAAAATTTCGGTTTTTAATACGAATCAAAAATTAAAGTCTATATATTTAGCTGCTTGCTAAGCTTTTATCTATTGCCACTTTTCACAAAACAACATATGTGGTTCATACCATAAAGGTTTTACAACTTCAAAACCTTTATGATCTTCCACAGTATATGATGCAACCTTTCTATCATTTCATCTAATTGGTGCGGCGCAAAACGTAATGACCAGACTACTAATGAAAAGATAACCATTCCAGCATAAATGGAATAAAGCAGCCAAAAATCTTCAGGAATATTATGATTAAAATATCCTTGAATTTGCCCTATTGAAAATGGAATGCTCTCATTCCTTTGAAATAAAGCTACTTTTACAAAATCATGAATTGGGTCTCCCCAATCAAAATTATTGAAATCAATTACCCCAGCATACCTATTATTGTCTACGATAATATTTTGTAAATGAAAATCGTCGTGCTGAAATCGATTCGGACGTCCTTTTAATAAATACTTATTTTCTTCAATAAAATTAATAACCTTATAATCATTTTCAATCTTTATTCCACTTTTTTCATAAGCATCAAGGTATCGATAATGCTTTTGCATTGCTTGTTCATACCAAGATTTGATAGTAATAGGTGCTTCAAGCAAATGCATTCTAGATAGCTGTCCTCCTGCTTCAATACCAATCTTGTATTGTTCTTGATCAGTAAGAACGGTTAATGTTTCTTTTACATCAACGCCCTCAATAAAAGAATAAATTGTGTAGCAAGAATTCATTTCTTCTAAAATCCCGATTTTTATCGGCTTAGGGGATTTAACATAATATTCTTGCATTCTTTTCAATATTTGAAACTCCGTCTGCTTTCTTTCATACCCTTCTAAACTACCTGTTCTTAGTAAGAATTTCCCATCACCAGAATAGACTACATACTTTTCATCTGGAGAATATCCTTTAGATAATCTTTCAACTCTATTAGCACAATATAAGAAATCAATTTTTTCTTGAAGAAATCGAGGAACGTTCTCCATAGTTTACCTCCATTATAGATTTTTCAAATGCCTTTCTAATTCTTTCATTACATTACGATAGTTATAGTAATTATCATTTCTTTACATCAATCGGAAAAATCACATCTATTCCTATCTTACTTAATTCTTCCTGAATAAAATAACAATGCTCTGCGCCGATTGTTATTAAAATCCTTTCTTTTTCATTACTTGTAGCATATTTAATAATGTTATCTATAATTTGTTCATTTCTTTTACACCATACAATTTCATGTACAGCGGGGTTCTTTTCTTTTAGCCATAATTGTTTTTTCTTGATTATTTCATTCGTCGTATGAGAATTTAAAGGGAATGGTTCTAAAACCGTCACTTTAAATATATTTTCATATATTTGACTCAACTCATGTTCCAAGTGCTTTCTCGACTCTTCATTATAATAAGAAAAGTAGTTTAGGCTTGTTACCTCGTCATCAAACCAATCAATAGGTGCGAATGAAATACCTTCACTCTCACATAGTGGGAGAATTAAAGATCTATATTCAGAGGGGCCTAAATATCCTTCATAATTTCTATTTTCTAAGTACCGTTTATAATCTTCTGGTCTCACCTCTCCAAGAATTGAATTTGGTTGAAAAGTACGAATAGCATCCTCCATTAAATGTAGCGGATATTTTAACTTTTGACGTAAATCATCTGTGTGTACAGTTCCAAATAAACCAATTATAGCCATAAAATTCATCCTCTATATACCCTACATCACGTTCCAATCAAACCATCTACCATGTCCGTCTGTCTCTCCAACCGTTTGCTGGTACTCAACACCATCTATATAATAATCAAGGTGAAGATTTCGATCCCACATATTATTGTAAAGATGGAAAACGTCTCGTTTACTTCCAATCATTTTTATTTTTTCTAGCAGTTCATACTTAGACTTTTCTGGCATTTGATTTGCGACATGAGTATGAAAAATACAAATTACAGTATCCTTCGGAAGTTTTTCCACAACTTCTGTAAGTAAAGCCACTCCATCACCTTCTATAAGTTCTACTGGATTTTCAATTAAACATGTAGCTGCCTTTTCAAAAAGTGCTATCCTTTCTTCATGTTCTGGCCAAATAAGCGATTTTAACCACAAATAGTCTTCAAAATTATTTAAATCGTTTATATGTAAATCTAACCCTACTTTTGAAGCTACTGGAGGACTAGGTAATAGAAATGACGGTGTATAATTTCCTTTTATTTCAGAGGTTATATGGACACGTGAGTTTCTATCCCCATATATCCCATTTGCTCCATATGAATAACTATACTTGTCCCATAACAATTGAAGACCAGCACTTGTCCCAATTTCTATTAATGATAGCGGTTTCTTGACAACGCTATAAATATAACAAAATATTGGATATAAATACGCACAGCGCCTTACTTCATTAGTCTGTACTAACTTACTCTTTAGGAGAGAAATTATTTCGTCTTTATACACTTGGCAAAAATCTTTAAAATGAAGAAAAGAATCGTCTATTTCCCTTGGATCCTTCGTAATACTCAGATAATACTCTTTTAAAACATGCTCTTTTCCTTTTAGCAAAAGATAATGAACAGCACCAAATAATAGATTAGGAACTGGCTGCCCTTCTCGAGAATTCATGCATAGCTCTAACAATTCATCATCTTCAGAAATTTTGATGGATAAATACTCATATAATTCACTTGAACCTCTGCATTCCAGTTTCGCGAAATTTTCGAATCGTTCAGATAGTTGAGTTGTATTCAAAATAATCCCCCTTAATTAGTTTGAATTTTACTAATTTTAAAAACAATTTAATTATAACCAAAACTAATATTATAGTAAATTATTCTTGTTATAACAATATATGTAATTCAAAAGAAACTTATAAAAAACAAAAAGTACATCACTTTCAGCAAGTGATGTACCCTTGGTTGTTTATCCTTTTTGATAATATTCTTCCATAATTTGCGGTGGAACCATTCCGCCGCCTGTTCCCCACATAATATGCGTTGCTTGTTTCATTTTTTCTTGCAAGTGATTTTCTTGAATATATTGCTGTTGCTTGAACAATTGAACTGGTCCGTATACACTTGCTAATGCGGACGGCTCTAATTTTATACCTTCTGTATCAACAAAAGCCTTTAATAGTCTATATAATTCTTGATCATTCACTGTGTAACATCCACTTAATAACGGTTCAATTACTTTCCCTACAAATCCTGATGCTCTTCCTACGGCAAGACCATCAGCTTCAGTCACATTATCAATCCCAAAGTCTTGGACAGAAATTTGATCATGAAGACCTGTCAATAAACCAATTAACATACAAGGAGAATGAGTTGGTTCCGCAAAGAAGCAATGTACATGATCACCAAACAATAATTTTAAACCGAACGCTACGCCACCAGGTCCGCCGCCGACACCACATGGTAAATAAACAAATAGCGGATGATTAGCATCAACAATAACGTTTTGATCTTGTAGCTGCTTTTGTAAGCGGGAAGCTGCCACAGCGTATCCAAGGAAAAGATTTTTTGAATTCTCATCATCAACGAAATAACACATAGGATCTGCTTCGGCTTGTCTTCTTCCCTCTTCTACTGCCTTACTATAGTCCGCTGCATATTCAATAACAGTAACATTTTTACTGCGTAGTAAATCTTTTTTCCACTGCTTTGCATCAGCTGACATATGTACTGTTACATTAAATCCAAGTTTAGCACTCATAATGCCAATACTTAGACCTAAATTCCCCGTTGAACCTACTGCGATTGAATATTGCGAAAAGAACGTGCGGAATGCATCACTATCTAAAACGGAATAATCATCTTGTATATTTAATAACCCCTGTTCCAAAGCTAAATCTTCTGCATGTTTCAGAACTTCATAAATACCGCCTCTTGCTTTAATAGATCCTGATATCGGAAGTTGGCTATCACATTTTAGTAATACATTACCTGCGATATGCTGATCATATCCTTGTTCTAAATGTTGTTTCATAGAGGGAGTTGCGACTAACGGAGACTCAATGATTCCATTTGTATCTTTTGTCTCAGGAAAAGCTTTCGCAATATACGGCGCAAAACGTTTTAATCTTTCCTCCGCATCCTTTACATCCTCTACCGTAAGAGGTGCTTTTTGAATTCCTATTTCGAATTCTTCTTTATTCGGATTCACCCAAAATACTTCCTCTGTCAAAACAAGTTGATTTAATAAAGGGTGCTTTTCTTTTAACATTTGTATTGCTTCGCTGTCATACTTCTTCATTCGTCTATTCTCCCTTCTTCATTCCTGCCATGTTATCATTTCAAAATTTAAATTTATTTATTATAATTAAAACAAATTTAACACACAAACGAAAAGAATTAAATACAAATTAACAAATTTTAATTTAATTTAATTTCAACTAATAGAAGGGGAATTAGCATGAATGATATAAATGTCGGAGAAAAAATAGCAGAATACCGAAAAGCACAAGGATTAAATAGTCGAGAACTAGCAACACTCGTCAATATCACTCCTTCAATGTTAAGTCAAATTGAAAAGGGATCCGCAAACCCTTCTCTACAAACTCTTAAATTAATAGCTGCAGCATTAAATATTCCTATGTTTAATTTCTTCTTGGAAGATACGAATGCTCAAAGCTTAGTTGTAAGAGCTGACCAACGAAAAAAAATTACCTTTCCTGAAAGTGAAAGCTTATCATACGAGTTACTATCTCCCGATTTAAGCGGAGCTCTTGAGCTTGCTCTTATGACTTTATTGCCGCAATCTGCTTCTTCCGAAAAACCGCTGGAACATAAAGGGGAGGAAATTGCATTTGTTTTAGAAGGAACTGTTACCCTATATTTAAATCAAGAAACTTTAACTTTATACAAAGGAGATAGTGTAAAAATCCCCTCTTACATGAAACATAAATGGAAAAATCCATATAAAAAGAAAGCAGTAGTCATTTTTGCAATTACTCCTCCTACTTTTTAGACTAGTAAACAAGCCAGCATTTTGAGGGATTCCTCCTAAAAATGCTGGCTTATTTATCATACAATTAGCTTTATTTCTTTTACATCCACTATATCCGCAAACCAACCTAATACTTTGTTATGATGGTGAATGATATCCTCAGCACGTAATTGTTCTGAGTCAAACGTACTATGCGCTCCTCGAATGAGCGTTACCTTATATCCTTCACTAAATGCACGGCGAACAGTTGTATCTACGCAATATTCTGTTTGCAATCCGCAAATGAAAAGATGTTCAATTCCTTTTTCCTGTAAAACTTCACGCAGATTCGTTTTATGAAAAGAATCCGGTGTTTCTTTTTCCACTATAAGCTCATTTGGCATCGGAGTAATTTTAGAATGAATGTGCCAACCTGCTGTTCCTTTTTCTAACGGATGCCCTTCAGATCCATTGTGTTGTACATAAATAACAGGAATATTATGCGCACGACACTTTCGGATGACTTCCTCTAAATTTTGCAATAAGTTAGAACCATTATGTACAGGAATACCCGCTGCATACATTCCTTCTTGGACATCAATTACTATAAGTGCTTGTTTCTTCATATTAATCACTCCCTTTTTCTTTAAACTCCATCATCCAACAATCTTCCAATACCCCTTCATGCAATTCATGTTCTTCTAACACTTTCACTTTTTGGAACCCACACTTCTCATAACAACGAATTGCTCTTTCATTACTTACCCTTGGATCCATCGCAATTGCCACTGCTCCCAATTCATTCATAATATATGTAATTGCAGCCTGCACAAGTTCTGTACCAATCCCTCGATTCCAGTACGCTGTTTCTCCAATAAATTGATCCATCCCCCACACATTCTCTCTCTCATCATATCCATATAACGCTTTCCATTCTGGATCTAAAGGATACATTTGTATATAACCGATAGATTTATTTTTGTATTCTACAATACACCTTTTCTCTCCCGAACTACTTATATAGCGCTCTCGAACTTGCTGTGGTGATTGTGGTTTGTCTCGTCCTTCATAAAAGCGTAAAACTTCAGGGTTTGATAGCCAGTCTGATAAGGTTTGAACATCATTTTCTGTTACGTATCGAATGGATAGTTCCCCTTCTTGAAATATCATATAATCACTCCTCTCTTGCAACATTACTGTATTCGACTTTTAATGAAATAACCCCTTTCTTTGAAAGGAAGAGGTATGAAGAATTATCTTATTTCAACATTGAGAGTAATATTTTTTCAAGTTCTTCTTTTGGTAAAATACTAGCATTAATATAAATTTGATATGCACTTCTCCCATCTTTTTCTGGGATTATGATTTTCATTCCTTTTATATTCCCCCTTTCATTTTCACCAAAGGTTATATTATATCCTTCAAGAGTATACGTTGATATTTTAGCAAAATGAGGTTCTTTTTTCGTTGCTTGATCAAATGGTTTATTTTCAAAAAAAGTACCCTTTTGATTAAAAATTTCCGATTGCTGTATCGTAAATCCTTTCTCTGCATTCGATTTCCCAGAACCTGCATTATTATTTTTAAATTCTCGTTTAATAATTGGTTTGGGTTTTCCAGTTGTAATTTCAGTAAATACACTTTCCTCTTCTAATGTATAATCATCAGGAATATAAGTAGGAGATTGAACTGGGAAATTAACGACTTTTTTCACTTCTTCAATCGTATAATTAAATTTCTCTTGTATTTTAGCCCAATACTTATTTAATTTCTCAATTCTCTCTGTCGTCTGTTTTTCGTCGTCTTGATTAATCCGTTCGCTTGCTGTTCTTCTCTCTCCATCTTCAACAATACTAACCTTTTTCAAATACTCATAGTCCTCTTTTAATAGCACGATAAACTCATCGAATTCTTCTTTTGTAAGAACTTGCTTTGCCACTTCTATACTTTCATTAAATTTCGAATACCATTCACCATTCATACCTATATCCTTCTGCGCTTCTTCCGGTGTACCAACTATCTTACTAACCAACGTAGGTCCTGCTAATGTTCCTGTAGGTACGAGGATTGCAGCTGCCACCAATCCTGCTAATAACTTTTTTTTCATAGAACTTTTCTCCTTCCTTTTTTCTTGACGATACATTTCAAAAGATGCTTCAACTCTTTTTTGCAAATTGCTAGACGGTTGCATCATCTCCGCTGTTTTTTGAAACTCATCTCGTAATCGCTTTTCAAAATCCATTTACTTCGCCTCCTTGCTCAATCGATAAATTTTCCATCTCTGTTCGTAAACGCTTCAATGCTGTATGTAATCGAGATTTCACTGTACCAACCGGTGTTGCGAGAAGCGTTCCAATTTCATCTAAGCTATATTCATGGAAATAACGCATAACGACTACTTCACGATGTTTATATGATAACTTTTGCACAAGTTCCATTAATTCACTACGTGTTTCCATATGAAAAAAATCTTCATCAATAACATAAACTTGTTCTTGCGTGTATATCTTCTTTTTTTCAAAGATACGAAACCTTCTCCACGTCTTTCTTCTCCAATCCTGTACTTGCTTAACAATTAGACCATGCAACCAAAACCGAAAAGATCGGTTTATATCATAGTTATGTAACGATTTCCACATTTGGATATACACTTCATTTACAATATCCTCCACATCTTGCTTATCATGAATCAAGAACGCTACTGTTCGATATACATCTTTACATGTAAATTCATAAATAATATGAAAAGCGTCTTGATTTCCAGCAGCCATTTGCTGCAACCATTCTTGTAATTCTACTTCACTCACACTGGGGCCCCTTTCTATTACCTGTAAAAGCTTTCACTCTATATTCGCTCGATGTTCAAAAAAAGTTCATTTTTATTTCACAAAAAAAGAACAACCATTTTAGGCTGTTCTTCATTATGAAAATATTTATTATTATTAATAATTTTTTCTTTAAAAAGATTCCATTAAAAATTATACTTCTCAATATTATACTTTGTAAACACAACCTGTTCTGGTAAGATGATAATTCCATTTCCTTCCGCTTCATAAGCGTATCCTTGAATTGCATTTAGTTCTACTTTCACTTCCCCCATGGAATTCCAAAACTGTTGCCTACTTTTAACTTTTTCCCCTTCATCACCAATTCATTTGCAACATAAGCTGCAAGTGCACCTTGTTGTTTTACATCCCACAAACCAAATGGTTGAACTGGTCCGCGTTTTACGTAATCACGCATAACATTAGGTGTTGAAAATCCAGTAACAGTAACTTTCTTATCCATTTTCAAATTACTATATAAATCAATTTTAATTTTTCGACATATAAGTTGCTGTTATGCAGACTGTAACACCACCTGTACTCGCTTTTTCCCTTTGTTTTAAAACATCGCATGTGGCAGGAAAAGGCCCTGACCGCTTCTATGCACGGCCAGATGCTCTCGTCCTCCCCTAAAAAGAAAGAGGCTTTTATGTCGGTTTTTTAATTTGGATATATATATAGCAACCTGTGCATTGCTGGTAATGCAGTTGCCTCAGTACAAATCACTGCATTAATGTCCTGGATACGCTTTTAAAATACTTTCATCTATCTTTAATAGAAAACATTTTTTCAAACTTTATTTTTCTCTACTAGTTTTATAGCAATTATATATTCTTTTCTTCATATCTAAAAAGTATTTTTCTCAAGAAATTTCCAACTACTATTGGTATAAATGAAAATTTATGTACATATTTTGAAGAGATAGAAAGCATAACACAGCTGAACTTTGAAAAAAACTTGTTAAAGAATGATGCTTGGTATTATTACAAAGATTATCTTCCCCAACAAGAAATTTCCTCCTTACTACATATATCTAGAAATAAGGTTGTCCGTTTACTAGAGAAGGAGCGTGGAATATAATGACTGCTCTATTAGCTTATGATGCTGGAACCGGTAGTATCCGAGCTGTCTTATTTGATTTGCAAGGAAATCAACTTGCTGTTAGCCAACGAGAATGGGTTCACATAGAAAACTCACGATACCCAGGTTCAATGGATTTTGACGTAAAGGAAAATTGGAACCTTATTCAAAACTGTACAAAAGAAGTACTACAAACAAGTGGTATTCCCCCTTCTTCTATTCAAGGAATTAGTGCAACAAGTATGCGCGAAGGATTCATTTTATATAACAAAGATGGTACAGAAATTTGGGCATGCGCAAATGTTGATAACCGGGCTACTGATGAGGTTACACAACTCAAGCAAATACACACCCACATTGAACGTGATATATATACAGTATCCGGGCAAACGTTCGCTCTAGGTGCATTACCAAGGTTGCAGTGGATTGCAAAACACCAACCAGAGATTTATGAGAAAGTACATTCTATTACTATGTTAAATGATTGGATTTTATATAAACTGTGCGGCGTCTTACAAGTTGACCCTTCCAATGGGTGTACAACGGGAATTTTCAATTTACAAAACAGAAATTGGGCTCCCGAGTTAGCAACCCAATGTAGACTCTCCTCTATACCCTCACCACAAATAAATGAAGCAGGGACTATTATAGGAAACGTAACAAAACAATGCGCAGCAGAAACTGGATTATTCGAGGGAACGCCTGTTGTTACTGGAGGCGGAGATGCGCAAATGGCTTCTCTCGGTTCCGGGGTTGTCAAAAATGGGCAAACGTTCATATGCGGTGGAAGTTTTTGGCAACAAGAAGTAAACGTAAATAATCCTGTACCAGATCCAAACGCTCGCATTCGTGTAAATTGTCACGTTCTTCCTACTCTTTGGCAATACGAAACAATTGCCTTTTTTCCTGGTCTTGTTATGCGGTGGTTTCGAGACGCTTTTTGTCAGGAAGAAAAACAACGAGCAAAAGAACTAGGTATCGGTGCTTACGAATTATTAGAAGAACAAGCAAAGGACGTCCCCGTTGGATCACACGGCATCATTCCGATTTTTTCTAATGTCATGAACTATATATCTTGGCGTCATGCATCTCCCTCTTTTATAAATTTAAGTTTAGATTCTGAAAAATGCGGGAAGAAAGAAATATTTCGAGCAATTGAAGAAAATGCTGCTTTCGTGACATATGGAAATTTAAAGTTAATTGAAAAAATAACAGGAGAGTTCCCAAAAGAAGTAGTTTTTGCCGGAGGAGCTTCAAAGGGGAAATTATGGTGTCAAATTGTTGCTGATGTATTAGGCGTTCCTGTAAAAGTACCTGTAGTTAAAGAAGCAGCCGCTTTAGGAACAGCAATTGTGGCAGGGATTGGTGTTGGTATTTACCATTCAATGGAATCTACTTCTGAACAATTTGTAAAATGGGAAGCAACCTTTATACCAAATAGTGAAAATCATAAACAATATCAAATTTTATACAAAAACTGGAAGACTGTATACCAACAGCAACTCCAATTAGCTGATCAAGGCTATACTTCTCATATGTGGATTGCACCTGGTGCTTTGTAAATTGTTACAAAAAGGAGTGATAAGTTTGTTAAAAATAAATGAAGAAGATTTCTCCTATCGCTTCGGTGATAACGGACCAAAATATTTAGTAAAGGGACCTAATATTGATATAGGCGTTGTTGTCATTAAACCAGGCCAAGATTTTCAAAATCATTATCATAAAACGTGCGAAGAAATTTTCTACGCATTAGAAGGTGAAATAGATTTCTATATTAATCACGTAAAAGTTCCTATTAAACAAGGTGACGTCTTACAAGTTCGTCCTCATGAATCTCACTATCTCATCAATCGCTCTTCTCAAAATTTTAAAGCTCTCTTTATTAAATCACCTCATCTGCAAGAAAAAGATACTGTACAAACAGAAAATCCAAACTGTAATTAAGGAGTGATACCCTATGACTTGGGGATTTCAAAATCGCTTACATACTATTTTTCCTGGTGGAAAAGCAGTTATGTTAGCAATTGATCACGGTTACTTTTTAGGACCCATTCATGGATTGGAACAGCCTCATGAAACAGTAAAAAACCTACTCCCATACACTGACTCCCTTTTTTTAACGAGAGGTGTTCTTAATTCTTGTATACCAGAAAATTGTAAAACTCCTATGGTCCTTCGTGTATCAGGCGGGGCCACTGTAGTTGGAAAAGATCTTGCGAACGAAACAATTGTTACTCCAATAAAAGAAGCTTTGCGTCATAACGTAGCTGGAGTTGGCGTATCTGTCTTTGTTGGATCTGATTATGAAACACAAACTGTAACAAACCTTGCCAATGTAGTATCTGAAGCACACGATTACGGTTTACCTGTCCTTGGAATTACAGCGGTAGCAAAAGAACTTCAAAAACGAGAAGCACGTTTTCTAGCACTAGCTTCACGCGTATGTGTTGAAATGGGTGCTGATATTATTAAAACATATTACTGTGAGGGGTTTGAAAAAATCACAAGTACATGTCCTGCTCCGGTTGTTATTGCAGGGGGGCCAAAGTTAGACACAATTGAAGCAGTGCTTACAATTACATACAATGCACTACAAGAAGGGGCAGTCGGTGTTGATATGGGGCGGAATATTTGGCAATCCGAACACCCTGTTGCGATGATTCAATCTATTTATGGCATCGTAAAAAACGGATTAAATGTAAAAGAAGCTCTAGAATTATATAATACTATTATAAATTAACCATTCAATCAGCATTTATGTTCACGATTTAAGAACAAGTAATTTGTTTTATCCAAATTACTTGTTCGTTTCTAATTTCATATATTTTCTTACTTGTTTTATCAAACATGTTGTCAATTTTTTTCTTTTCCCTCCAACAACTCAATAACTCTATCTAACTTCTTCTCAATTTCAACCGAAGAAGCTCTTTGATTTGACTGATTGATGAGTCGTGATCGTATAAAGGCGCCAAGCGAAATAAAAAATAGCAGTGTTAAAGCGAAGAAAAGAATAATTGAAACAATGTTTACAATTGAAAAAATATCCATTCTTCCGTCGATCCTTTCTATTTCTTCATTAATTAATATGAAATGACGCCTTTTTTCTTTTGTTTAATTAAGAAGAGATTCCCTTACAAAACTTTAAGGTTGAATCTAACTTTTCTTTCTCTTTCAACAAGTCCATTAATTGACATACAGCTACTGCAAACTCTGCAAACGCAGTACCCTTTGCAGTTATTATTTTGTCTTCCACTTCAATATCTGTTCCTGTATATACTGATGTTGCAAATAGGGCTTTGTTATTCTCATATGTATGCTGAAGACACGTAAATTTTCTACCATTCAGTATCCCTGATTTTCCCAATAAGATAGCGGAAGCGCATATAGAAGCAATAGGAATATGTAAGTTAAAGGCGTTCATTAACATCCTACTAACAATTTCCTCATCTATTATTTCATGAACACCATCTCCTCCAGAAATAAGGACTAAATCAAATTCATTTACTTTAATTTCAGTTAAAGAGGTTTCGACTTGAGTCCATAACCCACCAATACTTTCTACTGGTTTACCATCTACGGAGATAGTGGTAATTTCTGCTTTACCTATTTTTCTAAGCAAAAATAATGCGTGAGCTATTTCAAAATCAGCGTATTGTGGATAAGCAAGAAATAATATTTTTTTCATACAATAATCATTCCCCTTTACATTTGTTATTCAATTACTTATAAAACCTCAAACATTTTTATCCGATACTTTCAAACTATAATCTGCTCTTAAATTGCGAAGATTTTTATCGCTAAATTATCGGAATAGTCAATATAAAATCTTGTATAATGAAAGCAGTAATAAAAATCTAATATACCGGACGGTGTTACATATGAATGAAAATCTTACCTTACAAGAATACTTTTCTGATTATCAATTTCAAATTTTAGATTTAATTCTCTCCATCCAACAAGATGAATACAATATCCCTATTTCAAAAGAGGATCAACCTGATTTACTTAGCATAGAAAGCGTTTACCAATCTGGTAACGGTAATTTTTGGGTTGCACTTTATCAAGGAGAAGTTGTAGGCACTATCGCTCTTTTAGATATTGGCAATCGTCAAGTAGCATTGAGAAAAATGTTTGTGAAAAAAGAGTATAGAGGCAAAACATTTCAAACAGCTAGTCTTTTATTACATAACGCGATTGCGTGGGCAAAGACAAAAGAAGTGAAAGAAATATACTTAGGAACGACGTTGCAATTTGTGACGGCCCATAGGTTTTACGAGAAGCATCATTTTGAAAATATAGAAATTGATAAATTACCTACAAATTTTCCTGTTATGCAAGTAGATAAAAAGTTTTATAAATACATCGTTTCATAACTAAAGACTCTGTTATTACTTCTTCATTTATCCAAATTTCCATATATTAATTAGATGGTAATAAATTCTCGCACAGTTCTTATAAAAGATTCCTTTTCTTCAACAAAAGGAAAATGATTACTATGCTCAAAAACTACCAATTTAGAATTTGGAATCAATGTATGCATTTCTTTTGAGTACAAAACAGGGCATTGAACATCATATTGACCACAAAGAATAAGAGTAGGGAAATTAATATGTTTTAATTTATCACGAACCTCATATGTTTTAAGGTCTTTATTATAAGCCCTCATTCTTTTTCTAATAATTTTACTAAAGGGTCTTTCACTAAAATATTCATTATACTTTTCTGGTTTATAGAGAGACAGTTCAATCAACTTCTTATTAGCTATTCTTTTCTTTGTTTGTGAAACAAAGGGTAACATCAATGATAAAAATATCTTGGATACTTCCTTGCGATGTTGCCCTGTTTTAAAATTATATATACAACTTTCCGAATTTAAAAACTCGTTAGATGCGGAAGTATCACATATTATAAGTGAATCCAATGCCTGAGGTTTACTGGTAGCATATATTAACCCTAAAAATCCACCCGCAGAATGTCCAGCAAACGACCATTTTGGATATCCTAACTCAATTCGTATGCTTTCCAGGTCTTTAACAGTCTCATTTATTGTCAATTCATTTGAGTTTTGAACCTTTGATGAATTTCCAGCCTGTTTTAAATTAACTAAGATAACCTTGTAAAAGGATGATAAACAATCTGCAAAAATGGAACCTTTAATGGAAAATTCTTGGTATAGGTGTGTTATACACAAAGGTTTGCCATTACCACTAATAAAGATTTCGAAGGATCCTCTTTCTGTATGAATAATTTTCTGCTCATAATTTACCAACTCATTCACCTACTTTACAGTTTCACTAAAAAATATTGTAGACTGTTTAAAAATAGTTGTAGACTGAAAAATTATTTTCTGTATATGAAAGCATCTTTTGTTAAGATAAAACCAACGTATCACAAAAGATTTAAAAGTCTCTTCAGAAGACCTGAAAAGACTCCCATTCGCATAATTAGTGGTATCGGATATTAAATTAAAACTAGTCTTTTTAGTTTAAGATGATTTCATTATTTCTTCTAAAATCTTGTTTATAAACTCACTTTTACCTTCCACATAACTCACTCGATTATTTGCTGTATTTGATAATTCCTTTTTTAATCGTCTATATTCTTTAGCAGCTTCTGGATGATTACGAAGATAATTACGAAATGCTAAATGTCTTGCAAGTTCCTTATTATCTTTACAGCAAACATATAAGTGGTGTTCCATCCATATTCTTTTTTCTCCATGCCATGGCGTGAAATGATCTTTTCTTCCAAAAGCTTCACGCCCTTCAACGCCTTGATTACCTTCATGATAATAACCTAATTTTTCAAGCTTTTGAGTAACTTTTGGAAGCATGTTGTGGTTATCCATTACAAGGTCTAAATCTATAATAGGTTTTGCACTTAGATTATTGACTGAAGTACTACCAACATGTTCAATTGACAATAATAAGTCGCCTAGCTCGGCTTCAAGAACATACTTTAAATCTTTAAAAATAATTGGCCATTCTGGATTATAGTCTTCAATTCTTATTACACTCTTAGTCATTAACATAGCCACCTTTTTGCTCTGTCCGGCTTGGCGATATGCCTAAAACTCGCCGACAAAACGTGAAAGCCTTACGCTAAAAGATATACCAACCAAAAATAAACGTTTTTTGATGATTCTGAGTGGTGCTTTTATATTCCAATTCTTAAACTTGCTATGAGTAGAAAATATAAAAAAGAAGATAGTTAAAGGCACAAATTAACAAAAGACCTAATGTATTTAATGTTACTGTTTTAGCATTTATTGGTTTGAAAATTAGAGATATTATAAAAAGTAATCCTGCCATCGCATAAAAAATAATTGGGTTTTTTAATAAGACAACAAATATAACAGATAAAACGATTATACCCATACTATAACGTTCTTCTGCTTTACTAGCATATCGAGAAAACATTTCATCCCTCCTTTCTATTCTTCGTAAAATTACATTTATCCCCTTTTCACTTTGATAGTATCAGATTTGATGTGCGAATTATTTGTAATATGGGAATTGATAGTGGCAAAAAGATTCGTAAGGTCTCACCGCATCGCCATCAAGCTAAGATACTCATTGTTCCCCAAAACGAGAAAATTGGCATCTCTAGGTGAAAATGTACATTTTTTTTGTTTTGGGGCGTTATAAAATTCTTAAGTTGATGAGCACGAGAGGTAAAGTATCGTAACTTTATTTCAAATCCATAGTAATATCTTTTAACACGACACAGCACTTAGTTTATCTTTATTTAAATTCCGACAAAATCTGTTCAATTCATTGAAGGCTTCCCATAATGCATCCACTGCTACCTTTCCATCTTCTTCTTTTATCAGAACCCAAATGGTCTTATGACTATCAGCAGCTTGTAAAATTTGCACACCTTTTTCCCATAGAGCAGAACTGACTTGTGATACGATTCCTGGCGCCCCAGAAAATTCAGCTGTTCCTTCTATGGTTACCTTAATACACCCTGGATTGATTTCAGGAATATAGTCAAACTGTTCGATAATTGTAATTGCCTTTGCTAATTTTTCATTCTCTACAGAAAATAAGACTTCCTCTACAGATATGTGTACAAAATCAACCTTAATCTTTTCTTTAACAATTTGATTAAATATCGGAATTGGGAACATAGTATCTATTTCTTTTTTCTTTACCTTTATTTGATTTATTGGTGAACTACAAAAAATATTTGTTTTAAATATTTCACTCATAATCATAATCTCCCATCTTTAAAACCATTCATTTTTCCCAACCTCTATACTCTTTATATTTTTTCAGAACATTCTTTCTCATTTTAAATCAAAAGAATAGCCCAGTAAATCCAAAATTTGTATTTACTAATCACTAAAAATAACATAAAAAACAACTTAAATTTCAGTACCAATCCTTGTAATTAGTGACAAGTATGACGATGCCATTGGACCAAGTCACTTTAAAAAATTTAAGTTTTCTAATATGTCCGTTACTATTTTAGAAGATAAACATCATCCTTATTTAGAAAACAAAGAGGAATTTAAACGTGTAATTCAGGAATTTGTACTAACTATATCTACTCTTAAAACAACTTAAATTTACTATTAATAACGCTGATTATGTGAATGTTAAAGATTTTGCAATACTTTGAATTTATGTCATTTGGTTACGGCAACCAAAAGTGAAATATAGGGATATATAAACTCCAATTGAAAATAGCATGAAATGAATAATATCATCGTCCCTATAATACTATTTATTTTTCTTTTACCAATTATATTTTTAGACTTTAGATTGATTAACAAGAAATACTAACAAAAAAAAGCTTTAGATAATATCTAAGGCTTTTTTGTTTTTCTTTGTGAATTCTTATTAAACTGTCCATTTTATAGGGTACAGTTCAGGTTTCAGATTATCTCTTTTCACTTTTACATATTCATCGGACTTTGAAGTAATGTTGCCCATTCTTCCTTTAACAACGAATACATAATTGCATCATGCATCACGTCATTTTGAATCATATACTTTCGAAGCAATCCTTCTTCCGCAAAACCTGCTTTTTGTAATAATTTTCGCGATGATTCATTTTCTGGGTACACAACCGCTGAAATTCTCTCATAATAAAGTGTTTCAAATCCATATGTAAGAATTGCTTGTAATGCTTCTGTCGCATATCCTTTTCCCCAATATGTTTCATCAAGTTCATATCCAATTTCAGCTCGTCTATGTTTGTTATTTATGAGATGAAAGCCGCATGTCCCAATTAGTTGATCAGTTCCTTTTAATACAATTCCCCAGCGGAATGCAGATCCTTCTTCATATCTGCTCCTAAAATTTCGGATGACGTTTTTTACTTCTTCGATATTTTGAAACGAATCCATCCCAAAATATCGAAGAACAGGTTCTTTTGCAAAATACTGAAACATTGTATCTGCATCGACTAACGTTAATTCTCTTAACTGTAAACGATTTGTTTCTAAACTAGGAAACCTTTCCATTCCCTTTCCCCCTTAATCTAATGAACTACAAATTTCAATATAATTTCCATCCGGATCAGAAACGTAAGAGACTGTTTGTCCCCACGGTTTTGTAACAGGTTCTACTAATACTGTTACACCATGTTTTTTTAGCATATGTATTGTTTCATCAACATCATCAACTACAAAGCCAATCTCAAATGTAGACGATTGTGATAGTGTCTTCGGGATTGGTAACCCAGTTAACTCTTGAACATCATCTCTACTATTGATCGCCAAAATGGTAGAACCCGTGTCGAACTCAACATATGTACCATGCTCTCCCTTTATCGGTAACTGTAAAACATCACGATAAAAACAGATGCATTCCTCGTATTGCTTCGCATATAAAATAATATATTTCATTTGAAGTTTCATATTTCTACCATCCTCCTCCACATCCTTACTACATTTGACAAAAAATGCATAAATCCTTTAATCTTTCATGAATAAACACCTCTATAGTTACAAATGCTAACAATGGAGGTGTGTTAATATGGAACCAATGCTTTGTCCAAGTTGCAAAACAAACCGCACACGATTCAACATTATTGAACAAACAGCAAAACCGGTAAAATTAAATCCACAAACTGGCCAGGTTGAAGAAGAATATACAAACGAGAATATGAGTGCATTTCATATGGCCTACCAAGGTCCTACATATCGCGTCCAATGCGCTGCGTGCGGATTAATTGAAAACCCAGAACAATTTATTAAGCCAGCACAAAATCAATCTTTCTAGTCTCTTAAACAAAAAAGTTGCTTACAAAATAAGCAACTTTTTTCATTGATCCCTAACTCTCTATCATCTAAAACAGCCCTTCTTATTCGAAAGCCAATCTTCCCAAGCATCTTCATGCTGTTTCACAAAGAGTGGTGGGAATTCGTCACTCGGAAAATATTTAAGCTCTAACGTTTCATTTCCATCTGTTTTTAACGTCCCTCCCACTTGCTTACATTGAAAAAAGAACACAATCGTCTGCGCTTGATCTCCATTTGGATATTCATCGTAATATTTCGTATACACGCCAATTAAGTGTTCAACTGTTACCATTAGTCCTGTTTCTTCATATATTTCACGAATAGCTGTCTCTTCAGCAGATTCACCAAGTTCCATCGCACCACCAGGAAATCCCCACGCATTTCTATCTCCACGTTTTTGCAGAAGCACTTCGCCTTCTTCGTTACAAATAAGTCCACCTGCAAAATTGAGAAAAATTCTTTCAGGCCCTAATTTCTCTCGAATAAAACGAATATAATCTAGCTTTTTAGTCATGATAATCCCCCTATTATTCAATACATTTTTGCTAAATCGTACCAATTAAACATGATATAATCATAATATCTAGAAAGGACTGATAGCAATGTCAATGTTACAAAATACTGTAAATAAACTACTCCTCGAAAATGAAACGATTCTTTTTCATAAGGAATGTTCTCTATCTTTATTTCTACATAAAGGACCTTCTGTACCGGGAGTAATACTAACAATAAATAATAGAATGCTGTTTATATATAAAGAAAAAGACACCTTTAATCCTACGCGATATGAAGAATATATTTACGAAAATATAAAGGAAGTAAAAGAACACCCTTATTTTTTCAACTCTCATATCTCGATATACTACAACGATGAATGGGTTCAATTTCGAGATATTTATGATAAAAATGTAAGAAAACAACTTTGTTCCATTATTCAAAAGCAAATTTCAACTAGTCCTGTATCCTAGTGCTACTTATATGTGTATCTCTTAAAACATGTACTACATTGTAGTATAACTTAAAATAGTTTTAATTTTTAGAAAAATTTGTTAAAATATTCAAAAAGATTGTACGAGAAAGGAAGAAACAAATGATACTTAAATTAAAAGAAAATATCTCTTCTGTTTTTGTTGGAAAAGAAAATGTAATTGATCTCCTCTTAGTTTCTTTATTAGCAGATGGACATGTCTTATTAGAGGATGTACCTGGTACAGGTAAAACATTATTAGCAAAAACAATCGCAAAAAGTATCGGCGGACAATTTTCTCGTGTCCAGTTCACACCTGATGTGTTACCGAGTGATGTAACAGGTATTGAATATTTTAATCCGAAAACAAGTGAATTTGAATTGCGCCTTGGTCCTGTTATGACAAATTTATTATTAGCTGATGAAATTAACCGTGCAATGCCGCGAACGCAATCGAGTTTATTAGAAGCAATGGAAGAAAGACAAGTAACACTTGAAAAGCAATCTACCCCTCTTCCCAAACCGTTTTTCGTAATCGCAACGCAAAACCCAATTGAATCACAAGGAACATTTCCACTTCCAGATGCTCAGCTTGATCGCTTTTTAATGACTATTTCGATTGGTTATCCTACTCCAGAAGAAGAACTCCAAATGATGAGACGTTTTCGAAAAAATAAACCGTTGGACGAGCTTCATTCGGTCATCTCACTAGAAGATATATTACAAATACAAAATAAAGTAAAAGATGTTCATGTATCAGAGCCTTTGGAAAGCTACATCATCAAACTCGCTAATGCGACTCGTAATCATGACTTTATTGCAAATGGAATTAGTCCGCGCGGGACACTCGCTCTAGTCCGAGCAATTCAAGCTCTTGCTTTATTACGTAATCGCGATTTTTGTACACCAGAAGACGTACAATTCCTACTTCCTTACATTTGGAAGCATCGTATTATTTTATCTATGGAAGGTGCTCTTCGTACGACAAAACAAGAGATTATCGAAGTAATTTTGAAAGAAGTTGATGTACCGGTGGAGATTGAACAAGCATGAATGGTCAACGTCTCGTCTCTGTCCCGTTAGTATTTCAAAATCATATCATTAAATTGACGATTCCGATTGCACTGTTGTTCACATTTTATTTGCCGCAGTCATATATCGTATATCCGCTTCTGTTTTATTATTTATTTTCTTTTTTTATTTATCGGTACGTCACTTACATAGAAGATTACTTTCAAATTATGAATAAGAAACAATCAACAAGATTGTTTCCTGAAGAAAGTGGACAACTATCTGTTGCGTTACAAAATGAAGCAAAATTACCGCTAGTGAATGGAAAATGTTTTTTGCATATAAACCCATCGCTCGTTATGCAGCCAAGCGATGGTCTAGATCAAATATCAAAAACGCTCTTTTCTTTCCCATTTTCACAACGTGCTCGCTCACAGAACATATGGGATTTAACGTTCACAGCGACAAGACGAGGCGTTTTCCAAATTGAACAGTTTGAATGCATCATTGGTGATCCCTTTAACATCATTCAAGTTCATTTACCCGTTATGCATAAACTAAAAACAGAAATTATTGTCTATCCTTCCCCAAAGCAAGTTGCGGGGTTACAAGAAATACAGCAATTATTACTCGGCTCTTACAGAACAAATTTTTCTTTTTTCCATGATGAAACGTCAATTGTCGGAGTAAAACAGTATGAAAGGGAATCCTTTCGATCCATTCATTGGAAAGCATCAGCGAAAATGCAAAGTTTACAAGCAAAGCAATATGAAGCAGTAAAAAATTATAGCTGGACCATTTGTATCTGTCTTGCCTCAGATCGAGGAATTGGATGGAAAGAAAATATAGAAGACTTGATTTCCTATGCGACATACATTTGTCAAATTGCAACGGAAAAGAAAATTCCATTTGAGTTATTTATTAGCATTTTAGCAGAAGATGGGCCGCTGCACTTGATGCTAAATGAAGGTCCCATGCATTATGCAAAATCATTGGAAGAACTTGCGCGTATTTCAGAAGATAGTACATTACTGCCGCGAGAAACTTTTCTGCATTATATGATGCGAAAAAGAGTGAGGTCGTCTACGCTGTTTTTCCTTGGCGTCCCTAAGCAAAATATTCCTCATACGATGCAGCCAACATATATTGTTCACGATGAAGGAGTGGTGGAACAACTTGAATACATGGCTACGGTACGTTAATGATTTTATTCTTCTTCTCCTTCTTTCTTTATTAACTGAAAAAGGAGAAGTTGTACACATCGTTTTGTTTCTTCTAGTCAGTCATATTTGCTTGCTTCCTATTATGAAAATTAGTAAAAAGAAAAATAGATGGCTTACAGCACTATTCATTCTACAAGTCATTGTTTGCTATTCGTTAGCGATATTTTCTTCTATTAGTTCCGTATTATTGCCGTTTTTCTTTTTTCTTGTGTACGTAAAGGATAATGTTTCACCCTTTCATAAATTATTAGGGGCATTTCTATGGTCTTTTTGTTCCCTTCTCCTCCATATGCAGTTTCCATCCATATGGGAAATAGGATTGCTTATTTTGTATACACTTCTAACATTATGGATTACAAGTTTTAATCGAAACCAACAAATGATGCGTTTGTCCTCAATTACAGCTATCGGGATTATTATTTTTTTATTCATCCCTTTACTCTCTTACGTACGAACCGGCATTATTTATGCACTTCAATGGATTGCTTTAGGATTGGGATATATATTAAATCCATTATTTCTAGCAGCTGAACGGAAGCAGACAGACCGTACTTTAAATAGTAATTTGACGCAAGGTAATTTGCCGCCTCCACCGGGTTCTAATAAAGTATATGATCCATTCATTATCCAATGTCTTACCATCTTGATCATTGTAGTTGTTGCCATATATGTGATTTGGAAACTATATAAGAAGCGTCATGAAATCAAATTTGGACGTATGTCTTCCTATGAACCTATCGCTGTTGGTCCTGAACTAGAAAATATACTAAAGCGAAACCGAAAGTTACGGCCACCAAACAATGCAATTCGCAAAGAAATTTTTAAACTTGAAAAAAATTAAAACCGCCATTAAATCGGCAACGTGGTGAGACAGTGGAACAATGGATGGAAAGACTTCGTATAGAAGAAGACATAAGGATTCAATCAGACATTATTATAACAGCGTATAGTACTGCTAGATATGGTGCTGAAGAAGATAATACCCTTCTTCAGCAGTTCAAAACAGAAACGAATACGTTATATAACTATCAAAAGAAAAAATAATTTAAAAAAGACGGTGCAAATCCGTCTTTTTTCAGTTTGTTACTATATGCTCTACGCACTCTGGTAAATGTTTAAGTTTTGTCGTTAAAAATGCAGGTTGCGTATTAAAAAGATGTAACTCCTCCAGCGGAACCCACTGGAATTCAAACTCTCGTCCTCCATCTTCTCTTATAAAAGAACCCGTTTTCGGAATTGAGCAATCTTCTAAATGCGTTTCATAGTAAAACCCAATTTCATGAAACTCATGATTATCATAAGTAAAAAACTTCTCAACAATCCATATTAATCGTTTTACATTTGCATTCGCTTCTAATTCTTCTTGAAGCTCTCTTTTAAGGGCAGACTCACTACTCTCAAGCATTTGAACTCGTCCACCAGGTAAACACCAATAATTGTCTCCCTTCCCGCGATGAAGAAGAACCTGTCCCTTTTCAATACATACTGCTGCAACGCGATAATTAAATCGTTTTCCGTTTTCAGTAAAAACAATATCCATCCCTATCCCCCCTATACTTAACTAACAAATCAAAAGCCACAAATTCCATTATAAGAAATTTATAGATTTTTTCCAATAATTTCACAACCAAAAAGCAGCAGAACAATTTTATATCGTTTTGCTGCTTACATCATTTATATATGCTTTACAAATAATACTCGGCTTCCACTTTTTCCATCATAGTTTGAATGTACAGACACTCCATCTATTTCAGCATCTCCTCTTTCAATTTCAAATCCGATCTCACGGTGAAATTGAATTGACTTTTTGTTAACCGGAGATGTTATCGCCTTTACAACGTGACGCCCATTGGAACGAACTGCCTCAAAAAAGCTGGAATACAATATCGACGCAATCCCTTGTCTTCTAAATTTCGGATTTACACTAATGAAATGAACATACGCTTCATCTTTAAAAGTTTGCGAGAAAAAACCACATAAAAACCCTGCAATTTCATTGTCTTTTTCAACAATAAAACTAGTTTCTTGAAAATGAACAAAAAAGAGCTTTGGCAGCATATCTGCCATCTGTCTTCCGCCCCACCAATCATTAATAACAGAATGAAGTGTAGTATAATCCTCAGGTCTAATTTTTCTAACGTGCATATGTCATACCCTCTCTTTTTCCTGTAATACTTATATATTATTAAATATTGAGATACATTTTCCTGTTTAACTTAAAAATTCATTTTCGTAGATTCATATGAGATAATTGGATTAAAACAAATGAAATTAGGTGAAAAACATGTACAAAAAGCCTTCTTTTGGCAAGAAAAAACAGCATATAGAATACATCTCACGCCCAAGCTCTTATGCAATTATTTTTAAAGAAAATACTAGTAAAATAGCCGTTATCCAAAAAGGAATACGTTACTTTTTGCCTGGCGGTGGAATAGAAAATGGTGAAACAAAAGAAAGCTGCTTACACCGTGAACTACTAGAAGAATTAGGCTGGGAAATTAAAGTGCTGCACTATATTGGAAATGCTGAGCGTTATTTTTATGCTGAAAAAGAAGATGTTTATTATTTAAATGATGGATTTTTTTACATATGTAACAAAATACGAAAAACACATGTTCCAAAAGAAGATGAATATATCCTGCATTGGGTTTCTTCATCTGAAGCACAGCGTTTGCTTGTTCACGATCATCAACAATGGGCTGTGAAGCAAGCAGTCTTATTATGCAAATAAAAATGACCACACCTCTCACGGTGTAGTCCATTTCCAAACTAACTTACCTTTTTTAAATTCAATGCTGGCTTTTTCACTGTTCCTTTTTTGACAACATATAACCCAGCGAAAATTACAAATCCACCGAACAACTGCATAATATTTACTTGTTCGCCTATCGTTACAGCCGCAAATATTACAGCAAATAACGGAACAAGATACATATAAACCATTACTTTTGTTGAACCATTTTTACTAATTCCAACGTACCACATTGCAAGTCCAAAAATTGTCGCAAAAACAATAGAGTAACCTAATGATCCCCAGCTTAACATGTCAGTTGTCCATGTTAACGAGTCGACATTTATAAAACAGTATATAACTAACGGAACAATTCCTAATAAAGTCGACCAAGCAGTTACTCGCATCGCGGAATATTTCGTAATAAGCGGCTGTGCTAGAATTGGATACCAGCCCCACGCAATTGACGCAACCAACCCAATTATATTGCCAATCCATGCGTATTCATATGTAGACTGATTTGTATTTCCAGTTAATAAAACAAGTGCTGCACCGCTAAAAGATAGTAATGATCCGATTTGTATTTTTAGAGAAAAGCGTTCTTGTTTATGCAATACCGCTAAAATCCCCGTAAAAATTGGTGACATTGCAATTAATAATGAAGCATTCGTCGCAGATGTATATTTTACTGAGAGCATAAATAGTGTCTGATATATAGTTGTCCCAACAATACCAACTACCAATAGTCTGAGCCAGTCTTTCTTCTCTATACGTAACGAACGTTCCATAATAAAAGTAATTAGTAACAAAACTGGAGATGCAATTAAAAAACGCATACTATTAAATTGAACGGACGACATATATGCCACCCCATATTTTCCTATCGTATAGTTCGCTCCCCATACTAATGCAACTAACATCAGGAGCACTTCCATTTGCCTTTGTTTCATCAAAACCTCTCCTTTCCTCATTTAGCATAGTAAAATTGGCCCGATGTAACACCATCCAATTGGCTGTTTTTTTACCCAGCCAATTTGCTATAATGGTGATAATAAAGTAACAAGGAGACGGGACAAATGAAATGGACATTAGATACTGATAGTAAAATCCCAATCTATCAACAAGTTGTTGATTTTATTGAGAGACGTATTTTATATGGAGAACTGCCACCTGGCAGTTTTCTTCCGTCAGAACGTAAACTAGCAGAGCAGCTTCAGGTGAATCGAAGTACAATTACAACAGCTTATAATGAACTACGCGCAATGGGAATTGTTGAAAGTACAACAGGAAAAGGGACGCGTGTAAGCACACATATGTGGGGTGTATCTCCAAAGTTCACGCCAAATTGGAGAGGGTTTGTAGAGGGCGGGACATTTTTGCCTAATTTACCGCTCCTTCGTTACATTCGTGAACAAGTACAGCAAAATGACAATATCATTGATTTTGCAAACGGAGAACTCGGATGCGATTTGTTCCCGCACCAACAATTACAAACGATATTACGCGAACAATCATTAACGCAATCGTTAAGTTATGATCATCCACAAGGCTATCTTCCTTTACGACAAGCTGTAGCTACATATATGAAGGAGCATTTACAAATTGATGCAACTGAACAATCCATTATGATTACTTCAGGCGCCCAACAAGCACTGCATCTTATTGTCCAATGTTTATTAAATCCAGGTGATGCGGTAGCATTTGAAAGTCCATCACATTGTTATTCGTTGCCTCTTTTTCAATCTGCAGGCATTCGAATTTTCCCGTTACCTGTTGATGAACACGGGATTAATCCCGATGATGTAGAAGAGCTCTATCGTAAGCATCGAATTAAAATGATTTTCTTAAATCCAAATTACCAAAATCCAACCGGAACGCTCCTACACCCGAAAAGAAGAGAAACTCTTTTATCTTTATGCGCAGATCTACGCATTGCGATTGTTGAAGATGATCCGTCTAGCTTACTTTCATTAGAAAAGAAAGAACAAGCATGTGCAACCTTAAAATCAATTGATACGAACGGAACAGTCATTTATGTTCATTCTCTATCAAAAATGATAGCACCAGGTTTGCGAATTGGTTGGCTCGTTGCTCCGCAATCTGTTGTGGAGCGGTTAGCAGATGCACGGCATCAAATGGAATTGGGCTTAAGTATTTTTCCGCAATGGCTTATGCAACAATTTTTTGAAACTGTTCCGTTCAAAACACATTTACAGCAATTACGGTCTGAATTAATCCAAAAAAGAAATATTCTAGCAGATGCACTGCAACATTCACTCAAAGAAGAACTCTCATTTTCATTGCCAACAGGTGGAATTTATATATGGGGGAAATTACAGCAAACGATTAATGAAAAACAGTTGATAATGCAAAGCATAAAACAACAAGTTGCTTTTATGCCCGGCAGTATTTTTGGCGCAAGAGATGGTTATATTCGTCTATCGTATGGAAAGGTAGATATAAACCACATTGCTGAAGGAGTCTCGCGCTTACAACAGGCGATTAAGTCGTCTCATACATGAAATTATTTCTACCATCTCTCTATGCAATAAAACTCATGTAAATTATTTATATAGGACGATCTACCTTTTGTTCTTTTCCAAATTACCCAGAAGTACAGAAACTTACTGTACTTCTGGGTAATTTTCTTTCACCTTAATTCTTCCTAAAATATGTACATACCATTTCGTATATGATATACACTCTTTTTCTCCTTATCTCCTTGAAACTCTATCGCAAATGGCGATTCACCATAATTTTTTAATTGATTCTGAACTATCCCACTCCCTATCGGTTCACAAAATTGAATGGTGATTTCTCCTAATGAAAAACTTTGAGAGATCGCATTCAACTCTTTATTTATTCTCGGTGGACTCATTTCTATTTGCAGTAAATCTTCCCATCGTTTGCTTGTTTCATTTAAATTCGTTACAGCATAAAACACTGTTTTCATGCCAATTATGTTATTGCTATGGGGCGAGATTACTCCTTTTTTCTGTAAATCATCCCTTCTTCTTTCATCCGATTCGCCCCACTCAATGAAAAATGGAAATCTAGGACCTTCTTTTTCTTGTTCAATAAATAACATTTTCCAGCTTAAGAGTGTTCCGTCATCCCTCATACGTTTCCCTTCCAATAGACCGTTTGTATGAAATCCTTTTTCCCTCAGTTTCTCAGCAAACTCTTCCATGCGTTCAGTCCGCAGTGCAATTTGAAGCATTCCCTCTCCTGTTTTCAACTTATGAACAACTTGCCTAATAAGAGGATTCTTTGTTCGGTTTGCTATCTCTTGATTTTGCACTGCTAAAAATTCAATATACGCTAAATCGAAATAACATAAACTATTATGTGTCCCCCAATTTGTATGCTCTCCCCCCTGAACGACATGAAATCCATGTATTTTCATCTGATTTATTGCCTCAGCTGGAGAGCAATGAACTACATGGACAAGATGATCAAACTGGAACATCTCCTCACCACCCTTACCTTTTCCATTTAGTGTATAATTTTTCAATTATTCTTTTCAATTCTAATATTAACTTAAAGCAAATTTCTTTATATGATTGTCGAAAAATATTTATCTGAATTTTCTATTAATTTTAAAGGATTTTTCGAAACATAATGCGAAACCATTGTATAACCTTTTTTATCAAAGGATTGCTTTATACATATTTATTAGGAACGGGACGAATTTTGAAAGCGCTTTTCTTAAATAGCCATTTATTTCTATAAGAAAATCCTTGCAATATATTCAGAAAATCATTACAATTGCCATATATTAAAAATCATAGTAATAGAAAAATCCTCATCAATCCGATGAGGTAGAGGTTGCGACTTTTATTAGTAATCTAGACGAGACGCGGAGAACGTCAATAACTCTAGCTGAAAGGAAAAGTTGCCGAAGTTTATACTTCTTCTCTGGAAGTATATGCTGGGGCTGTTTTCGAATAGGAACAGAACTGTCACGTTTACAAAATTACCGTGTAAACGTGGGGCGCTATCTTAACGGAAGGTATGATGGGGTGGCTATTTTTGAATTGCTCCGCTAAAGTCCTTTGGCGGTTTTTTTAATTCCCCCCGCTCCTTCCTATCTTACTAGAAAAGGAGTGTTGAACATGAACGGCGCAACTACTAACGTTACCTCTACAGCTACAAATCAATCTGCTCAATCAAATAATGAACTACGACGCGGATTGAAATCTCGCCATCTTACAATGATCTCTCTTGGTGGTACAATTGGAACAGGTTTATTCCTAGCAAGCGGTGGTGTTGTCCACACAGCTGGTCCTGGTGGTGCACTCGTCGCCTATGCTGCAATTGGTATTATGGTATATTTTTTAATGACAAGCTTAGCTGAATTAGCATCCTACATGCCTGTAGCAGGATCATTTAGCACCTATGCAACCAGATTTGTTGATCCATCGCTTGGATTTGCATTAGGTTGGAACTACTGGTATAACTGGGCCATTACCATTGCTGCTGAACTCTCTGCAGTCACATTAATTATGAAGTTTTGGTTTCCAAATACACCTTCCCTACTTTGGAGTGGAATTTGTTTAGCTATTATGTTCCTTTTAAACTATTTATCTGTTAAAGGCTTTGGGGAAGCGGAATATTGGTTTGCACTTATTAAAGTTGTAACTGTTATTGCCTTTTTAATCGTCGGATTTCTTATGATTTTCGGTATTATGGGCGGAGAGCCTGTTGGTTTTAAAAACTTCACAGTTGCAGATGCACCGTTTAACGGCGGCTTCATGGCAATCATCGGTGTGTTTATGGCAGCTGGATTCTCGTTCCAAGGAACAGAATTATTAGGAGTTGCGGCTGGTGAAACTGAAGATCCACAGCGCAACATTCCAAAAGCAATTCGCAGCATCTTTTGGCGAATTCTATTGTTCTATATTTTTGCGATTCTCGTAATTGGCTTATTAATCCCGTATACAAACGAAAACCTTGCAGCAAGCGATGTAACAGTAAGTCCATTTACACTTATATTCGATAAAGCAGGCATTGCCTTTGCAGCATCAGTAATGAACGCCGTTATTTTAACAGCTGTTTTATCCGCTGGTAACTCTGGTATGTATGCATCAGCACGTATGCTTTGGGATTTAGCAAACCAAGGCAAAGCACCGAAGTTTTTAGGAAAATTAAATAGTCGCGGTGTACCAGTAAATGCGTTGCTTGCAACATCATTAGTTGGATCTGCTGCTTTCTTAGCTTCTTTATTCGGTGATGGCGTTGTCTATGTGTGGCTATTAAATGCCTCTGGTATGTCAGGTTTCATCGCTTGGATCGGAATTGCCATTAGTCACTATCGTTTCCGCAAAGCATACATTGCACAAGGAAAAGACTTAAATGACTTACCTTATAAAGCAAAATGGTTCCCATTCGGCCCTATCTTTGCATTTGTATTATGCTTAATCGTTGTCCTTGGTCAGAACTACGGTGCATTTATGGGAGAATCTATTGATTGGAACGGTGTACTCGTTTCGTATATAGGCTTACCTCTTTTCTTAATACTTTGGTTAGGTTATAAATTTACAAAGAAAACAAAAGTAATCCCATTAGATAAATGTGAGCTTTAATAATCAAACCCTATCAACTTTTGTTGATAGGATTTCTTGTGTAACTCTCAATATACAAGTTAAAAACTCCTTCTTTTTAAACGAACGAGAGCAGCTGGCTGCGAATAGAAACGATTAGAGCCTATCACATGCAAGGTTTAAAACAAAAGAAGAAAGCAAGTATAGATCACTTTTTTCTTCTGCGTACCATTAACTAATATATTGAAAAATCAAAATGAATTTATATATTATTGTATCTTTGTTAAAATAGATGTTTAGGAAAGGAACGTGATCATATGAATATTCGCGTTACAAATATAGCAAAAGAGAAATTGCAACAAAACGAAGATAAAATCATTGTTAGAATAAAAGGAAGTATCGGAAACACTTGTACTGTCTATGTAAACATTGATTTAATCATTGATGAATACAATGCAAATGATGTTGTATTTGAAGATGAACAGCTCGTAATTCAAATGGACGATTTTACAAAAGATTATATCGGAGATGCTATGACGCTAGACTACAATACGGGGTTTAAAATCACAACACCAAGTGAAACGATTGTTTATGGCTTATCACTAAAAAAATAATGCTTTTTAATACAAAACAAACAACGCATGGAAAAACGAAATGCGTTGTTTGTTTTGTTTTATCCTTTTAGCACCAAATCAGCATGTTTGTCAGGAGCTTCCGTATTTACATAAAATTCTTCAGCCTTCCAATATCTATTTTCAAATTTCGCAATGTTCTTTTGAGTATCTTCACTTTCACGAAGAAACCTCTTACTTCTCGGACAATCTAGATATACGACATAATCATAGAAGCTTCTCCACTCTTTACGCTGTAAAAAAACACCTTCTACTATGATAACAGAAGCATTAGAAAGCTGAATTTCCTTCTTACTATGTGTGTCAGATTCATCATTATAAACAGGAAGAGTAAGATGGTTAGAGGATTTTAGTTTACTGAAAAAATGTTGATTTAACCAATCCGTATCCCATTGTAAATTGTAATACTCATACCATTCCTCATTCCCTGTATTATAACGTTTTTCACGCTGGGAAATATAATCATCAATATGAAAAACTTGAAACGGGATGTTCTTTTCTTTCATATTTTGACTGAGTTTATTCACGAGTGTTGTTTTGCCAGAACGGCTTAAGCCATCTATCCCTAAAATAAACCGATTTCCACTATTGGCATTTTTAATTATTTCTAGTAATATTCTTTCGTTCTTCCCCAAACTACTCTCCCCTTTGCAACAAATCTCCTTTTTTGAAACTATGATAGTTCTTTAACGCGATTTAAACATATACAATATTCCCCTTAACATTCAAGCCCCCACTTCAAAACGTGTTAGCGTTTAAGTGAGGGGTAGTTGACTTACTCGACCTATTCTTTTTCCGCTACTATTCCCTTCACAAATTCCCCAATCGTTTCATGAAATACATAATCAAAATATTGTTCTTGTCCTGTTTGTTCATTGTTAACAAGTATTGTTGTTGCTCCTATTTCTCGTTTTGCGATTTGCGGAAAGGATGCTACAGGCTGTACTTTCAGCGACGTTCCCATCACAAGTAATACATCCGTTTCATATAATCTTTCAACTGCCATTTGAAATTGCGGCAATGTATCTCCATATAACACAACATCAGGATTCAAAATGAAATTACATTTTTCACAACGCGGCACTTCATGTTCAATCATATATTGTAAGTTGTATTTTGCACGACACTTCGGACAATGAGCCGATTGAAGCGTACCATGTAAATTAATAACACGTGTACTCCCACCCAATTGATGAAGGCCATCAATATTTTGTGTTAACAATACAATATCTTTTCCCGCTTGCTCTAACTGCGCAAGAAACACATGTCCTTCATTCGGTTTATATTGATTGAATGTCTCAATTTGAAAAATGGCTTTATAATGTTTCCAAAATTCTTTCGGATTTCGATTATAATATCCTCTTGATAAATACATTTCTACATTTGCATCTGCGTACAAACCATTTGCTGATCGAAAGTCTGGAATTCCACTCTCTGTACTTGCACCTGCTCCGGTTAACACTGTAATTTTCTTGGCACTTCTAATAATAGAACGCACTTCCTCATAATGCTGCACAACATTCACCTCTATGTATCATTCTTTTTACATTATAACAGGCATTCATAATAACTTGGAAATATTTCCTTACTCAGTTTTCTCAGCTACCTTATAAAGTGAAACTTTAATCAGTGGGGGGGTTCTTCATCCCCCACTGATTATCAGCCCTCACCAATCGGGCTTTTACGGGCAGTTTATCTCCCACCTAACTTCTTAAGAAAAGCGGAAGCGGCTCGCTCAGAATCGCAGGACGCCCACGCACAGGGCGGAGAGGCGCTTTTTGCCTCGTCCGAGGGGGTGAAACGACCGGAGATTCTAGCCGCTAGAGCTAGACAATGTTTTTACCTAATTTTGAGGTGGGAGTATTACTGCCCGTTAATGCGGGATAAATTTTGATTGCACATTCTCAAGATAAAAATAAAAGAAGAGATCAAAACTCAAAATGAGTTTTGATCCCTTCCAAAAACGATTATAGTGCTCTAGCATGCTGCAATGGCCAAAATACTACTGAACCTTTCCCAACAATTTGTTCTTCAGAAACAAATCCAAATGCACGGCTATCTTTTGATACTTGACGATTATCTCCTAGTACAAATACAGAACCTTTTGGAACAGTTTTTTGCCCAGTTAACCCTTCTAATGTAAAATCAGGAGTTAACACCTCACCAGATAATTGCTTTTTATATTCATCTAAATATTGTTCAGCAACTGGTTTACCATTTACATATAAAACATCGTGTTTATATTCGATTGTGTCCCCCGGTAATCCAATTACTCGTTTCACCAAATCATGACCTTCATTCCCATGAAAGACGATAATTTCAAAACGATCTAACCCTTGTACACTATAGCCAATTTTATTTACAACCATTCTCTCATTGTTTTCCAGCGTTGGCATCATAGATTCCCCTTGCACAAGCGATGGTGTAAATAAAAATGCCCGACACACAAATGCAATAATTAAAGCTAAAGCAATACTTTTAACCCATGACATAATTTCACTCTTATTCATCTATCCCCTATCTCCTTTAACAACTAGTCATTTTTGCGATTTCTTGTACATTTTGAACAACAATTTCACCAAAGCACGATTTTCCCTCTCTCACCGCTGTACCTACGTGAGCCTGTATAGTCCCTGTTTCATGCAGTAATTGTTGTATATTCTCTTTCGTGACGCCACTACCAACAATCACTTCTATGTGTCCTTCACTTGCTTCGTGCATTTGGCGCAAGACAGAAATGTTATCTTCTATTTTTCCTTGTCCGCCAGATGTTAAAATATGTGTGACTTTCTTAAACTTCCGTAATATTTTGACGGCCCCTATTAAATCCCTCATTTCATCAATTGCGCGGTGAAACGTCACATTCATTCCCTCTGTTACTTCTAGTAATTTTGCTAACTTTTCTTCATCAATTTCATTTTTTTCATTTAAAACACCTAATACAACACCAGTTGCACCAAGCTCTTTTACCACTCGAATATCTTCTCTCATTAATTCTATTTCTTCATTAGAATATACGAAAGACTTAGCATGCGGTCGTATCATTACATGCACCGGAATAGAAACTGCAGCTATCACGCTTTTTATTAACGCATAGCTCGGTGTAAGACCACCTTCAGTAAAAGCAGTAATTAATTCGATCCGTTTCGCACCGCCACGCTCAATCCGTTTGGCATCTTCTAAACATGTTGCGATGACTTCTAGCATTTGTTAACTCCTTTTTGTACATTGTCCATTTTTATTATATACGAAAAAGGAAAGTAGTACCTATTTTTTATCACCAAAATCTTGCAAGGCATGTTGTGCTAATAGCGAAATTGTCATATCATCCATTGGAGGATTATGAAGGCCAGCACGAACATGCAAATAATAACGGTGTAATGGATTTTTTTCAGATAAACTCCTTGCTCCGACGATACGCATCGCCTTATCTACAATAGAAATCGCTGCATTTGTCACCGTATACTTCACAGCTGCCATCTCGGCTTGCATACACTGTTTATCTTCTTCATAGCGTTTTGCAACACTATATAAAAAAGTACGAACTTGCATCATCTCTAATTCTATTTCTCCTATTAATCTTTGCACATTTGGTACCATCGCTATCGGCCCTTTCAAACTATTCGGTTGATATGTTGCAGCAAATTGCAAAGCATACCGCCGCGCCGCCTCTGCAATTCCGAGATAACAAGCCGGAATGTGCAAAAGCCATCCTCTTCTCTTTTCTGTACTACGCGGAGAAATTTTCTCAACAAAATATTTATATGGAACTGCTACCTGTTCCAAAATTAAATCATGACTTGCTGTACCTCGCATTGCTACACAATCCCATGTTTCTTCAATTGAGGCACCCTCTGTAGTACGCGGAACAAGAAATTCTCCTATTTCTTCTGTCCCTTCGATAGATGCAGAAACTAGAAAATAATCTAATACCGGTGCCATTGTTGTAAATGTTTTTCTTCCAGAAATAATCCAATTATCTCCTTTTCGTACTGCTGTTGTTTCTAGTTTTCCTCCTCTTGTCGGACTCCCCGTGTTTCGTTCCGTGGCCGCTCTGTTTATAAGTGCTCCATTCTTAACCTTCTTACAAAGCCAAGAAAACAATTTCTTATCCCATGAATGATTTTCAGAAAGTTCATGTATAATCCCAAGATGCCACCCCATACATAGTGCCGTCGCACCATCACCCTGGGCAATATATTCTTGACATAATAAAAAATCATACAAGGACATTCCTAAACCACCTTCGTCCTTTGGAACGGTCCACGATGTATACCCAATTCCTTTTAAATCTTTTACATTTTCAAAAGGAAATGAATACAATTTATCTAACTGCTGCTCTCTCTTTGAAAATAGAGTGATATATGGTTGTAATTCACTAAGCCGCTTTTGTTGCTCTTTCGTTCTTACAAAATCCATTTCATCAACCCTTTCCACGTCATCCTAAAATTATATGCATACAGTTCTCTTTCGTTAATAAACGACAAAAATCTTGTTTATAAATTTATCACTTTACTCATTCTTTTCCTTAAACACATTAATCCACCTCTTAATTGTTGCACTATTCCGACAGAAAAACAATGTTTTAAACAAAAAAGATCTCCTAAAACATTAGGAAATCTCCTTTATTCATCACCCTTTAAAAACCGAACAGGTAAGGATGCCATATAACCAATATAAGAACATAACTCTTTAAAAAAGAACGGTAACTCGGTGTCTAGGCTGCGGTAAGCAGACGTTGGCGTTGGTGAAGAATATGCATCCATACCGAGATGCTTAGCAATTTGCATCGCTCGTTTCATATGAAGCGGATCACTTACAATTGTATACGTTTGTATGCCGTGGTCTTTTCCAATCTGAAGTGCATTTTTTAAATTCTCTTCTGTAAAACGCGACTCCGTTTCAATTAAAATATCTTCATCCTTCACACCATGCTTTAATGCATATATTTTTGACGTACGCGCTTCTTCTAATTCTGTATCAAACTTCGTACCACCAGTAAAAATAATTTTTTTAATGCTTCCATTTTGATAGAGAGCAATGGCATGATTAATTCTCTCACGAAGTACCGGTGACGGTTTTCCATTCCAAGAAGCCGCGCCTAACACAACTGCCGCATCTGTATCAACTCGATCTGTCTTAGAACGATAATGCCAAATATCATACGCCGCATAACTAACAAATACAATAATGGAACCAAGTATGAATAAGAGTGCCTGTACCACCCTTATTTTTATACTTCTTTTTTTCTTCATAAACTTATAGCCCCCGTATTTCACACATACTTTATATAAAAATTCGTTAAATCAAATAATCGGTCAATTTGTTTTTTGAATTCATTTGAAAGAAGGGAGTTTTTATGTCATAAAAGTAATCTATTTATAATAACAACTTATATTTCTCTCAAATTCTTAACTTCTATATTGTAGCGAATTTTTCTGTAGAATGGAATGATGAAACAAAAGTATATAGAATACGTAATCGTTTTGTAAGAAAAAATGCCTCCTAACATATTAGAAGGCATTTCACTTAATCTACTATTTCAAAATCCAATATTTCATATGTTCTTCCTGTAACACACAGTAAAAACCAGATTTTTCCAACACTCTCGCAGAAGCAGTATTACTTGTTAAACATTCCGCTTTAATCGTCGTTACATTTTGGTGATTTAATAACCACTGCACAAGACCTTTTACCATCTCTGTAGCATATCCTTTTCCTTGGTAATCAGGGACAATACTATAGCCGATTTCAACAATACCATTCACATCTGGGCCGCCTTTACAGCCCATATCACCAATAATTGTATGATCCTCTTTATGAATAATAAGTCCACTCCACTGACTACTTTCTGGATTTTCTTGTAGCCGCTCCGCTTTCCATGGTAAAATTTCCGCATAATCCGGCATAGGCCACTGCTTAGAAATTTCATAAGGTATTACTTTCGAAAGCTCCTCAGTCCCCTTTATTGTAGCCTCTACTAATTCTAATGTGAAAGAAATCATTTTTAATCGTTCTGTTTCTATATACGGCACCTTTATCCCCCTTTACCGATAACATATTAATTTATTTTCTAATTTCTCTTTTACACTTGGCCAATCTTCTGAAATAATACTATATACAACCGCATCCCTCACATATCCATTTGAAAGTTCGCGTTCATTTCGCATTATCCCTTCTTTAACTGCTCCAAGTCTTTCAATTGCTCGCTGAGACTTTTCATTGCGAGCATCTGTTTTAATTTGGACACGTAGCATTCCTAACTCTTCAAATGCATAGCGAAGCATCATAAATTTGCACTCTGTATTTACACTTGTACGTTGCACGCTTGGACTGTACCAAGTATGTCCAAGCTCGGTTGTTTTGCAATCCTTTGATATGTTGTATAACCGCGTCGTTCCCACAATCTCATTTGTCGTTTGATCAATTACAGTAAACGGAAGGTCACCCCCCTTTTTATACTTTCCTATTGATTCTTCAACTAATCTTTCCATGTCTTCCAAACAATCCATTTTCGCTATTAAGTATGTCCAAATATCAGGGTATTTTTCAATAATGGCGTACAATGGTCGTACATCATTTATAGATAATAACTGCAATTTTGCTCGATTATATACAATTTCCACAGGACAGTCCCCTTTATTTTTCATCTCAATTATATAATAATATTAATTATATAAATTTTCAAAAAAATATCGAATTTAAAATACTTAGGAGGAAATATACTTTGAAACGCTATTTTATTAACAATGGAAAAATAGATGTACATATTACAGAATGGGGAAATAAGAAGAACCCTGTAATCTTTTGTTTACACGGATTAGGCGGCACTAGTCTTAGCTTTATCGAAATTGCAATTGGTCTTGTTCCTAGTGAATTCCCCCCACTTTAAAAGCTAACGTGTTTTAAAGTGGGGGATATTGTCTACTAATTCACTTTTTCCCATTCTCAAACTCTTGTTTAATGTTTGCTAACAATGATTCCTCTGTTATTAACCGATAAGCAGTTAGTGCTAGTGCTTTTGCTCCAACGATTAATGCTTCATCTCCTCTTTCAGATCGTGCCGCTTCTCGAAATGCGTCTGTATGTGCAACTAAATCATCACTACCAATTTTAATGTAAGGATGAATTGTCGGGATGATTTGACTAACGTTTCCAGCGTCGGTAGAACCAATGCCAATTCGTTCATCACGATGAACATTTTCTCCTAATTCTTCTAGTTCTTCAGCCACTATCGCATTAAATGCTTGGTTAATTACTAAGTTATCAATCTCATTTTGAAATTGTTCAATCTTTACTGTTGTACCGGTCGCAAGCGCAGCTCCTTGTGCGATGTTACGAATCTTTTCTGTAATTTCTGTGCATCGTTCTCTCGTTTTTGCTCGAATAAAGAAGCGAGCAGATGCGTAATCTGGAATAATATTTGGTGCTTTTCCACCGTCTGTAATGATGCCATGAATACGCACGTCTGTTGGCAACTGCTGACGAAGTGCATTGATACTATTAAATAATTGTAAAACAGCGTCTAGTGCATTTATTCCCGCTTCTGGTGAGGCAGCAGCATGAGCTGATTTTCCGTAAAAATGAAAATCTAGCGGATCTAATGCAAGAGATGGACTAGTTGTTGCTGTTTTACCACTCGGATGGATCATAAGTGCTGCATCAATATCTTTAAACAAGCCTGCTTTTACATAGCTTCCTTTAGCACTTCCGTTCGGTCCTCCTTCTTCTGCCGGTGTACCAAACACAACAATTTCTCCGCCAATTTCTTCAATTACCTCTGATAAAGCAATTGCCGCAGCTGTACTAATTGTTCCAATTAAATTATGTCCACAGGCATGACCTAAACCTGGAAGTGCATCATATTCTGCTAAAAAAGCAATTGTAGGCCCTTTCTTTCCAGAGCTTTTTCTCGCAATAAAACCCGTTTCATGGCCAGCGATATGATGTTGAAGTTGAAAGCCCGCACTTCCAAGTAATAAACTAAGCGTTTTAGATGCAAAAAACTCTTGGTTTCCAATTTCGGGATTCTCATGAATTGTATGACTCGTTTTTATGTAACGCTCTCTTTTCTCCTCAACACTTTGCACAATTTTATTTCGATGCGCAGTAATTTGTAAAACTTCCATATTTCATTCCCCTTTCAATATACAAAATAAAAAACCTCTTTCTAAAAGATAGAAAGAGGTTTTTTAGTATACACATTACATATACTTATGCCATCTTTCTTATCTTTCAAGCCTTACACTTGCTGGAATTGGCACAGTATTCATAATGAATCCGCTGCCGAGGCTTCAAAGGGCCAGTCCCTCCACCTCTCATGATAAGAAATTTCAAGTATTCATATAGGATTAATTTTTAAATTATTTTCATTCTAATTTTATTATAAACAAAAGTCAAGAAAATTCTATATTTTTATATCTAAAAACCCTTTTAGTACTCCAACTGTTTGCGGAGCTTGTAGTCTCGCTGTTATATATGGAAATTCTGGACTACCATCAAAAATCATCTGAGATGTTAACGGAGCACCACTCCACATGATGTCATCATCAATAATAACAAATGGCATTACTTTGTTTTGCCGATGCACTTGTACATTTTTTATCGGAACTTGAGCTTCTATATAGATAATTACGGATGCTTCTGCACGTGCTAATGCTTGCCATACTCTCTTATCCATGCGACTTGAATTAGGAATTGATACGATGATCTTCTTTTTCGCTGAGATTATATCTTTTAATAGCATTTTCGTTTCTTCTCTACTTGTTTGTACAAACCACCTTAATCTTTTCGTAATCTTTCGCTCTAAAACTGATCTTGATGTTGTGCGATCATACACATCTCCCTGCTTTTGTAAATGAAACGTTAAATGAGATAAAGCCTGTTTTCGCGAAAGATTTTGCCTCATATATTGACAATCTGATAGCTGAATAAATTTCCCTCTTGCCCTTGTTACTGCAACATTAACGAGACGGTGATTTTTTTGATCGAAGAAGAGCACACCTGGCCGTTCTTGCGGGTAGCTATCAACTGTATCGAACAAAATCATATCACGCTCTGACCCTTGAAATTTATGCACTGTTGCCGCTAGTACAGGCGCATTTTTGAACTTTGTTTTTTGAAGAAATTCCCTTATACACGTTGATAAAAAACGTGACTGGGCACGATATGGTGTTACAATACCAATTGACGGTATTCCATCTACTAAACCAATTAAGGTAAGCTGCATCGCTAATAATCCAGATAAAATATTATAACGTGAACTAGATGCAACGTCTTTTAATGAATAAGCCCCCATATTACTTGTATCTAGTAAAACCGCTGCTTCTTTCATGAAAGGCTGTAAAGTTGCTATATCATTTCGCTCCGTGACAGATGGATGGTCGAACACTTCATTTTTATAAATAAATTCATTCGTAAAGCTTGAAATATGCGGATGCATACGACGCTGTTCTTGCAGCATGTATAAATTCGGATGCTTTTTACGTTCATTTACCGCATCAACTATGCCAGCATGGTAAAACATATCTTCTTTTAACCACTTATTCACAAGCTCATGGTTCGATAAAGCAATCGGCGGTAATTGCAGAAAGTCTCCACACACAACAATACGTTTTCCTAAAGAGGCTGCTAATGCAATTTGCGGAACATAAGCCATACTTACTTCATCGACGACGACAAGATCGAACGTTCTTTCATAAACGAGTGAATCGATTGCACATTTTGATAATGTTGCCCCAATGACTTTTGCATTTTCAATATACTCTTTCTCAACTTCTTTCACTTTTGCTTTTTGCTTCCGAAGATCAACTTCAATTTCCTGCATTTTTCTTTTTTCAGCAGAAGTCGCTTTATAAGAAAGAATTTTTTGTCTTAATTCTTGTCTTAATTCTTCTAAATAGAGCCTCTCTTCTTGCCATTCTTCATTTGTTGATTCAACTAGTCGCGTAGTTAGTAACGTTTCATGATTACGAATTAGGTCATTTTGACTAAAACCATACCGGATTACCTCTCCAGGTACCCACTTCTCTTTTTTCTCAATTTGTTTTGTTACTTCGCCCATTAATACATCAACGGCTGCATTACTATGAGCTAATACAAGAACAGATTTCCCACTTTGATAATGAGCTGCAATAATGCGCGATAAATTGTATGATTTCCCGGTTCCTGGCGGTCCCCAGACGTATGTTGTTGCATTATAAAAAGCACGATACGCAAGTTCATTTTTCTCTTTTTTCATTTTCACAATATGTTTTTGTTCACTTGTTCCTTGTAGTAACCGCTTTACGCGCTGACGTCTTTGTTTATCTTTTCTTACTTCTTTTAAACGTTCTTGCAATTGTTCTAATAGCTGCCACGGCTCACTATATAATGCAGCTTCCTGTATATGTTGCTGCATGTAACAATTAAGTTTGACTTCAATGTCTAATCCATGAACAGATAATACTTCCCCAGTTGCTTCCTCACCGTCAAATTCAATTCGAATCGGTGTTCCGTCCGGTATACTTACTTCAGAAATAAGCTGAAATACATAGACACTACTTTCATAGTCTGTATATAAAAAACGACCATTTATAATAGACAGTTTACTTCCACCAACTGTCTTCCAATGTTTAATTTCATATGTTAATGCTTCATGCCACTCTTTCATCGTTTCTGTTAATGAAGGAGTTTGCGCAGATGTAATCATGTTTATGTCTCCTTCCTCTACTGCAAACATACTTTCTCACTATACCACAAATCTATGGCTGAACTGAAAGCGAAATACTTCCTAATTAAGAGTAAATTGAGTGTTTTGAAATAGAACATAAAAAACCGCAGTAAAATTCCACCGCGGTTTTTGCTCTTTTCGTTTTATCCGTCCTTCTTGTACAAGCTTTTTATTACGTAATTTCAGCACCCGATTATACATCTATCATTCTTTCGTCGTTTATAATCATACCTATATATTCATTTGAATTTTCCGACCTCTAAGTCGCTGTTATGCAGAAGAAAACATGACCTCCACTTGTTTTCTTCTTTTGTTTTAAACCTCGCATGTGGCAGGAAAAGGCCCTGACCGCTTCTATGCACGGCCAGATGCTCTCGTCCCCCTAAAAAAGAGATGGGTTTTTATGACATTTCCAACTCGTATATACCCTAAACATTACTAGTTATTTTCGGAAGATAAAGTGTAAACGTAGTCCCTTCACCTTTTACACTTTGTACAGTAATACTTCCTTCATGAAGGTCAATAATTTTTTTCACAATCGAAAGCCCAAGACCACTACCTTCGATTGTTCTATTTCGGGCCTCATCCACTTTGTAAAATCGATCAAATATCTTGTCAATCTCCTCTTCACTCATACCGAGCCCTGTGTCAGAAATCGAGAGATATACTTCCGTTTCTTTCTCTTCTCCATAAAACGAAATAGTCCCGCCACTGTCTGTGAATTTAATGCTATTCGTCAGTAAATTTGTCCACACTTGATGAAGCAAGTTTTCATCTCCGTGCACCTGTATACTTGGAACATCGAGTTCCAGCGCGACATCTTTTTCACGCCATTGCCACTCTAACATAAATATAACATCTCTTATTTGCTTACCTACATCAAATGTTTTTTTATCTAATACTCTTTCTTCCTTATCAAGAGACGCAAGCGTTAATAATTGTTTACACAAACTAGACATACGTCTACTTTCTGATTCAATAATTTTCAAATAACGCTTACGCTCGGCTTCACTCATCTCATTTGTTTGTAACGTTTTCGAAAATCCTTGAATCGATGAAAGCGGAGATTGAAATTCATGAGAGACGTTTGAAACAAACTCTTGTCGCATTCGATCTAAATCCTTTAAGCTTTTTGCCATTTTCCGAAAACTTACAGCCAGTGTTCCGATTTCATCCTTTCGATATTCTGGTAGAGCTACTTCATACTCTCCGTTTGCAATTTTTTTAGTTGCCCTTGTAAACAGCTGAATAGGACGAACAATAAACCGAGCTGCAATTGCAATACAAATAATACTTAACCCGACCATTAAACATAATAAAACAGAAAAGAAAATACGCATTTCACCAAATTGCTGCTGAATATCCGGACGAATAAAGAGAGCGTATTGTTTATCATCATGTTGAATTGGAATCCCAATACTATTTAAGAGTTCATTATCAAAAAAGCCTGTTATAAATAACCTTGTAGGGTATGTCGAAATCCCGTTATATGTATGCCCCTTTAATACACTTTCTATCGTTTCGTCACTCACGTTAATTTTTCGAAATGCATTTCCATATCGTTTTCCTTGTTTTTGATCATCTACTACATAAATTTCAAAACCTAGATTAGATATAGATTGCAAATATTCTTCTCGATTTTGCTCATTGGATTGCTCATATAAATGTTTTACTTCTTGTGCATATTTTAAAATCTTTTCACTGTTATACGGTTTCAAATAAAGATGATAATACACATTCGATAATAAAAAACCAATCATACTACTAACTAACATAATGACAATCGATATTATTACAAATCGTGAATATAATGATCGCATTTTATTTCAACTCCAATTTATATCCAAGACCACGTACCGTCTTTATTTGAAAATCATCTGTTCGTTTCGAAAAACGATCACGCAATCGCTTAATATGGACATCTACAGTGCGTTCATCACCTGCAAAATCCACTCCCCACACAAGTTCGATCAATTCTTCACGAGAAAAAATCCGCCCTGGGTAACTCGCAAGCTGTGATAACAACTCAAATTCTTTTAACGGTAACAAAATGGTTTGTTCATGGCAACGTACTTCATAGCTTTTTCGATCGATCGTCGTTCCATGCAATTGAATGACATCTGCACTTAACATTTGATAACGACGCAACAATGCTTTCATTCGGAATAATACTTCAGCTGGCTCAAACGGTTTAACAATATAATCGTCTGTCCCAACAGAAAAACCTTTCTCCTTATCTACTAACTGATCTTTTGCTGTTAGCATAATAACTGGTATATCATAATATTTTCTAATTTCTTCACAAAGTGTGTAACCATCTACATGCGGCATCATAATGTCAACAATCGCTAAATGAATCGTTTCTTTCTCTAATATTGACTGTGCAGCTTTTCCATCTTCAGCTTCCCACACTGTATATCCTTCTTTTTGAAGGTGATAACGAAGGAGCTCTCTTATATGTAAATCATCATCAGCTAACAAAATATGTATCATATATATCCAACCCTTTCCTTCAGTCAGTACGACTATACATTATAAGATAGGTACAAAATATGCAAGAAAAAAAGAGAAAGCCATTTGCTCCCTCTTCTATTCTAACGAATGAATAAATAAACCACTGCGAAGTTTTGGTTCAAACCATGTTGATTTTGGCGGCATTACTTCCCCTGCATCTGCAATAGCTAGTAAATCTTCCATTGTTGTTGGGTACATTGAAAAAGCAACGGCCCATCTTTCCTCATCAACGATTCTCTCTAACGCTTCCAGCCCTCTTATCCCTCCAACAAAATCAATTCTGTCATTTGTACGCGGATCATCAATTTGTAAAATAGTATGCAAAAGTTGATCTTGTAAAATTGATACATCCAGTCTATTTACAACATCATTTTCATCAACTCTGTCTTCTTTCACCGTCAACTTATACCATGCTTTATTCAAATACATTCCAAACGTATGACGCTCTGTCGGTTTAAATGGCGCTACTTCTGCTTTATCTACATAAAACTCTTGAGATACCGCCTGCAAAAATTGTTCTTCTGATAATCCATTTATATCTTTTACAATACGATTATAATCCCAAATTGCTAATTCATCTTTTGGAAAAAGTACAGATAAAAAGGAATTAAATTCTTCTTCACCTGTATAATTTGAATGTACTTCCCGGCGCATTATCCCTACTTTCACAGCCGATGCAGAGCGATGGTGACCATCAGCAATATATAAAGAAGGTATACCCTTAAACAATTCGATTAATGTAGCAACGACTTTTTCATCATGAATCATCCACGCTTTATGCCCAATATCATCATCTGCTGTAAAGTCATAAACAGGGCTATGCGTTTTCTTCCAATTCACAATAGCATTTGCAATTTCACTTTTCCCACGATATGTTACAAAAATAGGCCCTGTATGAGCATTACAGACATCAACATGACGAATACGGTCTTTTTCTTTTTCAGGCCTTGTTCGCTCATGCTTCTTAATTGTGTCATTTAAATATTCATCAATGGATGTACAAACAACAAGTCCCGTTTGAGAACGACCTTTCATTGTAAGTTCATAAATGTAAAAACATGGGTGTTCTTCTTGTATAAGAACACTTTCTTCAATCAAATATTGCAAATTTTCCTTCGCTTTCTCATATACCGCATTATCGTATGGAGAAATAGATGGATCTAAGTCAATTTCTGCCTTGTCTATATGCAAAAACGAATATGGATTATCTTTCGCTATTTCTCTTGCTTCCTTACTATTAAGTACATCATACGGAAGAGCAGCTACTTCTTTTGCGTGCTCTTGTATAGGGCGAATTGCCCGAAATGGTTTAATTGTTACCACCAGAATCTCCTCCTTATTCGCATTTACAGGTAGTAAGCCCTCGAAGCCCCTACACTTTATATAATCATTCGTACTGCTACGACACCTGCAATGTTTCTAATATTTTCCACAATATCTTCTTTAATAATATCATCTATACCATTATCAATATCAATCATTGTATAAGCAAAAGAGCCCTTACTACGGTTAATCATATCTGCAATATTTATATGATGATCTGCCAAGCGTGACGTAATTTGTCCAACCATGTTCGGAATATTTTGATGCGCAATTGTAATTCGGTTCTTACCGATATACGGCAGTTCTACATTTGGATAATTAACTGAATTGCGTATATTACCCGTTTCTAAAAAGCTTCGCAATTGCCGCGCTGCCATAACCGCACAATTTTCTTCTGATTCGTATGTAGATGCCCCAAGATGCGGCGTTGCAATCACATTTTTCATTTGCAGCACACGCTCGTTTGGAAAATCTGTTATATAATGATTCACAGCCCCCGTATGAAGCGCTCGTTCTAACGCATCTTCGTCAACAAGCTCTCCGCGAGAAAAATTTAAAATACGAACTCCTTTTTTCATTACTTGAAATGCTTGTTCATTTATGAAACCTCGCGTTTGTTCTAGCAACGGAACATGTAAAGTAATATAATCGCATGTCGCAAAAACTTCTTCTAAACTAAATGCTCGCTCTACTTGTCTTGATAATCGCCAAGCTGTTTCAACCGAAACATATGGATCATAGCCAATGACGTCCATTCCTAACGATAAGGCATCATTTGCAACAAGAGCACCAATTGCACCTAGTCCAATGACTCCAAGACGCTTTCCGACAATTTCTGAACCAACATATTGCTTCTTCCCTTTCTCAACAAGTTGCGGCACTTCTTCACCTTGCAGCCCCTTTGTCCATACAATACCGTCAACAAGATTACGAGATGACATAATTAAACTTGCAAGTACAAGTTCTTTTACAGCATTGGCATTAGCCCCAGGTGTATTAAAAACAACAATTCCTTTCTCTGTACACCGTTCCACTGGTATATTATTTACACCTGCCCCCGCTCTTGCAATTGCTTTTAAATCACTTGAAAACTCCTCATGATGCAATGAATAGCTGCGCAATAAAATACCATCAGGGTTCTTGGCTGTTTCTCCTATTCTATATCTCTCCTTTGAGAATGTAACAATTCCTTTTTCGGCAATTTGATTCAACGTTTGAATATGAAACATTTTCTCATCCCCTTATTTGTGTTTCTTTTCAAATGCATACATGAAATTCACAAGTTTTTGTACAGCCTCCACTGGCATTGCGTTATATATACTAGCACGCATGCCGCCAACTGAACGATGCCCTTTTAATTCTTCAAAACCATGCTTTTTCGCTTCTTGAATAAACAACGTATTTCGTTCATTTGAAGAGGTTGTAAATGGAATATTCATTAAAGATCGGTATGTAGTTTGTACTGGTGAAGTGAACACACTTGATTCATCTAAAAAGTTGTATAGAATAGCTGCTTTTTTGTAATTTCTTTTTTCGATTTCCTGCACGCCTCCTTGTGCTTTCAGCCACTGCAAAACTAGCTTTGTTACATAAATACTGAAAGTTGGCGGCGTATTATAAAGTGAATTATGTTTACTGTAAGTTTCATAGTTTAACATGGCCGGGCAAGAAGAATTCGCAGCACCAATTAAATCTTTACGAACGATGACAACCGTTAACCCTGCAGGCCCTAAATTTTTCTGTGCTCCAGCATAAATAAGACCAAATTTTGTTACATCATACTCTTCAGATAAAATATGAGAAGACATATCAGCAATGAGTGGGATCTCTCCTGTCTCAGGAATATTTACATAACGTGTACCTTCAATTGTATTATTCGTTGTAATATGCATATAATCTATTTCTTGAGGGAGAAGTGTACGATTGAATTCTGGAATAGATGTAAATCGGTCATGTTCAGAAGACGCTATAACCGAAACCGTTCCAATTTTTTCTGCTTCTTGGATTGCTTTTCTTGACCAGGATCCTGTATGTACATATGCCGCTTGTTTAAATCGGTGCATTAAATTAAGTGGAATCATGGAGAATTGTAAAGATGCGCCCCCTTGTATAAAAAGGACTTCATAATTTTCAGGGATATTCATTAACTCGCATAATAAACTTTTCGTTTCGTCTATAATATCCTGAAAGACTGCAGATCTGTGACTCATTTCCATTATCGACATGCCTGTTCCCTGATAATTTAATAAATCTTTTTGTACTTGCTCTAAAACAGAAATAGGAAGTGTAGATGGTCCCGCTGAAAAATTGTATACTCGATGCATCATATTCCCCTCTTTCTTTTTATAATTTATAAATTGTGAAATTTTCTGAATTATAACTCATATAAAATAGCCGGTCAAATTGTTTTTCCCATTTTATTCTAAAAAGCATTGGAACCGTTCTCATGAGTGAGTTTTCATGAAGTTCTTCTTTACTTCCTTTTCGTATTGAAACAAAAAAGTGTTAAGCACGTCTGCTTAACACTTTGAATAATAATTGTATAATTGCTAATTACTTGCAAAAAAACGATCATAAATTTGATATAGTGCAGAAATACCAATAAGCCAATAAACGGTATCAACAAGCGCTGGTACAGAACCAAAAATTTTTTCCACCAGATTAAAATCTAGCGCAACAAATAACCAATTTAAACCGCCAATAATCACCAGAATTGCTGTAAGGTAAGACAAAAATTTCATTTTGATTGCCCCCTCGGTGAAAAATGGTGAAAGGCCTTTCGCTATATTATATGCATAGAATTCTTGAATTTGACCATTTTTATTTTTATTTTTTCGTTTTAAACATATTATTTTATCTTAGCTTGATAGCGATGGGGTCCTGGCAGTTTTCAAATTAAAAATCCACGCAAACTATATGTATCCATTTTAATTTTTAGACATATAAGTCGCTGCTATGCAGAATACAGCATGAACCGTACTCACTTTCTCTTTTTGTTTTAAACCTTGCATGTTGCAGAAAAAGGCCCTGACCGCTTCTATGCATGGTCTGATGCTCTCGCCCGCTTAAAAAGAAAGAGAGTTTTTATGTCGATTTCTTAATTTGTATTTATATAACGTTGCAATTTATACTGTTTTTAACTTTCCTTCAAATATTATTTTTCGTCCACAAGGCTCTACAACCATTTTACCATCTCTTTTCACCTCATGGAAAATAGGCTCTTCCATACGGCGTGACGGTGTATATCCTTCCTTTTCCATTCTTTCGAGGCACTGTGCAATTGTTTCATCTTGTAATACTTCAAATTTCTTCTTTTTTAATTGCTTTGTCATTGTTTTACCTACTTTCTGCTTTCCTTATCATTGTTTGACTTTTCATATATGCCACATAAACAATCGATATTACTGCCATAATGATCATAACGGCAAAGAAAAAACTTGTATACTGTATTTTCTCTATAAATAGTCCACCTAATACAGGCCCAGTAATGCTTCCGATACTAAAAGCAATTCCGCACAAAATATTTCCTGCTGGTAATAAATGTTTAGATAATAAATCTGTCATATACCCGAGCCCAAGTGAAAAACATGATCCAATAACCATACCAGCAAGTAACATACATATAAATACAAGCCAATAATATTGATCGAAAATAGCTGCTAATAGAAAAATCACTGTACTGATGCTAAATGCCCATGTTAAAATACGTTCTCTTCCAAGGCGATCACTCAGCATACCAAGTGGTATTTGTGTAATAATTCCACCGATCGAAAATGCTGGTAATAAAAATGAAATTTGTTCAACCGACCAACCTTTCCTCATCGTATATACAGGCAAATTACTATTAAGCATCCCTTCTAATACTCCGTATGCTAACGGTGCAAGTAACGCAATCCAACCCAAGATCCAAACTTGCTTATAGCGCTGCAAAGATGACTCACTTTCTTGATTCACTTCTCCTTGATCAGGAAATGCATTTTGTATTGGAATTAGCAATAACCAACCTATTAAGCAAAGAATAGTTGATACAATGAATGGAGTTGCAACACCGTATTGTACTGTACTCGCTAAATAAGGTCCTATTGCAAAACCGATACTGAAAAATGCTCCGTAAATTGAAACTTGTTTTCCTACTTTGTGCGGACTAGCAGTTGTCGTAATCCACGTTTGTGTTCCAACATGAAGCATATGATCCCCTACCCCAACTAAAAAACGAAGAACAAACCATACCCAAAAAGAAGATGTTTGCGTAAACAAAAATAATGCTCCAACAACAATGAAGCCTCCAATTACAATAAGAGGTTTCATTCCAAATTTTTTCATCGGTTTCTCAAGCCAAGGTGAAATAACAAAAATACCAATATATAATGCCGTTGCATGAAGGCCATTAAAACTTGAGCTAATTCCCTCTTTCTCAAAAATCATTGCGATTGCTGGTAACAACATACCTTGCGAAAGCCCAGAAATCGCAACAATTCCAACCATAATCCAAAACGTATACTTTCTCCCCATTTTATTACGCTCCCTCGATAAACTCACATCCTTTATTATAGATGTTTTATCCGTAAATCGTATACTCTTAATTTCCACAAAAATAAAGCTAGAAGTTCAGACTTCTAGCTTTCATCCTTCCCATACTTGAGCTTTTACATATGATTGCATATGATTTATATATGATTTTACCTTAGGGGCATAAAAGAACGGTTGTTGCACCACTACACCTTGTTGTGGATGTGAATAAGAATATGTCACATAATATTTCGTTCCATATACTGGTGGGAATGTATGGAAATATAATTTTTGTATATGTGTATTCGTACCATTTAACAAAGGATGCATATACACCGTCCTATGACGAATTGATAGATAAGCCGGTTCTGTATAAAAAATCACCATAACCTTCTCCTTTTCAAAACAATCCTATTACAGTATACGTTTGTTATGTGCAATAGGAAACAAGGCAACTATCCTTTCAAAAATGCGATTACTTCATTTATAAACACGTCTAAACAATCAATAAATGGCGAATGCCCACAATCTTCTAACATGACCAATTTTGCATTCGGTAAATGCTTTGCCAACTCTTCACCAACTACTTTTGGCACCACATAATCACGATCCCCTTGGAGAACTAATGTTGGCACCTGAATGCGATTTACATCTCCGTTCCCAGGTACAATTCCGTTATGTTCATCAGAAATATTAAATGTTACAAGTCCATAATTCACATCAACAAAATTGCGCTGCGTCAACATATCATTCAGATATTTTTCATAACGATCTGCTCTAGGCTGATGATGCGTATAAATAAGTAAATTCCAGATATTACGATAGTACTTCTTATCCTTTTGTTTTAAAGCTTCAACAACAGGTGCAATTTGAACAGGATCTTCCGCTATTTCTTCTTTTGTTGTTAACAGATTTGATACAATTGGTTGACCATTTATATCCTTCTTATATATTGGATATCCTTTCACACCTACCGATTCTACTAATATGAGTTTATTCACATTCGTCGGATAAGCTGCTGCAAACTGCATGGCAACTCCTCCCCCCATCGACCATCCGACCAATGAGAAATTTTCAAGTTGCAGTTCATCCACAAACAACTTCACATCTTCTGCAAAATCATTCAATGAATCAATCGGCTGATGATAAGTCGAAAAACCAAAACCACGTAAATCTAGAGCATAAATATGATAAGAATCTTGCAATTGTTCTATAACCAAATCCCAATGCTGCGAAGACGTCATATTCCCGTGAATAAGCACTACTCTTTCTGTTCCATTTCCCAATTCTTGATATGCAATTGTTTCTCCATTTGATAATGCTACTGATTTCATAACGGCAGGTTTCATCATTCTGTTTCCCCCTCAAAATTATCAATAACACACATTTTTGAAAGACAGAAAATTCTAACTTAATCATATCATACAGAATATATGTTCTCAATCTGAAAATGAAATTTTTTTCATAAGCATAACGATAGACTACTAGACAATTCTGAAAAAAATAGATATAGTTAGCTAGGTAACTAATTAGGAAAGGAAAAAAATATGGACGAAAAACAACACTTTTTTCACACTGTCAGCCAAACCGCTCGGAAATTTTCCAAGAGATTCAACGAACGTGTTTCTCCAACCGGTTTATATAGCGCGCAGTGGGCCGTTATCTTCAGGCTAAATCAATCCGGACCTTGTACACAAACAGAATTGTGTCAATACTTAAACGTTGAGTCTCCAACAATGACCCGTACTTTAAAACGGATGGAATTAATGGGATGGATTACTCGAACTGAGGGGACAGATCGACGCGAGAAGCTCATTTCTTTATCAGAAACAGCAATCGCAATGATACCGAGTTGGCAGGAAGAAGTAGACTCATTTGAAGAAAAAGCATTGCAAGATATTAGCGAGGAAGAGCTTCACCTTGCTTTTCATCTACTACAAAAAGTAATTCGAAATCTTGATTAGAAATCGGAGGGATGACTATGGAAAGTCAAAGACTTTGGACGAAAGACTTCATTGGAACATGTTTGAGTAGTCTATTTCTCTTTTTAACATTTTATATGCTCATAACAACCTTGCCTGTATATGTTATTGACGGATTAAAAGGAAAACCTGAAGAAATGGGTCTTGTCGCAACAGTGTTTCTTATTTCTTCTGTAATCTGCCGACCATTTACAGGGAAATGGCTTGATGATTTAGGAAGGAAGAAAATTTTATTCATCTCCCTTTCGTTATTTTTAGCTGCAACAGTCATGTACTTTGGTGCACAAAGCTTATTTTTACTGCTTGCTCTTCGCTTCTTCCATGGCATCGGATTTGGAATGGCAACAACAGCTACTGGTACAATCGTAACAGATGTAGCGCCGGCCCATAGGCGCGGTGAAGCACTTGGATATTACGGAGTATTTATGAGTTTACCGATGGTTATCGGTCCTTTTTTAGGTTTAACAATTATTTCTAAATTCTCATTTACTGGTCTATTTATACTTTGTTCTATATTTTCTATCCTTGCTTTTTTATGCGGACTATTTGTAAATATCCCTGATAAAAAAACAGCTGTCACTAACGAAAAGAAACGTATGCAATGGAAGGATTTAATAGAGCCTTCAACAATCCCAATTGCTCTCACAGGTTGCATACTTTCCTTTTCCTATAGCGGTATTCTTTCATTTATTCCCGTTTATACAAAAGAGCTTGGCATGGCAGAGATTGCAAGTTATTTCTTTGTTGTATACGCAATTGTAGTGGTTATTTCTAGGCCGTTTTCAGGAAGAATATTCGATCGATTCGGGGAAAATGTTCTTATTTATCCATCTATTATTATCTTTATGATTGGGATGTTCATTTTAAGCCAAGCACAAACGTCATTTTGGTTACTTGCTTCTGGCGTACTTATCGGTTTTGGATATGGAACCTTAATCCCGAGCTTCCAAACAATTGCAGTTAGTGCCGCACCTAATCATCGACGCGGATCTGCAACAGCTACTTATTTCTCATTCTTCGATACAGGGATCGGTATTGGCTCTTTCATCTTAGGAATCGTTGCTGCACATTCAAGTTATCATCATATGTATTTTATTTCTTCGATTATCGTTGCATTTACATTACTGATTTACCATTTTCTTCATGGACGTAAACAAAAGTTCAAAAAGCAAACAACAGAAGAAAAACTATCTGCTTAATCATATTAGAGAGAGTAAACTTCTGTGTTTACTCTCCTTTTTTTGCTTCTTTATAAGCTTATCTCTTATAATAAAATAAGAAGGAGGCTTATATTATGAGGTTTAAAAAATCGCCGCTTATTTTCATCATTTTAATTTTTGTATGTATATTGACTGGAATAGGATTTACGTTATTCAATCCGAATAAAAGTTTTTCTTCAAAACAAACAGTGACGAAAAAAAACTGGTTACAAGACCCGTATCTTCGTTGGTCGTATTCACATATGCGCGAACTTGCTTCAACAAAAGTTGTCGCTAAAAATCCAAATTATATATCCTCACTCCCAACTAATTTGCAAAATCTAGATAATCTAAAAATCACAGATGAAAATGACAATAATACATCCATTCGAAAATTATTAGAAAAACATAAAACAGATGCATTCATTGTTTTACATGATGGGAAGCTTGTGTATGAACGGTACTTTCATGGATATAAAGAATCTGAGCCACACGGTATGGCATCGGTAGCAAAAGTATTTACAGGGTTGCTCGTTAATACCCTTATTGAAGAAGGAAAGCTGCAGCCTAACGCAACTGCAGAAACTTATGTAAAAGAATTAAAAGGAACACCATTTGGAATAGCAACAATTCAACAACTATTAGATATGCAAGTTTCAGTAGAATATCCAACTCACGGTTTTAAACAAGCTGGATTAGATAATCAAGATGCACAATTATATTTAGCAAGCAATCTTCTTCCTCGCTGTAAAAACTATAATGGACCTGTAACAATTTATGACATGTTGCTAGAAGGCAACAAAACCGCTGCTCCAGGAGAAACATTTTCATATAATAACGGTTCTGCTGAAACACTAGCCTGGATCCTTCGGACTGTAACAGGAAAATCACTCGCAGATCAAGTAAGTGAACGGATTTGGTCACCAATTGGCGCAGAAGAAAATGCTTATTACGTTGTTGACAAAGCTGGAGTTGAACAGGCAAGTGCAGGATTAAATACCACCGCTCGAGACATGGCAAGATTCGGGAAAATGATAATGGACAATGGTGTATATGACGGGAAAGAAGTTATTTCTTCTTCTATAATTGAAGAAGTTAAACATATACAAAAATACGAACTTCCAGTCGGCGATGGTGAGGAATATTCTTATCATAATCAGTGGTGGATTTCACATAATGAACATAATGCTTTTGAAGTACTTGGCAGTTATGGACAAAGATTGTATATCGATCCAACTGCACATATGGTTATTGTTCATTTTTCTTCCAATGCGAATCATAATGGAGAAATACAATCCGCATATAGCAAAATGTATTTGCAAATCGCTGAATATTTACAGAAAGAGTCCTCTAATTAAGTTTAAATCCCTAAATTTTTGTTAAGAAAAGAGCTGTCTTATGACAGCTCTTTCTCAATAATTGTAATTACATGTTTCCATTGTTCTTCTGAAAGACATAACGGTTTTAATTGAAATACCATAAAACAGATATCTTCTATATAACGGACATTTTTTCGTAAAAATTCCCATTGGAGCAACTTAGGTACATACAAATCTGCAACTTGTTCACTTTGTTCTACTAAAATATCCACTTCTCTTTCACAAATGCCTCTTATAAGATACTCTTCTCGCACTTTTTGTTTGACTTTAGTAAATTGCTCGCTTTTCTCCTTTATACCAGATAAACACCTAAGATAAGAACAAAACAAATCATCTTCTCTTTTACATATACTCATAATTTTGTAAATCAGTTCTCTATTTTCCATAATTCCGTTGCCTTTTCATACATTCTTTATAACCATTCCTCTCTCTTTTGACTCATCAAATGTCAGCACAGAACTAAAGTATTCTTTATACAAACCAAGAACAGTTACAGAATATCCCCTCTCTTTCAATCCTGTTTTTTCATGTTTCAAAATTGCAGCATTGAGGCTAGAAGGGTTTGGATGCGCATATACAATTAATATGTTCATTGCAAACAGCACTTTCCTTTAATTCCCTTTTGACTTTTTCTATGCTCACATGCTATTCTAATACATGTCAGAGGGCAAGCCTCTTTGACAAAACGACTGACACCTATTCGGCGATGGTGTCTTTTTTATTTTTTAGCCGAGAACGCCCATCTTTTGGGGCACATTTAATTTTTTAACACTACACACTCAGCACCATTTCCTTGTAAAAAGACTGCATAGCACAGTCTTTTTATCTACATAACGCTTATCGAATAGGATGAATTTTTAAATAAATACCACTATAAAAAAGGGAGTGTAACTCCCTTTTTGTTATTTTACTATATAATAAACTCCCTTATCATCTATACATTTATGTTGCTCTGCTAAAGTAATTTTCCCATCTAATTTTAGTTCATCTAGCAGTCGCAATAAATAAAATTGCTGCAGCATTTTCTTCGCAAATTCCCCTTCATGTTCAGTAGTAATATGTTGTTGAATATCCAATAATGTAATCGGTTCTTCCTTCTCTTCCATATAATTATAAATTGCATTACGTAGTGTAATATATTTCTCGAGTGTCACAGTATGCTTGCTCCCTTCTTCTCGTTGTCCATTTTTCATTATCGGTTTTTTTACAATAAAAAAACCTCTTCGATAAGAAGAAGCGGATTATATCTCTTCCTTCTTATCTGTCAGAACAAAACTGTTCTGCTGGAATTAGCACCTGCATAGCGGTTGCTGGGTTTCATCGGGCCAGTCCCTCCACCTCTCTGGATAAGAAAATATTCACTTTATCTATTACTATAATGAGTACAAACTAAAAAGTCAATTCTTATAAGAATAATCAGGATTTATTTTTATTCGTTAGCTTAATATTAGCCATTCAATTGAAATAATATTATAGTAACAATGAAAAAATAAACTGAGTTGACGATTTCCCACACACCCACTTTTAAAACAGTTACTTTTTTACCATACAAAACGATAGCTCGAATACAACTTGGAATAAAGACAATGACAAACCATGGAGATACAATAAACGTACCAATTACAAGTAATACATGGTATCCCCATGAAATCCAACGATATGTTGGATTTTTCTTTTCTCGAATCATCGTTTTCACATAGAACGTACTTCCCATAAAGTATAAAAATGAAACAAGTGCGATCAGCCATGCTGTTTCATCAATTGTTTTCATCGTGAAGTAATAACTAATCATTCCACCAATACAAAAAACGATAATAGCACTAACGTCATTCAGTAATGCTCGTTCATTCTTTTGGCGAGCAAAAAAAATGTTTATAAAAAATAATGGAAGCATATATATTGCAAAAAATAGAATTCTCCATTCGTATGTAAGTGGAACTATACCAAATAAAATAGCAAGACTAAAATATATGAGCGCCCAGTGTAAATAGCGCTTTTGTCGCATTTGTTTCATATACATTAGAAAGGGATATGTTGCTAAATAGACAAATAACCATGCTAAGAAAAGTGGTATGTGTTGCCAAGTCGCTTTGCCAATGAAAGCACTCAGTAAAAAAGGGATTAGGAGCATCGCCCATGCACCATGTTGCTTCGGAATTACTGGTTTTATCATATAGACACCTCTAAATCGAAAATGATTCTCAATATTCATTATAAATAATTTCATTCTTCGACTTTTGATGAAAATGTGTCTATAATTGAACAATTCCAGTTGCAACAACACACTGAAATCTTTTTACATTGTAAAATTTTTTCTTAAACCTTTTTACTCACTATCTCCTTCTCCCATTCACTTAAATAAGGTACATATCCAAGCTCGTTTGGTTCATTAGATAATAGAGAAATAAATTCCAGTTTGTTCCCATCGTAATCTAAAAAATACAAACTTGCTGCTGGCATCCAACTTTGAACAATAGGCTCTTCATTCCCTTTTCCTTGACTTCCAATTACCTCTATTCCCCTATCTTCTAGCCAAGTTTTAGATCGCTTCAAAAAATCCAAGTCTACTCCAAAAGCAAAATGATTACGCTGAATCATAGCATCTTTTGACTTTTCCCATAATCCCAGCATTTGTTGTCTATCATTTCCTATCCAAAAAAAGGCCACTTTCCTTTCAGGTGATTTTCTTGCAAGTTTTAATCCAAGTTTATTTTGGTAGAAATCAATTGCCCTCTCTAAATCTCTTACATGTAAATGTGTTTCATAAATATTCTTTATCATATTTTACATCCCCTTCTTGGTTATAGTGTAATACGTTACAACTATTATTAGTGAGAATTTTCTCCCTACGCTAATTCATTTCACTTTATTACCATCAGTATATAAAAAATCTGATTCCGCCAACATCCCTCTGTTGTATGTACTTATATCTATCAATGTCATACCAAAGTATGACAGATTATCCAAATAAAGAAGACACCTCTTACAAGATGTAAGAAGTGTCTCAAAAGGCAAACGAATATGTAAGTCGCGATCCTACTGTATATATGTATGACTTCCAATAAAAATTTATTCATTATTTACGTACGAAAGAATTTATGGTATTTCCTTAATCTAAAATACCATACTTCCTCTTAAAACGTGTCAATATTTTAAGCCAAGATGTACTAAACATCCATAAAAAAAAGACATTAGAAAGTGCATGCGCCAAATCAAAATAAAAGCTTGTAATATATGCTTTTATAAAAGTATCCCATGTTACGTCTTTCAAAAAGCCAATGAGGAACCATAAATTCATAATCCAGTTAAAAGCAAATCCTGCGATTAAGCCAAAGAGAACTCTTCCCCATAATGTTTTCATCATCCACGTATGCCGCAATAGCCCTGCCGAAAATCCCATCATACCCCAGCAAAACATTTGCCACGGTGTCCAAGGTCCTTGTCCTAAAAATATATTAGAAACAAGGGCAGCTGTTGCACCAATAAGGAAACCAGCCTCACCGCCAAATACAATGGCTGATACGATAATCACAAATGATGTTGGTTGTACACTTGGAATGATGGAAAACGGAACACGGCTAATCGCGGCAATTGCCGCTAGTACAGCTACAAGTACAATTTCACGTGAAACAAACGCTTTTCTTTCAAAACGCACATAAAATGGGAGCATAATTACAATTAAAAAGAAGAGACTGCACCATATGTAGTATTGATCTGTTACAAAAGAAGTAAATAAAAGTGTACTAATCAATACGAACAAAACGGCTAAAACGATACACGCATATCTTTTGGACACGCCTCAAACACATCCTCCCACGTTAAAGCATACGGCAATTGTTTGCGAATAAACCGATTAATAGATGTTGTATAAAAAAAGTTCTCGCTAAAAAAACGTGCCGGCGTTTCTTCCATGATAATCTTCCCGTCAAATAACATCATACAGTTATCCACGTATTTTGCTGCAAATTCAATATCATGCGTCGCCATAACAATTGTCGTTCCTTCTCTTTGTAATTGCTGAAACAAATTCCCCAGTTCTTCTTTCTTTCCTGGATCTAGTCCCTTTGTCGGTTCATCTAATAATAATAGATTTGGCTTTGATAATAACACTGTACAAAGAGCAATTAATTGCTGTTCCCCGCCGCTACAATCATGCGGATGACGATTGCGAATATGGAAGATTGAAAAATTCCGAAGTATTTCTTCTACTTTTTCATTTGCTTCCCCTTTATATAATTCTTCTGCACGGCTAAGCAACTCGTTCCAAACAGTATCATGGGTAAAATGATAGTAAGGATACTGCGATACATAACCGATTTTTCGGAAGCGTTCTTTCGCTTCCACTTTATGAATGAGCTTTCCTTCCCAAACTACTTTTCCTCTGCGACACTTTTGCAATCCTGCTAAAAGCGCTAATAGCGTTGATTTTCCAGTACCATTTTTTCCAACAAGCGCTGTCCATTGTCCTTGTTTAACATTCAACGCCAAATCCTGCAAAATGAATGGTCCATGCTTTTCATATTGAAATGAAACATGCTTTGCTTGTAGTAGTACATCCCTTTTTTCTAAATGCTGTAATGGTATGTCATACCGTAACTCATTTAAAATAGGATACATTTGTTTCTGTGCATCACGAACGGTAAACGGGACATGGTCAGCCTTACACTCTAAAAACAATCGTGGAATTTGCGGAATATATGGACGAAATGCTTCTACTTTCCACATTTTTGGAATCACTTCTGTTGGTTTTCCATCATAAACAATCGTTCCTTCATCCATAAAAACAATTCGATCAGCAAGAGGAATCACTTCGTCTAAACGATGTTCGCTCATAATAATTGTAATTCCTAATTCTTCATGAATTCGTTTCAATAATCCTAAAAAGTCTTTTGCGGCAATTGGATCTAACTGTGCTGTCGGTTCATCTAATAACAACAATTTAGGTTGCAAAACAAGTATAGCAGCTAAATTTACAAGCTGCTTTTGCCCTCCAGATAACGTATGTACAGATTGATGCAACATATCTTGAAATCCTAAAAAGCTAATTAATTCAGCAATTCTTTTTTGAATGACAGTTGTTTCGTAGCCAACGTTTTCTAACGAAAAAGCAAGTTCTTGAATTACCGTATCCATCACAAGCTGATTTTCTGGATTTTGAAATACCATACCAATTTCCTGAGCTGATAATAAATCTGGTATTGATTGCAGGGATGCTCCATCATAATACATGTTTCCTTTTCGTGTACCAATTGGGAGAAGTTCTTTTTTGAAATGTTTTAATAGCGTCGTCTTTCCACAACCTGAGCGCCCTGCTAATACAACAAATTCTCCATGGGAAATCGATAAAGACACATTACATAAGGCAGCTGACTCTTCGTCTGTATATGTAAATGACAACTCTTTTATTTCTGCATGCGCCACCATAACCACTCCCTTCCTTCTATTAAAATTGGTAGACTGATATACATCAGAAATGGAATGAAGACAATTACATCATTTCGCGCTAAAAAGAGCGATTCTACTTTTGGATAAATTGTTAAAATGCCATACCCCTTACTTACACCGAAAAGACAACATGCAAATAAAATGACGAACAAGCTAAGAATAAACCAATCTCTATGTCCCATACGATATCGAATATATGTACTTCGTTTTGTCACACCGAATCCACGCGCTTGCATCGAATCAGCCGTTTGCAGCGCTTCTTCTAATGAACAAACTAATAATACTTGTAAAAGCTTCATGCCATTACGTGCCCGGTCTTTCAAAGAACCTGCGTCCACTTGAACTCCCTTTGTTTTTTGTACAAGTGTAATATGAGTAAGACGCCTCATAAATAAAGGTACAAAGCGAACTGTAATCATCGTGAGCAATGCTACCTTCGGTGAAACACGAGAAAATAAATATAAAAACTTATGACTCGATATCATCTCATTATAAGAAGTAAACGTAAACATAATGACAGCCAATGATAACGCCATTGTGTATCCATATGTTACAGCTTCTAAAGTAATTGGATTAAAACCAATATAAAATAAAATCGTACTGCCTCGATGCGTTAATAACGGATTGGCTATCGTAATAATAAAAGCGAAAAATAGTGAACTAGGTAACATTTTTCGCAATTTCGCTCCATTACCTTGCGTAATATTTAATATAAGGATCATACAAATTGCACCAATTAAAAAAACAGGATGAAGACATACCATACATAGTACCATCACCCCTATATAATATAGAAAATTGATGAATGGATGCATTGAAGAAAATGCTAGTTTCATTACCCTTTACCGATCTTCTTTCCTATAATCTAATGAATAAAACCATTCAATTTTATCACCTTGTTTCACTTTATAGCTACCTGCACCCTTATTCACAGCAACACCATTCACACGATACATCCATCCGCTCCCGGCACCTTTAGATTTCTCGTATAAATTATTAATACCTTGAACATATACACCGCTTCCGGAACCTGTATAATCCATTTGAATTCCTTTTTTCTTCAATGTCCGGCCCAATACTTTAAAGACTGTATCTCCATCTTGAAGTTCTACTTCTGTTTCTCCCAAGATTGTACCTTGATCATCTCGTACTGATAATGTAACTGTCTTTACTTCTGGTTTTGGCTTCGGTTGAGGTTCTGGGTTTGATTTCGGCTCAGGTTTCGGTTCAGGTGCAGGTACTGGATTTACTTGTGTTTGCTGTACATTTTCTTGTTTCTGTGTTTCTTTCGGTTCATTTACAACTTTAGATTGTTCTTTTTGATTTTGTGATGGTTCCGCAGCTTTTTCTTCTTTTTGTTTCTCTTCTTGTTTCTGTTCTTCAGCTGGCTTTTGTTCTTGCTTACTATCTTCTTGTTTTTGCTCTTCCTGTTTTTTCTCTTCTTGCTTCTTCTCTTCTTTTTTCTCTATTTGCTTTCCAGCAACTTTTGCGTCGGTTTTCACTTCATTTTGACTACATCCCGTAATAAAGCTAAAGGAGAAAACTAACAATACAAGCCATTTCATCATGTTCATCTTTCTCACACCTTTCATAATAAAATTAGGAGCAAATATTTGCTCCTAATTTTGTCAAGCCGCTTTTCTTCTCCATAATACATATGCACCGGTCATACATAATACACCTAGCGCAGCTGATGTAGCAATGTCTCCACCTGACATACCTGTCTCTGGTAAGTAACGATTTTCTACTTTTGTATCTTTTTGTACAGATTGGTTTTCATCATTTACGGCAGAAGATTCACTTGTATTCTTTTGTGGTTCTTCTACTTTAGGCTGTTCATTTGTTGGTTGCTTTGACTCGTCAGTTGGATTATTCCCTTCATTTGTTGACGTTTTTGTCCAATCATAAACAGAGCCTTTACCCGTTAAAAAGTTCTTATATTGCACAAGTGCTAACATCGCTTGCTCCGTTGTCATGCCACTTTCTTCCGTATCAGCTGACAACCATTTAAACCCACCATTTTCTAATTGATAGGATAATAGATTTTGCACCGCATTATAATTATTTTTTGTAAATGTAGCACTCGTTGGATCGATACCAGCTGCTGCAAGCCCAAGTATCGCTTGCGCTACACTGTTAGCATTTTCTACACCACCAGATGAAAATCCACCTTTACCTGTTTGTGTACTAGCTAAATATTTCTTCGCTTTTTCTAACGCTTGTTTTACTTCTGCTTGATCTTGATATGGTGCTAATGCCACAAGAGCCATTCCTGTTACATCAGCATCACCTGGTTCCTCTAAATTCCCCATATACGCCCAGCTACCGTCTGTATGTTGTAATTTTAAAATAGCATTAATTAAGGCGTCACGATTCCATTTTGCATTCGCTGGCACTTCGTATTTTCTTGTATCTAACGCTATTAAACTAAAAATGTAATCTGTAATAGTTTCTGTTTTTTCAAAGTTATATAGCTTTGAAATTAAGTTATTATTAGCAATGTTTGTTGGATCTCCATTTACTGCTGTAACTGCTAAAATGGTACGTGCTAATTCAGTAGAAGAAAATTTATTTTCTTTTTCATCAATACGTTCTACTAACGATTGTAAATAACTTGACTTTGTATCTTTAGAAACTTCTTGGCCTGATTGAGTAAGTCCAATCATGACCCAGTCACCATCGATACCATCTTTCATCATCTTTTGGGCAGTTTTTGTAATCGCTTCATCCACTTTCTTTGTTACATCAACTTTTGTAGGTTCTTGTGGTTTTGGTACATCTGGCTTATCTGTATTTGGCTTTTCCGTATCAGGTTGTTTCTTACATGTACCAAGTTTATCTAACACTTGTTGCAAAGTTTCTTGACTCATATTGTTCCAATTAACAACATAGCGATACGCAACAACATCTCCAGCATTTAATTTATAGCTATCTGCCCCAACCATTGGTGATTGATTATTTACCTCATATGTCCAGCCGCTTGTTGCACCAGCCATTAATCCATCAATACCTTTAATATATACACCATACTTTGTGTTTTCTGCCGTTACTTTATTACCCATTTCTTTTTGCAGTAAACTATAGGCTGTATCTCCATCTTGAATTGCAACTTCTTTTGGACATAGCATAATTCCTTTTTGCGAATCTCCAACAATTGCTAACGTTGCTGTATTCCCTTCAGCAAACGTAATATGTACAGTATTTGCAAAAGACAAGACAACCAATGCAACTGTCATAAATGACGTTACTAACCACTTTTTCATATTCGTCATACTGATGAATCATCCCCTCTCCTATAAATCACATAAAAAATACCCACAATGGCTGCTGCATAAACACGCAGCGAAACAAATATTCAATAAGCGCTTTACATTTCTGTTGCTTCCTTTATATATATTAGGAAACAATAATGTTTTACATCATAGATTTTACGCTATTGCAAATCCATAATGTTACAAAATTCTGTACTATTTTACTATTTATATATTTTTTTGTCTATGATTTCTCATATTTCCTTCTAAAGATTAATAGAATTTTTATACGGCTACTTGTGGGTATTCCCCCTCATGATTGTAAGAAATCCGATAAAGATAGACCTCGTAACAACTCAATAAGGAATGAAAAACATTAATACAAAATTCACTTTATCACCTTATTTTATATCATAACTCATGATGAATTTCTTTTTCACATACAATTACACCATCTTCGTCAACATAAACATAATTTCCCGGAATCCAAGAAACTCCGCCAAAAGACACCGGAATATTTGTTTCTCCCTTCCCTTCTTTCACACTTCGCTTCGGCATCGTCGCAATCGCTAAAATACCGATTTCTATTTTCTGTAAATCGGCACAATCACGAACACATCCATAGATAATGATGCCGGATAAATTCCGCTGCCTTGCTATGTTTGCTAAATTATCACCAAGTAATGCGCAATTGGTTGAACCTTCTCCATCTACAACCAATACCGTTCCTTCTGGTACCATTTCTAGTGCTCTTTTTACGAGTACATTGTCATCTTTAACTTTCACTGTCGCAATTTTCCCATGGAACTGCTTTTTCTTTCCATATGATTGAAATAATGGTTTACATACTCGTACTTCCCTTTCATTGTCATCATAAAGATCACTCGTTCTCCACATCATTTTCCCTCTTCTCTTTTCATAATTTATCCCGCATTAACGGGCAGTAATATTCCCACCTCAAAATTCGGCGAAAGCAAAGAAGTTAGGTGGGAGATAAACTGCCCGTAAAAGCCCGATTGGTTCAACTAATAATCAGTGGGGGATGAAGCCCCCCACTGATTAAAGTTTCACTTTATGTTACATATTCTTGTCCTTTCTTATTTTCCCTGTCTTATTTTGCAAAATTTTGTATACTGAATAGAAGAAATAAAAAAGGAAGTGTGTAACATGAGTAGTAAAACAAATGCTTGTCGTTTATTAGATAAGCACAAAATCGTATATACAGTTCACAAATATGAATGGGATGAGGAAAACTTAGATGCGAAACATGTCGCCGAGCAAGTTCATTTACAATTAGAACAAGTCTTTAAAACGCTCGTCCTTCGCGGTGATAAATCTGGCGTAATTATGGCCTGTATCCCTTCACACAAAGAGCTCAATTTAAAAGCGCTGGCATCTGCAAGTAAAAATAAAAAAGTTGAAATGGTTCCAATGAAAGAAATACTTGGATTAACAGGATACATACGCGGCGGTGTTTCACCGCTTGGTGGAAAGAAAAATTATCCACTCTTTATTGATGAATCTGCTGCAAATCTAGACCCAATTAGTATTAGTGCTGGAAAAAGAGGATTGCAAATTTTCATGAACGGCGCTGACTTAATCAAAATTAGTGACGCAACACCTACCTCCATTACTTCATAACAAAACCTGTCTCAATAGATGAGGCAGGTTTTGTTTATTTAATTTAAAGTTTAACACCTCTTGTTTTATAGAATTATTTCGTAACTACTCAGCTATACCTTTTAGAAATTTAGAAAAGGGTATGATTCTAGTGAAGATGTGTCTCTCTATTACTTATAAATTCATTTTTTGGCATACAGACTGCTGTCATGCAAACAAGGGCAGGGGCCTGCACTTATTGGCTGCTTTTTGCACGTGGCAGGAAAAGGCCCTGACCGCCCCTATGCATCGCCAGTACCTCTCGCCCATTTAAAAAAATGCTTTTCTGTCGGTTTTTCATAAAGTAACTGAGTCGTTACATTATTTCTAAATAAAAAAAGTTTGATAATTCAAATTTTAAGTAGTATACTACTTAAAACGCTATAGGAGAGATTGCTTATGTTTAGAATAGATTGTTCTTTCCAACTTTATCATCATACATAAAGCCTTGTATCCGAAGAATTTTTTCTTCGTGGGTACAGGGTTATTCCTGATTACCCACGAAGCGATTATAAAGCTATGTGGGTATTTTCATACCCACATAGCTTTTTTTATTTCAAAAAGGAGTGATAAGCATGAACTTACAAAATGTAAAAGGTACAAAAGATTATCTACCAGAAGAGCAAATGCTGCGTAATACCATTAAACGGACTTGTGAAGAAATATTTGAGACTTATGGCTGCAAACCACTAGAAACACCTATTTTGAACATGTATGATTTGATGGCTTATAAATACGGTGGAGGATCTGAAATTTTAAAGGAGATGTACACGCTTCAAGATCAAGGGAATCGCGAGCTTGCACTGCGTTATGATTTAACCATTCCCTTTGCAAAGGTTGTCGCTATGAATCCAGAAATTCGCCTTCCTTTTAAACGTTATGAAATTGGGAAAGTATTTCGAAACGGCCCTATTAAACAAGGAAGATTTCGAGAGTTTGTACAGTGTGATGTAGATATTGTTGGCGTTGAATCCGTCTTAGCTGAAGCAGAATTAATGGTAATGGCTCTTGACATTTTTAACAAATTGAACTTAGACGTAACCATTCAATATAATAATCGAAAACTATTAACAGGGTTGTTACAAGCAATTCAAATCCCTGAATCACGAGTACAAGATGTTATTTTATCTGTAGATAAACTTGAGAAAATTGGTATCGATGGTGTAAGAAAAGATTTAATAAACCGAGAGATACAAAGCGAAACGATTGATGTGTTATGTAAGACATTAGAAACATGTATGTCTATGCCACTTTCTGAATTTAATAAAGTGTTTCCTAACCTTCTTGTTAAAGAGGGAGTTGCTGAACTTCAAGAACTTCAGCAATACTTAGGTGCACTAGGAATTCAATCTAATACAATGTTCTCCCCCTTTCTTGCACGAGGGCTCACAATGTATACCGGAACAATTTATGAAGTTTTTTTAACTGATGGCAGTATTACGTCTAGCATTGGTAGCGGTGGACGCTATGATTATATTATTGGTGCATTTCGAAATGATAAAAAATCTTATCCGACAGTTGGAATTTCGTTTGGTTTAGACGTCATTTATACTGCGCTTATCCAAAAAGAACAGGCCTCCTCTTCTATCGATCTCTTTATCATTCCACTTGGAACACAGGCAAGATGTCTAAAAATTGCTCATACATTGCGAACAAATGAAAATTTAAAGATAGAACTTGAACTGGCAGATCGTAAACTAAAACGAGCCCTTAACTATGCAAACAAAGAAAACATTCCGTATGTACTTATTGTCGGTGAAGAAGAAATAAATAATGAATTAGCTGTTTTACGAAACATGAAGGAAGGCACGGAACAAACGATTCCCCTTGCTTCTATTGAAAATGGAACTTTCAAACAATACTTATGTCGTTAAGTAAATCAATCTAGCTAATTTTTAATTTGAAAACTGTATTATATATTTGTTGCAACTAAATCATAAAAAGAGAAACGTACACTGTTGCTACGTTTCTCCTTTTATGACATAGGCTATATATAGGATAAAATTTAATTTCGCATTCATTTTTTATTAAAGCTTATTCAACAATAGATTTAAATCTTGCTTTGTTTTCGTCGTTAACGTCTTTAGCTTCTTTAAATCTTGTTTTTGTTTTCCCATTTCAACAATGAGTGGATATAAATTTTGCTCAATTGTTTTATAATCAGATGCATGCTTTGCTTCAACTTCTTTCTCAACTACATCCCATTTATCAACAAGTTGCTTGCCAAGTTTATTTACAGTTTCTTGCTTTGGAGTTGCTTTCAATTGCTTGTCTACTTCTTCTATTACTTGTACAACTTCTTTTACTCCGCTCTTCATGCTAACATTTTGCTTTCCATTTGTTGATTTTGTTTCATTTGTTCCGTTTTTCTCACTTTTGGTTTGGTCTGCATTTGTTGATTTCGTTTCAGCTTTCCCATCTGCACTTGTTGTTTTCGAATCCTTTTCATCATTTTTACTCGTATTTGTTTGTTCCGCACTTGTTGTTTTCGCTTCTTCTTGTGCGTTTGTTTGTTCCTTTTTACTTTGATTTGCTTGATCTTTTTCTGTTGAGGTACCGCAAGCTGTAATGGAGAGCATCGCTCCAATTGCCAAAGAAGCAATCGATATTTTTTTCAATTTCATAATAAGCCTCCTAAAATTACAATTTCGCCTCCCAAATAGGTTTCTATATGCTTCCAAAAATCCCTTTTTTATAATTATAAAAAATACAAATTTCTCAATAAAACCTTTCAATCGCATGAATCAATTACCCGTTCACCTCGCTGTTTCTATACCCGTACCATCTCAATTTTCCAATAGCAATAAATAATAAATCCTCTGTATAGTAACAGAGGATTTACGTTTTACTTAATATTTGCTAGAATACGTTCAGCACCAAGTTGTAAACTACGAGACACAATAACATTTACAATAGTAAAAATAACTAGGATACTGAAAAACATCCCCCACATTCCAACTCCTAATGAGAAAAATAACGCACATGCTCCCCCAACAGTAAGACCGACTAATAATATATTCACAAAAAAGTTCCAAAGCGTAGTATAACGACTTTTAAACATTTTTTGTTCGGAATCCCAATGAATATCAGCTGTTTGCGCATCCCAGCGTGTGCCAATTAAATTGTTTAACCATAACCCATTTGCACAAAGTAAGAACCAAAGTAAGATAAATACTGGTGACACACCGCCTACAATCATAAGCACTAGACCAAAGACCGCTAAAATAGTAGTATTAATGAGCCAAGCTGTAAATACTTTCGCAAAGAAAATTCCTTCTGCCTTAACTGGTAAATACCGATTGATAAACCACGTACGACCTTCCCTTGAAAAAGATGTTGTCGCAATAACGTTGGACCCCATCAAAAACATACCTGCACAAAAAGCAAGACCAAGCGCAAGACCTGTTGTTTCACTATCATTTATAAATTTATTTATCCAAACCAAGCTCCCGTCTTGCACAAAAATAACAAAGAAAAACATAATTGGCATCACGAAAGTTTGCACAATACAATTAATAAAAAATTGTGGCGTACGAGTCAAAATACGAAACTCTTTTTTCACATATGCTTTCCAATGTGAATTTTGTACGGTAGCTTTATTAAAATTCGCAGAAGAAATCACTTCTTTTTTCGCAGTACTATTTGAAATTCCAATAACTCCTTTTAAATATGTGCGTTCTGCAACATAGAAAAACAATACATAAAATGCTAACGAAATCGCAGCGAAAAGAAGTAAATAGAAAATTCCTTTCCACGAAGTACTTTCTGTTAATGCTATTGCCCCAAAATATGTTGTCGGAAAATAGTTTGTCATTTCAAATAGAAATGAAGACTGATTATTTGTAAGAAAGTCTGCTGCTGATCGCCCAGAAGCAGCACTTCTATTTTTCCATTGTATAAATATATTAATACCGACAATTAGCAATAAAGTAAATAACCCCATAAACATATTACTTCGATCTTTATTTTTTGCGATATTTGTATAACGCATAATGATTGTCATAAGAAGTGAAGCAAGAACTAACGGAATAATTGGGAAAAATGCGTAAACAATTAAAAAGTAAACATAATATGTAATAAATGCACCACTTTGTAATCCATACACAATGAAAATAGGAAATAAAATAAACGAAGCCATTACATATTGTGTAATTAAAACGGTAATAAACTTCGCAGTAATAATGTGGGCTGGCTTAAGTGGTAGTGGTAATAACATTTCAACGTCACCGCTATAGTAAAACACTGTTAAAATTGTTGTAATACTAAACACAAATACCCAGATGCTGCCAACAGCTAATCCCATGCCAAGTAGTACGTTTTCCTGATTAACTTGTTTTAATACGCCATACATACCATTCGCAAGTGGACCTATAAATAAAAATCCAACAAAGAAAAGACCTAATAATGAAAGTAAAGATGAAACACGCTTCTTCTTATCAGTTACCATATCAGCATAGTTCATCTTTAATAATATTTTTGTTAACATCCAAATTTTATTCATTTTCTGTCATCTCCAAGAACATTTTTTCAAGAGATTCATTAGATTCAAAGTGCTCTCGTATTTCTGCTAAATTCCCTTGAAATTGAAGTGTTCCTTTATTAATAATCGCAACTTGATCACATAATTTTTCGGCAACTTCTAACACATGTGTTGAAAAGAACACCGTTTTTCCTTTATCAGCATGTTCACGCATCATTTGTTTTAGTATAAATGCCGATTTTGGATCTAATCCAGTCATTGGTTCGTCTAAAATCCAGACATCTGGATCATGCAAAAGAACTCCAATAATAATAATTTTTTGGCGCATTCCGTGTGAATAACTTTGAATTTGATCAGATAATGCTTCGTACAAACTAAAACGTTCTGCTAGTGTTCGGATCTTTTCTTGACGTACATCTTTCGGAACATCATACATATCCGCCATAAAGTTTAAATACTCAATGCCTTTTAATCGTAAAAACATATCAGGACTGTCAGGAACATACCCAAATAACTTTTTCGCTTCAAGCGGCTCTTTCGCAATGTCTTTTCCATTTACAGAAATCGTCCCACTATCAAGAGAGTGAATACCTGTTATCATCTTAATTGTCGTTGATTTCCCTGCGCCATTGGGGCCTAAAAAGCCAAATATCTCTCCGCTTGGCACTGTTAAATTTAAGTCTTTTACTGCAAATTTACTACCACTATAGCTCTTTGATACATTAATAATTTCAATCATTCATATCCAGCCCTTCTCTTATTTTCCAATAATTACATTTAAATTATAACATAGTATGTTTCTGTATTTTATAACTTTTTAGAATTATCGAACACAACATCTCTTTATCTCACATTAACGAAAATAAGACCTCCTACTGAAGGTCTTACTTTCTTTCTACTACCCTATGTTTCCTTATCCATAAAAATATATATATGAAGCTACCCCAACTGCTAAAACAACCCCTAAAAGTAGATAAATAATTGAAAGTCTCGTAAGATTTCCTTTCGTTGAAGTTCCGTAATTTTCTTCCTCACTTTTCCCAACCATTATCGTCCCCATCACTGTCACTGCTACTATGATTAATACTCCTAATATCCATGCTAACATTTCCCCATCCCTCCCTATATTTCTAATTTTACGTTATTTACACTATCTATAATGTGGATATCTTTGTAATTATTTCAACAATTTTCAAATTAATTATAAAATAAAGAAAATAAAAAAGGTAGAGATTCTAAAAAGCAATCTCTACCTTCTATCTTATTTTTCTTCTAATAATAAATTGCGTAAATTATCTATCTGTTCTTTCGAAAGTCCAATTCCTTTTTCAGCATATTGCCAGGCAGAACCATATACATTGTGAATTTCATCAAATGCCGCTTGCAAATATTCAACTCTCGCTTCAAACATCGCACTTAAAATTTCAATACTTGTTTCATCCTTAAGCTGTGCTCCTAAAAAGACCATCATTTTCTCATTCAACTGTTCGCGAAATCCGTTACTCAATAAATAATCCTGCATGACCGTTTCTTCTGGCACACCTAATAACAGTAATAATAAAGCAGATGCAAAACCAGTTCGATCCTTTCCTGCTGTACAATGGTTTAAAAGTGGTAAGTTGTTTGCGTCTTGTATAAGTTCTAAAAATGTCACAAATGCTTCATTGCCAGTTACGAAATCTCGGTTCATCTTCACTAAATATTCTCCTGGCTTGCCGAGCATTGATAAATCTCCTATATGGAAAAATTCATTAATATTTAAATCTTTCGCTAAATCTTGCATAACTGGTAAGGAAACTTGACGAACATCTTGTATCTCAGGGTTTGGTTTATGTTGCACTTCGAAATCTGTGCGATAATCGCAGACAGTTTTCAATCCCAAATTATGTATATAACGAATATCTTCTTCTGTTAGTCCTGCTAATTCTTCAGAACGGTACAATTTCCCCCATTTCACCACACGGCCATCTTTCGCTTCATACCCGCCTAAATCACGAAAGTTAAACGCACCTTGTAGTGGTAAGCGGCGCTCGGCTACTGTAATTCGCTCTCCTTTATTCGTGACCAATCGAAAATAAACACGCTCTGCTGGATTCGGATCTTCAATTGTAACTGATGAAGCATCTGTTACAATCGTTAATAATTGTCCATTTTCTTCAATACTCTCCGGAGATGTACTCCAATACACCTGCACTGATTCTTCTAAAGTACCCCATTTTATAGATAAAGTGTTATCGTTTTCTCGCTCTACTGTTACATCTAAACCTGTTTGTTTCATGTTCGTTTCCATTCATTCACCTATCACTTTCTCTATCTTTTCTAACCCCTATTTTATACTACATCAATGTAACGCGTCTTACATATTTCATGACATTTTGCAATCAATTTATAAATACAGAGAAAACATTTCTTGTATATCTGTAAAAGATGTACAAGGCATTCCTCGAAAGACATAGGCGATTTGTTCATTCCCCAAATCTTGATATACAACTGTACCTCTTTGTGGATGCACATAGTATTCACAGTTTTCGACTTTTTGCGGGAGCTATAATTTCTTATCCATGAGGATACAGGGTGATAGCAATAATTTGTATGCCGACATGCCCATAGTGTATATAACTGCTCTTTGGCATCCCAATATACATACTGCGTTTCGTTCTCACCAAAACCAACAGACTCTAATTCCCATGAATAAGGAACTAGAAGCGGTAATGCTTCAAATTTCTTTTCTTCAGGAGAACACCATACGGAGCAACGACTAATTTCGCCTCCACCCTTTTCTGTTTGAGCCTGAAAGCTTAGTTGATGAAATGGTAATTTTATTTGTTGTTTTGCTTTCTCTAATTCAAGTGGCTGTAACCCATATAAAAATTCCTCCATCTCATGCTGCTGAATAACTCCATTATCAATAGAAATTTCAATTTGTGTTTTCCACTTAGAAGTGACATAACTATCGCACCCTTTATAATTTACCCCACGCCAATATGTAAGTTTATTATATTGAAAACACACGCCCTGTGCGTGATACAGACAACTATCTGGAAAAGTCGGTTCCATAATATCCAGAAAAAACTGTTTCACTCGAAATATTCCTGTAGGAGTAATCACCTGAAACCAAAGTGATTCCCATTTTTCACTCTCCTGCCGCTGCGATATGTGTTCTACATGCCAGTCTGGAAATAATATTTCCGGATATAACGGAATCATTTTTTTAAATGCTTGTTTTATCATCCAATTCCCCCTTGATTGAGTTCTTCTATACTTCGAGAGGGAACCTCATTTACCCTTTTCTAATCACTCTAGTGTATTTCTCTATCTTTCCTAACTGTATACAGTTGTTGTAAGAAAACACTTGCTTCATAACATCATTCATTTCGTCAGTGCTCCCTACATAATATGAAGCACCAATTTCTTTTAAAATATATAATGCTTTTTCATGAAGCATTGTCCCGTATCGTTTTCCACGCATATTCGGAACAATACCGAGATAAAATAATCTTCCTTCTTCTACCGTACCTGGCTCTATATGCGGCAAAATAACACCTACTGGATCTTCTCCCTGAAGAGCGACTAAACAATGTTCATTCCATCTACCGCCAATTTCTGTTTGAAAAGCATATAATAATTGGTCTATAGATAACGATTCTTTCATATTTAAAGAATCCTGCATAGATTCTAGCCAAATTGTTTTAAATGTGTCTTCGCCTACTTCATCTATTGTTTTCAGTGTAAACGGAACTTCCACATCTGTAACATCAGATAAATCCTTCAGTACCATCACACAACTTTTTTGATGCTGAAATTGCAAACGCTGAAACACCTCTTCATAATGTGTAAAATTTGGACTTTTTGATGAAATAACGAAATGTAAATGTAAAATTCCTTTATCCGTTGCTTTTCCCATCCAATATTGCACAATTTCTGTAACTTGTTCCTTTGTGTAGGAAACTGTATTATTTTCTTCAATTGTAATATAATGCGGTTCTCCTACTAATACTTTAAAATCACGTTCCATATTAACAAATTGATTCATTCTTTAACCTCTTTCTGTATATTTTTTAAAATAACTTGTTTTCGATTGCATGAGCAGGAGTTTTTATGAATATGTAGAATACTAGAAATTTGATGTTTTTATCAAGAAAGGATACATTACCTTTCATTAGTAATTTTTAATCATATCGATAAAGCTAAAATGAGGGGGAGCATCATTGAATACCATTATGCTGCAGCAATTGTTAGAAACGATTCAAAAAAACGGATATTTATTACCTCAAAATATCGATTTAAATCAATTAAGCATACATATGCTAGAGCATATTGGAACGTTAGACAGCTATTTACGAGATCAATTGATTTACTCTACCTTTTCTTACCTCATTTCACGTGATTATTTTCCTGGAGCTCAATTAGAAAAATTACTTATCCTAACTTTAGAAGAACAATATTTATATTGCGGCATCACTTCTAATGATAATGATAGCGTCTTTACGCGTTCTTTCACAACATTATTAATCGCATTAATATTATGCGCAGATAATAAAACAAATTTTTTACCACCAGAAATGATTATTATCGTCAAAGAAAAATTAGTAGATTATATGAACCAAGAAATTGATTTAAGAGGATATGTACACCCTCACGGCTGGGCGCATAGTGTTGCTCATGCAGCCGATACTTTTGATGCCTTGATTCATAATCCAAAACTGCCGCAGCAATATTACGAAGAACTAACTCATTGTCTTTTAAATAAAATATTCGTTTATTCTATAGTGTATCATTTTGATGAAGATGAGCGTATTATTACCCCTCTTCTTTCCATGATATCAAAAGGTTTCTCACAAAAGCAGTTTTTTGAGATTATCCGTATCAAATTAAACTTGCTCCCGCAATATAAAGCAAGACTTCCAGTCAATGATTTTTGTAATCTATGTACAAATATAAAAACGTTCCTACGCAGTTTATATTTTAGAACTGTATCTAATATTCAATTTAGTAATATAACATCTCAAGCAGAAATAATGTTAAAAGAGTTGCCAGCATTCTATTAAGATATATTGGGAAACAATGATTGTGGCAACTATATAAATACGAATTAAAAAACCGACATAAAACCATCTTTTTATAGGTGGGCGAGAGCATCTGTCCATGCATAGAATCGGTCAGTGCCTTTTCCTGCCACATGCGAAGTGAAAACAAAGGGAGAAAGCGAGTGGAAGCTCCTTTTTTTCTGCATAGCAGCAATCTATATGTCGGAAAATCAAAATGAATTCATATATACAAAATACACAGGAAAAAACACTATTTTAAAAAGAGCCGATCATTCTGTTCCCATTTTAGAATAGTTTAGATTAACTCCATACGAAACATACTTACAACTTGACGTATGTAATATAAATAAAAAGGATTGGTGTCTATATGGGATATATCGAAGAAATGCGTAAATTAGTTGGAAATCGTCCACTCATTTTAGTAGGTTCACATGTAATTATATTAAACAAAAATAACGAAGTACTTCTTCAACTTCGCAGCGATTACAACTGCTGGGGTATAATTGGCGGCGCACTTGAATGCGGTGAAACGTTAGAAGAGGCCGCTAAGCGAGAAGTCTATGAAGAAACAGGGTTAATCGTGAAACAATTAGAACCATTTCAAAATTTTTCTGGGAAAGAATTTTTTAATACATACCCTAATGGAGATCAAGTTTATGGTGTTCTCGTTACATATATTTGTCGTGATTTTGAAGGAACATTACGAATCGATCACACTGAATCAAAAGAGTTACGATTCTTTCCTATCCAAGATCTCCCTACAAATATTGGATCAGTACATAAATTAATTTTAGATACATTTTTAAAGAACAATATAGATTAACAACCAATTCGTTTTTTTATTTCCGCTAAATTCACCCTAGCAATTACCCTGGCCCGCTCTACTCCTTTTTCTATCGCTTCTTGAAGTAAATGCGTCTCATTCATATACATTTCATATTTCTTTCTTGGCTCTTCTAACTCACGATTGATGACGCGGAATAACTCTTTTTTTACATCCCCCCAGCCGATACCTGTTGCGTATCGCTTTTTCATGATTGCAACTTCCTCAGCTGTGGCAAATTCTTTATACAACATAAATAATGTTTCAAGTTCCTTCGGTTCATTAGATAAAGAAGAAGCTGTTTTGATTTTAAAAATGAGTTTTTTCAGCTTTTCTGGTTCTTCAAATAACAGAATGACATTTCCATAGCTTTTACTCATTTTTCGTCCATCGGGACCTGGTATAATTGCTCCTTCTTCTTGAATGATATACTCAGGCAATACAAAGATTTCACCGAACGTGCCTATACTTTTAATTATAAATTACTATATATTAAACTTCTTTCTATTATTAGCAAATAATCCCTTAAAACCCAACAATTTATTTGTTATACTGAATAATGTAATAAATTCATGTTAGTTTTTGAGGAGGACATATTTTGAAAGACACTGTAAAAATATTAAAATGGGTGAGCGGTGGTTTGGAAGCCCTATTAGGAATACCTGTGCTAGGTGGAGCAATTATTGTTTCTTTACTCTGGCTACCACTTCTCTTCATGTTAGCATTACATATCATTACTTTAGTATTAGCTAAAAAGAGTGGAATAAACGCTAACGGTAATGTTTTAGGAATTGTAACATCTTGTATTGCCTGGATTCCATTTGTCGGGATGATTATGCACATTTTATCGGCTATCTTCATTATGATGGACGCAGCTCGTAAAGAAGAAACTTCAATTTAACATTCATCAAAAAGGTAGTGTTAAATGTATTTTATCTTATTCACAAAAGCTCCTCTCACATGAGAGGGCTTTTTACTCTATTCATTAAGTCTCGTGAAAAAGTTTCTTCTAAGTATCTAAATGCAGAAACTTCTTCTTTTTCATTTCTCTTACATAAATTGATTCCTCACGTATCGATAGTTCTAATAATACCAATCCTGATATATTTCTATACTCTCTTCTAAAATTCATTTGATCTTTTTCGCTAGGAAGTTTACTAAGAAATAGTCCAACAGGAACATGTGTTAAAAATTTATTATTTTTATCAATAAATTTAATATCTATGTTGTCATCAATTTCCCAAATGTGAAACAAGAAATTTTTATCTAGCTGAGCATAAGCCAATTGTTTTTGTTTATGTAACCTGTTGAATTTGGTTTGCTACGAAGACAATAACACCCTTCGTCTAATTCTATCAGCTCAACTTGTGCCAATATACTTCTTCCCCCTTGCAAACACGTTTCTTACCATTTGTTCTAACCTGAAATGCTCACTTGGGTGCAGTTCATAAACGTCCTTCACACATAAATGAAACAAATCTATTGGGTGGTTTTTACATTAACACCCAATCCGTTTTTTTATTTCTGCTAAATTCACCCTCGCAATTGCCCTTGCCCTCTCTACTCCTTTTTCTATTGCTTCTTGAAGTAAATACGGCTCATTCATATACATCTCATATTTCTTTCTTGGCTCTTCTAACTCACGATTGATGACGCGGAATAACTCTTTTTTCACATCCCCCCAGCCGATACCTGTTGCGTATTGCTCTTTCATGATTGCGACTTCCTCAGCTATCGCAAATTCTTTATACAACATAAATAATGTTTCAAGTTCTTTCGGTTCACTTGGTAAGGAAGAATCTGTTTTGATTTTAAAAATCAGTTTTTTCAGCTTTTCTGGTTCTTCAAATAACGGAATGACATTTCCATAGCTTTTACTCATTTTTCGTCCATCGAGGCCGGGCACAATCGCTCCTTCTTCTTGTATGATATACTCAGGTAATACAAAGATTCCTCCAAATGTGTTATTAAAATACGAAGCAATATCCCTAGCAATTTCTACATGCTGAATTTGATCTTTTCCAACTGGAACATAGTTTGATTGGAATAACAAAATATCAGCAGCCATTAAAATAGGATACGTATATAATCCCATGTTTACACCAGTATCTACATCTACTCCTGCTTCTAAATTTTGTTCAACCTTTGCTTTATATGCATGAGCACGGTTCATTAAGCCTTTCGGAGTAAGGCAAGCTAAAATCCAGTATAACTCTAAGATCTCTGGTACATCTGATTGGCGATAAAAGATTACATGCTCATCTAACCCTAATGATAACCACGTTGCCGCTACTTCTTTCGTATATTCACGAAATTTCTTTGGATCTTGTACGGCATTCAAGGCATGATAATCGGCAATAAAATATAACGCCTCTCCTTCTCTTTGTTTTGAAAGCTGCAAGGCTGGTTTAATTGCTCCAATATAGTTTCCGAGATGCGGATGTCCAGTTGGTTTAATTCCTGTTAACATAACTTTTTTATTCACAACTACTCCTCCTTTTACAAATAAAAAAGCCCCTCAATCCTAAAAAGGACGAGGGACTCCCGTGGTACCACCTTTATTAGCTACAATTTCATAGCTCTCTTTATGATTCGAGTAACGTCGAAACAACCGTCAAAGCCTACTCAATTCAGCTTGCAGCTCCAGAGCCCATTCCACATTTTTCCCTTACTGATTCCCACCAACCATCAGTTCTCTGTGAAGTTCCAAATATGTACTCTTCTCTTTCATCGCTTTTTCTTTAATTTTTCCTTATTATACCATGATGTTTTTTTAGATAAAAGGGAACTTTCTGTCTTATCAAGCAGGAATTTTCCTTTTTTTAGCTAATTACATATAAGTTTACGAAAAAGATTCATTCAACTATGGAGGATTTATTATGGTGAAATATATTTCAATTTTGGGATCAACTGGTTCGATTGGGACATCTGCTTTAGATGTAGTCGCTGCTCACCCAGAACATTTTCAAATTATTGGTTTAACTGCAAATGAAAATATTGATATGCTAGAACAACAAATCCAAACATTTCAGCCACGAATTGTCAGCGTTGGTACGAAAGAATTAGCAAATACATTGCGCTCACGTATTTCTACTAGAACAAAAATTGTATACGGAGAAGACGGCTTAATTGAAGTTGCTACGCACCCTGATAGTAATCTTGTCTTAACTTCCGTCGTTGGTGTAGCAGGACTGCTTCCAACAATCGAGGCCTTAAAAGCGAAAAAAGACATCGCTATCGCTAATAAAGAAACATTAGTGGCAGCCGGTCATATTGTTACAGAATTAGCAAAGAAAAATGATTGCCGCCTTATTCCCGTAGATAGTGAGCATTCTGCTATTTTCCAATGCCTAAATGGTGAAAATAATAAAGAAATTGAAAAGTTAATTGTAACAGCCTCTGGCGGTGCATTTAGAGATAAAACACGTGAAGAAATGAAACTTCTCAAAGCGAAAGATGCGCTAAAACATCCAAACTGGCTAATGGGAGCAAAATTAACAATTGATTGTGCAACATTACTAAATAAAGGATTTGAAGTAATGGAAGCACGTTGGTTATTTGACGTTCCCTATGACAAAATCGATGTTATGATTCATAAAGAAAGCATTATTCACTCTCTTGTAGAGTTTGTAGATGGCTCTATTATGGCTCAGCTTGGGGCATCTGATATGCGTATGCCGATTCAATATGCATTCCACTATCCATCACGTTTAGCATCTTCTTTTAAAAAATTAAATTTATTAGAGGTTGGTAGCTTGCATTTTGAAAAACCTGATTTAGAGAAATTCCCTTGCCTACACTATGCTTATGAATCTGGGAAAATCGGGGGGACAACTCCAGCTGTATTAAATGCTGCGAATGAAATTGCGAATGCATTATATTTACAAGATAAAATTTCATTTTTTGACATTGAAAACACAATCTATTCTGCCCTAGAAGCTCATCATAATACTGCGAATCCTACATTAGAAGAAGTATTAGCAGCTGATCAATGGGCACGTCGATATGCCAATCAATTACTTGTGAAAATGTAAAATAATGATACGAAAGCGTGAGAATTTTATATTCTCACGCTTTTCAGAAAAGGAGGACTTTATATGATTCGAAAACTATCAGCTTCTTCTATTGAAGAAGCTGCGGAAATTTTAGAAGTTCAAATTCCCGCATATAAAATTGAAGCACAGTACCTTCAAAACAATTCAATTCCGCGATTGTATGACACAATTACTGATATTCAAAATTGTAAAGAAATCTTTTATGGATATTTCAATGATAATACGTTAGCTGGGTTTATTTCGTTTCTATATGAGGATGCTATTGTTGATATACATCGCCTCGTTGTTTCTCCTACATATTTTCATAGAGGAATTGCAACTGCACTACTGCAACACCTTTTTCAACTACATGAAGAAACAACAAACTATATTGTACAAACTGGTAAAAAAAACACGCCTGCTCTTTCTTTATATAAGAAACATAATTTTATAGAAACAAAAGAAATTACATTACCAGACGGTCTCGTTCTTGTACAACTAAAAAAGCTAAAATAGATTGATTAACTTGGATAAATATGTTAATTTTATTTGTATATAACCTTTTGCTGAATCCAAATTTTGGAGCGGGGGAACCATTTCTGTGGCATATGCCACTTGGGGCGAATCTTTTTAGTAGGGATACTCTCACATTCCGAGTCCGACAGCTAACCTCGTAAGCTCATTGAGAGAGGAAGGTGCTTTTTACTTATGCTACAAAGCATTCCTCCTTAACTCTAACAGTATGTTTCTTGTGTACTTCAAATATATTGTTAGATAAAAGGAGATGATTTTCATGTTACGTATATCCGACCATGAAAAGAAAACAATGGAGCAAAGAGTAAAATTAGAACAACAACGTCCGTATTATACAGCTAAAACAGCAAGTTGCATTCAACATAAATATGTTATGCAGCATATTGTTCAGTGTAAAAAGTAAGAAAATAGCGGAAGCATTGCATAACTGCAAAGCTTCCGCTATTTTATATAACTTGAACTCGCTTTTCTCTTTGCTCGGTGCCTTTTTACTTTTGCAATTGTTCCGCAAGCTCGTCCCCCTTCTCCTTCAGCATACATACCGCACCAACGTTTACTACTGTTACGGGATTGATCGTAAAATACCCATTTACAATCTGGACAAGCTTTCAATCTTCCCCACTGTTTGTTTGTAATCGCAGAAATAATAATCCGCAATAAAAATGTATATAAATTTTCCTCATCAATTGCTTTATATGTAATGACGTCCGCTTCATCCAGCGTCATTACTTGCAATGGATATTTTTCAAACAATGGTTTTAACGGCTTTTGTTGTTCCATTGCCTCACGAATTGTATCTCGAAAAAATTTTACTTCTTCTAGTGAGCCAAAAGGCAACTCTTCATTCCACTGCTCCATCATAAACTGATATATATCTTCTTCCGATTCTAAACAATCAACTGGTTCTCTCGTTTCATTTGGAATTCTCCATGTATTTAAAAAGGCTCTTATACTTTCTAACATCTCTGGCGCAATTTGGTTGTTACTCAAAATCACCACCGACTTTCCATAGTTTACTTTATTTCGTATTTTCAGTATAATCATAACATAAAAAGGTTAACCACTAAAATAAATAGAAGGTTAACAGAAAGGGTGAAAACTTTGAAGTCTTTTTCATTACCTATTCGTTTTGTATTATTTTCGTCTTTTTTTATGACACTTGGTCATTTTGCTGTAATGGCTTTTTTAGCTATCTATTTATCTAATTCTTTACATTTCTCTGCTATGCAAGTTGGTACCATATTAACAGCCCTTACAATTACCTCTCGTATATTTCCGTTATGTACTGGAATACTTGCCGATCGGATTGGCTATATTACTATGATGATAATTGGAATGATTTTACGAGGTATCGGTTTTCTTTCATTAGGGATATTTTCTGGATTTCATGCCATTATGCTTGCAACTATATTCATTGGATTTGGAACAGCTTTCTATGAACCTTCTGCACGTGCTGTCTTTGGCTCTCAACCAGCACATATAAGAAAAGATACCTTTACATACCTAAACCTCTTTCTAAACGGTGGAGCCATTATTGGACCAATCGCAGGGAGTATATTGCTTCAATGGAATCCTTTGTATCCATTTATATTTACTGGATCACTCATGTTAGTTTTAGCATTCCTATTCTTTCTTCTTAGATCTCACTTTCATGTTACTGTGTACGAAACACAACTTTTAACAGGATTAAAAGCAGCTGGACAAGACAAAACCTTTTTATCTTTTTCACTTATCATGGTATTTTTTTATACGATGTTTACACAGCTTACGGTTGCATTACCACTTCATATGAATAACATAAGCCACGATCAAAACTTAGTAGGACTCGTCATTACAGTAAACGCAATTACAGGTTTTTTATTTATGATTGTATTTAAATATCTCTTCCAAAAATATCATGCGCTGTCTCTTGTAAAGTATGGAGTGTTACTAATGGGGCTATCTTTTCTTCTCATCCCATTTTCTTTTCATCCATATTGGCTGCTAGTATGTGTCATTTTATTTACGATTGGAGAAACACTTGTATTACCGAATGCCGATATTGCGGTAGCAAACTTTAGCAACGAACAATACACAGCAACCTATTTTGGTTTCTTCCAGCTATCACTTGCCTTAGGCTTTACGATTGGAAACTATACAGGAACTTTTTTTACGAAGTATTGGCAAGATATGAATCTTCCTTGGATTCTTTTTGGTCTTTTAGGCATTGTTGGATTTTCACTTCTTCATTTTTTATATCGAACTGTTAAAACGAATGAAAATCTATTGCATATAAAACAGAGTATATAAGTATGATCATGTTATTTCTTACTCACTTGTTAAAGGATCTTGGAGGCCATTAGAAGGAGCGCAACCTTTTAACGGTACTACAGGTGAAATATGCGTTGGCACTGAATATAAAATGGAATTTAAGTGCTTGTATGAGAAAATTGAAGAAGTGTTAAGTATTATCAAAAGCATTCATCCTTATGAAGAACCTGTAATAAATGTATTGCCATTATTGTTCTGAGCGAAACATGATAAAATCCATTCAAACTAACACGAAATTTATAAAAGAAAAGGCGAAGCTGCTCAGCTTCGCCTTCTTTAAGTAATAGTCAAAATCATACTGCCCATAATCTCTTTATATCAATTAATTGCTCACCATTAAATTTCATCTTGTAGACATCTGGTTTTGATGTCTCCATTAAAAATTCATATCCATATTGACTATCATAATATTCCATCATTAAAGTCATAACAAGTCCATGAGTTCCAATTACAATTTTATGCCCTTTAAAATCTGTTAATATTTCCTTCAATACTGCCACAGCACGGTTCTGACAATCTGCTTTTGATTCCCCGCCACGTAATGAATAATGCGGACTCGAAAACATCTCCTTTACAAGTGGATACAATTCCTTATCTGACATTATCGTGTCATCACTTGTAAACATACATTCTCTAAGATTTTCGTCTATTAAAATTTCTTTCTCATAAAAATGAGCTAACTCCTCAATTGTCAACATTGCTCTGCTATATGGGCTGGAAATGAATGTGTCTACTCCTTCACCTTTCAATAATTCAGTTACTCTATTTGCATCAAGCTTCCCCTTCTCAGTCAATCCACGCGTTCGTTCGTTACCTTCTGTTTTAGGCGATTCACCATGTCTTACCATATAAATGTATGTATACATACTTTCCTCCTGAAATTACTTTGATTTTATATTACAATTAACATTGCTACACAAACTTAGTATGTAACCTCGTAGAACCTTACGCGGCGATTAATATTACAATTTTAGAATCTTTTTTTCTTTGCCTTTATTATTAAAAAACTTGGTCGTTTCAATAACTTCTCATAAGATGATGGGTGATTTTTTCTTAATTCTTCTGTAGGGATCGGTTCAATCATTTTTTCAATCTCGAAGTGATGAAGTGTATCATTTATAATATCTTGCAACGGCCGACGGTAAAAATACATGTCAACATATTTACCGCTTTTCTTCCATCTATCGTGAAGAAATTCACGGTTAAAGTATTGTTTATTCTCTGATAAATGAATATCCATTGTTGGATGATGAACGGAGAACAAAAAGGTTCCATTTGGCTTTAATATTCTCGCAAATTCAGCAAATGTGTGGTTCCAATCAGCAATATAGTGAAGAGCTAACGAACTAACAATACAATCGTATGTACTGTCTGCAAAAGGTAACGTATTTTCAAAATCTAGTTGATAAACCTCTGCTTTCTCCCCTATTCTTCTTTTTGTAGCCGCAACCATCTCACTACTAACATCAATCGCGGTCACTTTTGCTGCCCTATTTAGAAACTGTTCTGTATACCATCCTGCGGCACAACCCGCATCGAGTATATTCATTCCTTTCATATCACTAGGAAACTGACCCATCATAGCCGGACGTTCATAATCTGTATTATACGGACTCTCATAATCAACACTATGTTCATAATGACTAGCTAATATATCGTATGCATCAATAATTTGCTGTTTATTCATACTCTATCTTCCTTTCATTTTTGAAGACGTAACTTTCATTCCAACAAAGTTCATATAATTAAAACCATTAACCCAAAACACTCTAGTCTTTAAAAAGACCCACTAAAAAATCCTCAAATATGCAGAAGAAAAGCTATTCTTTTACAGAACTTTTCATTATCTTCCGTTTAAAAAGGCAAAAAAGTAACCATATCAGCAACAAAGTCCAAACTAGAATATATATATGCCCACCAAGTGTATAAAACGTCCAGCTTTCTCCTTGAGAAAAAGACAACTTAAAATGATCCCATTCATTTCCCTCTCTTGCAATACTGTTCAAAGCAGAGAACACTGGAACAAACAAAATACAACAAATATTGATGATACTGCCTATCATACTGGTGCGTTGTTTCTTTTTCTGGGAGAAGTAAACACAAGAAAGGCTGAATGCGATTAATAAGCAACCATAATAAATTGCCCAAAACCAACCAGGTAAAGAAGAAAATATCACATGAATCCACCTTTCGTTTGTAAAGATGCATTTTACATTTTAACATAATTCTGAATAATCATGAATATAAAAATGTAAAATATTGGTCTTCATTTTCACATGAATATAAGAAGAAGCAGCAACTATACAGTTGCTGCTTCCTCTTGTTGTACATCCATTTTACGAATTTCAATACGCTTAATTTGATGTGCATCTTTTTCTAAAACTTTAAATTCATATCCTTCTGTTTCAACAAATTGTCCTTCTTGAATTTCGTGATTTTGTGTCATCACCCAACCGCCGATTGTATCAACTTCTACTTCATCAATGTGTAATCCAAATAAATCTTGAATCTCACTAATCAATACTTTTCCGTCAACAATTTTATGATGCTCGTCAACATGATGAATTGGGGGATGCTCATCTTCATCATATTCATCACGAATTTCGCCAACAATTTCTTCTAATATATCTTCAAGCGTCACAATTCCCGCTGTCCCGCCATATTCATCGTATAACACAGCCATTGGAATCCTCTTCTTTTGCATTTGTAGAAGCAAATCATGGATTGGAATTGTCTCCATTACTTCAATAATAGGACGCATAAATGTTTTAATAGATTGTAGGTCTTCTTTATCGTTTTTCATATAGCGAATAAAGAAATCTTTTACGTTCACCATACCGATAATATCATCTTTATCTTCTCCAAAGATTGGGTAACGTGTATACTTTTCACTTCCGATAACTTTCATATGATCTTCTACTGAATCTTCAAGATAGAAACCAACGATTTCTGTGCGCGGCACCATAATCTCTTTTGCAATACGATTATCAAACTCAAAAATATTGTTTACATATTTATACTCCGCTTGATTAATTTCCCCATTTTCATAGCTCTCTGAAAGAATTAAACGTAATTCCTCCTCCGAATGAGCTACTTCATGCTCAGAAGCTGGTTTTAATCCGAATAAACCAGTTACAAGACGCGCTGATTTATTTAACATCCAAATAAACGGGAACATAATTTTGTAAAACATAATAAGCGGTGCTGCAAACATCATTGTAATTGTTTCTGCTTTTTGAATTGCTAATGTTTTCGGTGCTAGCTCACCTACAACAACATGTAAAAAGGTAACCGTTGCAAATGCAAGAATATACGATATTGAATTCGCAACTGTTTCTGGAAAATGTAGATCTTGAAATAACGGCTGTAATAAACGATGAACAGTAGGCTCTCCAAGCGATCCGAGAGCAAGAGCTGTGATGGTTATCCCTAACTGACACGCCGATAAATATTCATCTAAATTTGCTGTTACCTTTTTGGCTGCTAATGAACCTCGTTTACCTTCTGCAACAAGTTGGTCAATACGGCTTGGACGTACCTTTACCATAGCAAACTCTGCTGCCACGAAAAATCCAGTAAATGCGATTAAAATCGCAATCATAACTAAATTAAATATTTCCAAAGAATCCCCCTTAGTTCAAAAACTAAGGTGTCCACCTCCTGTATGAATAATTGCTTTCTTTTACTCTCTAAATTTAGAAAATAAAGCGCTATACAGAAATTAAAAGGGTGGATAGCTCTACCTACTATAATAGTAAGATAAGAGATTGTATTAAAGCTGTCGTTTGAGTTGATAAATGTTTCGTTAGTTTTTCGCGTTGTGAATCTGTTAACCCATCTAATAACGGTTTTAATTCTACTAATTCCGTCTCCAAACGGTGGATACGCTCTGTTACATCATTTACTTGTTCCGAAACGTTTTCATTTACACCGAGCAGCTTTTTTTTCTCCTCGATCCTATCCTTAATTTCAGAAAGCGGTATATGCATTTCTTTACATCTCTCAATAAAACGTAATGTTTCAATTGCTGTTTCGTCGTAGTAGCGATAATTTGATTGAGATCGCTCCGCTTTCAAAATACCTAGATTCGTATAATAATCAATCGTTCGTTTCGAAACATGAGCCATGTGAGCCAACTGTCCGATTCGGTACACCTTCCCAACGACCTTCCCTCCCCAATATATGTTACAAACAATCATACAATACATAAACTGTACAGTCAAACGTTACAGTTGGAGATAACAATTTATAAAAATATTAAGATTCACTTTCTTCCGCACAAAAAGTAAAAGAAGCTACAAATCTACATGCCGTAGAATAGCTTCTTTTACTTACTACATATAGCCAAATTAAAAACCGACATAAAAACCTCTTTCTTTTTAGGGGAGGACGAGAGCATCTGGCTGTGCATAGAAGTGGTCAGAGCCTTTTCCTGCCACATGCGATGTTTTAAAACAAAGGGAGCAAGCGAGTACAAGTCGTGTTGCGGTCTGCATAACAGCAACTTATATGTCGAAAAATTAAAATTGATTTATATACATTTTATTTGATAAAAACTCTTTTGTTTCTCTGACGTTCGCAAACATATTATCTAAAGCGCTTATGAATGCCGCATGGACATGTTTAGCCTCAATCAGTTCATTGTTAAATACAAGATTTTTTGTCGTACAAGCATCTGCAATTACTGTACATCTAAATTCTAAATCACTAGCAGCTCGAACTGTTGTATCAATACACATATGCGTCATCATTCCGCATATCACCAAGTGATCAATTCCCTCTTGCTGAAGTAATTCGAGTAATTTTGTTTTTAGAAAACTGTTTGGATAATTTTTTTGTACAACAAATTCATTTTTAAACGGTGCTACACGAGGATGAATTTTTACACCTTCTGTATTCGGAAGAAAAAAAGTAGCCCCTTCTTTTACTGAAATATGTTGCACATGAAATACAGGTAGGTTCGTTTTTCTAAAAAAATCTAACACTTTTCTTGCATTTTCAACCGCTCTTATTGGTTCATGTAATTCACATCTGCCACCTGGAAAGTAATCATTTTGAATATCAATTAATACAAGTCCTGTTTTCATTATTAGCCCTCCAATATTTTGAAAATTAAGTTATAATCTAATTATAGAGCTTTATCGAGTTAGCTATAACATTCCCATGAAAGACTTTAACGTCACATGATTTCACCATGAAAGGGTTTAGAAACATGATTGATTCAACAGATTTGAAAATTCTTGATTTACTCAAGACCAATTCACGAATGCAGTGGAAAGATATTGGAAAAAGCGTTCATATGACAGGACAGGCCGCCTGCAACCGTATTCGAAAAATGGAGGATGCAGGAGTAATAAAAGCGTATACCATTTTAGTAGATCATTTGAAATTAGGCATGCAGTACACTGCTTTCATCACAGTTTTTATGAAGACAAATGAACACTCTACATTCACATCATTTATAACAAAAGAAGATTCCATCGTAGAAGCTCATAAAATTAGCGGTGAAGGATGTTATTTCCTCAAGGTACAAATAGACTCCCAAGAAAACTTACATAACTTATTAAACGAAATTTTAAGGTTTGGTAACTACCGGTTAAACTTATCCATTCACCAAATAAAAGAAAACCCTTTATAGAAAGGAGAATCGCGATGTATTACAACAACTTATTCGAAAATGATCAACCAGTCATCCGTCTCTAAGACGGGCATAATAATATTGCTTCGTCTTAAGGATACGTATTCCTAAAAATAGACGGAGGTCATATAATTATGAAACATTCATTACTCGGTGCATTTTGTTTATCGCTTGCTGCAAGCATCTGGGGAGGCATGTACGTTGTTAGTAAATACGTACTAGAGTTTATTCCCCCACTTACGCTTGTTTGGTTACGCTTCGTCATCGCTTTTGCGATTTTGTTTATCATTTTAAAAATCACGCAGCGAAAACAGAAAGCAAAGATTCCAATCACGAAAAAGGATTGGTTATTATTTGCTTGGATCGGATTTATCGGTTATTTTGTTTCCATTACATTTCAATTCATTGGAACAAAATTATCCGATGCTCATACAGGATCCTTAGTGACATCTGCAACACCAGCCTTTATGATCATTTTTGCAAGAATAATAGTAAAAGAGCGTATTACCATTCGCAAATTCATTTCCGTACTCCTAGCAACAATAGGTGTTATCATCGTTATCGGATGGGATATAAAAGTTGGAACGTATTTCACCGGAACTATCATCTTAGTAGGGGCTGCTATTACGTGGGCATTATTATCGATTTATGTCAAAATTGCCTCGCAACGTTTTTCATCCTTAATCATTACAACGTATGCAATATTGTTTGCGATTTTGTTTATTACACCTTGTATGATATGGGACTTACAAACATACCGCATACAAAACCTTAACGCATTGATAATCTTAGGAGTTTTCTACCTAGGCATCATTTCAACTGCTGGTGCATTTTTTCTGTGGAACAAAGGTATGGAGTTAATGGATGCAGGCATTGGCTCACTCTTTTTCTTCTTTCAACCTCTTGTTGGATCATTTCTTGGATGGTTACTACTGGATGAAGAGTTGAAAATTACGTTTTTTATTGGAGCTATGCTCATTGTAGTGAGTGTTCTTATTGTTACAATTGATAAAAGAGAGACATCTTCACACAATAAATGTGCAATTCTATATACCAATGATAAATAGAGAAAACAAGGGTGGTGTAAATGCCATCCTTGTTTTTTTCATAGCTTATTTTATTCGTTACATCTCTACTGGGCTATAATAGTCTAACACATTATTACCTATTCCTACTTCTGAAAAAATAACATGTGTAACTGTTTCAGCAAATTTTGAAACATCATCGATAAACGCTTCTACTTCTTGAAAGCTTCGAACAGAAATTTTCACTATATAATTAGTAGGCCCTGCTACGCGATAACAAAAAACAGCCCTCGGATAATTTTTCATGTATGCTCTAAACCTTTCACACTGTCCATTTTTTGTTTTCACTTCTAATACAGCATGAATGTTAAAACCTAACTTATCATAATTAATTTTTGTCGTATACCCTTCAATAATCCCCTCATCCTCTAACTTCCGTACTCTTTCAGCCACGGAAGGCGCAGACAAATTAACTTTTTTAGATAGTTCACGAATGGAAAGACGAGAATTTTGATTTAAACATTGTAAGATTTGCGCATCAATTACATCTATTTTCATTTGTAATGTCCCTCTCATAAATTCGTTTTAAACACAAAGAAAAGTCTTAAAATGCATTATTAACAGAAAGGAAAATAACTCTATCTCATATTATCATATACTTATAAAACTTATTTCACTATGTAAGGAGAAAATCCCATGACACTAGAAATGAAAACGAACTGTCAAACTTGTAATACTGCTCTTCAAGGAGATTCAGAAGCATATATATGCGTATATGAATGTACCTTTTGCTCACCTTGTACAGAAAGTACAAATCACGTCTGTCCAAATTGTGGTGGTGAATTAGTCCGAAGACCGAAAAAGAAATAACGGTTTTACGTATTAAAAGCGCAAAGTCTTATAAATTTTGCGCTTTACTTTTTCTTTTCTTCACCACTTAATTTCTTTTATCTTTTCAATGATTACTTCTGCTAAATATTCATATCCATGTACTCCAAAGTGTAGTCCATCCTGTTTTTCATTCTCTAAAAGAAGCTTATAATTTGGTAGCTGGATGAAAGATGTATACAAATCGAGGAAATCGCTACCAGTTCGAGCTGCTACATCTGAGACAACCTCTGCATATTGTTTTAAAACAGCATTTGTTCTTGCATATTGCCTTTCCTCATCAATTGGAGCTGGGCTAATTAATAATACTTTGTATGGTGAAATTCGTTCCACAATTTCTAGTAAATTCCCTCTATATTCTTGTAATGGTATTTGTTTATGAAATGCAGCATCATTCGCACCAAAAAATACAATTACAAAACTAGGTTGATGAGATAATACATCTTCTTCAAGTCTTTTAAGTGCATCATTCGTGTTATTACCTGGGATACCCGCATTCAAAATCTCCCATTCAGGGAAAGCGTTTTGCAATCTAGGCGTTAACCGCAATGCCTTATTCTCAAACATTTCTCCTGCTGTTATACTATCTCCAAAACAAATTAACCTTTTCACATTCTCCACCAACCATTTCTATTTATAACCTATCTTTGTAATGATATTATTTATGAAGTAACTTTCCTTCAAGTGCCTCAATATACCTCTTCGCTGATTTCTGAACAGCTTCATTTGCACTTCCCTTCACAATTCCATGAAACGCATTATACAACCGATTAAACTTCAAGTTGTTTACTTTCTCTGCCATTTCTTTCACTTTCCATGCAGGTAATGGAATGAGATTCGGATAACTGTACATAAAGCTTACCCATCTTGAATCAGCAACGACTTGAATAATATCTCCAGTTAATAGAACTCCTCTTCCTTCATCCCCACTTTTCCAATGTAAAACAGAACCACCGCTAAAATGTCCACCTAATCGATACAGCGTAAGTTTCTCAGAAAGTTGTAATGATTCTCCAGACCAAAATATGATACGCTCACTTGGACGTATTACCCATTCCTTATCATCTTCATGAATGTAAATAGGAACATCAAATCGCTCTGCCCATTCTACTTGTGTAGAATAATAATGCGGGTGTGATAAAGCAATTCCATGAATTCCCCCTAGTTCATTTATTCTTTCTACAGTCTCTTCATCAATATATGTAACACAATCCCATAACAAATTATATGAATCTGTTTGAACTAAATAAGCATTTTGACCAATTGCAAACTTCGGTTTTGTTGTGATGCTATATAAATTTTCTTCTTCTTTTACAATCTCATTCTTATACGTTTTGCTTTGCTGTAGACTGTCTAACGTTGTCCATGTTTGCCCCATCGGATTTACATATTGACGCTCTTCATTACAAATTAGACAGTTTATGGGTGGTTCATCATTAAGTGGGTATTGTACACCACATGTGATACAAACATAATGATTCATCTTTATTTCTCTCCTTTTCATTAGCTAGAGATATCATAATCAATGTGTAGTCCAGTTAAGTACACACTTACTATCCCTTGATGTGTACATTCAAAATGAACCAGCCAATTGAAACATTTTTCGATATTAGGATCATTCATTTCTTCCCAAACCACAGTTCTTTCCCACTCGATTTGCTCCGAAGTCAACAGTTTGTAACCATTTTCTAATTCACTATAATATGCTTTCAACTTATCGAGATTTACAGCCATTTCTGAATCCATCCGTTTTTCTCGCCATGATGGCCCTCTTTTATTCACCATCGCACGCAGATAAATTTCACGTGCATCTGCAATATGGCGAAGCACCTCCCCTAATGTTTTCATATATTCATATGGCCGAAAAGAAAGATCTTCTGAACTTAAGTGATTCAATAAACCATTAGTAAGATTAGAATAATACTCCCAATATTCAACAATTGATGTTTGAGCCATAACCATCCCCCTTGCAAACATTCGTTCTTTTTACAGAATATCACAGGATAAACTTTCGAATCAATATTTTGTTATTATTGGGAAATAAATGAATATTTAATTTATTATTTTGTTTGTTATACAAAAATAACATTTATCATAAACTATCTTGTAATACACTACAGAAAGAAAGCGCTTAACAAGTGAAATTAATTAAATTTTCTATACAATGAAAATGATAGAAAAAATAAATTTACGAAAAATTCATTTTTGTCTTGCATAATAATTTATTTTTGTTATTATCGTAGTAATTCGACAAAAATTGACTTTGCAATGTATTTGTTGTACAAAAAATTCAAAATATTTAAATTTGGAGGTTTTTTCGTGTCAAAAAATGTGCAAACATCACATGTTTTTGTGATTGGGCTTATGCTCTTTGCCCTTTTCTTTGGAGCAGGTAATTTAATTTTCCCTGCTATGTTAGGACAAACAGCAGGAAGTAACGTATGGGTTGCTACCGCTGGATTTTTAATTACAGGAGTTGGTGTACCACTACTTGGTGTAATAGCATTTGGTGTTTCTGGTAGCGATGACTTACAAGCAATGGCAAGTCGCGTACATCCATTGTTTGCGAGTGTATATACATTTATTCTGTATTTAGCAATTGGCCCTCTTTTCGCTTTACCGAGAGCAGGAAGCGTGTCATTTGAAATAGGTGTAAAACCATTCGTAGGAGAAAATAGCGGTCATTTACCTTTAATTATTTTCACTATTCTATTTTTCGGCATTACTTGTTTACTCTCTTTAAATCCAACAAAGATTGTTGATGTTGTCGGAAAGTTTTTAACTCCGATTAAATTATCATTTATCGGTATTTTAGTTGTTACTGCTGTCATTAAGCCAATTGGTGAGATTCAAGCACCAACACAAGAATTTGTTACAAACTCTTTCTTCAAAGGCTTTCAGCAAGGCTATTTAACAATGGATACTCTCGCAGCTTTCGTATTTGGTATTATCATTATTAATGCCATCAAAGCAAAAGGTGTAAGTGACAAAAAAGTGGTTATCAATGTTTGTATAAAAGCATCGCTTATTGCCGCAGTCGTATTAATTTCTGTTTACACTGCACTTGCATTTATGGGAGCTTCTAGTGTTTCTAAATTAGGGCATTTAGAAAATGGTGGAGAAGTTTTATCAAAAGTAGCAAATTACTACTTCGGTTCTTTAGGAAATTTATTATTAGGAATGATGATCACTGTAGCTTGTTTAACGACAAGTGTTGGGCTTACTACAGCATGTTCATCCTATTTCCATAAAGTATTTCCACAAATCTCATATAAAACATTTGCTGTTATTTTAGCTACTTTCAGCGCTGTTATTGCAAACCTTGGTTTAACAGAGCTGATTACCATATCAGTACCTGTATTAACAGCGATTTATCCTTTAGCGATCGTGCTAATTTTCTTAACGTTTTTACACCGATTCTTTAAAGGAAGATCAGAAGTATATCAAATGAGTTTGCTGTTCACTTTTATTGTCAGTCTCTTTGATGGACTAAATACTGCAAATCTAAAAGTTGAAGCAATCAATTCTTTATTCTCTCGCCTATTACCTTTATATGATGCAGGACTCGGATGGATTATGCCTGCACTTATCGGAGCCGTATTAGGCTATGGTATTAGTTTATTACGAGGGAAAAATACTTCTAGTGTAGATACAACTCATGATCTTGCACGTAAAAAAACCTCCTAAACTGAACAAGTTTAGGAGGTTTTTCATTTTCAATTTTCTTCTGTCCACTTTTTCACTTTCTCTACCTCTTCACTTGAAACATCACGATTTCCGTAGCGTACATCTTCGTAGATTGAAACAATATCTTTACTTTTCCGTACACGAAATAGCCATTGTTGAATGGTTTCAAAAGCACGTCGGTGTTCATTTTGTGGTAATGTTCGCTCCCACTGTACAACAGCGGCTCTAATTTTATTTTCTGGTAAAGAAGAGAAAGTTTGCTGAATTGTAGCCTCCTCACCTTGCGGCTCACTACTCATCTTTACAATTTCCGCTTCACTTTCTCCTCTCTTTCTCTTCAAACGATATAATACAATTATAACAATTACGATTGTCATAACTGAAAGAATGAGGAACAATTGCTGATTAGGGAAGGATTTACTGTTAGCAGGAGATACTACTCTTCTTTTTTCCACTTCACTATTATCTTGTTCCATCAACGCCCCTTCGCCTTTTTTGCTATTTGCTAGTGTTTGTTTCCGTTTTCCTTTTTCAGGAGGAATCATTTCTTCTTTCTTCTTATGTGTTTCAGGAACCTCCCATCCATCCGTAAGCGGCCACTCTTGTTTCAACAATCCTTTCAAAATCGTTTGCGTATAAAGTGCCCCGCTTGATATAAACATAGCAAGTAATAAACAAATACTAACTAATAGTATCTGAAATACAAAACGCTTTCGTTTATATATCATATTCATGTGTCCTCCCGGTTCTATAACCGTAAAAACTTTTGATTTCCCCACGCTATTTTATTTCACCACTTGCAGCCATCTTCCATGTTTTTCAGGTGGATTCCCAATTATAATCGGAATCGCTCCAGCTTCTTGCTGGCGAAAACCTGTTTGATAAAAAAAGGAAGAAGATAACGGAACATCTCGATCTGTTAAGGACGATAATAATTGTAATGTTTTGTGCAATTGTTTTCGGTATTTACCAGACGTTATATGGACAATTCCGTTTTCGCACATACTATTCACCCATAGTTCAAATGAACAATCTTGCGCTATTAGTTCCCGGCAAACACCCGCTGTTACTTCGATTAAATACTCTATATCAGTACGCAATGTATAGCCCGTTGAACCTAATACATTTAAATAAACCGCATACCGATCACCTTGCGTATATTCATACTTTTTTGCACTTAATACACCTGTTTTTGCAGTTGCTCCCCAATGGATAGCACGAAATGATTCCTGTTCATATGCCTTTACGCCAATAATCTTCGTTTCATCATAAAGAGGCGAAACAGCTGCAGTTCGAAATCCGTGTTTCCAGCTGTTTGTTTCCGGAATATTTACTTTGACAATGCGAGGATAAATACGAAAACACGGCATTTGTTGTTTCCGGATCGGGATGTGAATTGTAATGAGATGAAATGGATCAGACAAAATGATTTCAGCTTCTTGCCAGCTATGTAGTCCTCTTTGCTGCGCTGATACATGTAATTCTATGTCTAACGTTTCCTGCTTTTTCAGCTGCAAAGGAATACGATACGAATGAACAGATTGCTCTAATTCTCCTTCTGACCATACCCATTTCATCTGTTCATCTGAGCGAAAACGAAAAGCAACTTCAAAAATCGGCAGTTTTGTTGGATTTACAATGCGTACACGGCAATGTCCAGTCTCATCGATAAAAAGGCGTTCGTGTTGTTGTGTTATTTCACAATATATTTGTGAAGCCTTCCGAACATACCAATGAGCAAAACTAACCATAAGCAAATAGAAGAATGCAAGTACAAACAGTAAGAAATTTTGCACAAATAGCCACATGAGTATGGTAATAAAAGCGACTATCCCTGCAACATACGTTTCCACAAACGGACGTTTAATTGTTAATTTCTCTTTCATACATTCTCCACTGGAACAGCTACTTGCTCCAAAATCTCTTTCATTACATGTGCTTTCGTTGTTTTCATATCTCCTTCAATGCTAAGAGTTAATCGGTGAGCACATACTGGCTCTGCTAAAGTATAAAAATCATCTGGTGTACAAAATTCTCTTCCCTTTAATAGTGCCCGGGCCTGTGCTGCTTTCATGAAAGCTAATGAACCACGCGGACTTACTCCGATTTCAACGAGTTCATGCTGACGTGTCTTTTCCACAATATCTAATAAGTAATCTTCCACTTCTTCATGAATTTCAACCTGCTTCGCTTGTTCTTGCAAAGATAAAATATCTTCAAGAGACACAACACTTTGTAAGCTGCGCATCGGGTCTTGCTGGCGGAAACGACGTAACATCTCCTTTTCATGTACTCGATTTGGGTACCCTTGCCTGATCGTTAATAAAAAACGATCTAACTGCGCATCCGGAAGTGGAAAAGTACCGGCAGACTCTAATGGATTTTGCGTAGCAAGTACAATAAACGGCTGCGGCAACACATGGGTTTCTCCGGCAATGGTAACTGTACGCTCCTCCATTACTTCTAATAGAGCTGACTGTGTACGCGGAACAGCGCGATTAATTTCATCGACTAGCACGATATTCGCAAAAATCGGGCCCATCCTTGTTTTAAAGTCCGATTCTTTCATGTCGAAATACTCTAAGCCTACTACATCTCCCGGCAATGTATCTGATGTAAATTGTACTCGTTGAAATTTGCCATCTATACTTTTCGCAAGGCTTTTTGCTAATGATGTCTTCCCCGTTCCTGGAACATCTTCTAATAAAACATGTCCATTTGCTACTAACGCAATCATCGCTAAATCAATAACCTCTTCTTTTCCTACGATTACTTGCGAGACATTCCCTCGAATTCTTTCTAAAATTGACATACTCTTCTCATCCTCCTTTTTTATTTTTTGTTTTTTCTGATATTTATTTGTAGTATATCAGAATTCATATATTTACCGTTTATTTTTTGAGACTTTTTGTAAATAAAAGTTTTTTTTTACATATAATACTTGTAAAAAAATACATGTTGTAAACCCTAATCAAAAACGAAAGTTCTAAAAAAATTCACAATTTATCCCAAAAAAAGATTTGCAAAAATAATTTAAATACTGTATATTATGAATCAACATACTAATGCTATAAAAAAGCAACGAAAAGGACACGAGATATTCTTACGGTTTTACAGAGAAGGAAGAGTTGCTGAGATCTTCCTAAACGCAGAAGAATATACTTACCACCTTGGAGCTGTATTGGGGAATTATAGTATCCAATACCGTAGACGCTACGTTACAGCGCACGGAGCCATCGACACTTTTTTTAGTACGATGGGAATCTGGGTGGAACCACGGGTATTAACGCACTCGTCCCTGTTTTAGGGATGAGTGCGTTTTTTATTTTTCTCAATTCCATATAATAATTAGCTATGAAAAGGACACGAGGTATTCTTACGGTTTTACAGAGAAGGAAGAGTTGCTGAGATCTTCCTAAACGCAGAAGAATATACTTACCACCTTGGAGCTGTATTGGGGAAACATAGTATCCAATACCGTAGACGCTACGTTACAGCGCATGGAGCCATCGACGCTTTTTTAAAGTGCGATGGGAATCTGGGTGGAACCACGGGTATATACGCACTCGTCCCTATTTTAGGGATGAGTGCGTTTTTTTATATTATGAAATGGAGTGATAATGATGAGTAACAAAATGATTCAAATTCGTTTTCCAAATGGTCGTGAACAGGAGTATATGAAAGGAACTACATTAGAATCAATCGCAGAATCGATTAGTCCTGGGTTAAAAAAGAAAGCTATTGCCGGAAAAGTGAATCAGCAACTATTTGATTTACGTAGAGGCATACAGGAAGATGCAGAAATTGAGATTCTAACTTTAGAATCAAAAGAAGGTTTAGATGTACTACGTCATACAGCAGCCCACATATTAGCACAAGCCGTTAAAAGAATACACGGTCACATCAACTTAGGCGTTGGTCCTGTTATTGAAAATGGCTTTTACTATGATATGGATCTTCCAAATAGTATTGCAGTTGAAGAATTAGTTCAAATTGAACAAGAGATGCAAAACATTATTGATGAAAATTTAGAAATTCAACGAATCGAAGTAAGCCGCGATGAAGCAAAACAAATATTTGAGGAGCTCGGTGATCATTTAAAATTAGAGCTATTACAGGACATTCCTGCTGATCAAAACATAACTCTTTACAAACAAGGTGAATTTTTAGACTTATGTCGCGGACCACATCTACCGTCTACTGGCTTTATGAAAGCTTTTAAATTAACAAATGTTTCAGGAGCATATTGGCGCGGTGACAGTAATAACCAAGTTCTTCAAAGAATATATGGGGTTGCCTTCCCTTCTAAAAAAGAATTAGATGAGTATGTAATCTTTTTAGAAGAAGCCGCAAAACGCAATCATCGTAAATTAGGCAATGAATTAGAATTATTTATGTTCTCTGAAGAAGCACCAGGAATGCCATTTTATTTACCAAAAGGACAAATTATCCGAAATGAAATGGAAGCTTTTTTAAGAGGGATTCAACAAAAGCGTAATTATCAAGAAGTCCGTACTCCTTTAATGATGAATCAAAGGCTATGGGAAAACTCCGGTCATTGGGACCATTATAAAGAGAATATGTATTTCACAGAAGTTGATCATGGAAAATTTGCCTTAAAGCCAATGAACTGCCCTGGCCACATGTTGATGTTTAGAAATAAGCTGCATTCTTATCGTGATTTACCAGTTCGAATGGCTGAATTTGGGCAAGTCCATCGCCATGAATTTAGCGGCGCTCTTAATGGACTCCTCAGAGTTCGTACATTCTGTCAAGATGATGCCCATATTTTTGTAACACCTGAACAAATTGAAAATGAAATAAAAGAAGTCATTGATTTAATCGATTATGTATATCGTATATTCGGTTTTGAATATGAAGTTGAGCTCTCTACAAGACCAGAGAATTCAATGGGAGACGACGAGTTATGGAATAAGGCGGAAGGTGCCCTGCAAAATGTATTAGAAGAACTCAATTTCCGCTATAAAGTGAATGAAGGTGACGGAGCATTTTACGGTCCGAAAATTGACTTCCATATTAAAGACGCTTTAAATAGAAGTCATCAATGCGCAACTGTACAGCTTGACTTCCAAATGCCGGAAAAATTCAACTTAAGCTATATTAATGAAAAAAATGAAAAGCAACGTCCTGTTGTCATTCACCGTGCTGTGTTTGGTTCAATCGATCGATTCTTCGGTATCTTAATCGAACATTTTGCCGGAGCATTCCCAACATGGTTAGCTCCCGTACAAGCGAAAATCATTCCTGTATCTGCCGAAGTACATGAACAATACGCAAGAGAAATAGAAGAAAAGTTAAAAGATGCTGGTGTACGAGTAGAACTTGATCTTCGTAATGAAAAACTCGGTTATAAAATGCGAGAAGCACAAGTTCAAAAAATCCCATATGTCCTTGTCGTTGGTGATCAAGAAGCCGAGCGTAACGAAGTAAATATTCGAAAATATGGAGAACAACAATCTAAAGCTATACGATTTGACAAATTCTTTGCAAATATTCAGCAGGAAATTCAAAATAGAAGTTTATAACATAAAAGAAAACGCAAGAAAGCCAAAAAACATAATTTGAGCTTCCTTGTGTTTTCTTTTATTTGCACCAATTATTTTTAACTATTAATATATGTAATCACTTCATTTATATAACAATCTAAAGGTTGTCCAGAATCAACAACCAAATAATGAGCATCAGATGGCTTTTTACTATTTTCAACCCATTTCCTAAATAATTCTTCAGATTCTACATGCTGTATTTGACTAATCATTCGCTTCCGGTTTTTTAACCTGTTATCAATTTCCTGCATATCATTCAAATAACATTCCACATATTTGTATTTTGCATAATGTTTCTTAGACACAGCTGTCCCCTTTTCCACCATTTCTACATACAAACAAGGACTATCAAGTATCACATCATGCCCTTGTGACAGATGAAAATCTATTAACGCCCACTCAATATCATACAAAATTTTACCAGCAAGCCTTGTATCAATATCATCTACCCCAAAAGATTCTAGCAGTGCCGTTTTTACAATATCATGATCTATTATAATAGCACCTGTCATTTTTGCTATTTCCCTAGACAAAGTTGACTTACCCGAACCTGGAAAACCTGACATTTGAAGAAAAAACATAAGAATACACCTACCATATACTTTAGTCTTATATCGTTCAACTCTACTTATTAGCGTAAACTACTTTCATTCATAATCAAGTAAATTAGAAATATTCTTTCATTAATTCCTTCATCCATATTGGAGAACGAGTATCTTCTCTTGAATCAAACTCTGATACATAAGGTTTAATATCTAGAACTGGTGTCTTATTATTCGCATCTAGTCCTTTAACAATCATTACATTATCCTCAATTGATAGTATCTCAACAGTAGAAATCCCAATAGGATTCGGACGATACTTTGTTCTTTGTGCAAAACATCCTTTTTCATCTAAAGACTCTATCCCTCTTGGTTTTCTAATCCAAGACTGCGTTTTTTCCTTAAATTGATCCATATAAAAAATAACGATTGCATGTGAATATTCTTCTAATCCAACTAGCCCATCTTTATATTCTGGATGAATTATGATTGTTGAAACAACCCCTCCCCACCGTTCATATACCTTTTCATCAATAGTTGATGCTACTCCACCTATAGAGGACATATTTATTAAATTCAATTTTAGTTCCTTCTTTCTTTACATGGTGTACACTTATTAGCAGTAAATAAAAATATCTTCTTGATTTTGAATTCTAACTGTTCAGTTAAAATAATGTTTTAGACTAAACATCATTGGTTTAATTGTTTTTATCTATTCTTATGTTTCAAATTTAATAAAATAAAGATGTAGACTGATGACTAAATTTCATTTTATACAAAGATTTTTTGTTAAAATAAAGTATTAGACTACATAATCAATGTACAACTTATATATGAGAGCTAGAGAATGTACAAGAGAACTTATTGAATATCTAAATAAAAAAGGAATAGACAGGAAAAATATTCAATTTATATGCCAAAGTAGTAATAATGAACCAAATTTTACCTAACGCTCTTTTAATCGAAGATGCATATTTTAGAGTGCATTAAACCTTTTTACTGATAATATGTTCAATTTCTTTTGGCGTCTCTTTAAGTTTTTTTAAGTATTCATTAAGAAACATTGGCAATATAGTGATACTATCAATTTCATCGATTTTAAACCATCTGAACTTTAATACTGAATTAGATTCATGTTCATAACCTTCAAAACTTCTTTGTTCGTAAATTGATGTGTCTGTTGAGACTTCAATTAGGTAATAAAATTCAATTCCTTGTTCCTTTTTATTCTCATACTCAAAAAAGTTTTCAGCTACCCATAATAGTTTTATGATATTAATTTCCACATCTAATTCTTCTTTGTATTCTCTTCTTAAGGCTTCCATAGTAGTTTCGAAATCTACACCATTAAACTCTACAGCCCCTCCTGGTAAAATCCAGAAGTCGTCCATCTTATGTAAAAGTACATGTTCATTATGTATTAATACACCAGAGGTTCTAATGTTTGTTCTCACAAAAACACATCCTTTCTCACTTAAATCAAATATTAATACATCAAAAACTTCCTATAGTTAAATAAAAATATCCGTTCAGTCTACAACTATTTTTTAGTAATCTAATACTTTTTTCTATAGTCTAAAACATTTTTTTAATGGGACACTAACACCTATATTCCTCATCTTCTTACAACCCCAAAAGTAATTTTCATACTCGGAGCATAGTTTAAAGATGAATTAATGTTAAATACCTCAGAAAATCGTAGTTCTGCTTTATACTGTTCATATGCCTCATTAAATGTAGCCCCTCGATTTATTAAACGTTCAATAAATTCTTCTCTTTCAGCGGGAGCTATACCTAGTCCTTCTTCTTTGAGAGAATCATATAATCTCTGCTTATCTGTTTGGTTTACGTTAGAGTCGAGAAAATTAACTTTATCGCTAACTCGGCAATCAATATTTTTTACACCTAATTTACTTAAGTATGTCGGTAATTTAATCCCAATGTTTCCATCTTTTCCACTTCGTTTTGCATCTTCTTCAAACAGTTTCTGAAGAAAACCAAGCTGCATAATTTCTGATTGATCGTATTCACTAAGATGATACGAAGACATATTAGAGATCCAATGCGGCTCAAAACATATAATATTCCCTTCATTAACAACTGAATGTATCATTTTCTGCAACATTTTTATTGGATCAGTCATATGCAGTAGAAAAGCATGACAAACTGCTATATCATACTTACTCTCTAATTCAATTTCAGTAACATCAGCCACTATAAATTCAGCTTCATATGGAAGGGTTTGAAACAACTTCTTTGCATCATTAATCAATTTCTGCCCTTTATCAATACCTGTATATCTTGAACCTATCGGTAACAATGGTAATAACTTAAGCCCTAAATAGCCATACCCACAACCATAGTCAACGATATGTACAGGCTTAGAAATCTTCCAAACTGAATTCACTAAAAATCCTAAATAGTCATCGTTATAATATAAATCTCTTGTATTTTTCAAATAATCCAACTTTTCATCCCAATAATATTCTTCCAAATTAACACGCTCCCTTCTTTACATTGAATTAGTAATTTAGTTACTCCCTAGCAATATATCACTTATTTCCGTCACATCTGATACGATTGCAATTGGAATATGTGCGGTGGCTTTGGAAATACCCTTTTTGTTTATCCAAATAGCATCCATTCCAGCATCTATTGGTCCAACTACGTCATGGATCCATGAATCACCAATAAAAAGAGTCTCCTCTGGTTTTTTGCCAAAGCGTTCCAATACCATCGAATAGATTTTTGAATCTGGCTTTCTATAACCTAATTGTTCTGCGTGGAATATTGTGTCGCTACTAAATACTTTTGACAATCCCATTTGGATAATTTTTAATTGAGGGTCATATAATCCATTGCTGACTATTCCAAGGTTATAATGTGTTTTTAACTCATTTAATAAGCTTGTAATTGAATTATTTATACCAATGCAAGCCATACCTGTTTTAAAAAACAGTGCATCAATCTCATCAATAACTTCTACATCAGGTGACATGTTAAAATGAGCAAAAGCATGATTCCACCTAGCTCTTCTAAATTCAACTGGGGTTAGTTCCCGGTTCTTAAAACGTTCCAATAAAGAAGTAGGAATATGCAAATTTTTTTCAAGGAATATAGATGCATCAAGGTTTTTTGTTATTGGATGCATTTCAAGAGTCTTAATTAGCCCCGCATGAAACCAAGTGGAATTAAGAAGTGTATCGTCCAAATCGAATAAGAGTAAACTATACTTATTCAAATCTCTCCCCCTCATATCATGTTATTTTCCGCAGTAATAATATTCCAATTCAAGAAAAATCTTTTATATTTTCCTTCTATTATACTACACATACTAATCTCAAAAGCATAAAAAAAACACCTCCAAATAAAGGAGGCGTTTACTTAGCAAATACGTGGGAACATAGTACCCGTTAATCGATTCAACATTCGTTTAGAGCCAATGGGAGTTTCCAAAAGTAACTGTCCTTTTCCTTTGCCAGTAATGCTGCCAATGATGGTAGCATCTTTTCCTTCGGGACAGGATTTTAAAATATCAATTACTTTTTCTTTTTGACTGTCTGCAACGATAAAAATAGCTTTCCCTTCATTTGCAAGATAGAGAGGATCGAAGCCTAGAATATCACAGGCACCATGTACCTCTTGTTTAATCGGCAGCAACCGTTCCTTAATTGTCATCGTAATTTGAAAATCTTCAGCAATTTCTACAAGTGTTGTCGCAAGACCACCTCTTGTTGGGTCTCGCATAATGCGAACCGTCCCGCATTGCTGAAGTACGCTATCAATCATTCTATTTAGTGAGGCGCAATCGCTTAAGGTAGGAGCTGTTATTCCCAAATCTCCTCTTGCTGTTAAGACTGCAATGCCGTGATCACCAATCGTTCCTGAAATGATAATCGCATCACCTTCTTCAAAGGCAAGGCTGCAACCCTTATTTTGTTCATACACGCCAATTCCAGTGGTGTTAATATACACACCGTCGGCACTTCCCTTTTCAACTACCTTCGTGTCACCAGCAACAATCGTAACACCCGTTTTTTTCGCTTCATTCGCCATATCTATTACGATTTTCTTCAAATCAGAAATTGGAAAGCCTTCTTCAATGACAAAGCCGCACGTAAGATAAAGCGGCTTTGCACCGCTCACAGCTAAATCATTAATCGTACCAGCAACAGCTAATTTTCCAATCGAACCGCCTGGAAAGAAAATTGGTTTAATGACAAAGGAATCCGTTGTGACAGCAATGTTTCCAGTCGGGATATGTAAGGATGCCGCATCAAACAATGCTGTATCCTTCTTACCAAATGCAGCTACAAATACATCACGAATGAGACGATGCGTTAATTCTCCGCCATCTCCGTGCGCCAAGTTGATGAACGTTTCCATTACAAACTCTCCCTCATATATTGATAATAGGCAGCGCAGCTACCTTCTGCCGATACCATGCATGGACCGATTGGATTTAATGGTTGACATGCTTTTCCAAATAAACGGCAGTCACTCGGTGAAATCACACCTCTTATGACTTCCCCGCAACGGCATTTTGTTTTCCGCGGTTCTCCTACTTCCACTTTAAACCGCTTTTTTGCATTATACAAATCATATTCTTTCTTTAAATCTAACCCGCTATTTGAAATAACACCGATGCCACGCCATGATTCATCACAAGTCGTTAAATATGTTTCCATCCATTGTTTAGCAACTTTATTTCCGCTGTTGCTTACAACCGATGAATAATTATTTTCAATAGCAATCTTTTCTTGCAATGCTAAATCAATGAGTTTATAAATGGTAGAAAGTAATTCAGCCGTTTCAAATCCTGCGATGCTACCTGACATATTATACTCTTCAACTAAATAGTTATACGACGATTCCCCTAACACAATAGACACATGCCCTGGAAGGATAAAGCCATCGAGTTGTACATCTCCTGCTTCTAGTAAATAGCGCAGAACAGGTTCCACCAATTTCGTAGTCATCCAAATAGAAAAATTTGTAATCCCCTTCTTCTTTGCTTCCCCAACCATTAGTGTAAGAATCGGAATGGTTGTTTCAAACCCAACACCTAAAAAAATGACTTCTTTATCCGGATTTTCTTCTGCGATTGCAAGCGTATCAATCGGAGAATAGACAACCCGAATATCACTCCCAGCAATTTTTTTATCTAACAAGGTTTTGTTCGACCCAGGAACGCGCATCATATCACCAAATGTGCAAATGATACGATTATCTCCATCGCTAAGCGCAATCATTGCATCAATAGACTTTTGATCCGTAACACAGACCGGACACCCCGGACCAGATATTAAATTCACATCAGCCTTTAGGCATTGCTTTACTCCTGTTCTAGCAAGGGCCATCGTATGAGAACCGCATACTTCCATGAAAGCTGGTTTTCGTCCAAACTTTTTTTGAAATTCTTTCGCTTTTTCAAGAACTGCTTCCACAAGTGGCATACATATATCTGGGTCATTCGACTGTTTCAGAATTTCGAGCATCGATCAACTTCCTCCATTCCAACACACTATCTTTTGCATATTGTTCGTCGACAATACTCATCGCTTGACCTGCATGAACAATAACAAAATCTCCTTCTTCTACTTCGGGAATAAAAATAATACCAACAGTCGTTTGTGATCCCATCACATCAACTACCGCCGTATATTCTTTTTTTTCCACAACCTTCGCTGGTACTCCTACACACATGACTTATCCTCCTTTTTTGCCGCTGCAACAGCCAATTGACCGTACGATAAACCACCATCATTACAAGGAACTTGTTCTGGAACATAGACGGTAAACTCTCGTTTCGTTAATTCTTCTCGTAATCGTTTACGTAAATAACGGTTATGTAAACTACCACCGCCTAATACGACGACTTTGCTTCGCTCAGGTTGTGTACTAGCTATCCTTTCTATTGCGGTAAGAATAGACTGGACAACCGTTTCATGAAAACGACCGCTAATATTTCCTGCCTCTTCACCTGCTAAAACGTCACACACAATTTCTTTAATCATTGCTTTCATTTGAATTGTAACAAACTCGTCTTCTATGTATTCATACGAATATGGCTCATGCACGCATGTTTCATCCACTAATTCCGAGAGCAATATCGCTGCCTCTCCGTCATAGCTCGCAATTTTCGTAATCCCGCATAGCGCGCTAACTGCATCAAACAAGCGACCGCATGTACCAGCTTGAATAATATTTATATGGTTTTCTATCATTTTCTTTATAATATGAATCTCTTTCTCTTTATCTGGAAATAGAAGGATTGCTAAGCTTTCTCCTTCTTCCCCAAGCAGGAATAGCAGCATAGCGACCGCATTTCGCCACGGTTCACGAATACACACTTCCCCGCCAGGAAGAGGTGTATATTGCAAATGAGCAAGTCTTTCCACACTGTTGGCATCCCCATAAAAAATTTCGAATCCCCAAATGTTTCCGTCAAGTCCGTATCCGGTTCCATCAAGGATAATCCCATAGACTTTTCCTGTAAGATGGTGTTCCTCCATACATGCGGCCATATGGGCATGATGATGCTGCACTTCGATTTTTGTATGAAATCCTTCAATAAACTGTCTCGTTACATAACCTGGATGCATATCGATAACGGCAATGTCCTGCTTTATATCCATCCATTTCATTAAATGGTTATACTCCTGCCAGTAATGATTCATTGTTTCCATATTTTCTAAATCACCAATGTGCGGTCCGAGAAAGATTTGCTCATTTCTTCCAATTGTAAAAGTTGTTTTCTGTTGTCCACCAAAAGCAACCATTCCATTTGCATCATAACTTGCCGCAAAAGGATCAGGGACATACCCCCTAGCTCTTCGAAAAAAATCGAAACGATCGTCATTTACTTGCACAACTGAATCATCAACAGGATGAAGGATGTCTCGATCATGAACGAGAAAATAATCAGCAATTCCGTTTAGATACGTAAGCGCTTCGTTATCTTTATAGAGAATCGGCATTCCAGAAGGATTGGCACTCGTCATGACAAAGCAACCATTTTCATTATGCTTAAACAACAAGTGATGAAGCGGTGTATACGGAAGCATCACACCAACTGTTGTCATATTCGGCGCTACATTTCCTGCAAGCTTTCCTTCTTTTTTCTTTACAACTACAATCGGTGCCTCTGGATTTTTCAACAAGTTCTTCTCCGCTTCATTCACATAAGCGAAAGCATCAATTGCAAGAAGAGAAGCCGCCATTACCGCAAGAGGACGTGCTGGACGATTTTTTCGTTCTCGCAGCAGCGCCACAGCCCGTTCATTTGTTGCATCACAGCAAAGATGATAGCCTCCGAGTCCCTTTATTGCTAGTATATGTCCCGCTTGTATCAACTTCACAGCCTGTTGAATCGGTTGCTTCGTTTCAAGCTTATGTCCATGTTGATCCAAAAGTGTAACTTTCGGACCACATACAGGACAAGCAATGGGCTGAGCATGATGGCGCCGATTCGTTGGATCTTCATATTCTCTTTGGCAATCAGAGCACATCGCAAAATCCTTCATCGTCGTGTATGAACGGTCATAGGGCAATTCTTCAATAATGGTATATCGCGGTCCACACTGTGTACAATTGATAAACGGATATTCATAACGGAAATTTTCCTTATCATTCATCTCTTGTAAACAATCATCACATACTGCAGAATCGATTGGAATGACAAGCGAAGATGTTCCAGAGCGCTTGCTATCAATAATGATAAAGTCGGTTGCACCAATTGGCTCTGCATCTACTATGGTTATATTGCTAATATGCGAAAGACGAGGCGCTTTACTTTGCAAATCTAACAAAAACTGCTGTACATTCGTCTTCGTTCCTTCAGCTGTAATTTTTACGCCGTCCATATTATTTTGTACCGTTCCTGCTAGATGATATGTATGGGCAAGCTGGTATACAAACGGCCGAAATCCAACCCCTTGTACCCGTCCGCGGATGCTAACGTTTACTGCGTGCATTTTTTATACGCCTCATGAATCCATTCATACCACTCTTCCAGTCCGATTTCTGATCTTGCTGAAAGAGGAATAAGCGTTGAATTTGGGTTAATCTCCATTAAATCCTTCTTCGCTTCCTCCACATTAAAATCAAGATAAGGAAGTAAATCAATTTTGTTCAGAAGAACTAGCTCAGTACGCATAAACATTTGCGGATATTTGGGAATCTTATCATTTCCCTCAGGTACACTAAGAACCGCAACTTTATGATTCTGTCCCAAATCATATCCAGATGGACAGACAAGATTACCTACATTCTCAATAAATAATACATCAATCTCATCTAAATCCAGTTCGCCAAGGCTCGCTACAACCATTCGTGCATCTAAATGGCAGCCGCCATATGTGTTAATTTGGACCGCCTTCGCTCCCATTGCGCGGATACGATCAGCATCTCGCTCCGTTGCCAAGTCTCCTTCAATAACAGCAATACGATAGGATCCAGATAACGCCTTTACCGTCTCCTCTAACAACGTCGTTTTACCAGCTCCAGGAGAACTCATTAAATTAATCACAAGTGTATTTGTTTTTTCAAAAAGATCACGGTTAAATTCAGCCGCTTTATTATTGTTTGTTAATACATCTGTTCGTAACGTTATATTCATCAATCATCGTTCCCCTCATAAGATAAAATTTGAAATGTTTCCCCCGCTAATATCTTGCCAGATGGAATGTTGCAGTTCGGGCACAATGCGATTTTCTGAGTAGGATGATATATCAAACCACATATAACGCATTCTGCCTTCGCTTCCTCTGTATGAATAATTAATTGTGCTGCGCCGCTAAATAGATGCAGATTTTGATCACGAAAAATTTCGAAGGCCATCTGCAATGCCTCTGGCATTGCATTGCTAATTTCCCCTACAATTAATTCAATTTTCTTTATTTGTACAATATTTCTTTTTGCTGCATCCTCTTGCACAAGCTGCAAAATATCTCCCATCAATGACATTTCATGCATCACGATCACCTTTTACTGTTGTCTGTAAAACCAACAACATACATTTGGTCCTTCCTTTTTATCTGTAACCTTTGGACAGATAACTCTCCGCCCAGCGTTTTAAAATCGTAGTCCTTGTCACAAATCGGACATGTCGCCATATGATCATACATACGAACTTGAATGAGATTGGAGCAAAGCGAACAAATACCGCTAATCGCATGAAGCTTTTCTTCATGTGAGAAAACGATAATCGATTTGCCAGAAGCAAAGCGAATTTCCGGGCCAATACCCATTTCATCAACTTTCATCACAGGTACCCATGTAATTCCAAGTGCTCGATCTGCCGCTTCTTCCACTTTTTCTAAATCATCCTTTAAAAAAGGCTCATACACATATTTCACGGTTTGAAATATGCTTCCTGTCACCTCTTTTAAGAAATCAAGACGATTCATGATACATGTCTCCAACGGTTTACTTGATGCATAACTGCTTCCGCTAAGTCTCCTAGTTTTGCCTGGTTCGTTTCCGTTAGTTCTACACCAAGCTCTAATGAAGTGGGCTGCATGCCAAACATTATAATCTTTTTCGGATAGCGCTCTCTGAATTTCGCTGCAAATAGAACTTCCTGAAAACCCATTTGATGAACAGACATCTTTATACCAAAATAAGCAGGAATTTCGTCTCCTTCTAATGAAAGAATGGTTCCCCCTTCTACACCTGCATTAATCGCATCAATAATAATAAGATTTTCTGCTTCCTCAACCGGACCTAGCAGCTTCATCCCATCCGTTAATCCCTCTATAATCTCAACTTGCATATCATCCTTATACGCTTCTTCAAGAAGCGGCAACAAATGAATACCAACACCCTCATCTGTAAAGAGGGTGTTGCCATGCTGTTGAAAAACAATCTAGTCAATAGACAAAAACTAAAAATTTCGATACACTCTCCTCGTGAATGAAATGAAGCGAGGAGAGTTTTTATGT